>JBOGRD010000001.1:0-32500 GCA_050749405.1 Nitrosotalea sp.
AGGATGGAAGACGCCTGCATCCGTATACAATGATAAGAGATACTTTATCAAAGATAGGAGAAAATCATGATTTAGAGCGGACAGTATCCCTGTCAACAAAAGCGGACAATAATTGTGTCACTCTACATATACACAACGTATACCGTATAGTGACCAGCGAAGGTATCAGCGTTAACGCAGATCTGCAAGAACCATCAGGAAACGTGGAAAGGGTAAATACTGCAATGTCTTTTGCTATACCTGATGAGGACCGCTATAAACGGTCTGATGTGGGAAAAAACATGACATATAGTACAGAACTAACAACATCTGCAAAACAGAAACGATCAAGACCTACCAAAAAAGACAGCCTTCTTTCAAACCAAGACATCAAGAGATGGTACGACAACCTATCAAGGAGCAGTCTTGTAACCGCAGACGTCAGGCTACGAAAACTGAGTCGATTCTGCGAGAACAACAAGATAACCCCGATGGAGCTAGTCGAGCTGGGTCAAAAGGACTCGCGTGCAGTTGCAAATCTAATAGAAGACACCATCACTACAATGGAAAAGCAACAAAGCGCACCTCAATACATCAAGGCAATAGTGACGGCAGTAAAATCGTGGCTACACCACTTTGACATTGAGGTAAAGCGAAAGATAAGAATTGCAAACGTAGACTCGACACCTTCGCTTGCAAACGAGCGGGTTCCAGACGAGACAGAACTCAAAGAGATGTTCAACAGAGCAAATCTTAGAACTGGCGCGATAATGGCACTGATAGGAAAGGCAGGACTGCGACCCGAAGTAATTGGAAACCATGACGCAACAGACGGACTGATGATAAGGGATCTGCCAGAGCTGGACATAGTGCTTGGAATCGCAAGATTTCAAGTGATACCACCTAAAATCATAGTTCGAAAGACACTATCAAAGGCAGGCCACAGCTACTTTACTTTCATAACAGAATCTGGCGCAGAAAAGATACTTGCGTATCTGAATGAAAGACTGGCATCTGGTGAAACACTGAATCTTGAAAGTCCGGTGATTGCACCGTCTTTGAAACTTGTGACATATCGGGGAAGACATCAGAGCAAGAAATTCTTGACTACAGCAGTAATTGGACAACAGGTAAGAGAATCGATGAGACCTCGCTTCATGTGGAGACCGTATGTTCTACGTGCCTTCTTTGATACACAACTGCTAATCGCAGAGTCAAGAGGGAAGATAGCACATGACTTTCGTGTCTTCTTTATGGGGCACAAGGGATCAATCGAAGCAAAATACACGACAAACAAGAGCATACTTCCAAAACTACTCACAGACGAGATGAGAGAGTCTTTTCGAAGAAGTCAGGAATTCCTAGACCTTGAAGTCGTGCAGAAAAAAGACGAAGACGTCAGCAAAGAAAAGATTGTAACCGTCGAAGAGTTTGAAAGACTGATAACGGAAGGCTGGCAGTACCTTGCAACACTACCAAATGACAAAATTTTGATCAAAAATAGCCGGGGCTCGTAGTCACATGCAATACGGGCCCGGGGGGACTCGAACCCACGACCTGTCGCTCCGCAAGCGACTGCACTATCCAAGCTGTGCTACGGGTCCACGAAGAAACTTTCATTTAACCTGTTATAACCATTTCAAATATCAGTTACCAGTATGCGCTCTCGCTTTCTTTTTCTTCATAGTCATTCATAATCTCGACGTATCTTTTTACACCGTCAATTCCCTTGTATACACCATCGGGTGCAAAAATTGATGGTGCCCGAGTGGTTGGAATCTCACCACAACAGCTCTCCTCAAATTTCTTAATGTGATACTCTACGTATTCCAGATTAGATGCCTTGAGAAGATTTTTTGCATTTGACGACTCTTGACTGTCATCTACAAGAAGCACTGCCTTGCGCATCCTGTATTTTTAGTCAGGCCATGATAAAAATCATGAGACGTGGCTCAGCCAAGTTTCACATAAACAAGTTCTGATTTGACTACAACCTCGTACATTATCAAATCTCCTGACTTTCTCCATTCCGGATTTTGTTCCACCCATGCATCATTTTGCTTCCAAGATTTCATGTACGTGAGCTTGCCAGAGCAAACATCATACTCGTAGCCGTGTAAATAGCATACAATGTTGTTTTGGTTATAATGACCCTTGTGTAGGGATGCTCCCCTGTGTGGACATGTGTTATCGCATGCAAATATCCTGCCGTTTCTCATGCCAACAAGAATATCTTTTCCTTTTATCGTGAACTTGTGTAAAGAGTTATCACCAATATCTGACAACTTGCAAACCAGTTCCATGATAAAAAAGTAAATTGGATTTTTATAAATCCTTAGAGGTGAATGAGTCCACCTTGTGCTCCCACGTGAGGAGACTGTCCAATGGATCTTCGTCTAAAGTGTCCTGACGGTCTCTTTGAGAGAAGTTCTATAAACCACGCCTCGTGCTCGATCTCTTCTTGCATAATTCTTTGGGCAATATCATAAGTTCTTGGATCCTTGCCTGCTGTCATGTCACATACTTCGCCCCATGAGCGAACTGCGCATTGTTCTGCAGCCAATAGAACCTTGATTATTTCCTCAAGTGTCTCCCAGTTGTCTGGAAGATATGCATCGGGACAACCTGCAACGTCTGCAAATTGTCGAATGTCTCTTGGTAAGCTCCCTCCAAGCTCATACAGTCTTGGAGTCATGGCTTCAAAGTGGTTCCTGTCTTCAATTCTTGCCTCTTCCACAATCTCTTTTATGCCTTCACCATCTAGTCCGGTGCAGTGCATGCGGAGAATTGTGTAATAGTAGTATGTCGTAAATTCGGCACCTACTCCCGCAAGAATCAGCTTTTTTAGTTTCTCTACGTCTATGCCGTTCTTTTTTATGACATCAATTCCCACTACATTGTCAAATTTTGCCTTCGACATGCATGCATGGAGTAATCAAAAATATAAAAACGTTGTCTGACAAGTAGTTCTGCAAGTCTTAATTCATACCATGGTTTTGCGTGACTGGCGAACTGATTGCGTCATTATCAATCCAGTGCTTGACAGAATCTGAATTGGCAAAAAATAAGTATGGAGAGATATGTTTTTTCCTTGTGTTAACTCAAGGAGATACAGTTCCTGATTTTGCATTAAAGGATGCAGAGGGAAAGACTCTCAAAAAAGCAGACTTTAGGGGAAAAAAATATGTTGTCTACTTTTACCCAAAAGATTTCACACCAGGATGTACTACAGAGGCTGCAGAATTTGCTCGCGATTACAAGAAATTCAAGAGTGCTGGAATTGAGATAGTTGGCGTAAGTCCTGACGATGAAGAGTCTCACAAAAAGTTTGGCGAAAAGATGAGCGTTCCTTTTATCTTGCTTGCGGACACGGACAAAGACGTGGCAAAGAAATTTGGAGTTTGGGGGAAGAAACAGTTCATGGGCCGCGAGTACATGGGAGTGAACAGAACAACTTTCCTAGTAGATGATAAAGGAAAAATTTTCAAGGTTTTTGAAAAAGTAAAACCTGCAGGACACTCACAGGAAGTGCTGGAAGCCTTTAATGCTTGAAACCTGCGGGCAGAGTACCACGTGAAGTTTTTGGTTTTGCAGGTTCTGGTGTCGGTGGCTCTGCGATAGTTTTTGATTCTGATCCTCTAAACTGTTTGTTTGCGGGATGATACGATAATCTTGGTCTTGTTGCAAAATACTTGTTTCCAGTGTAACCTGTCGAGCTTAATTTAGCATATATCGGTGACACTTCGCCTGATGTTGGTTCAGCATATGATGTTGCTCTTGGTTCCTCTTTTGGTGCTGGTGGAGGTGGCGCCTTGAAACCAGCTGGTAGAGTACCACGCGTTGGACCGGAAGCTGTAGGTCTTGGTTTTGGTGGTTCTGGTTTTGGAGTTTCTTTGGGAGCTGGTGGCGGTGGTGCTTTGCGAGTTTCTTCTTCTGGAACATAATTTTCATATTCTGCACCCTTTGCCTTCCACATCGATTTTTTTTCTGATTCTACCGTTCCAGCAGGTAAAGTACCACGTGAAGACGATGGTTTTGGTGCTGGTTCTGGAGCTGGTGACGGAGGTGGTGCAGTGGTTGTAGTGGCAGCAGTAGTTGCTTCACCCTTGAATTGTTTGTTTGCGGGATGATACGATAATCTTGGTCTTGTTGCAAAATACTTGTTTCCAGTGTAACCTGTCGAGCTTAATTTAGCATATATCGGTGACACTTCGCCTGATGTTGGTTCAGCATATGATGTTGCTCTTGGTTCCTCTTTTGGTGCTGGTGGAGGTGGCGCCTTGAAACCAGCTGGTAGAGTACCACGCGTTGGACCGGAAGCTGTAGGTCTTGGTTTGGGGGCTGGTGGAGGTGCCGTGTGAGTGTGTTTTACCTCGGCGGGTTTTACCTGCGAAGATAAATTAGTAAGCTTGGCTTCAAGCTCTGCTATTTTTGCCTCAAGTTCGGCAGTATGGGAAGATTCTCCCCCTGAAACTTTTTTAGTAGAACGTGTTTTTTTTGGTTTGGATTCTTTTGACATGTATTTAATTTCGGGTAAAGTAGTTTATTTATATTTTGATCACGCGCGGTTACAGTATTTATAGAAGTTTTATATGACTAGAGGCCGATTTTAAGCCATTGGACGATTTTGAGAAGGAATATCCCGAATTTGACTGGAAAAACACACCGGCATACAAGCATCCTGGCGGAAAGGATTGCCCTTGCCCAAAACATGAATACATAAGGGAGCAGATCAGCGTAGCCAAGACGGTAAGCCAGACATCCAAGGAATCAAGCAGCATCACATTAAAGTTCTGTCCTGACCATTATCGCGTTTATCTAAAAGAGGTGATTCCTGCAATGCCGCTCAAGTACAGAATCCTCACCAAGATTGCGCTAAAAATTGGAGCAATAAAGGTTGAACAGCTAAAATACATGCAATCAGACCAATGCTTTTACTGTAGGTTTGGCTCAGGCGGTCACGACAAGAAGAATGAGCTGCCTCCCATACTCTAAACTGGACCTATCAAAATTTTTGGTTTGTTCGGAGTGTCATGATGACATTTCTTTCCACAGAGTGGACATGTTATCCTGTCCAAAAAGATGCATTGACAAATGTGCGACTTCATGTAACTGTCTGCAGTCTTGCTATATTCCCCAGTTCCGTTGCAAAAAGAACATTGAGTATCTAAAAGAATAATCTTTCCACCTCCTCCACAGACGGAACATTTTTGGCCGGACAACTTATGCCATTCCCTTAAAGAGTATTAAAGTTCTTTTGTTAAAACCCTTTCCCGTTTCTCAGCATGAATCCAGTTAAGCTTATACAAGATACACATTCAGTAGATGTTGTGCCAATTGAGGAGCTTTCCGAGTTTGTAGACAAACTCGAAAAAGCAGGCGAGCTAAAAAGAGTAAAGACACAGGTTGACACCAATCTTGAGATTTCAGAAATTCTAAGTCGTGTCATGTATTCAAATGGCCCCGCAGTCATTTTTGAAAATGTAAAAAATTATGACATGCCGGTTTTAGGAAATGCTTTTGGTTCCATAAAGCGATTAGAAATTGGGCTAGAAAGTTCTGATTTTACAGAAATCGGTCAGAGAATTGTTGACATGACTCGTATGGAAGTCCCAAGTGGAATTTTTGACAAACTACGAAAACTTCCAGAACTTTCAAAGATAACAGACATTGCACCAAGATTACAAAAGAATGGTCCTGTAACAGAGGTGTTTGATGATTTGCCTTCATTTGAAAAAATTCCCATCCTGAAAACGTGGCCAAAGGATGCAGGAAAATTCATTACGTTTGGTCTTGCTGCAACAAAACATCCCGAGACAGGAGTCAGAAATCTAGGCGTATACAGGATGCAGGTGTTAGACAAGACCCATGCCCTTATGCACTGGCAAAAGCACAAACGTGGTGCACATCATTATGATATCAAAAAAGATTCGGGTAACAAGATAGAGGTGGCAGTGATAGTCGGTGCAGACCCTGCCACGGTTTTTTCTGCCGTTGCGCCAGTACCAGAAGGGCTTGACAAGTATGTCTTTGCAGGGATTGCAAGAAAGACAGGAATCAAGACAGTAAAATGCAGGACAATCGATCTCGAAGTACCCGCAAATGCAGAGATTGTACTTGAGGGATATGTGGACCCTTCAGATATCAGAATGGAAGGCCCATTTGGTGATCACACTGGATACTATACGCCACCTGAGCCGTATCCGGTATTCACGTTAACTGGAATTATGAGAAGACAAAAACCAATCTACCTAACTACCATAGTCGGAAAGCCAATCTTAGAAGATGCTTTCATTGGCAAAGTAATAGAGCGTTCATTTCTTCCACTCATCAGAATGTTTCATCCAGAGGTAGTTGATTTTTCAATGCCTGCTGCAGGATGGTTTCAAGGCATGGCAATAATATCAATCAAGAAAAGATATCCGGGACAGGCAAAAAAAGTCATGATGGGCTTGTGGGGAATGGGCCAGCTTGCGCTAACAAAAATTTTTGTCGTAGTAGATGAGGATGTCAACGTACATGACATCAATGATGTAATTTGGGCAGTTACAACTCGTACAGATGCTGCAAGAGATGTCACCATAGTTAACAACACCCCAACTGACACTCTTGACCCAGCATCGCCGCTGGTCAATCTTGGCTCAAAACTTGGAATTGATGCCACGCAGAAAACAAAGGAAGAAGGATATCATAGAGAGATCCAGGAACTTGTAAAATCAGATGGAGATACTAAAAAACTAGTGGATTCCAAATGGTCCGGTTATGGAATTTAATGTGTTTTTACAGCATTGTAAAAGTTGTCGCGCTCTTCCACTTGATACCCGATTTGTCTTACGGCATCAATGATTTTAGGCGCTGTAAGTTCTGTAGACCTCGCACCTGTACATGATACTACTTCCTCGCCAAGCAGTGTTCCTCCAAAATCGTCTGCACCATATTGCAGAGCCATCTGGGCCATAGCTATACCGTTTGTGAGCCATGATGACTGAATATGTGGTATAAGTCCATCGTACATTATTCTCGAGATGGCAATCATCTTTAGTAGCTCGGTTCCTCCGGCGGCATACTTGACTGTCTCTTCTTTTTGCATAAGCGTATTGTTTGGCTCAAAGCTCCACGGAATAAACGCCATAAACCCCCCAGTCTTTTCTTGAAGTTTTCCAATCTTTACAAAGTGTTCTGCAATTTCTTTTTTTGTCTCGACATGACCATACATCATTGTGGCAGATGCTGGAATATCCATGCCATGAGCTTCTTCCATTATTCTAAGCCACGTATCACTTGAGATCTTCTTTGGACTTATCACTTGCTTTACACTATCAACTAGAATTTCTGCTCCGGCTCCAGGTACTGATTGAAGGCCTGCATCTTTCAGTCTTGCAAGCACTTCCTTGGTACTTGTGTGTTCTACCTTTGATATCATGTCAATCTCAGACGCCGAGAGGGCATGGATTCCCACTTTGGGAAATTTTTTTCGAACAAGTCTAAACGCATCTTCATAATATTCGATCCTAAGCTTTGGATTGTGTCCGCCCTGAAACATTACCTGTGTGATACCAAACATATCCCATGCTGCCTTTAATCTTGATTCAACCTGTTCTAATGACACAGTATAAGATTCGTCATGTCCCGGTGGCCTGTAAAACGCGCAAAACTTGCAGTCGGTGATACACACGTTGGTGTAATTTAGAATCATATTGTTTACAAACGAGGCTTTCTTTCCAAATTTTTTTCTTGTAAGATGTCCACCTACTAAACCCATCAGATGAACATCACCAGAGTTCAAAAGTCTAAGACATTCATCATAACTAGGCCTTTTTCCAGCAACAGAATTTTCTAAAATATCGCCTATCTCTGAATGATGAAGTTGTTGAGTTAGTTGGCTCAATTGATTTTTGATCTTCCCCTATCGTATTTAATCGTTTGAAAGATAAAATCATGAGACGTGATACGAATTAAAATTCAGACAAGCACAGGAATCCTTTATGCAATTTTTCCTGATATATACATGGACACACATGTCAAACGCAAGATCAACCAATGTGATTTTATCTTTTCTCTAAGAAATCTAAATTTTTTCATAGATTCTTCCTTGAAATGAGACTTGCCTAAACCTTCCAGCATATAATTTTCATCGTAATCCTCATGTCAGTCAAATAGAAGCATTCGTCTGTCCCACTATTTTTAAGTAGGGCACACCAAGGATTAATTCCAATGGTTAGTGGTTTTCAGATTCGAATGAATCGCATACTACGAAACGGCAAGATGTTGTGTATCCCAATGGACCATGGAATATCAAATGGTCCCCTAAAGGGAATTGAGGATCCATATCCCTTGATCTATGCATGCCAGAATTTTGGCCTTACCTCGGTTATAATCAACAAAGGCATTTTCAAGAATTTACCCAAGCCAACTAAAATTGGATTGATAGTTCATTATTCCGCAAGTACGTCTCTTTCCATGTCTCCAAACAGAAAGATGCTTACTGGCTCAGTTCAAGAGGCATTGCGTCTTGGGGCTGATGGCGTATCTTTACATATCAACATAGGAGGAAAGGAAGAACCCGAGATGCTCGAACAGCTTGGCACGATCGCAGATGATTGTCACAAATGGAACATGCCATTACTTGCAATGATGTATCCCAGAGGAGAGAACATAAAAAATCCACACGACCCAACCATAGTTGGCCATGTGGCAAGAATTGGCGCAGAATGTGGTGCTGACATTGTCAAAACGTTGTATACTGGAGACGTGGATTCATTTTCTAAGATAGTAAAGAGCACCCCAGTTCCAGTGGTAATTGCTGGTGGTCCAAAAGCAAAAACCGACAAGGATGTTTTGCAAATGACGGAAGAAGCAATGCAGGCAGGCGCCAAAGGAGTAACATATGGCAGAAACATATTCGAGCATGCCAACCCAGCCAAGATGACTCATGCTCTTGCTGCAATAATATTCAGAAAGGAATCGGCAAAGGAAGCTGCAAAGTATCTTGACAAAAAATAGAGAATTCATCATAGCCCCTAAAGTACCTAGGGGCAAGCTTGTCAAATTTTTAACCGAGATAGAAAAAGAAGGCATAAAGATAGTCAACATAGACCCTTCAGCCCTCAAGGGATTGAAGACAAAGCTTGCTACAATTTACACGTCACAGAATGCAGATTACGCCATAGTAGACAAGGCGACCAAAATCAGGGGAAAAAAAGTAGGAATGAAGTTCAAAGTGCTATCAAATGCAGATATTGAAAAAATATTACAGTTTGCAAAGACAGGGCTTGACTTTGTGGTAGTAGAGGTAAAAGACTGGAAGATAATTCCTCTTGAGAATATCATAGCAAAACTTCACAAAATTCATACAAAAATATTTGCTATTGCCAATTCGCCTGAGGAGGTGCGAAAGATGTTCTCCATACTAGAGATAGGTGTGGATGGAGTCATATTCTATACAAGTTCTCTAAACGAGGTAAAGGAGGCGCTAGTCTATCTAGGAACAAAAAACTTTGACCTCAAGCCAGCAAAGATTCTTGAAATAAAGGAGGTCGGCAATGGCGAGCGTGTTTGTGTCGATACAGCTTCGATGCTTGGTCGTGGAGAGGGAATGCTGATAGGAAGCAGGTCAAATTTTTTGTTTTTGGTTCATAACGAGTCTGTAGGTTCTTCTTTCACATCACCTAGGCCATTTAGGGTCAATGCCGGGGCTGTCCATTGCTACACATTATCACCTGACGGAACTACCAAATATCTATCAGAGCTTGAAACTGGATCTGAAGTACTAGTAACTGATTCACATGGTAGAGCTAGAAGAGCTACTGTTGGTCGCTCAAAAATAGAGAGCAGACCCATGTTAATGATAAAAGCTCAGATCGATGATGAGATAGGCAGCATAATTGCCCAGAATGCAGAGACGATCCGATTTGTCCGCCCCAATGGTCATCTAGTATCCGTAACACATCTCAAAAGAGGAGATATCGTACTTGCATATGCCAAGCCAGCCACTGGAAGACACTTTGGTATTGAAGTAGATGATGAATACATAATTGAGAAATAGCATCTGTCCTGAACATTTTATCAAAATGGATAGATGTATGAATACCTCAGAAATCCCAAGTGTTCACCACATTATTATAGTGAATTTTCGTCTTAGCATACATTGAATCTTCGCTGTAACATATGTTCACAAGAAATAGATGAAAAAGAGATGGAGACTCATGTAAACACACCGCAGCACAAGGAGAACAGACTAAAAATTTCTAAACCAAATGAAAATGGATCTGATACCAGCGTAGTAAAGATGTGGCATAACTCTTTCAGTAATAATTAAGGCAATTTACTGTCATAAAGAAAAAGAAAAAGTTATTTGAATTTCTTTTTTATTTGAACTATTTCAGCCATCTCGTCTTTGAGATGTTTTTTCAGGAGGGCCTCATGCTGACGCTTGTGTCTCCAATAAAGATTCATTACAGATTGCCTTGATCCGGCCCTCTTTAGTGCAGAAGTGTAGTTTCTATGGCTTTTTTCGACCTCTCGAAAATACGACTTGCTGTTTGAAGTTACCATGGCATGATTGACGATCCTTTATAGATAACCTTTACGATCTTGGGTTAGAACCATCTAGAATAAGCGGTTCTGGGAATTTCCAGTTAGGTACTAACTGCAATCTACGAAGCAGTGGAGGCTCCATGATTCTCTTTGTTGCGATCTTGACATATTTCTCTGACTTGTCAACTCCGATGTACTTTCGCTTCAGATGCTTGGCCATCTTGGGGGTTTGACCACTCCCTGTAAACGGGTCCAAGACTAGATCACCCACATTACTGTAAAGTTGGATCAACCTATACGGAATCTCTTCTGGAAAAGCAGCTGGATGAAATTTTCTGTAGCTTGGTGGTAGAGGGGCAATATGCCATACCGAGTTTGCCATCTCCTTTTTCATGATATTATCGATTCTAAGTCTACTTTTCTTGTCTTTGACGTTGTGAAACGGTTCCTTTCGCAGTATGATAATCTGCTCATGCATGATATTAGGATAATAATAGGTCGGATACGGATGCTGTACTGTTACACGAAACCGTTTTTTGCCGCCAGTTACCTTGTTCCAAATTATCTCCTCAGCGAACTTCCAACCATTATCATTTTTTGTCAGTTCAACTGACAATATGGCCGGTAAAGGTAGTTTTATTTTACCTTCTATGATCTCATTTCCTATAACAATACAACAATAACCACCGGGTTTGGTTACTTGATAAACCTGTGAGAACACTTGTTTCATTTCTTCAAGCCAACTCTCAATCGATGCACCAACAGTTCCTCGATACCATTTTTGACTTGCCTTCTGATGTTCGTCATAATTTATGGCGTTATGATATGGTGGAGACGTTACAGTGAGGGACACAGTGTTCTTGCCAATTTGGGAAAGATCTCTTGAATCAGAAACTACAATAGAATTTGGTTTCCACACCATCTTCCTAAAGTGGTTTGATATTTAATATTTGTAAGAAGATTTGAGTATCAACTAGTCTCATAATGGAAATCAAAGAAAATCAGCTAAAACATGTTTCTACAATTACATGTTTTAGGCAGTCTTATGCATTTTTCTTTAATTCGATTTCTATGGTGGATACGTTTCTTGGTCTTCCGTCATTTGACTCTAGCTGTTCAGATCCTATCTTGATTTCCCCTATAGTGTACCCGGAACCGTCTGTCCTTCTAGCGACTATTTGTGCCACGTCGACAGCTCTACCTATGCTAAGTCCTCTGGCCTTTATCAATACCCTTGGGCGGTTAGCAAGCTGTATGAGTGCCGATGTCACATATGCCATCAAAGGCTTTTTTCCGATGAAGACTGTGTCTTTTGTTTCCGATCTATTCTCTGTGCTCATGTAATTTCATATCTTAGTCGTTTCATAAAAGTTTCTTTAGTGTTTGTTCGAGAATGGCCTATTTGTTGGGAAAAAACGATCCGAGATGATATGACTTGACATTATGATCAAGTATGATTGTATGCTAATGTAAATATACCAGTAGAATATACAAGCCCCTAGATGCGAAATCAAAAACTACGATTTGGACTAGCTACAGCGGCATTGTTGTCCGTGATGATCTATGTAGTGGCTGTACCATCTGCCAGTGCATTGACACCAAGAGACTTTTCATACCTACATGACACTCACAAGACTGCCAGATTCATGGGGGGACAAAATGTATGTGGAGATCATCTCTGCACACCACAAGAATGGTCAGCAATGAGCAAGGCGATAGGCAGTGCACAACGCAATCCAGGTGAATGCTCCTCCTCATTGAAGCAATGGGAAGCTTGCATGCCAGCAAACCAAACCAAGTCAGGCTAAACCAAGTAAAACATCAAACTAAGAATGGCCAATAAAACTTGTGTATCAATTGGCGGGCGTAGCGTAGCAAAGCTTGTAATCAACTTGAGAAAGGCATTAAACAAATCAGACTATGCCGAACTAAGGTTGGATTTTTTGAACCCGACTCAAATTCCTTATTGTCTAAATTTAGTAAAACCATACCTAAGAAGGTGCATCTGTACTCTAAGACCCAAATCAGAAGGTGGCAAGTTTGTAGGTACCGAAACAGAGAGGATATCCATACTAAAACTGATTGCAGAATTTAACCCATATCTTCTTGATGTAGAATACAATACGTTGAGAAAAAACAAAAGCCTATACCAATACCTCAAAAGAACAAGAGTAAACATAATGACGTCATGGCATGATTTCTCAAAAACTCCAAGCGAGAAGTTGTTAAGATCCATGGCAAAGAAAATGTCAAGATTTTCAAAAAATATCAAGGTTGTAGTTACAGCAAGAACGATTAATGATACACTACGGATTCTCAAATTATACGAAGGAATTCCACATAGATCAAATCTGATCGCCTTTGCAATGGGTGACTACGGCAGGATGTCCAGAATTCTATGTACAAGGCTTGGAAGCCCGTTTACATATGTATCCCTTGGAAAACCAATTGCCCCAGGACAATTTAGCCTTGACGAGATGGTATCAATATTCAGATTGCAAAAGTAAAATCAGATCGCAAGAGAATAATTCACGGTTTAACCAATGCTAAAGACTATTTTCAAAATGTCTTCGAACAAACGATGACTCGGCTTTTTTTATCCTAACAGATTCTGCGATATCGTGAGCCATATCAACAAGTTCATTTTTTGTCATCATGGGTTTTACAACATCTTCTTTCTCGGAATCAATTTCAAACTCGATGTCAGAAAGTATGTTTACATTCTCATCAAGTATCTTACTGCATTCATCCAGGATGTCTCTAAAATCGCCTGATTTCATACATTGTAAAGTTCCTTTTGTATTAATTAACTAATCTCTGTATTGTCTCATAAGAAAACGGCTCTACCCAGCCTTATTATAAAAGATAAAGTAAGATAATATGTGAGAAAATGGGTCAGTTTTTGAACAATGTTCCAAGAAATGTCATCATACTAGCTGTTGTAGTAACAGCAATTCTTGGAATCTTTCATCTAATTCCATTATTGATACTTGTATGGATAGTTGCACTGGCATATATCATAATATACCAATACAGGACATCAAAAAATAAAGAGGCTCATTTTGTATGTCTTGACTGCGCCACAATTCATCAGCAGGACAACTGTCCAAAATGTGGCTCCAAGTTAAAGAAATTCTACTCTAGAACGAACAGCTATGGCGTTTGAGTACCGACAGTTTGCCAAACCATTCCTAATACCTTAAATCATGATGCAAGGAAATTAGTTTTCAATGACAAAAACTTATGCGATCATAGGAGATCCCATTGATCATTCATTATCTCCTGCACTTCACAACCCAGCATTTGCATTCCTAAAGTTGGATTGCACTTACATAGCATATAGGATTCCAAAGGGCGAACTTGATGATGGCATCAAAGATTTGAAAAAGATAGGCATTGCCGGTTTCAACGTAACTATACCTCACAAAGTAGACATGATGAGGTTGCTTGACGAAGCTGATGACCAGTGCAAGACAGTAGGAGCAACAAATACTGTAGTCAACACTAATGGGTACCTAAAGGGATACAATACCGATGTAGATGGCTTCCTAGATCCGATAAGAAAAAGGAAGATCGACTGTAAAGGCTGTGATGTATTGCTAATTGGTGCAGGTGGAGCTGCTAGGGCCATCATTGCAGGATTTGCAAAGGAGAAGATTCGCAAAATAACCATTACAAACAGGACACCGGAAAGAGCAAAAGAAATGATGAACCTTGCAAAGCAATTGGGCTTAGAATCCGAATATTTGGATCTGGCAAGAGCAGGAGAAATGGCTGCAAATTTCAGGTTCATTGTAAACGCAACTTCGGTTGGTCTTAAGGGGATAGGTTGCCCCATATCAACAAAAAACATCACAAGAGATTCCATAGTTTACGATATTGTATACATGCCAGTAGAAACTCCATTAATTCAACAATCAAAGGAACAAAGGGCGACGATCATATATGGTTGGGAAATGCTCCTTGCTCAAGCAATGAAATCTTTTGAGATTTGGACTGGCAAACCTGCCCCATACGAAGCAATGAAATTGACATTGCTTGGAAGATTTTAGAATGGTCCAAGTAAGAGCTAACATGCATGGTGCAGTCTCGATAGTAAACGCCATCGCAACTGGCAAGGGTGCAACACTTGGCATATCACTTGGAATTGAAGCTGTAATCGAGGCAGAATCAGGAAGGGGAATAATTTTTGAGAATAGGGAATCAAGTCTTAGCTCACGCCTGATAAGAGAGGTTGTGGAAACGTCAGTACCAAAATCCGAACTGGAAAAAAATAAACTGAGAATATCTGTCAAAACAGAGATACCGTCAGGATATGGCTTGAAAAGTTCCAGTGCCATATCTTCTGTAATTTCACTTGCATGTGCAAAACTTTTCAAACCAAAAGCGACAGACATGGAAATCCTAAGAGATGGAGTACAAGCTTCAATCAAATCAAAGGTAAGCATTACAGGGGCTTTTGATGATGCATGTGGATGTTACTTTGGAGGATTTGTTGTAACCGACAATACAAATATCAAAATAATAAGAGCAGAAAAGGCACCAGAAGATCTATCTGCAGTAATATTCATTCCAAAGTTTCGCAAAAGGGGAAATGTAAAAAAATTGAAAATTTTGCAAAATGTGTTCTCTCAAGCATGGGATTTGGCAAATAAAGCAGATTACTGGAATGCGATGACACTCAATGGCCTTGCTACTTCTACCATACTTGATTCTGACCCGAGGATCTTGACCGAGTTAATGGAAAGCGGTGCCTTGGGGGCATCTGTTTCAGGGAACGGTCCTGCCATTGCAGCAATTGCAAAAAATGACAAGATTTTATTGGTAAAGAGAATACTTTCCTCGCTTGATGGAGTTACGATAGTTTCTTCTGTCACCAACAAAAAGGCTGAAGTCCATGAAATGTAAGGTTGAAAAATCAAAATTATCTGGCGCGATATCATGTCCTCCTAACAAGAGCTATACACATCGTGCTATCTTTTTGTCATCTCTTGCAAATGGAAATAGCACAATTAGAAATGTGTTGCTTTCTCGCGATACCATTGCAACTATAAATGCCTGTAAAGTCTTCGGTTCCAAGATATTAACAAGCGGTTCTACTGTCAGTGTCGAAAGTACTGGAAACATATCCATGACAGGATCAGAGATAGATGCATTAAACTCTGGTACAACAATTAGAATATCTGTCGCCATAGCTTCTCTTACGGATGTCAAAATTACGCTCACAGGAGATGCCAGTCTCAGGAAGAGGCCCATGCAGCCACTTCTTGATGCTCTTGAGAAACTTGATGCAAAATGTACATCAACTAATGGGACTCCACCCATTACTGTAAAGGGGAAGATTCGCGGCGGCAGTACATCCATAGCTGGATCTGTTTCAAGTCAGTTTATTTCTGCACTCTTGATTGCTGCTCCTAAAACTGAGAAAGGCATTACCTTAGAAATTGAAGGCGATCTTGTTTCAAAGCCATATCTTGATGCAACTATTGCAATCATGCAAAAATTTGGTGTCCACGTAAATACCATATCACCTTACAAGAAATACAACATACCAAAACAGGACTATAAACCAACAGATTTCACAGTCCCTGCAGACTTTTCCAGTATGGCGCTTCTTCTTTCTGCTTCAGTACTAGTAGGAGACAACATGACAATTTCTGCTCCAAATGGGGATTTGCCCCAAGGGGATAAGGAGATGATATCGCACCTGAAAAAGATGGGTGTGGATGTGTCCATGGGTGATACAATAATGGTCAAGGTGCCGCCCAAGCTTACAGGAGGAAGGTTTGACCTCTCAAATACCCCAGATTTGCTTCCACCAATGGCCATCTTGGCGCTTCGAACATCAAATCCAATTGAGATTTACAATGTAAGACATGCAAGGTTCAAAGAGACAGATAGGATTTCCATCTTAGCAAAAGAGCTGTCAAAGATTGGCATTGGCATCACAGAAAAAGAGGATGGAATGATTCTAGAAGCCCCAAAGTCCCTCAATGGCGCTGATCTTGACTCTGCAGAAGATCACAGATTGTTTATGGCATTTTGTATTGCTGGAATGGTTGTAGGGAACTGTACTGTAACAGACCCAGAATCTGTAGATGTCTCCTATCCTGATTTTATCAAGGAAATGAACAAGATGGGTGCCAATATTTCCTAGTCATTTATTTGACTTTTTCATAATCTCGTCCCAGAGTTGTTTTGGTACTGGCATCACAGATAGTCTTGAGATTCTTATCAATTCCCAGTTTTTGAACTTGGAATCTTTTTTTATCTCTTCCAGAGTCACTGGCCTTTTCAATCTTGAGACTGGTTTTACATCCATTACAACAAACCTCTCATCATCTTCTTTTGGATTTGGGTACGGATTGCTTGTAATCTCTATGATGCCCACGGTCTGTTTTTCGTCGCCTGTATGATAAAAAAATGCGCGGTCTCCTTTTTTAATTGCTCTAATGTGCTTTAATGCAAGGTTATTACGAACTCCATCCCAGACAGTCTTTTTTTCTTTTTCCAGCATATCGTAATTATATGTAGTTGGTTCTTGTTTTACAAGCCAGTAATTCATGAGTTTATCTTTGGTTCAAGCATTATAGATTTTTCTAATGTAATTCTTTTTTCATTAAATAAAATAACGAGCTCTTGTCCAAAAAATTTGCCTCAAACGAAATTTTTTCTTGAATAAAGACTTGGATCCTCCCAGAGTTCATATCGTACGCCTTGTTCTGGACATACTTGAGAATGTTCTCCATGCCTTCCTTTGTGCCACCTACAAATACAAATTGAAATACGTGAGGAAAATCATTTGACTGGTTCCATATTCCTGCAGCTAATGTTTTTCCTTTTTTGGTTGATATTATAATTCTTTTTTGTTCTATGAGGTTTCTGATTTCTTCTTTATCTAGTGACAGCCATTTCCATGAATCGGCATATGTCGAGGAATCAATGATACCATCTAGCTGAGTCGAATGCATTGCAATTGTTGCATCTGACTCCTGTTTTTCTGGAACCATTGAATAGAGTCTCCATTTTTCTTCTATCTTGTACCCCATTGATTCTGCAAGTTTCATTGAGGGACGGTTTTCACTTTCAATTATCAATCTAATCACTTTGGTTTGTATGACAGACTCTGCATGATTTAGCATCCTAGTACCAAATCCTTTTTTCCTATATTGTGGATGTACCCTCATTCCCTCAATCCATGCTTCTTTCTCAAAAGAAACTACATGATATACTCCAACAACAAAATCATTTTCTTCCAACACATACAAGCCTCCTTTTGACTTCCATTTATCCCAGACATCAACAATATAGTCACCCCACTGGAATGTGTCTTTGCAGAATCCCAATACGGCGCCCTTGTCGTTTTCCTGCGCACTGCGTATTTTCATAATACTAGCAACATGCTAACCAATTATCTAATTTTTGATTGTATGGGTCTGGATTTTGTTAAAAATTGCCCAATCCCTATAAGGATTATAAGCATCCAAATGAAAAATTTATCATGTCTTCAAGTTCAATTGGCCAGCGCTACGTCTTTACCAGTTTTGGCGAGAGCCATGGCAGATGCATAGGAGCTGTCGTAGATGGCTGCCCAGCAGGTTTGGAACTTGAGGAAAAAGACATTCAAAAAATGCTTGACCTGCGCAAGCCAGGTCAATCAGTCATAACAACTCAGAGAAAAGAGGAGGACAAGGTAGAAATTCTCTCAGGGGTGTTTCGCGGATATACTACTGGAGCTCCAATTACAATGATAATTTGGAATCAAGACCAACGTTCTCGTGATTATGAAAATTTAACATTGAGACCAAGACCGGGGCATTCTGACTATCCAGCATACATAAAGTATAACGGATTCAATGATTACAGGGGAGGAGGTAGATTTTCCGGCAGGCTTACTGCCACATTTGTAATGGCTGGCGCCATCGCAAAGAAATTGCTTTCTCAGACTATCGGAGTCGACACTTATTCCTACACTTGCCAAGTAGGCAAGATAAAGATGAGCGGCAAAGATGTATCAAAGATGAAGAGATCCATTTACAGCAATGAAGTAAGATGCCCAGATCCAAAAATAGCAGAAAAGATGCGAGCTGTTATACTTGCGGCAAAGCGAAGCGGAGATTCTGTTGGAGGGATTATTGAATCCATCACTACAAATCTTCCAGTGGGTCTTGGCGAGCCAATCTTTGGTTCTTTAGAATCAGATCTTAGCAAGGCGTTATTTTCAATTCCTGCTGTCAAGGGAGTTGAATTTGGTTCAGGTTTTTACGGCTCGACCCTTAGTGGTTCTCAGAACAATGACGAATTCATAACAAAGAATGGAAAGATTGCAACTAGAACAAATAACGCTGGAGGCATACTTGGAGGAATATCGACTGGAATGCCGTTAGTGCTTCGAGTTGCCTTCAAGCCTGCCTCATCCATTGCAAAAAAGCAACATACTGTAGATGTCAGGACAAAAAAACCAGTATCTTTGATAGTTCAAGGCAGGCATGACCCATGTGTAGTACCAAGAGCGCCACCAGTAGTTGATTCTCTGGTTTCAGTAGTACTCGTCGATCATGCATTGAGAGCAGGCTTTATTCCACCAGTAATTCGATAAGAAATGTCAGACATTGACAAGCTGCGCGACAAGATGGACAGGATAACATTCGACATGCTGAAATTGTTAAAGGAAAGAAATGATACGGCAAAAGAAATCGGTAACCTCAAGAACAATCTAGGACTAGGCATAACCAATGAAGAAAGAGAGGATCAGCTTCGAACCAAGGTCCAGTCATTATGCAGAGATATTGGCCTTGATGAGAAAACTGGTTTAACAATGCTAAATTTTCTGTTAAATGAATCTGTCAAGATACAATCAACAAATAAACAAACTCATCTTTCAGTATTCTTGAAGGCAAAGACATTAGAAAAACAAGGAAAAAAAATAATTCACATGGAGGTAGGCGAACCAGACTTTTTTCCACCAAAGATAGTCAAGAGTGCACTTTCCCAAGTCTATGATATGGGATACACAAAGTATGGCGATTCAAAAGGAATGATAGAGTTCCGAGAAGCTCTTGCAGTATATGTTACCAAGACATTTAACACCAAAACAAATTCAAAAAACATTCTTGTCTCACCTGGTGCAAGATTTTCAGTTTTTCTTGCAATATCTACCCTTCTAAATCCTGGAAATGAGATAATAATAATAGAACCTGCATGGCCCGCATACAGAGACAATGCTCTAAATTCAGGGATCAAGGTCAGAACTATTCACACAAGCCTAGAAAATAGGTGGGAGCCTAAGATAGCAGAGATTGAAAACGCAATCAACCAAAATACAAAAATGATAGTGCTAAACTATCCAAACAACCCCACAGGAAAAATACTGCCAGAAAAGTTACTAGACCAAATAATTAACATCTCAATAAAAAAAGACCTTTATGTTTTAAGTGATGAGATTTATTCTTCATATGCATTCAAAAATTGGAAGAGTATTCTTTCTTACGAATACAATAAATCAATTGTGACCCAGTCTTTCTCTAAATCTCATGCAATGACTGGATTTAGGATAGGGTATGCCGTATCAAGTCGTGAAATAATAGATGAGATGGCAAAACTACAGGCGTTGGCTCTGACAAATGTGTCAGAACCAATTCAATACGTAGCCATGAAAGCCCTTGAAGATGACATTACCGATAATACTAAAACCATCAGAACTAGACTAGAAGCTGTGGTAAAAAAGGCAAAGAGTATGGAAATGGAGTTTGTGGAGCCAGATGGTGCAATGTATCTCTTTGCCAAGGGGAAAAAACCACATTTTGATTCTGTTGAGTTTACAAACAAACTTTTAGAGCATGGTGTTGCCATAGCTTCTGGTGAGGGATTTGGAAATTATCAAGAATTTATCAGGATATCGGCTTGCCAGCCAGAAGAAACACTTAACCAAGGAATGAAGATAATAGAAGAAGTGATGAGGATGGAAAAATGAAGAAAAAAGTAGCTATAATTGGTTCAGAGGGACAAATAGGCAAGTGGTTTACAAAGTACTTTCTTGAGAAGGGCTTTGAGGTGATTGGTTTTGATGCCGAAAAGGAGATCCTAAACAAGGCGGTTACAAAGGCGCAGTCCCTTGTTGGCGCAATCTTAACTGCAGATTATGTGATTCTTTGCATCCCAGTCAAGCGCACTCCAGAAACTATAAGACTGATTGCAAAAGAGATGAAAAGAGAATCTTACCTTATTGACGTTTCGTCACTTAAGATGAAAACTGCAGCTGCCCTATCAAAAATTCCAGACAAAGTAATCCCAATTTGCATTCATCCAATGTTTGGACCCGGAACAAAGAAGTTGAAGGGACAGAACATAATCTCCATTCCAATTCGTGATGCAAAAAAAGAACTTTTGGTGGCAAAATCCTTGTTTCCTGAAGCAAATTTTGTTCAAATAGATGCGACAGAGCATGACAAAAAAATTGCAATAATCTTGAGTATGACTCACTTGGTAAACTTGACACTTGCTAACATACTTGCAAAGGAGGAAAACTTTACGCTAGTTGAAAAGATGGCAGGCACCACATTCAAGGCACAAAAGCTTCTCACTGCTGGAATAATGACAGAATCACCAGAACTCATTGAAACAATAATCTCAAATCCAGAAATTAGAAGATATGCAGAAGAATTCTGGAAAGACATAGGCAGGATGCTTATTTTGATTCAGGAAAATAGGACTGAAGAGATTCTCAAGTATATTGGGAGTGCAAAAGAGAGACTTGCAAAAAATGTCGACATGGGAGACGCATACAAAAAATTAGTAACCATGGTAAATGCCGTTGAAAAATAGTTGACATCCACAAAAATTGTTACTTCCTTTTTAGTTCACAACGACAAATATCTCATCTTAAAGCGAAGCGAAAAAGTAAAATCAATGAAAGGCCTTTGGGCTGGAATATCTGGAATCATAGAAGGTAATGAAAAGCCAACCTACAGAGCAAAAAGAGAGATATTGGAGGAAGTGGGCATGGCAGAAAACAAGATCAGCCTTCTTAAATCTGCACAGCAAATTTGTGTAGATTCTCCGCAATACGCAAACCACGAATGGGTGATTTTTCCCTTCTTATTTTCTGTACAAGATCCTATAATTACCCTGAACTGGGAGAATCAAGAATACATATGGATACGGCCTTCAGAACTTGTCCAGTATCAAACAGTTCCAAGCCTTGACAAGGTACTAGCTAGCTTGTTGTAGTTTTTCTTCTGTTACTTCATCGGATTTTGTGTATCTCTGTTGTGGAAGCATTATGTATACACATGCCCCACCACACATCGTACATGGTACAGTATTTCCCTTGAGTTGACCTGTTCTTGCATGGATCCGTGCTGCCTCTTCAGGATCAATTGATAACGCAATCTGTCTTTCCCAGTTGAGAGTCCGTCTTGCTTCTGTCATTTCCATATCCCACTTGATTGCCTTGTCTCTCAATTTTACAAGGTCGGCAGCATGCGCGGCAATCCTATATGCAATCAACCCTGCCTTTACTTCGTCAGCATTAGGTAAAGCCAAGTGTTCTGCCGGAGTGAGATAACACAGTAAATCTACCCCTTCACTTGCAGATATTGCAGCGCCTATTGCACTGGCAATATGATCATGGCCAGAAGCTACATCTGTTACAAGTGGGCCCAATACATAGTACGGAACATCGCCAATCAACGATTTTGCTAGTCTAACATTTGCAGCAACTTCATTTAGCGGTACATGCCCAGGGCCTTCCACCATCACCTGTACGTCTTTTTCATGGGCTCTTTTTGTTAGCCTTGATATGTTAATCATCTCCTGAACCTGCAATTCATCGTGCGAGTCCAGTATGGAACCGGGCCTTAGGGCATCACCCAAGCTAAAGGTAACATCATACTGTCTTGCCAGATCTATCAGATAATCAAAGTGCTCATAGTATGGATTTTCCTTGTCATACTTTAGCATCCACGCAGCAGTGATGGTTCCTCCCTTGCTTACTATTCCGCCATGCCTTTTTACTGCCAAGATTCTTTTTGCTATATCTTTTGTAATACCAGAATGTATGGTGGTATAATCGACTCCATCTTTTATGTTATGCTCAAATGCATTAAGAAAGTCGTCCTCAGTTATATCAAGTGGATTCTTGTGTTTTTCTACACCATAATTGTAAGCTTCGTATACTGGAACTGTACCAAACGTTATAGGAGCTGCCTCAAGCAGTGTCCTTCTGAAAAGACCTACATCCCCACCATCACTAAGATCCATCATAGTATCTGAATGGTATTTTACAGCAACTTTGGCCTTTTTTACTTCTTCATCCAGATTCTGATTCAGAGTAGAATTACCAATATTGACGTTAACCTTTGTTTTCAATCCCTTTCCAATTCCTACCACGTGAATCTTTTGTGGTCTGACATTGTTGTGTGGAATTATAATCGAACCGTTTGCTATTTTTGGAATTAGCCAGTCTAAAGCTACATCTTCGTCTTTTGCCACTGTTTTCATTTCTTCGGTGGCAACGCCCCTACGGGCTGCGCTCATTTGTGTTCCCAATTTACCTTTTTTACCAATCGATTGAATTTAAACGTGAGTTTCCTATGATAATGTCATGAATGTATTATCCATAGCAGGCTCTGATCCATCTTCTGGCGCAGGCATTCAAGGAGATATAAAGACATTCACAACTCTTGGAGCATACGGGCTTGTCGCAATTACTGCATTAACGAGCCAAAATTCTTCAAAGTTTTTCAAGGCAGAACCTGTTTCATCTGAAATTATAAAGAGTCAGATAAGATCAGTTCTTTCAGATTTCAAGATTGATGCAATAAAGATAGGAATGGTATATGACAAAAAAACCATAAAAACAATTCACTCTGAACTGAAAAATCTAAAGGTGCCCATAGTGCTTGATCCTATTTTCGAATCAACAACTGGAGGAACACTTCTTCGCGCGGATGCTTTTTTGGATTTTAAGAAATTTCTAATATCTCTTTCATACGTTATAACTCCAAATGTACCAGAAGCAGAGAGAATCACAGGTATGAAAATCAAATCTTTGAGTGATGCAAAAAAAGCAGCTCTGAAGATAAATTCCATGGGTGCAAAAAACGTAATAATAAAAGGTGGACACATGCAAGACAATAAGGTAACCGACCTCTTACTTGAAAACAAGAAATTTCACATGTTTTCTCAAAAGAGGCTCCCGCGAGAAAGTCACGGCGGAGGATGCATATTTTCTGCCGCACTTTGCGTAAATATAGCCAAAGGAAAAAGATTGTCAGAGGCCACAAGGCTTGCACAAAAGATTTCGTTTGAATCCATCAAGAATGCCACAAGAATTGGAAAAGGCGTAGCTATTGTAAGACAAAAAAATGCAGATATTGTAGAAGTTGATCTTTCCATAGCCATCAATCAATTTGTAAACATCAAAGGAATTTACGATCACATACCAGAAGTACAGACAAATTTTGTGTTTTCTAAGCCTAATCCAGAATCTATTTCCCATGTACTCGGACTTGAGGGACGCATAGTCAAAACAGGAAAATTGGTTACAGTGGCAGGTACACTCAAGTATGGAGGCTCAAAACATGTGGCCAATGCAGTTCTTGAGGTGGCAAGAAAATTTCCCTCAATAAGATCTGCCATCAATATCAAATACGACAACAAGACAATCAAAAAAGCTATTGCAAGGAGACTTTGTGTGGCATATTATGACAGAGCCATGGAATCACATGGCATCAAAGCTACTGAAGGAAAAACGATATCATGGGGAATAAAGAGCGCAATTGAGAAACTTGAGAGCCGTCCAGATATCATATATCACAAAGGAGATATTGGAAAAGAACCTATGATCTTGCTATTTGGTAGGACCCCGAAAGATGTCTTGACAAAGCTTGTCAAGATCATGTAGAATTTTTGCATCCTTCAAAATAAATACTACGTTCTTAGATTACATCTTATGAAGGCTGTAATCTTGGCTGGTGGACTTGGAACAAGACTTCAACCTTATACTACATTTCTACCAAAAGCTATGCTTCCGCTTGGAGAGAAGCCGCTTTTAGAACATTTGATCGAATGGATAAAGAATAACGGCGTCGATTCATTTGTCTTATGTGTAAGTTATTTGAGAAGAACAATCGAGGATTATTTTGAAGACGGGAGCAGGTTTGGTGTAAAAATAGAATATGCCGTTGCAAATAGACCTCTGGCAACAGCAGGACAGTTAAAAACTGCACAAGAGTTTATCGACGATACTTTTGTTTGCATGTATGGAGATTCAATTTTTGATTTTAGTTTGAAAAATATGATTAATTATCATAGAAAGAAAAAATCCTTTGTGACTATGGGATTGTCCGAGTACAAGACCAAGATTCCATATGGATTCATAGAAATGGACAAGACCAACAGGGTCAAGACATGGCAGGAAAAGCCAGATGTGAAAGGAAACATCAACATAGGATGTTATGTCATGGAGCCTGGAATTTTTGAGTTAATTCCAGAAGGCAAGCCCTATGGAATGGACCTTGTTATTCGCAGTGCATTGGCTAAGAAGTATAGGGTGAGCGGATATTCCATTAAGAAGGGGTTTATTGACATAGGCGACAAAGCTTCCTATCGTCGTGCGTACCAGCATTATTTGGAAAGGCTTGGCCAGATCTAAGTCTTAAACCATGACCGAAATTAAGATACGCAAGCTCCAGAAAAAAGATCTTTACAATGGATTTCTGTATTCGCTTGATTCACTTAGGAATACAAGTGGTATGAGCCCAAGAAAAGCTCAGGCCATATTTGATAAGATTTCTAAAAATCCAAATGAGGTAATATACGTTGCAGTAATGGATTTGAAAATAATAGGTGCAGCAAGTATCATAATTGAACAAAAATTCATACATGACGGAGGAAAGGTTGGCCACATCGAAGATGTCGTAGTTGCAAAAGAATTCCAAGGAAAAGGGGTTGGCCAAAAAATAGTGCATTCCCTATTGAAATATGCACAAAAACAATGTTGTTACAAAACCATTCTTGATTGTACAGATGATCTTATTCCTTTTTACAAAAAAATAGGATTCAAGCTACATTCTAATTCAATGAGATTTGATCATCTATCAAAAAAGTAATCTCTTTTTGGTCTAGGCTTCAAGCGAAATAGAAGGCCGCCAGTTATCATGACAGGTATTGATACGCCCATAAATAGAGTTGGAGTAAGTGAAAGGTCTGGAACTACGTATGCAGCAGGTATATGAGGTATCAAGGTACTGACATAGCTCATTCCAACTAACATCACAGCCCCTCCAGCAACAATAAAGGAACCGCAAAGTATTGAACCATATCTACGCGCCAACAAAAATGAAGATCCTGCAAGTATCAACCCAGGCGCTCCACTGATTGAAATAAATTCTAGAATCGATGATGTAGCATCGATATCGTATGACGGATTTTTTAGAAAATGCGATATCGATATCAATTCAGCTACAAACAATGCAAACATTACGAAGCTTGCCGCAGCTACCCATTTTTCAACTGCCACGGTTATTCCTGATTTACTTCAATAAATAAACCAAATGATTGACTATATGATTCCAACTAGACCTGCCAATTCTTTTCTGCAAGCCGAGCCAAGCTCCTCTGCTGCCTTTTCTGGAGTTATCTTGTTCAAGAAAACTCCATATCCTCTTTCAAGACCAGACCAAGAATCAGATTGCGGATACACTTCGATATGCCAGTGAATCTGTCGGTTGTTTTTCTTTTCTGGCGAGAGATGAAACACCATATTATATGCAGCATTTTTCATAGTATTGGTAAGTCCACCAAGTGTGGCCCTCAGGATCAAAGACAGATCATTTATCTCCTTTTGAGTTATTTTCGAAAAGCTTGTTGTGTGTTTTTTTGGATATATCCAAAATTCATATGGATGTGAGGGAGCCCATGGGCAGAATGCCAAGAATCCTTCAGTTTGCAGAATCTGCCTTGGCCCACCTGTTTCAGTACTTACAGTTTGACACATTGGACATATACCTTTTTCATTTAGAATCTTGTGTGCAGCCTCTGCTTCCTGTTCTATTATGGGAGGAATTGTAGAAAATGTAACTATGTTGATATTTGGGTGAATAATAGGGCCGCCAGCCTCCTTACCGTGGTTTACATAGATTGAGACATAGGTTACTCCCCTTTGTGTGTATAACCACCTAAGCCTATCCTGAATTACAACTAGAACATTAGACCACTGTTCAATCGGTATACTAGCAAGTGAGTCCTTGTGTTTTTCAGATGCAACTACGATATAGTGATAACCATAGGCGGGTTCACTGTAAAGAGGCCTGTCACTATAAGAATTCTCAGATGTAGTGGCAACTACTGGATTCTTGCTTTCAAAGACTCTAACAGACCAATTTTCCACATAGTGATCTTCTGTATCCTGAAGTCTTTGCAACATACCATCCTTTGCAACAAGGGATAGCGACGACGGATTTGTCATAGATTCGTTTCCAGGGCAATAAGGACATTTCTTTGAATCGCTGGAGTTGGTATCATATTGAGAAACAATTACGAATTTATCAATAACATAATCCTTGCGAAGATCTCCCATATCTGCTAAATTCCCGATCTGCCGAGTTAAAACCTTTTCAATGATCGGAACATACGATTCAATGCCAGAAGATCTAACCTCAAAGACACTGAAATATATGACCTTATCTGAAAAAGGAATGAAAACATAACGTCAAGCGCAGATCATTTCTATAACAATATCTAAGAAGTTTGCAATTGCCAGATGATAAGAAAAATCTGAGAGTTTTTCTTTAATCTAATCTACTAAATCGTATGACTTGCCATAAAGATCCAGTATTCTTGTAGGTAGATGCAATCCCGGATTTGGCATTTTCTAAATCGACAAATTTTACGCATTTTCCTTCATATCAGACATCACAGATATCGTTCTGTTTATCCAGTACAAACAAACTCCCAGAAATACTACAAGTTGTGAGATTTACCTAAAATTACGCTTAAATTGGAATAAAATATGTACACAATCATCAAAATGTCTACAGAGTCGCTAAGACAAGACCATGCGCTAATAGAGAAAGTGCTAAAGGCCATGTGGGCAACAATTCCGCTTTTGCAGAATGGAACCAAGATACCTGAACCTATAATTTCACAAGTTATTGATTTTACAAAAAACTTTACTGATTTGTGTCATCATGGAAAGGAAGAAAATTCACTCTTTCCAGAACTTGAAAAAAAAGGCATGCCAAAAGAGAGCGAACCTATTGCAATTATGCTTATGGAACATGCATTGACCCGAAAGTTGGCTGCAAGGATGGAAGAGTCTTCCAACACATACATAACCACAGGCAATTCAGCCCAATTGATTACAGATATGCAAGAATATATCAATCATGTAGTTCAGCACATTTGGAAGGAAAACAACCGCTTATTTGAGATGGCAGAGATGGCTCTGCGAAATGATGTGGAACGAATAAATTCTGAGCTTTCAAATGTCGAATCAGAAAAACTCAGAGAGATTGGCAGAACAAGAGAGTCTTATGAAAAACTTGCCGAGGATCTTGCAAGGCAATTTCCGTTACAAGAAAGATAAGATTCAACAACATCTAACCACCAAAGGATTTTTCTACCATACCATTCCTAAAAAGATATGAAATTCACATCTACACATGACAGAAAATTTTTTGCATATAAAATAGGATGGATTTAGATTGGCAGCAAAGACAGGAAATAAGGTAAAAGTAGAATATGTTGGAAAACTTGACGACGGATCAGTTTTTGATAGCTCAGAAGACCACGGAAAACCATTAGAGTTTGAAGTAGGCTCAGGCCATGTGATAAAAGGATTTGATGAGGCGATTTTGGGAATGAATGAAGGAGATGAAAAAGAGTTTACCATACAACCTGCTGAGGCCTATGGGCAACACGATCCAACTCTAGTACAAAAAGTTCCAAGAGAGGTATTCCCACAAGAGGCAGATCTTACAGCCGGACTGCTCTTTGAGGCAGGTCTGCCAACAGGCGAGAAAGTACCTGCAATGATTACTGCAGCTGATGAGGTAATAGTTACAGTAGATCTGAACCATCCTCTGGCAGGAAAGACACTGAACTTTAAGATAAAACTCAAAGAGATATCTATTTGATTTTCTTATTACAAATCAATTAGACTTTCTACCATTTTAACTCATTCAGACGGGTAAATAATTATGATCGACTTGAAAAAATCAAGGTTTATGTAATATATGAAAAACTTGGAAGATGGGGCTGAATAAGAATTACCAACAATTCCAATATTCACATGATCTATGTCTTACTTGACGGAATAGGAGACTTGCCTCATCCAGACTTGAAAGGAATGACTCCACTAGGATATGCCAAGACTCCAAATATGGACAGGCTTGCTAGTAACGGAGCAATAGGTGAAGTCATCTCTGTAGGAAAAGGAATAGCCCCTCAATCAGACATTGCTGTCTTTAACATGTTAGGTTATAGATTTGAGAATTCAGTGTATGTGGGAAGAGGAGTCATAGAATCGATAGGGATTGGAATTGATTTCAAAAATGGAGACCTTGCGCTGCGTGGAAACTTTTCTACTGTAAACGACGAGCGTGTCATAACTGATAGAAGAGCGGGCAGAAAGATTGAGCGAGAAGATGCGATTGCCATCGCTCACGAATTAGAACAAAAGATCAAGTTTTCAAATCCAAAAGCGTCTGTAGTAGTATCACCAACCATAGGACATAGAGTCATAGTAAGGATAAGATGTGATGAAGAGTTACTATCACCAGATATCAGCAACACAGACCCAGCATATGCAAGAATTGATGGTATGGGCGTTGCAAAAGCTGTTGGCGATTACTTGAAGATCGAAAGATCACTTCCCTTAAACGAGTCAGCAGAGGCAAAACTCTCTGCCTCACTTGTAAATGAATTCACAGATCAGTCACTTGCCATCATGAAAAATAGTGAGATAAACAAGAGGCGCAGTACACAGGGCAAGAAACTTCTAAATTCAATATTGTTACGCGACGCTGGAAACAGATTCCCAGATGCCATTCCAATAAACCAGCTGCATGAGATGAAATTTTCATGCATAGTTGACATGCCAGTTGAAATCGGCATAGCAAACGTGCTAAAGATGCAGACATTCAATGCTGGAGGACTAACTGACTATGAGGAAAAAGCAAGAGTTGCAGCAAAGGCAATGGAAACACAGAATGCCATTTACGTACACATCAAGGGTCCGGATGAATTTGGCCATGACGGAGACGCTATAGGAAAGATGAAAAACATAGAGGAGATCGATACTAGGTTTTTTGGTACTCTGTTAGATCTCATAGATACCTCAAAGATTTCAGTTGTAATATCAGGAGATCACTCCACCCCGTGCATAAACAAAGGACATAGTGATGATCCTGTTCCAATTTTGGTCTCTGGCGATTCAGTCAAAAAGGATGGAACAACAAGATTTACTGAAGAGCAGGCAAAAAAAGGAAAGATAGGTTTGCTTGCAGGTGCAGATGTAATCAGGACTGCAATCAGCCTCATCAGATAGCAAAAGTGGCAATCTTTCCAGTCTTTACCATATCATGGATTTTTTTCTTGAATTCATCGACGTCTATGCCATTGTACTTTCCTGTGGAACTAGCAAGTTTTTGCATTGCACGATTCATGATAGAAAGACAAATATCATTTTCATACTTTTGATAATGGACAAATGCAGCAGCGGTAAGAATTATTCCTTGTACAAGATCTTTTTCACCTCCATCTGTTTTTTTCCAGACGCCTTCAAGAACTTCGTGACACTCCCAGAATCTTTCACTATTGAAATACAACTTTCCATTTTCTAACGCCTCATCTTTTTCTATTTCTTCTTCAACAAGATGTCTAGCATGATCAAGATCTCCAATTGATCCTAATTTTTTAACTAGCAGATCAAGTTGTTCTTTTGCAATGGATACATCAAATTCCAAGTATCTTTTTGAAACTCGCGTATCCCTAATGATGGCATCCAACTCTGAAGTCAGTTGGTCTGCTTTTTTCAGCAGCACGGGTGCATCGTGTGGCAGATAACCTGTGTTCTTTAGATGAATCATGAAACGATCCATATTGTACCGATATTCTAATTTCTTAAAATTGTTAGCTATTTACTCGTTAAGATTTATATGAACTATTAAAAGGACTCACAATACATGTCCATGATTGAAGTTACACGCGATGTGAAGAATCCTCTACTTTCAAGAAGAGAGATCACGTGTACGTTCAAAGGACTTGCAGGCAGACTCAAGAGGTTGGAAGCCGTTGATATGATATCAAAACAATTCAATCTTGAAGGCAAGATTGTGATTCCAATAAATCTCAAAAATGAGACTGGCAGGCCAACGCTTTCGGGTACATTTTATGTCTACGAAGATGAAAAGTTGGCAAAGGAACACCTCAAAGCAGCGATATTCAAAAGGCTAGAGAAAGCCAAGGCAGTACCTGCAAAAGAGACTGAACCCGCACAAGCAGCAGAAGTCAAACCTGCAGAAGAGAAGAAGGAAGAGACAAAATAATGGCTGGCAAGAAAGGCTCAAGCCCTTCAGTTTACAAGTACTACAAGGTAAAAGATGACAAAGCAGAGAAGACAAAAAAGGAATGTTCAAGATGCGGCAAGGGAGTTTTCATGTCAGATCACAAGGACAGACGAACTTGTGGCAAATGTGGCTATACCGAGTTCACGAAATAATCAATAAAGTTTCTTCGTTCTCAGTTTTGAAGATTTTTGTTCTATTTGCTCTAATTTTTGAACCAGCAATGGATCAACTCTGGTCTTTGCAAGCACATCAGCAGGAATCTTGACTATGTTTCTGTCAAGTACAACGTTTATTGTAGGCAATTTCTTTTGAATCCAATTTTTTAATACCTTGTCTTCAAGTTTGTAATCCCGAAACCCCTCTGGAAATTTCTTTGTTATGTGTAACAAGAGAGTCTTGTCATCAAATACCGAACGAGGTTCGAGCAATCTAGTAGTATCAGCATACATGCTCTCAAAGAGATTGCCTGAGATCTCATCTGAGACCATCTCCATCTTGGACATTCTTTTAATTAATTCAAGATAATGCAAAAACTCATGGGCAAGTATAGCATGGATTGTGCCTTTTAGACCATAGGCAACAAGTGGGGCAGTGATTTGAATAATGATCTCCACCTTCTCGTTTGCAACTACAGGAAGCGTTCTTGCAAACAAGATTCCATAGTCAAATGAACCAGCAGGCTGCGATATTACAACTGAGGGCTCTACGTATGCCAATGGAAAATTGATTCCAGATGCTTTTTCTACCCTGCCTATACCCTCAAGTATAATCTCAAATCTCTCGACGATTAGAGAATGAATTTTGTCTGACAGAATGCCATTTTTGTGAGATTCATGTAATTTTAACAGCGGATCCAATCAAAAAAGCTTGAATCCAACTATAATAAAACCTTGATATCCATTCCATCTGATATTTCTATAATTGAACCTAGAAAACCTCAGGTTATTATGGTACAAATACAGTTTCTTTTTGCTTAGCCTTTCTTTTTGTACAATTCCAAAAGCTTGTCGACAAAGATGCTGTTATCAAGGTCAGGATTTGCTTTCTTTGCATCATGAATAACCTTAAGAAACCTTGCAAATGTTGCCTCTTTTACAGTAATTGTCTTGTATTCTTTACGAGGCAATAAATATAGAAATACAGAGGTATTTGATAAGTTCTTGGTAAAGGTTTTATAGGAATTTTTTGTAAAATTGCCTATTGGATGGGAACAGGGGCAAAAATCACTGTAAAATAGATCAGTGACTAGTCCTTCTCAGGCATTCAACGTCAAAGGTCATTTTCACAATTGCAGATTCCATTTTAGAAAATTCCTCAACCAATTTGTCATCTGCGCTTGTCTTGCCTAGACCGCATCGTATTCTCATCATTATTTTTGCCATATCATAGAGAGTTGGTATCAGATCGGTGAC
>JBOGRD010000001.1:37500-119371 GCA_050749405.1 Nitrosotalea sp.
TGATTGGCAAGGACAGATTCTTGTTGATTCAAAATAACACCGCCGCTATTATCAAGAAAATTATCTATCTTGAAAACACCTTCATTTGTTATAATTCCAGTGCCTTCATTTGAGACTGCACCAAAGGCTCCGGTAGATAAAAAATCTTTTTCATTTTTAATTGTGCCAAAATTGGTAAGAGTCCCACCCTGACTAGTTTCTGTACTGGCTCCAGCAACAATAAATTGGCCATTGTTAATTATTGTCCCCGAGTTTATCAGTGGAGCTGAATCTCTCATGTTTGCCGCATTAACAAGAGTTGTATCTGATTCAATTGTAAGTGAGTCAGTCTGGTTAAGCAGGACATTTGTATTGATTGTACATATTGCTGTTCCATTTCCGTCATCCCAGTTTCCATGTAATGCTGTGCATGTAGATCTACCACTTGCATCATTTGAGATTACAAAGTCAGTTGCGGCCGCACCATGAATTGTAAATGACATCAAAAATGAGAACATTATCAATATCATACTGATCAGAATCTTATTCATGATTTCAACCTCTTCTTTCCTCAGATATCAGACATAGGAAACCGCTTATATCAGTTCTAAAAGTCTGATTTGATACTCGTAACTGCAATAAACTTACCCGTGACATTATACATACTTTCAATTATAAATTGGTCTCTTAGACTAGTGGTTTAAAAAAATTACGCAGCTTTATTCTATAATTATCGTCCACAATTGCAAACAAATCTCCACAGATCTATGGATCCTATACGTTCACCAAATTCCATGTACACTGGAGCCTTATAATGAAGGTCAGATATTCATCTTGTAATAATTATTTTATGAAAATCAAACAACTTGCATCTACAGTTTGTTTCAAGTATACCAGATACACTTGGCTCTACCTCTTGGCCTGCAACAAACCTTTTCAGCGGTATTCCGCCATCAGATTCCATCACGATCCTAAATGACTTTTCAGACTCTCTTTTGAATTTGATATCATAGATAATTTTCTTGTGCTTTCGTCCTGAATTTTCATACAGAACTATAGGTTGTTCCTCGAGTCTTCCCAATTCTTCTAGTGTGCTAGATGCAATTTCATTTTCTGCATCTATCTCCATAACAACCTCTGTCCTAAACCTTACAGGATCTGAAGGTATTTTCGATATAACATGCATTCTATGAATTGAAACTCCGTCCAAGTCAAGATTTTTTGGAAGCAAAACATTCCTCTTGTGCGGATTTACCAATTTTACAAAAAATGGCCTTCCGTTGCCCAGTACAAGGCTTGATTCATCCTCACTTCCAATCCAGGTAATCTTTGCCTGTTGTGCGCCAAACTTTTCAATCAGAAACTTGGCTATCTTTCCTTCAACGCTATCAAATTCACGAATTCCGTGAAAGTTGCAGACAAAGCATCCTTTCCCTTCACACTGGTCACATGGCTTTTGTTTTTGCTGTAGACCCCTGATATTTTTTTTATATCTTGCTTGTAGCAGTACAGCTTTTGGCTTTATCTCATAGTATTCCTTTTTGAAATCAATTGTAAACACCATATCTGGATTCTGATAGTCTACCTTGGACCTTGTCTTTCGTGAGAACGATTTTCCCATCTCTCTGGTTACATCGCTTTTGATGCTTGGCATTCCACGAAGCTTGAACTTGGAGCGAATCAAGTCATCCCTGTCATGAATTGACGGTTGCAATATTGCGCCAATTAGAAACGTTGAAAACTGATACTCTTTTGTCATATCAAGCATTTTTTTTAGATGTAGATCAAGATTTGACATCATATTTTTGCAAATGTAGCATGTTTTTGTCGGTCTCTGTTTTAGCATGTTTCTAATCTTATTTCCAAGTCTTTTGTGGGATACCACACCCAGTTTTTCTGCAAACATTCTGCCAAGACAGTGATCACACAGAGGGTGCTCCCTTAGAATTCCTCTGGTGTTCTCGATAACCGTGGCTAGTTTTTTCTTGTCCACAGGAGTATCGTAAATGTGGTATGTATTATTCCTAATCAGAAAAATAGGTATTCTACCTGTCTAATCTCATAACCCTTCTAATGACTAGCCTTAGGAGGACGAATGTACCGTCTTATTTTTCTAATAAGGATAAAGCCTTTCTTGTGTTTCTTTGTGAGTTACGCTGATTGCTTTTGTGGGACATGTGTGAGCTGCATCAAGAATTTTTTGGGATTTGGCACCCTCTTCGTTTATAACTCTGGATTTTGGGTTGACACGCACATTTTTTTCCACGTGAAATACCTTGGGAGCTATGGTCTCACAGCTACAACAAGCTATGCATCTTTCTGGGTCTACTCTTACTGAAATTGGTACTTCTTGTTCTACTTGTATTGGTTCAGTATCTGTCTTTACCTCTGCCTTTACTTTTTCATAGTAATCCCAGAATACCTGCTCGTATTGTTTCCAAAAGTCCTGATAGGCATTTTCCGCATATCTGGTGTACCTAGTCCAGTCTTCTTGCGGAGTCTTGTCAGAGTCTCTTGCACCCCATGAGCGCCTTGAGCTAAAATCATATTTCTTGCTTGAATTTTTGTCCTCATATTTTTCGTGATTTGAATTTGTACCAATGCTTTTCTTGTAATCGGTTCGAAGTATCTGGTACGCTTCAGATATCATCTTGAATTTCATTCCATCCTGATCGGTGCTGTTCTTGTCTGGGTGATGTTTTAGTACCAATTTACGATATGCTGCCTTTACCTCTTTCATTGAAGAGCCGTCTTGTACTCCTAAAACCTGATAGCATTGGTAGTTATTCAACACCTGTTATCCGTTAAACTGTTTTAAATGCTTTTTACTAGCTGTCTATACCATCTGCTGCTTACAGATTATAGGTGAAAAATAGGCTATTTGGGCAACGAATCTTACAATTAATCAGGAATGTTTTTCATGATTCGATATGGTTTCCAGAGCTGCCCTTTTTGCAGCCAAGTCGGCAATTTTTTTATTCTCTGCACTTGCTATAATTACAACATCCCCGTTTTCAGGCTGTAACTTTTCAACTAGGGCAAAAGTTAGTTTTTGATCTTTAATTGGTATGTCATGACTTTTGTCAGACGTGAAGAGTTTGTTGTCTCGAAATACAAGCGTGGTTGCCCCAAGTGCGCCTATCTTTATTGCAGCATCCCTCTGTTCAATGCCGCTTCCCACATCTTTTGCCAGTCCCTTTACAAGTATTGCGTGATTGAATTTGCCCACAGTGATTGAGCATTCTTTGATATTATTTTCTGCAGGCATGGCTTCATTTAGTTTTGAAAACAAGGCTTTTCCTTTGTTTGTCAGCGTCATACCAGCTTTTGATGTGGTAACAAGTCCGTTCATCTTCAGGTGTTTCACAAGCGTCTTGATAGAACCCTCCCCAAGTCCTACTTCTTCCATTAAACTGGACCTGCTTGCTTTTGCATTTATGTATATTACCTGAAGTACCTTGAAGATATGTGCCGGCTCAAATGACAGCACTCTGCTGGGATAATATCGCTGTGCCACTTTTTCCAATAGCTTGACAACATTATGCATGTGTAGTTCCGTGGTAAGTGGTTTTTATTTAATATTAATTCTTCATGCTTTCTGGCTGTCTGATCTTTCCCTTTACGCGTGCATAGGTAAAGGTACAGACCAACACGCCTACTGCCAGAACTGGTCCTGTGTATTCAGGGATTACGTTAGAGTTGCTTACGCTCTCATACAATGATGAACCGGCTATTATCAGTGCAGTTGCACTCAATGCGTACGAGAGATATCTAAAACCCGTAGTGCCTAATGTTTTGACAAATGCCGCCCTAAACAATACACTGTCTAGAGTATCCATTGCCACCATACCAACTCCAAATACTGCTATAATCTCAAGGGCAGATTCTATTCCTCCTGCCACCGTAGCTGCGGCAGATATGGCAATGGCAGAAAGTTGCGTTGCAGTGTCAAATCCCAGGCCAAAGACTATGCCAACAACAAAAGATGAGCCCATCGTGCCCATAAATTTGGTTCTTGGCAGAATCTTGCTTGCCAGTATGGTTGCAGAAGTTTTGCCATATTTTTTCATGGCATAGAAATTGATTATGCCAATAGATCCTAATGCTACAGCCCCCATTATCCCAGTAGACAGGGAGAACACTCCTCCCTGGTCAATTATGCTAGAGGTAACAAGTACAATGAGAATCATTTCTGCAAGAATTGATACCATATGACCTACGCTAAATCCAGTGCCTACCCATCTTGCTCGTTTTGATGCGTTATTGAACCGAATGAGGTTGTCTATTGCGGTGATGTGATCAACATCGAGCGCATGACGCAATCCCATAGCAATCAGGGTCAGACCAGTTACTAAAAACGCCCACTCGTATGTCATACTTCTCCATCTCCCAAATTATCTTGACTACAAACACTGAAATTCACTATCCATAATCTTGCCATATATTATTTAAACAGTTGGACAGTTTATCCAACAGACAGATTTTGAAGAAAAGGCATATTCGGGTTATCTGTTCCTTGATGTACAAATACATGCTATTTGTCGATAGTTGCAGTGTAGTTCAATGCATACCTAGGTGTTAAATTCTATCAAATTAATCCACTATCGATCAGAAAATGGTATCTAGTCATAAGCTTGGACTCTTGAACTTTTTTGGGATAAAAAACTCAAGAAAATACATTCTCATTTGCATAAGGTGTGGTTCTGACAATATACAACGGAAACAAAACATTATTGAATGCAGAGAATGTGGTAAAGTTCTTTCCACTAAATCACATTCCCACGAGTCTTAACTAATAATCCGATTCTGTCTTTTTAACTATGAAGCAACATAGCTTTGTAGTTGGCCCTTTGTAATGGCCTAGGAATATTGTGGGTTTGATGCAACCGCCTTCCTAGGTAAAGCGCGCCTGTGATAATCCCCTGTCATTTCACCTTTTGTATGGTTTGAACAAGTTTCTGTTCGATCTCTTCCCCAAATTTATCTAACTGTCTATCATTGATATTTGCAAGAAGAGATGTGGGTTTTGCCAAGCTAATCCAGTTCTCGTTATTTTTCTGATATATTGCGATGGTGCAAGGTAACAACAACCCTATCTCAGGATTTGATTCCAAAACTTGTTTTGCAGCAGAAGGATTGCATACTTCTAGCAATCTGTATTCATCTTTGAAATCTAGTCCTTTCTTTTGTAATATTTCCTTAAAATTTATAGTGCCTAAAACGCCAAACCCCACTTCCTTAAGACCTGCCGTAACATCGTCTACTGCTTGGTTTATTGTCTTTTGGGTCTTAACAGTATAACTAAAACTTGGATTCTTTCCTTCTGGCATTATGTTACATTGTTGCCTTGCATATTATAAGATAAAGCACAATATCATTACTGAGAATCAGAGATGCCAAGAGGAACAAACTCTCGCAGATCTGAACCCCAGAACGTCCTTATTTTCTAGATATGGAAGTTTAGCTTGATTTTACCAATCCTATAAACAACTTGCCAAATGCAACATTTTGTCGAAGTTTGCTAGAAGAACAGTGTGCCAGAATTTATCCAAGACCCATCTTGCGAAGCATTCCCTGAAGCTGCCTACCCTTTGATGCCTTCATCATGGTCTTGGAGTTCTTGTATGCCTTGAGTAACTCCTTTACTTCATGTTCAGGCCAGCCAGAGCCTCGTGCAATTCTCTTTACACGAGATGCATTGATGAGATCTGGATCAGCCTTTTCCTCTTTTGTCATGGACTGGATTACATATCTCCACCTTTCCATCCTCTCTTCCTGCTGGTCTAGCTGATCTTCTTTTACCATTCCAGAGATTCCTGGCATGTTCTCCATTATGCTTCGTAGGCCACCTGCCTTTGTAGCTTCTTCTATCTGGAAATAGAAATCTTCCATGTTCATCTTGCCATGCGATATGCGTTTTAACCTCTCTTCATTTCCCTCAGTCTCCAGTCTTGCGGCCATGTCAAGTAAGGCCTGAATATCCCCCATCCCAAGCATCCTTCCGACAAATCTAGTTGGCGAAAACTTTTCCAAGTCGTCAATTCTCTCGCCTGTTCCAATGTACATTATTTTAGCACCAGTGGCTGCTGCTGCAGCAAGAGCCCCACCACCCTTTGCACTAGAATCTAATTTAGTTATGATGATACCACCGACTGGAACTATCTTGTGAAAGGCTTCTGCCTGGTTGTAGCATTGCTGGCCTATCGTGCCATCTATGATAAGCAATGCCAAGTCAGGATTTGCTACCTGTCCTATTCGAGTCATCTCGTCAAGTAGATCTTTTTCTTCCTTGTGCCGTCCAGCAGTATCTATTAATACAATATCAAAGTTTTTTCCCTCAAAATGTTTTAGGCCATTTTTTACAATCTCAGGCGAATCCTTGTTGCCTTCCTCGCCATACACTTCGACATTTGCCTTTTCACACATTGTCTTGAGCTGAGTCAAGGCGCCAGGCCTGTACGTGTCTGCGCCAACTACACAGGCCCTGTACCCCTGCTTTGTCAGATATTTTGCAAGTTTTGATGTTATTGTTGTCTTGCCGCTACCCTGAATTCCAAGCATTAGTACACGGTTCATTTTTCCTGGCTGGAAAATGTACTCGTTCTCCGTTCCTAACAATTTTGAAAGTTCATAATACAAGATCTTTACAATGTGGTCCTTTCTTGATAGTCCGGGAGGCGGAGTCTCATTGAGTGAACGCTCTTCCAGATTTTTTGTAATTTGAAAGACAAGTTTTACATTGACATCAGACTGCAGCAGTGCCCTCTGGATGTCTTTAGATAATTCCTTTATTAGTGCCTCATCTATGGCAGACGAGTTGACTATTTTTTTCAGTGCAGCCCGGAGGCCTGTCTTTAGGCTGTCTAGCATTGCTCTTCCAAAACAGCTTCGGTTATTTCAAACCTTCCTCTGTACCCATCCCACGTTTTGTTTGATTTTATAATCTTGATACGTCCAGAAAACAAAGGACATGATACCACAAATGTCTCTGCCTCGCCTCCCTCAAATGATGCGTTGAACCCAAACTTGGACGACATGGCAATTAATTTTTCAACATCTGATACAGTTATTTCTTTTCCAAGCCAGGAATCATCTAGTCCTTGCGCAGTAACACTTGTTATAATAAAAACAAATCCAGATCGCACCAGCTCATGCAGATATCTTGCCTCGTTTACATTCCAAAGCGGAGCAAACACACCAAGGTTCATACTGCGACAAATTGTTTCAAAGTGGTTTTTCTGAAATGCACTACGTATTCCCCCATGAACCACTCCCTCTATTCCAAACTGTTCCTTTGCAGTCTCTAACGCTTTTTTTAGATTATCAACCTCTATTTTGGCATCATTAGAATCAAGGCCAACAGTAATTTGCGGAATGTTCATCGCTTTTGCCTGAAGTACAGTCAACCCAATATTTGGATGATGTAATAGGTGACTTTCTTCGGACTTTGGAAATACGGTAACAAGGCATGATATGTCGTGGCCTTCAGATTTTGCCCTATAGATGGCAAAGGTACTGTCCTTTCCGCCTGAGAAAAGGGATCCAAGTTTCAATTTGTACCCTGAATGTATCCATTCAATTAATTTTTTTCCAGTTCGGCTACTTTTTTGAGGCAGTTCTCACATAGTGTCAAGTGGCCTCTCAGAGTAACTTCGACGTTTGATGCAAGGCATACGTGGCATAGGCCCTTCATGTGCTATGTATACATGTCACTGCGTATAACTCATTCGAGAAAGAGAGAAAGCCTTGGATGCTTCACACTCATAATCTTCATCACAATGATATCAGTTGGCTTTTCTCGTCATCATCAGCATCCGAACCTAGCTCTTGATTCGGACTATAATAGTTCTATCCATTACCTTCCAGTATTCAACGTCTTGTCCCTGTGCTACCTTGTCTGCCACTTCGTCTTCGATCTGTGACACGTCGAAGACCTCAAAGCTTTCCGAGTCCATCACCTGTACAATTACATCTGTTTTTGATATGACAGAGCCCACCCTCTTGTCAATTAGTGGGACCTGCACCTGTGCACTCACGGGGGATACATGTGGATATTTTTTCTTGTCAAATATTCCAACAGCTACAATTCTTGCCTTCGCAGCTCCGTGCTTTCCTGGTTTGCTGGTATCATATTCTACTATCTTGCACGGCTCTTGGTTTGGAGCATCGACAGGCAACAAGATGTAAGATCCAATTTTAAGTGAACCAAGTTCAGAAGGCTTGCTCATCACACAAACAGAATTTGGCAGAGTATATAACTTTTTTATTTTATTTTTTCTATAACAGAAAGGCTCAACAAGTTGGTAAGTCGGATTCCTTTCCTTGCAACCTCCTTTCTTGTCTTTTCACAATACTTGTTGTCACTCTGATGTGTGTTTCCACTTGAGATTTCAAAGACAACCAAGTTATCTACATATGGAAAAGTAAACTTGGGAGACTCGGTTGATGACATGTGTAAAGTTCCACACTCTGCTCGCCTTACTCTGTTGCGTTTTGCCACAATCAATGCCAAGTCTGAGAGATCTGATTCAGAATGTCCGTAATCAAGATAATAAACAGAAACAAGATTGAGTTTTTGGTCGCTGAATCTTTCAAAGAACTCTGCATATCTTGAGAAGACAAATGTTGGCCTCTCTTGCTTGTACTTGCTAACTTCTTCTAGTATGGGTTGCTGGTCTCGAAATCTTGCAAGAAGATATGTATTGTTGTGCGACGGAAAGTATGCATTGCCATCTTCTGAAAAAGTGGCAGTGACAAAGTACATGTCATCAATGTAAGCAGAGTTTTCCAGTGATTCTTTCATTTTTGAGGATAATTCGTTGTGCAAATATGGTGCACATACATACCCGCCTTCTACCAAACCGGAACCAGACACGTGATCGGGATCAAACTACCTTCTTATATGTAGTTTGGTTGGACCAAAATTTTCCAAACATGTTTCAGATTTTGGGAAATATGCAACCATTTTTCCTATCCGATAATTATTTAATACGAACAAACTGGATGAGAATCGATGTCCCACGCTAGCTCAGCCTGGTAGAGCATCCGGCTGTAGTGGTTGGCTCTTGGCTGACCGTCATCAGCCTATCAGGCTTACAGAAACCGGAGAGTCGCAAGTTCGAATCCTGCGCGTGGGACCATCATAAAATTCAAAAACACGGGACTTACTATACTAACAATGTCAGAAGATTCAGGCTGGTCCTCTTTAGATGAAATAGACCAAAAAATTATTACAATTTTAAACAAGAACGCAAGAACCCCATCCAAGGAGATTGCATCTGAGCTTAGAAATGCCGGAGTAGACGTTTCTGATAGAACCATCAGGAAGAGAATTGAGCGGTTAGAGAAGAGTGGCATCATAAAGGGTTACAAGGCAATATTGAGCGGCGTCTCTGCCACGGGTGAATTCGAAGCATTGTTTATGAAATTAAAGATTGCACGTTCAATTAGCAGTCAGGTGGAATCGATAAAGGATTTTGCAAAGACATTTCCAAATTATCTTTTTGTTGCAACGCTTGATGGCGATTGGAATATGTTAGTAGTGATGAGACTTGATAGCGCTGAGAAAAACCCTACGTCAAAAATAATTGAAAAGTTTTCCGATCAGGTTTCTGATTACAGGATAAGCGGCTTTCAAGTAAAAGATGTTAATCTCTTGAACATGTCTCTCTTGCTTCTTACCTGATACGGTTTTGTTCCGTGATATCAAGTGCATTTTTTAGCTCATTTATTGTAATTGGCTTTTGAATGAATGCAGTAGAGCCAAATCCAATTGTCTTGCGAACTCGCGGATTACTTTTTTCATCTGCAGTTATCAATATTATGGAAAGATCTGGTTTTTTCTCAAGTAATTTTTTTGCAACAGTATCACCTGTCATTTTGGGCATTTGTATGTCAAGCAGTATGAGTGGATTTTGTGAATCATTAATTAATTTTGTAACAAGTTTAATGGCGTCACTGCCGTCATGTGCTGTCTTGATGTCCCCATATCCAAGTTGCTCAAGATAGCTCTTGAGTCGCAATACAATTGCAGGACTGTCATCTATTATGACGATTGGTCTTTTCTCTTCAACAATTACTGGCATGTGCTTTTTTGCCTCTTCTGACACTTTCATTGCCAAGTCTACCTGTCCTGACTTGAGAAAGCATCTTGCCGCACATTGGTATGCATATGACGAGCTAGAGTTGCCTTTTTTTGCAGTACTTAGATAGTATTTTGCAGCAATACCAAGTTCTTCCTTGTTATCCTTGCCTTGCTTTGTCTTGCATTCTGAGGCAAGAATGAGATATACACCTGCCTTGAAGCTCTCTTTTTTCATTGCATCTTGGGCAAGAGACATGAATAGACTGTATGCTGAGATGTTCTGATCATTTTTCAAGTAGGTACATGCCAAATCAAACTTTTCGAGGTCTTTATCCAACACTTTGCTAATACAGTACGAGATTATATTTTTTGAGTTGCAAAAAATAGTAAAAATCTTGACTTGGGCTGTCAAAAGAGCAAATCAAACAGATATTATAAAGAAAAGAGCCCATGATATCTAATGGCTGAGGAAAACACTGGCACTGGTCTTGCACAGCCTCCAGTTAACGTTCTCTTTACACCTCTTGACATATCCAAAAAAGACGTTTGGAGTATAGATATCACCCGCATACTGAACATGTTAATTACAATTCTGAATCAGACAGACAAGAAAGACCTTCGTGTGGCAGGAATTGCAGCCCTCTCGTCTGCAATGATTCACAGAATGAAGGTGGAAAGCATATTTGCGTTACAAAAGGCAGCCATGGAGAAAAGGCCCCTTAACCAGCGAGAAAACATCGATATCGAAATAATAAACATGCCTTACCGACACGAATCCACATACCCTGTCACCTTGGACGAGTTGCTCTCCGTGCTTGAAAACCTGATTGGAACGATTGCAAACCCACGTTCAAGCCGCAGACAAATGGAGTTTGAACCCGTCCAGGTACCAAACTTTGACGATTATTTTATCTCGCTTGAGAAGATAATTGGCCAGTATGAGGAGCTAATAATGAATAAGATAAGGCCGACAGGGTCAGGCTCCTTTAAGAACATCACCTCAGGCCTTGAGTTGATAGACGTGATCAGGTGCTTCTTTGCGATACTATTTTTGGCAAGGGATATGAAGGTCGATTTGGAGCAGACAGAAGACGACATTGTTGTCTCTTTTGCAAAATAGAAATTTACAAGTGAATCAACTGTCAATAGGAATTTCCTTTAAGTATCTTCTGACCTCCTTTTTTGTATAAATGGGCAAGATAGAAGATGACGAGGCAATTGCCAGGCTAGAGGCAGCCCTGTATTCTGCAGGAAGGCCACTTACTATAGAGGAGTTGATAAAGGCGTCTGGTACAGAATCAAGAACCAAGACACTTTCCCTCATGACAGGAATTGTGAAAAAGACAAAGTCTGCATTTAGGGCACTAGAGATAGCGTCATTGCCAGATGGCTCATACGTATTTCAACTAAAACCCGAGTACAACACGGTCATCAGAAAGTATGCATCAAAGCCCTTGCTTCCAACTGCGACATTGAAGACATTATCGTATGTTGCATACATGCAACCAATTTCATCGAAGAGACTGGTTGAGGTACGCGGTTCAGGGGTATACTTGCATCTTAAGTTACTTGAGCAGCTAGCATACATTGAACACCAAAATGTTGGAAGGCTCAAGATATACAACACGACAGAAAAATTCCAGAAATACTTTGGAATCCAAGGTGACAAAGATTTGCTAAAACAGAAACTTTTCACAAAAGTAAGATCTTCAAACCAGAGTTCAAGCCAATCTGCGCCACAGACTGATGCTACAGAATCCATGACACAAAGCCAGCAAGGACAGATGTAGTAGGTCTTTTCTAAATGGTATAAATTAGAGTTACTTTATCGTCTGCTTATGAAGAAATCTGTGGAGAATCTTGCCACAAGCAAAATAACCGGAGGCAGGAGATATCCTCTTAGAACTAGAAGAAAGTATGAAATTGACAGATATTCAGTGGAGGCAATTCCAGGTCCCCATATCACCATTACAAGAAAAGTTCGAGGCTACAACAGAAAGACCGCCCTTAAGACCACAGATTTTGTAAATTTAGCTGTTCCAGATGGAAAGGTAAAGAAAGTAAAGATACTCAAAGTTCTAAAAAATCCAGCAAGCAGTGACTATGAAAGACGTGGTGTAATTTCAAAGGGTGCAATTTTGGACACCGAGGACGGACAATGCAAAGTAGTTTCAAGACCAGGTCAAGACGGTGCAGTAAACGCAATTTTGATAAAGTGATTACAAAATGAAAGATTACGAACATGTCGTAATCTGGCTGGATTATTTCAACAAGACACTTCCAAAAAAAATGGGTCGACGCGTATCACGTGAAAAAAGTATTTTCGATCCCTCGCTCAAGGAATTGGTAGATGCTGCCAAGGCAGCTGGGTTTGAACCAAAAGAAACTAATGAGCAGGTAAGATTTCCAAGAAGGCCATATGTCAGGTCAGGCTACATTGTACTTGCAAAGGTACAACCAAAAGCCAGAATAATTTCTGCAATTTCAGACAAGATTGTATCGCGAAGAGCTAAACAGACCAAGTAAACAGCTATTCTAGCTTGGAGCTAAAGTAATTTTGACAGAACTCTATTGATAACAGTATTCGGATAATTCACCAATTGCAGGAGGTAGGCGAGGTATTGCATTTAGCAAATAGCGGTAGAGTCTTGATTCGACTTTCTAAACCGCTACATGATGGCCAGATCGTAGTAGATAATTCTGGGACCAAAGTCGCCAAAGTTTCGGAAATGATAGGTCCGGTTGATGCGCCGTATGCATCCGCGATTCCGCTTACCAACAATATCAAAAAACACATCGGACAGCATGTTTACGTCGTCGAAGAATCTCCTGCGATGAAACCAAAAAGATTCAGAGGAAACAGAAGATGAACATAACAGAACTACAGACAAATTGTCCAGAATGTCGGTCAGCCTTAGTTGATGACATTCATAGTGGAGAAAAAATTTGTTCTGGCTGCGGACTGGTAGCAATGGAGCAGATGTCAGATTACGGTCCAGAATCAAGATCAACGAATCCAGAAGAAAAAATGAAAACTGCAAGAGCAACCGGTCAGACAACATATGCACAACATGACCTTGGAATAAGAACAGAGATAGCACTAGGAACAAAAGACTTTAGCGGAAAAACAATTTCAAGCGACATGGCACTTCAGATGTACAACCTAAGAAAGTGGCAGACAAGAATAAGAGTCTCATCTCCAAGAGAGAGACGACTTGCTAACATACTCTCAAAGATAGGAGAGACTTGTCAGTCACTGGCACTGTCAAGAAATGTAATTGAGACTGCATCAATAATATACAGAAATTTTGATGGTCAAACAGAGGCAAAGGGAAAATCTGTTGCGTGCATGTCAGCTGCAACCATTTACATGGCATGCAAGCAGTGCGATGTTGTAAGATCACTAGATGAGATTTGCTCTGCAACTGGAAGTACAAAGGACGAAAAAATGAACGTAAAGCTGACTGCAAAATACTACAGAATGCTCGTGATGGAGCTTGGATCAAATACAGCACCAGTAGTAACCCTTGAAAAATACATATCAAAGATTGCAAATCTTGCAAAACTTGATGTACGTGTAGAAAGACTCGCCGCCGAGATTGCAGAAAAGACAGAAGACCACAACCTGGCAGACGGAAAGGCGCCAAATGGCCTTGCTGCTGCCTATCTTTACATCGCCTCAACACTGCTTGGACAGAGTGTCCTCCAAAGAGATGTTTCAAGCGTTGCAGGAATTACCGAGGTTACCATACGAAACAGGTGCAAGGAGATTCTGACTGCATACAAGATCAAGGTCATCTTAAAACCAGCATTAGCCAGAAACTAACCCCTTCCTTTTTGTTTTTGTCTTTTACCACATGATTATATTTTCATAGATTAGTTGCAAGTAAATTCACCATACTTGCCCCCAAATCCTGCCGCTCTTGTTACATTGGAACCAGAAGAGTCGTTCTGGATAGACAGATGGCATGTTACATTTTTACCAATATCGGCATGAAGGTGATTGACCAACGATACATCTCCCGTTATAGAAGATTTTGCCGAATGGGGCTTGTCAAAGAGAGAATGGCCTATAACTTCAGGTACAACTAATAAAATAATGACAAGTATTGCAAATCTGTTGATTCTTCTTATGTTCAATGATATTATTGTATATGAAACCCCAAATAAGTTAAGCCTTGTCACGTAAATGCAAAAAAGTGATTCAGTTACGCGATTTCCTCTCAATAGGCACTGACATGTCTTTTGAAAACTTGATGAATATAATTTGATTTATCTTCCCTGAGATCAGATGGGTTCAATATAGCACATCACAAAACACGAACGATCTTTTCATGTATTCCTGCAAGCCTTTGGGTGTTACAAAACCATAGAATGACAACCTAGAATTATGACAGATTGTGTGTAATTAGCTTGATCTAATTTTTTGTTGAATTATATATCGAAATCAAGTTGGTATATACAATATGGCAGTACTTGAAATCAAAGACCTTCACGCCCAAAGAGACGGCAAGGAGATCCTCAAAGGAGTAAATCTCAAGACAGGTCCTGGCGAGGTACACGCAATAATGGGTCCAAACGGATCAGGAAAAAGCACTCTGGCTTATACAATTTTAGGTCATCCAAAATATGAGGTAACAGGGGGCGATATTCTCCTTGATGGACAAAGCATCCTTGGCATGTCGGCTGATGAAAGATCAAAGAAAGGATTGTTCTTGGCATTTCAATACCCGACAGAGGTAGCAGGTGTCGGATACTCACATTTTCTAAGAACTGCTTACAATGCATTGAGCAAATCGCTTGGAGACCAGAACCGTGAAGTCTTCTTGACAGTAAGAGAATTTCAAAACTATCTAAAAAAGAATTTAGATCAGGTAGGACTCAGACATGATTTCCTGTCAAGATATCTCAACGAGGGATTTTCCGGCGGTGAAAAAAAGAGGTCCGAGGTTTTGCAGATGGCAGTACTGCAACCAAAGATATCCATTCTAGATGAACCTGATTCGGGATTGGATATTGATGCAGTTCAATCAGTTGCAAAGGCAATAAGCCAGGTATCAAGAAAAGATGCGACTGTGATAGTTATAACCCATTATGCAAGAATTCTCAAGTTCTTGGACAAGCTTGACTATGTGCATGTCATGGCACAGGGAAAGATGATAAAAGAAGGTCCAAAGGAACTTGCAGATGAGTTGGAGCAAAAAGGATATTCATGGCTTGGAATCCAAGACGCTTCTGAGCAACCCGCTTCCTAGAATTATCAGACCCATCCACAAGAAGAGATGCAAGTTATCATGTTCTCCAGATTTTAAATCACGGACAACACTTGATAAGATGTGGAATGCCTTTAACCATGTCTAGTCTTCTCATGCAAGATATAGATAATTAAAAAAAGACAATAACGGTGTCTAAAATTTCTTACACATCAAAAGAAACATCTCTTCTAAGCAATACTGCACATGTCACAAGAGAACCAATCAAACACGTTCTACGCAAACTGCATGAGATACTTTGAATCATTGAGAAAACAGGGAAAGCAGGACTTTGCTTTTGAGGACGAATTTTTCTATACAATGCCTGCAATATCAGAAAAACTTGTAAAGTGAAAAACAGGACAAACTGCTGAAATTAGAAAACCTGCAGTTTCAGTTTATAGGTACTGCCATACACATTTTGTTACTTTTGCAATGTGCCATCAGGTACATTTTTTTCTTATATGATCTTGGTTATTGTGATATCGGTTTGCACATATTATCGAAAATAATCTTCTATGAGATCATTTTTTGATCTACAATGAAAGGAACCTTAGGTCAAATAGAATTTTTATTCCGAGAATTTGACAGTGCCCGTTTATATATTCAGTGCTTAAATCTCTCGTTGCAGAGGTATCGAAGCCCGGCCAACCGAGAAGGACTCAAGATCATGGCATGGGAGATCCTTTCCCTTAGGGGTTCGGGGGTTCAAATCCCTCCCTCTGCATACTGATTTAGACCCGTTCGGTGCTGCGTCCCGGCGACCGCATCCTCATATGCTTATGACATTTGACAGTACCTTAGACTAACTTGATCCCTTCAAGTCCCTTAAGGTCCACATCGCTTGTATACAGTTGTGCAGAATATTTCCGTGCAGTGGCATAGACTAACGAATCTGAGAAGTGAAGATTATGCTCCAGACTGTAATCGGCGGCTTCTAGTGCAAGTGTTTGGTCCACAGGCACAACTTCAGTCTGGTTTAGGGCTGCAACTGCTTCGAGTGCCACCTCTTCGCCCCTCACCTTTTTCACCTTCTTATACACTTCATACAGAACAACCACTGATGTGACGAGTTCGTGAGGCTTGGTTCTCTCTATGATTTGGTTGTACTGTTTGGCTTTCGAACCATTAGTGAATCGCTCTATCCAGCCATAGCTGTCTACACTTATCATGACCTATCTGTCTTGTCACGAAGATCGGTCACATCAAGCCCTCGAATCATGCCCTTGGTTTCCTTTATCGGACGTACCGGAACATATTGTAGGATTCCGTGCTTGGCTATAACCATCATCTTGTCCCCGGGCTTGATGTGTGCTTCATGGCGAAGGTTTTCTGGTATGACGACCTGATATTTCTTCGATACTTTTACTGTGTTCATCGTTAACTCTATTGTATTACGATACTATGATCGATATAAGATTTCTCTAGCTATCTTAACAAGCGATGCATAATCTCTCATGAAATAAATTTTCCACCGCACCGAACTCGAGATTACTATCGCTGCAACCACAGTTCCACTAGGCCCTAAGATTTTGTTCATAATGATGGAATCATGTTACCAAAAGTTTATCCCTTTGAATCACAAACTTGAGCCGGCAGAAATGCAAAATTCCCACCAATATCGCAATTTTGGGCGGACTTTGACTCATTCGGGGCTGCATACCTCCCTCTGCACCTTCCTTGCCTTTTTTGCTCTCCTCTGTCTCTGTTTACGGTTTGGCTCGTCAAATCCTCGGTGGTTTTCACCCATGGCTCCCTATGATAGTCTTTATTAGAAAATTTTTCCATTAAATAACAAAGAAAGATACAATGAATCACAAGATACCAGGACCAAATGCAAGGCGCATCATAAATAAAATGAGAAAATATGCGTATGATTCCACATTTGTCTATCCTCTGGCCATTGCAAATGGCCACGATTGTACCATTGAAGACCCAGATGGCAACAAGTTCTTGGATTTTACCTCCAATATTGGCGCATGCCCCATAGGATATTCTCATCCTGACATAATGGAAGTGCTGGCAGAATATTCCACAAATGGCACACACAAGATTGCAGGCCAGGACTTTTACTCCAAGGAACATGCAGACCTTGCAGAAACGATATCAACCGTGCTGCCTCAAAATTTCAAGGCATTTTTTATCAATAGCGGCGCAGAGGCAGTAGAGAATGCAATAAAGATTGCATATAGAAGGATGGGACCGCTGCCTGGAATCTCGTGTCTTGGGGCGTTTCATGGCAGAACGCTTGGGGCACTTAGCTTTACCTTTAGCAGGCCAGTACACAAGTACAATTTTCCAGAATTTCCAGTCAAGAGGATCAAGTTTTGCACAAAAGACAATGACCCTGAAATTGATACCGTGGAATCTTTGCTAAAGGAGAACAAGATTGCGTTTATTCTAACCGAGGTGGTTCAGGGCGAGGGCGGTTATTATGTTGCAAGCAAAAAATTCATCAAAAACTTGAGAAAACATGCCACACGGTATGGTGTGCCGTTGATTTTAGACGAGGTGCAGTCCGGCTTGGGCCACACAGGCAAGTGGTGGGCCTTTGAGCATTATGGTGTAACACCTGACATCATAAGTTCGGCCAAGGCTCTACAGGTTGGAGCTACAATGTACAACAAGAGATTTGAGCCAGGCGAGAGGTCTGCTCTTTCCAGTACCTGGGGCGGTGGCAGCAGGATAGACATGGCAGTAGGTGCAAGGATCATCCGGGTCATAAAACGCGACGGGTTGCTTGAAAATGCAACCAAGATGGGCAACATGTTAATGAAAGGACTGCAGGAACTTGTAGGCAAAAAGGGGGTAACTGATGTAAGGGGGCTAGGTCTCATGATTGGCCTAGAGTTTGATACCAGTGAACACAGGGAGAGAAAAATTGTCAAGTTGTTTAAAAGCGGCTTGTTGACACTTGGCGCAGGCAAGAAATCTCTGAGAATAATACCTCCCCTTGTAATAACAAAAGATCAGATAGAACACGGCCTATCCATAATGAACCAGGTCTTGTCCAAAGACTAGTTTTTCTGGCAGTACCGGCATCATTGCACAATAGCAATAGCCTCTTGCGCAATTAACCAAATTTGATCACATTATCTAAATTTACACACGGCAAGATCCAAAGCTAACCTGTTTTTACATCATGCCATGACAGACAGGAGGTAGATATGACAGTTGATGTGTTTAGAGACTTGACAATTTCTCTGGTGGTATGCTTGAGATGGATGTGCAAATATGTAAACCGTTTGAACCAAAATTCAAAAATGATGGAAGATATGGTTTGTACCAGTTTGTCTCTATAGTTGCAAGAGAAAAATTAGAAAATGGTAAGGCTAGACTAGTGCAATCTCAAACATCAAACAACTAGAAATATAACATATTTGCTATACAATACCATGACAGAAAAACACAAGTTCACTATCATAATACAAGAAGAGCCGGAAGGAGGGTATACAGGAAAATGTCTTGAGTTGAGAGGTGCCATCAGTTATGGCAAGACAATTGATGAACTAAAAGAAAATATGAAAGAGGCCATCTCGCTTGTGCTTGAGACATTAAATGAAGAAACACGATCAAAACGAAAAGAAATTATAGAAATAAGTTGAGCCTCCGAAATCATAGCTGGCGCGAGATTATAAAAGCCATGAGTCATTTTGGTTTTTATCCAGTACGAGAAAGGGGAAGCCATATCATCTTAAAGAACGCCGAGGGATTTGCGATCTCTGTTCCACGATATGATCCTCTTCCAGAGGGAACTGTACGAGCAATTCTTGAAGAAGCTGGTATCTCAAAAGAAGAATTTCTAAAACAACTTTAAAAAATTAGGTACTCGATAGCTATATTTGTCACTGCCTTGAGGTGGTTTGTACTGTAGTATCAGTCGTCAAAGAGAACGTACTCTGGATTCATGCTCCTCGGTTTTGCCTCTATCAGCGTCTGGCAGAATCTGTCATTTTTTGTAATACCTGTAGTTGGCGCATCACATACTCTGAGGTCATAGGGGATGCGTGTTTTGCCATATATCCACAAAAGAGTGATCATGTTGATTCCCTTGACAGCCCTTCTGTGCTTGCCAGACCAGTGCCACACTACAAGGTCCATCTGAGGCATATGGTTTGTCAAGTGTAGTGTCATCGACTACTATTACCCCTTCTTTGCCCATCATTGCCTTTGTTTCCTTCCAAACCGTCTCAGTGTCTTGAGACTGTCGTTGTAAAAGGCGCGTAAAGGAGTCATGGGCAGGGGCATTACCCAGTCTTGGCGGGCATCTTGCAGTTTCGGTATATGTGAATTTCTTGGATGCTATGAGAAACTGTATGTAGCCAATGGCATCACATCTTGGACGATTCATTAGGAAGAGGTGCCAGTCTCGGATCTAAAAATAGCCAATAATATCCCCAGACAAGATCGTAAAAATCAACCGTGTAACTCCTGCCAAAACCATTCCTGACATAAGAAAGGCCAAACAACACTTCTGTGTTCATATCATACAGAAATGATCAACAGTCAAAATCGTGCCTGAAAAATGACTTGTTTTTGACAGTCGGGTGTTCAAGACATTATACGATGGACTAAAATACGATCAAGTTGAAGAGGAGTTGGTAACCACTAGCTGTAGGTGATTTGCATGGGCTTCTGACATAGTCCATGTCTACCAAACCAAAACGAAGCGAAATACAGGAGAGAAGAAAAAATGTCCAGCTTTTGCTGTTCAACAATACAAATGAGGAAATCGCAGCCGAACTCAAGGTAAGCATATCCACGATAAAACGCGACAGGGCGACAATAGTTAAAAACGATATGATATGGCTGACCAAGCTGCCTCTCGAGACCTTGATTTTAGATTACTTGGCCAGGATAGACCAGACAAAGAAACGCATTACAGAACTCGACAAACAATTTTCAGACTCAACCGAGACTGAGGCAAAAGTCCAGGTATCCAAGGAAATACGAGAAAATGAAAAATTTCTTTTCCAGTTATACGATAACGCAGTTGTAATATATTTAATAAAAATGAGAAGTGAGGAAAATATTCGAAAAAATTAAAAAGGAATTTGGAATTGGCGGTTTGGGCATATTTGATTGCCTAGACGGGTTTGAAAACCTAAGCGCATCAGCCTACGATACGACGCCGGCAGATCTTGGGCCACACTATCTCAATTTGCAGAAATGGGCAGAGGAGTTTAGAAAAATTAGAAATGAGAAGTTTAGGCTTAATGATAGGCCATACTTTATTGATAAAATTTATGATTCTTCCAATATCTGGGATGAAATGAATATTGTCAAGCCTCGTCAGATGGAAGTCACAGAATTTGCACTCAACTGGTTACTTTATAATTTATTACTGTATCCATGCACTGTTGGTCTTTACATGTCAGACAGGCAAGACCACATCAGTGTATTCTCAAAACTGAGACTGAGAGATGGTGCTATAGAACAGTCAGATCATCTTAAATTAAAAACTAAGGGCCTTATTCATAATGTTTCAGAACAACCATTTGTAAATGGCTCAAGGCTTTACATGTACTCAGCCTGGGGCAATTTCGAAGCTGCGCGTTCCATTCCTGTGGATTTTGCCGTTGTGGATGAAATGCAATCTGTCAATGTGGCAGCACTGCCTGTACTAAAAGAAACACTAAGCAAGTCAAGGTATGGCAAGCTTGTAAAAATTGGTACGGGCTCGGACGAAGGGGACGAGTGGTGGAACGAATGGCACAGGGGCACACAATATTACTGGGATGCATCATATAAAGACAAAAAGAATCCAGACGGTAAATGGTTAAAGACACCCAATACTGATGAAATTGGAAATATCCAAAGCTTCAGGCTTAATCAAAAAATGGCCACATGGATACCTCAAGAAAAGATATCGCAAAAACTCAAAGCATATTCTCCCAGAATGTTCATAAATGAGGTAGAGGGATGGTGGTTTAAGGGGACCCGCAAGCCAATCCTTGAAAAAGAAATGCGAACCTTATTTGATAGAAACCTTGCCTTTAGATCCAGTGCTGAAGTAGATCATACAATGCCGGTTTACATGGGGATTGACTGGGGTGGAGGTACACAAGCTTTCACAGTACCATGGATTTGGCAGTTAACAAGCGAGAGTGCACCAAGGTTCCAGCTGCTCTATGTTACAAAAATCACGGAAAGATCTACGGAAACACAGGCGGACATGATGATAAACTTGATTGACAAATTTGATGTAACGAAAGTTGTAATTGATGAGGGCGGCGGGGCTCGTCAGGTAGAGAAGCTAAGCAAGCACTACAGTGATCGAGTCATAAAATGTCACTTTGTACAAAGACCTGGAGATCCCTTTGAAAAGATATCTGGTGAAAATCGTGTAAATATAGACAGGACCTGGATGATAGAATCCATAATTGATCTGATTCAAAGGCCAGAAGAAGTGAAGGACTTTCCGTATCCAATACCTAGGATACAGATTCCTGCAAGAAATCTAGAAGACATAGAGTGGCTGCTCGATCATTTCACCTGCATTGAAGCTGAATCTATAGATACAGGCACTGGCACACACACAAAATATACGCATCCAGAAGAAACGAATGACGATGCATTAATGGCTTGTGGTTATGCTTTAATGGCCTGGCGGTATGACAAGAATACAAAATGGTTCTGGGGGAGATTACCATGATTTTTGATCTAAAGTTATTTAGTGATAATGTGCATCGTCCTTACATTCTATTTTGATTATTTTTTTTATCTTCGCAATCTGTAAAACACATAGATGAGCACAAAAGGTATGGTGCCAAGCAATAACGCAACAAGGTGATTTTGTACCAATGATGCCATGGCAAGCTCCAAACCCAGAAATAATGTAATCATGGCAGGGATTAAGCCAAATAATGTGAAGCGATGACTACTCTTTGAACTTTTTAAAATCCATATACGGATATTCTAAATGGTGGTAAATTACCGGCATTATAAAAAGCGAGATTGATATAGTTATGGAAAACAGTGCAACCAAAAGTATGATCTTGTCTGGCAGATCAAAGCCACTCGAATATGCAATGGAGATATTTAGCAGAAAACCAAATAGAAAAGCTGAAAACGTCGTCAAGAGTGCGCTTTCCCTAATTATTGATCCGTAATCACTTATCAGCTTATCCTTGTCTGTATTTTCATTGCCATCTTTGTCAGACAACATTATCAACCAAGATTCTAGAGAGTTTCTCAGGTATTAAACAAGCAAGCCCGGTTTCATCTGTGATAATTACATCCCCATAAAAGAGACAGTCTCCCCGTCCTTGTCTGATACTAGAACTTTGCCTGATTCTTCCTTGGGGTCTAGTGAATAGACCGCTTTTGGCTTGAACATTATGACAGCAGGATGCCTATTCTGGCTTTGTCGCTCAAATATCTTCGATGATGTCTTTCCAGTAGCAGAACGCAAGATTGTTTCGGTAATCTTTTTTTTCTTATTTTCATCGGTTATGAAACTCACCTTACCTTTCATCTGAAATCCTCGTAATTTTTCCTTGTCAAAAACAGCCACACTGACCCAAGGTATTACGCGAAAATTTCCTTGAGATTTGTGTTCGAAAAAATCCAACCAATATATGGTATCATCTGTAAAATAAAATGCTGTCCTGGGCGAGATGTTTGCTAATCCGTTTGGATCAACTGAAGCAACAACTACGAACTTTTGCTTTTTCATCATATAAAGCACATCTTCTGGAATTGTAACCATATGATTTATTTCAATTTCTTTTAAATAAAGTAAACAACTGATTATCTCAAATGATAATCTTCATTCTCGTTATATAATATAAACAAGACAAGTGATGCGTGAAAATTATTGTTACAGCAATAGTTTCAATACTTGGCTGGATTTGGGTAGTTTGACATATGACATTATCCCTAGATATTTTTTAGATGTTCTCGTCAGCTCCTCCAAGTACGTAAAATGTTATTTTGACTGAGACTTGTAGCCATAGCTGCTTAGAATTGCTATTACCTGATGATCCTCTACCTGTTCAAATACATTGTAAAATTTGCCAACGGCATTGAAAAATACTGGGGCTTCCAGAACTACAACTTTGGCTATCTTCAATAATTTTTCCAGGGTATCTTTTGGCCCCACAGGTATTGCTACAATTACTCTTTTAGGATGTTGTTTTTTGACCCATTCTACTGCTGCAAACATTGTTGCGCCTGTAGCAATACCATCATCAACTAGAACTACAGTTTTACCTTCCAACTCGTATTCTATGTTTCCCTTAAATTTCATTACTTGCCATTCTATCTCTTTTAGTTCTGATTTGATCTCTTTCTCTATGTACTCGTTTGGAATGTTTAATGCGGTTATAATATCGACATTTGGAAAGAAACTTCCATCGTGCATTACAGCCCCTATTGCAAGTTCACGGTTGTACGGAGCACCTATCTTTCTTGATATGATTATGTCTAGTTTCGCACCGAGTTTTTTCGCTATAACATCCCCGATTACCACACCACCACGAGGTATGGCAAGTATTACAGGACTTTCATTTCTTAAATTTTCTAGTTTCTTTGCAAGTTTTTGAGCGGCATCTACTCTGTCTTTGAATATCATTGTTTTTCTTCCTCCAAATATTTCAAAAACCAGTCACACCTTTTGGAACAGAAATGTTTCCTTCCAATGTTATTTGTCCTATTTTTATGGAAATGATATTATTGATGCACAGAGCAATATATCTGGAATCATGCTTATCAAAAATGAAAATGAGTTCTATTACAAAAAATAAATTGTGGGTTATGCCGCTTTTGTTTGTGGCTGTAACTCCTTTTTAGAAGATATCTTCTTTGGTAGTTCTACCGTTAGAACGCCATTGTTTACGTTTGCTGTTATAGCTGATTCGACAATCTTTTCTGGAACTGTCAAAAGACGTTGATATTTTAGAAATGATCTCTCATTTCTGATGAATTCCTTTGACTTTTCCTCCTTTGTATCCTTGTGTTCGGCTGATATCTCCACCTGTCTTCCTGACACATTTACCTTTACCTCATCTGTTGTAATTCCCGGCAAGTCTGCAGTAAGAACATACTTGTCTCCTTTGTCGGCAATATCGCAGCTTACATCTCTTGGAAACTGACGCATGTAGTTTGGAAACATGTCATACATGCGGTCAAAATTCTCAAACGCCTGGGACCAAGTGGATTCTATCTCTTTAAACCAAGGCATGTCTGCCCAAGGAGAATAGAATGGTTCAAACCACGTATTGGGAATGGTTGCAGGAAGTCGTTTTTCGTTTGTGACCTTTACCATGTAATCAAATATACGCAAGAATTTAAAAATAGTTTCATGATTCTCACCTATGATAACAATCTAATTTCAAGTGTATCGAGTCAAATTTTACTTATCGAATACATCAAAAAGAAAAAACTCATTAAAAAAAAATAGGTTTTGTATCAACATCTCATTTTTATTACACTCTGATAGAGAAAGTTTTCATAAAGCAATTATGAATCTCATCCGTGATAATCACTATTCCCATTTATTAAATGAGAATCACTATTTACTATAAAATGAATCTGTATAATACAAGACCAATAAATCGCATAATTTGCGGAAAGTTCTTGATCTAAGATGACTAAAAAGACATTTTTCTATTTTGTTACAGGATTGATGGCAGTTTTGATAATTATGGCGCTGCCAAGCTCCTCTCATCTTGTCTCAGCCCAAGACGAAGAAGAAAACGAAAATTACAATCCTCCCATCTGGCTACAAAATACTGCAAAATGGGCTAACGCAGGGCAGATAAGCGAGTCAACATTCATTGCCGCATACAGGTATGCCATACAACATGGCTGGCTACAACTAGAACCAAGGGGGGAAGAAGGTTATACCATTACTGTAACACCAAGTTCACAAGCAATTCAAGCGGGACAGCCAAAGAACTGTCAAGATGCCAACTTTCCAATGGTTGACTGGTCTGGCTGCAATTTTTCAGGTGTAAACCTGAGCCATGCAGACCTTCATGATTCCAATCTCACGGGAACCAACCTGTCTGGTGCAAATCTTGAGAAGGCTTATCTGGTGGATGCACATCTTGAAGACTCTACCCTAAACTATGCAGATATGAGAAATGCTGACTTGCCAGGAGCTTCCCTCCAACATGCACACCTTGTGAGTGTTTTGGGGCAGTATCTTGATTTGCATTTTGCAGATACAACTGGCGCCGACTTTAGCAACTCTTTTCTTAGGGGCTCTTCTTTGAACTGGGCCGTGCTTGAAAATATCACACTTGTAAATACTGATCTTAGTCATTCAGAGTTTGTGGGCTCGGATCTATCTGGCGCAAATGCAAAAGGTGCCAACTTTCAGGAATGTTACATGATAGACATTAATTTTACGGCATCAAACGCATCGGGGGCTAATTTCTTGGATGCTGATCTGTCAAATTCAAATCTTTCTGGAACCAACCTGTCTGGAGCAAACTTGCATAATGCTGGTCTTGGTTCTGTAGTACTCACGAATGCCAATTTGGTGTCTGCAAATCTTACTGATGCAGATTTGGGAGGTGCTGACTTGACAGGTGCAAATCTTACCAATGCTGATATCACCGGTGCAAACTTGGCTGGAGCAAATCTTCATTGTGTTGGAAACCCTATATGTCTGCACTAGGTATAAAAAAAATCTAAGGAATTCAATTACAAGCATTACCTCATTATTCTTGTAGTATGGAGGTTGTTTTCAAGCCTGTTTTTTTCAGATATCTTGCACCCATTAGGGCTCCAACAGCAATTGGAATTAATGCAGAGTTGTACATAAACGATAAAAAGAAATTTCTCATAACTATCTCCTAAATTTTATCCCTTTATGTTCTAGCAACCTGTAGATTGGCAGTTTGGCATAATCTATTATGAAAAACTCGATAAATGAAAAACCCCAACCAATCAAGCCAAATTTACTTATGATTTGAAAACCTGCCCACGCCTTGTCTTATTAAAATAATCTAGCATGCATCCTTCATGAGTATATCCACTTTTGTTGCATGTGTCTGGCAAAACCAGCATCTTCCTTTCTGAAATTCTTGTATGTGTGTTAACTTCATTATTCTAGATGGTCTTGGTATGCTTGGTGTTTTTTTACGGAATTGATCTTGTCCTTTCTTTGATCTTTCCCGTAGGAATCGTATGTCTTGTTTACATCTGTTATCGTCTTTACCATGTTCTTGTCATTCTCGGAGAGAAGTTGTTTTTCTTTAATCCCAAGTATGTCTTGATTCAATTGGCAAGACATGTTCATGTTATTCATTATTGTGCTAGTACTGTCCGATATCGTTGAAATATTGGCTTTACACACATCGGTAAGGCTTGAATAAACGGCATCTGCATCTTGAATTGACTTGCCAAAATACTGGCTTGTAAAATATTGAATCAACATGGAACGATATCCCCAATCAGGGTTAAAAGATCCAAACTTTCTTTGTAGCTCGAGATATTGGTGAATTATTTTATACCATGCCTTGATAGATTCATCGGTTAGATCAAAATAAAACCGAAACAAATCTCTTGAAAAATTATGCAGCCGTTCAATATTCTGATTGTAGCTTTCTTTTAGTTTGTTATAGTTTTCATCCTGGCAAATAGAACAACGCAAACTATTATTTTTCAATTCAATCTTTGCCCCACAAATGCTACACACATTTTTTGTCATGGCTGATTGAGAGGTATTATTTTCCATGTGTTGACGCCATCTCCTCATGGATCTTTTGGTTTGCCTGGTCTACTTTAATTGCTTGAGTAGGACATACAGTAACGCACGCCATGCACCAAATGCAATCTTGCTCCCGAATTGGTTCTGATTTATCAGTATAATCTTTACGGCCCTCCTTTTGGTGAGATTCCCCGGTTCCAGCACTGGTAGCGTTTACCATCTGTGCCGCAGGTACATCGTTTTCTGTTCGGTACCATTGATAGACTTGAACAGGACAGACTTCAATGCATCCTCCATCAGATATGCATGAATCCCAGTCTACCGCAACAAAGGTTCCATGCACACCTATTGGAACATATTCTTCCCCTCTTTGCTTGTATGCATTTTGAACATTATCGTCAGTTAACGATTCTCCATCTTCTTTTCCAGGACCCCAAACAAAATGAAAATGTTCCCCATCTGCATGCTTGTGTGTACCAATAACCTTGTGATTTTTAGGAAACTCTAGATCTATTGGCATTGTATTCCTCCAAATCTGATCTTGTACATGCTCATCTTCCTGCCTGCACTGTTTATCGTATAGGTTCGCTGGACAAGCCCATAATTGTACAATTTTTGTGTTATCCTGTAAGCAGTACTAGGCGGAATCTCCAATTCCTCACAAAGCTGGAGCGTAGATTTTGGGCATGTTTTAATTGATTCCAGCATGCTCTTGGCGTAATCACCTAGCAAAAGATCTAGAATATTTTCATTATCGATGCCTTTTGTTGGTACCAGTTTTAATCCTAGTTTGCCTGTGAAATGATTATCAGTTAATCTTGGATCTAGTTGCATTATTTTACCACCAATACAGACACTTGGGATCTGTGAACCAATGAATTTGCTACGCTACCAAGAAATAGCTCCTTTAGGTTGCTTCTGCCTCGAGACCCTATGACCACAAGGTCATACTTTTTGCCATTGGCGAAATTTGCTATTTCTAGTGAGGCATCTCCATAGATTAGTTTTCCATGGAATTCTACACCGTTTCTGGAAGCCATTTTCTTTGCCTCTATCATGAACTTTGCCGCTCCATCGGTCATGTATGACTTGAAGGGAGTCCGCAATCCTGGCAGTGGTATAGGAGGAGTTGACGGAATTACGCACAACCCAGTAATTCTTGCACCAATTGGTTTAGCAATCTCAATAGCTTCATGCAGACCATCTAGAGAATATTTTGAACCGTCAATAGGTACCAATATTTTTTTGATTTTTCGATTAGTCATTAGCTACAACCTCTGCACATAACGGTTCTAGTTCTGGTCTGTTGATATTAGAAAAGTCCTTTATTTCCTCAATTTTTCTTATCACAAACTCATGGTCAATATCATTATTCATTATAAAAAGCAAGTTGTTTGAACCAAATGGGACAGATACCACCTTTACACCACTTCTGTGAACAACAAAATGGTTTACAGGACCAAATTCGTCATCAAACTCTTGTAATAATGATTGGTGCAATCTTATTCCCATGAAAAAAATCTCTTGTCTTTCTTTTGAAAGACAGATATCACTTTTCGAAATCATCGATTCTACTCTTCCTCTTTCATTGATTATCATGATGTGATCAACTCCTGTATCCAATAGAGATTTTGATAACTGAATCATTAGTTTCTCTCCTCCTTTACTATGGACCTCAACATCCACGCCATTTTTTCATGTTCCTCAATAAGGCCAGTAAGAAAGTCTTGCAAACCTATGTCATGATAATTGTCAAAACATATGTTCACGTCACCGCGCATAGTTCTTATGACTGATTCGTGGTCTGACAAGAGTTTTGATGCCATGGTCCTTGCATCGTTATACTCACCAGGGTTTTTCTCAAGTCTTGCATGCTGTACAAATCCTGCCAAGGTTGACATTGAATTTCCACCAAGGAATCTGATTCGTTCTGCAACCTCGTCTATTTTCCCATCAATCTCCTCATACTGAGATTCAAAGAACTTGTATAGATCGTGGAAATGAGGACCTATAACATTCCAATGATAATTTCTTGTCTTGGTGAAAAGCAGATACTCGTCAGCAAGTAGTTTACTTATAATGTCTATGACTCCTTTTCTGTCTTCTTCTGAGAGGCCTATGTTTGGTCGTTGGGTTTCTTTATTTGACATGAGTTGATGGTATCATTTATTATAAAAAAGGGCTTGCAGGAATTTGCATTAATTTTAATGCACGATATTTACGACATTTTAATACGATCTATCCAAGCATCTATCTATGCCATGATGATGTTGTTCCCTTTTGTATCTTAATTACCAAAGTGTTGTCAGTATAATCAAATTCAGTCTTGACTCCCAGATCATGAAAGACATTTTCGTAGAATGTCTTAAAGTATAACGACCAATTTTCTCCCATGTCATGCTGCATTATAATCTCAAGTTCCCCATCGTCTTCATATTCAGTCCAGTTAAAATCTGACCTTGATGATCTAGCTCTTAGAATTGATAGCCAAGAGTTAAGGTCGTGCTTGCCACGCATGTATAAAGCCATGTCTTTTGCCACGCGGCTAGACAAAGCGGTGATTGTTTTTTCCATCTTCTCTTTGTCTATTAGCTTGAACAACTCTATTAGAAACGGTTTAGGCATGGCTACCCAACCTGCTGCTATTGCATTCATCTCCCATTCCACATGCGAGTCAAGTATCTGACTGACCAGTGCATTTGGACTCGTCTTCTGCTTGCTAGCAGAAGCCTTGATCTTATTCCAAGTGTTTGTGTCAAGGCGAAGTGAGACTGATTCGGTCTGTTTCTTCACGACCATTTCTCCATATTCTCTGTCTTAATGGACATTTAACGATATTGAAGACTCGATCATGACAGTATGTTCGTTTTCAATTTTATGCGTACCAGTTCATCCAGGACAACCAGTAATCACATAGCAAATGAGTGCAATGTCACAACAATGTCTGTAGTAAAATTAATGCAAATTATTACATGTCTTTTTTATAATACAGTCTACTATTTCTGATAATGGGTCAGGAGTTTGTGAAGATACTAGAAACAAAGGATGTTGGTAAAGGCGAGATGAGAGCAGTGAATTTTGGAAATGAGGTTCTTTGTGTCATTAACCTCGGTGGAAAATTTTATGTAATAAACAATGTTTGCACCCATGAAGGTGGTCCACTAAATGAAGGAACCCTTGATGGTTTTGAAGTAGAGTGCCCCTGGCATGGGGCTATATTCGATATAAGAACAGGAGAAGTCAAGGCACCTCCAGCAGAACAACCAGTATCAACATATGAAGTAAAAATACAGGAAGATGAGATCCTAATACGAAAGATATTCAGGAATTAAGCAAACAGAAGAAAGTCTGCAAGAGATGCAAAACCGAGTTCGACGAAGATACTGGTTATCCTGTATGCAGTTATTGTTTGAAGATGATGGATAATTGGGAGTGAGAACAATGGAAGAATTCGACTATACCATAATTGGAGGAGGTCTTGCAGGAGGTAACGCAGCAATTTCAATTCGAGAAAATGATGCCAAAGGCAGTATACTTTTGCTCACTGACGAGAATCACATACCATACGATCGCGTACCATTGTCAAAAAATTACCTGTACGGGAAGATGCCAAAAGACATACTCTACTTCAAAAAGCAAGATTTCTACAAATCCCAGAAAATACAGATCCTCTCAAATAAAAAAGTGGTAACTCTTGATGTACAGAAAAAATTAATCAGTCTTGAAGACAACTCTCAGATCCACTTCAAAAAGTTGCTCTTGGCAACAGGCGGACATGTCCGTCGCCTAGACATCCCAGGCTCAAATTCGAAAAACGTGTTTTATCTCCGTACCATGGAAGATAGTGATGCTATCAAAGAAGCGATGCAGACTGCAAAGAAGGCAGTGGTAATAGGGGGAGGTTTTATTGGCTGTGAATTGGCAGCATCGTTTACCAAGAAAGGTATCAGCACTACCATAATCGAAGTCGGAAACAAGATTCTCGGAAGAGTTTTTGATGAAGAAACTTCGTTGTGGTTACAGGATTATTTTGAAAAGAAAGGAGTGAAAATCCTGACAGGTACCATACCAAAACAATTCATAGAAAAAGACGGAAAAGTTGTAGCGATTGAAACCCAGTCAGGTAACAAAATCGAGGCTGATTTTGTAGCTATTGGGATAGGGATATCGCCTAATGTAGAATTGGCACAGAATGCTGGATTAAAAGTGGACAATGGCATTTGGTGCAATGAATACCTTCAGACACCAGTACCAGATGTATACGTAGCAGGCGACGTGGCAAATTTCTACAATCCGATTTTTGGGAGACATATGAGATTAGAGCATTATGATCTAGCGATAAAACAAGGCAGGATCGCGGGGACAAACATGGCAGGACAACTTGAACCTATGACAGATTTGCCGTATTTCTTTTCCTTCATGTTTGATATTAGAATAGGAGTCTATGGCGATATGGGAAAATATGATACCGTGGTTGTTCGAGGTGATACCGACGAAGGCCATTTCACGAAGATGTATCTTTTTGATGGTGTTGTTAATGCAGTAATGTTGGTAAACAGCAAAGAAGATCTCAATCCTGTCAAGAGACTTATCACAAAACGAATCAGATTCGATGACATTTCAGTTCTAAAAGATGAGACAGTAACGTTAGGGGAGATTATAGCAGCTTAGGAAATTTCTATGATCAAAATCAAGAGAATTTACGATAATCCCTCCTCAAGTGATGGTTTCAGGATCCTAGTAGACGGATTATGGCCACGAGGACTTTCTAAAGATGAGGCAGGAATAGATCTCTGGCTAAAAGAGATCGCCCCATCAGGTAAGCTGAGAAAATGGTTTTCACATGATCCAAAAAAATGGCAGGATTTTAAATCCAGATACAAGGGAGAACTGAAACAAAAAACAGAATTTATCAAGGAAATAAAAAAGATTGAAAAAGAAAAGAAAATTGTTACACTGCTCTACTCTGCAAGAGACGAAGAGCACAACAATGTAATGGTTCTAAGTGAGATTCTAAAAAATAAAAAATGATCAAAAGTACTACAAAATCTAATTTGATTAGATTTATCAGGTTATTTTTTTTAATTCATGTCTGAGTCTTTTCAAAGCTAGGTATTTTTCATCAATATCTCCGATGATCTTTTTTATCTCATCGTATTCCAAACTCAATAACTTCCAGTCTTCCCAATTTTCCGAGTTTATTATAGAACCATTTTTCTTTTGTAGTCTCTTTCTTAGAATGACAAATTCTTCCTCAATCTTCTTTCTTTTCAAAATTAATGACTCTATTTCCTTTAGGATGCTGTCAGAAGCATTAGTTATGCGTATCTTTGAAGAAACCATCAAGAACTGCAACCCTTCAGTGTCAAATATTCCTTGACCTCGATATTGCTTCAAGTATGGCCTTTGCCAAGCCAGGTCTTTTTGTAGAAGACAAAAGCATTGCAAGATCCTTTACAACAACCATTCCAACAAGCTTACCATCTTCTACTACAGGAACCCGACGTATGTTGTTTTTCATCATCAGATCTGCTACGTTTCCAACTGTTTCTACCGGAGATACGTGGATCAGTGGTCTTGATGCTATTACTTCAAGAGAGAGATCTGCAGGCATCTTGTCAGAGAAAGTCATCTCACACAGGATGTCTCTCTCAGTTACCATTCCAAATGGCTTGCCTTGTGCAGTCACCACAACACAACCAACTCCTTTTTCGATCATCAGAGTTGCCGCATCAAGTGCAGTTTTAGAACAGTCAAGACTTGCAACATCTTTTTTCATAACATGTTCTATTGACACGTTGCTTTGTTCGTACAATGCTTCTACGGCATCTTTTCTAATCAGATTATCAATTATTTTCTGAACTTCCTTCACATCCATGTCTACTGTCTTGGCTATGGTTTCCACTGACAAATCAGAGTACAAATACAAAGAATCGATGAGATCGAGCTTTCTCTGTAGATCATTTGAATTCTCATTTAGTTGTACGGTCATTACAGATTAGTGTTGGTTTCAGAGTCTATTTAGCATGCGGCATGAAATTGCAACAATTCTATTGCAGTCCCTTTATCAGACAGACTAGGCATACTTTATTCATGACCGCCCAAGAGAAAGTATTATGTCGGGTTGGAAATATGAGAGACATTAGAGACGGAAAGATCACTAGAGTGGATGTCGAAGGCAAGTCAATACTGCTAATCAAAAAAGGGAGCGAGATTTACGCAATAGGTCTTGTCTGTGGAGAAGGGTGCGGACCTCTGTATGAAGGCATGTTAGAAGGATTTTGTATAAGGTGTCCATGGTATCATAAATATTACGACATACATGCTGGAAAACCGCTTGGGTAACAGATTGTAAATTGCGCATCAAGACATGCAAGACTAGAATTAACGAGAAGAATGGCGACATTTTCTTAGAAGTGAATAACTAAAAGGCCAACAGATAACCCTCAATGAAACTGAGATCAAGATGCTGATTGTCTCATCACCATGGATTGTTTTCCATGATCATCAATCATATTGATGATCTTTCTTACTAGTGTTATAGCACTAGTTTTTTTGTTAGTTGTTACAGGATTAGTCTATCATAACTGACACCAATTTGCATAATCGCAGACAATACAATGAACGTATTCAATATCTGATAATTCGGGCTTTGTCCTGAAGCCTGTACCTAATCTCCACCTATTGTATCACAGGCACAAAGCCCGTATTCATCAATTCGACTTTTGCATACAGCACATTCTTCCCCATAACGAACATCCCATGGCTCCTTTGAATACATCTGAAGATGGTCGTCAATTTCTTTGGGGATTGAATTTTTGTCTAGCATGTCTTATTCCCAGTTATCAAGATATTTGAGGCAGTAATCACATACAGGGTAGCCATTATCTTCTTCAAACTCCGTCTTGCATCTCTTGCAGATCTTTTTTGGCTTGCTAGATGCCTGTGTTTGTTCAACAATGATTTACCACCTGCTTCATGCACTCTCAAGTTTGGAAAGCAATGCCTCGATCTTTTCTGCATCAATTGCAAAATCCTGATTAATACTCTCCACTGGGCATGCACCTTCCGCAAATTTTAGGATCTCAATCAGGGTCTTGATCTCAGTTTCGCTCAGAATGACCTGTTTTTCAATGATCTCAGTCATGCAAGGTCACCCGCTGATACCAATTGGTTGCCATGTTGCGAAGCCATCTGACATGACCAAGGCTTGTCACCTTGTCGCCTTCAAGCGTGGTTCTTTTCGCCTCTGAAAGACTATTTGCTACCAAGATCTCCTCTTTCCTAATTGACAAATCTGGTCCAAACTCGACAAATATTTTCAGAAAGTTTTTCCTGTTGCCATAAAAGTTGACAAGATCGTACTGGGTTAGATAGATACCCTTTGATTTGTTGTGTTTCGTAGACGTGTCTTTGTAGACAAGTCTTGATTGAGAAGGCATTCTCTGATGTTCAAGTTTTTCCAGTATGGGTTCGTTGTGCTTCCAAAAAGATCCAACGTCCATATGGTTTATTTTTTGGGATGATATTCCATTCATTACCTATGTTAGTTGTTATTTAATATAAACACGGAATAAAATTTCCAGTGATGATAACATGCAAGACAAGTGCAATGGATTGGTTGCAACAAAGTAATTTGCAATCGTAAATACCAGTCTTGATAACCAGCTCACGTGTTTATTATGAAATATTGCAAGTCATGGTCATATGAATATTTATGACAAAAAACAAGTTAGCTGCATAACATGTGGCAGGGTTATCGGGGAGATTTATGATGAGGCAAAGATTCTGCTGCCCCGATGCGGAAATTGTCCAAACTCAGATCACAACGAAAACGAGATTCTTGATCATATCACAAACCGATTTGAAAATACAGTTAAAAATGTAATAGTGTCCTATTAGAGAGATCAATGTCTACAATGTTTGTGGTCGGTCATTCCACAAGAACAATACAATCCTTCATAGATTTATTGAAGGCGCACTCTGTCAATTATCTTGTAGATATTAGGACAATACCAAGATCAAGGCACAATCCTCAATTCAACGAAGATGCCTTGAAGGAAAAACTAAAAGACAACAAGATAAAGTATCTCCACCTGAAGGGATTGGGCGGGTTGAGACACCCCGATAAAAACTCAATCAATATGGGATGGAGAAACTCTTCATTTCGTGGGTTTGCCGATTACATGCAAACAAAGGAATTTGACTCTTCATTGGCACAGTTAATTGCATTAAGCAAAAAGCATACCGTTGCAATCATGTGTGCTGAAGGAAATCCCTTTCGATGTCACAGGTCGTTGGTAGCTGATGCCTTGCTAGTACGTCATGTTAAAGCCCTTCACATATCAAGCAAGATATCTGCTCGTGAGCACATCCTCACACCGTTTGCCAAAGTAAGAGGTCGTAATATTACATATCCGTGATCTAGATGATAAGGTACAAGGTATCAAAAAACATGAAGGTTTTCTTTGTAGGCATAAACCCTCATCCTGGTTCCTATCGTCGGGGCGTGCCCTTCTCAAATAACAAAATGTTTTGGTATCTCTTGAGCAGATCAGGTGTTATTGATGAAGATATTGATGAATTAAGAGATGATTGCAAATTGAAGCAGATGTATAACACAAAGTTCAACCAAGTATACAAATTTGGTTTTTTAAATATCATAAACAGGCCCACCCGTGACGTATCTGAACTAATTAGAGGGGAGGAGGAGGCAGGAAGAAAAAGAATTTTGAAGACAATCAAGAACCATGAGCCTGATATAGTATGCTTTATTGGAAAAGTGACTTACGAGAAATTTTCAGGTTTCAAGAAATTCCGATTTGGCTGGCAAGATGACATTTATACTTCAAAATCTTTTGTAATGCACTTTCCATTACGTGGAAAAGCATCTGTAAGAATAAGGGATATCAAATCAATCCTAAAATAACGAAACCTAAGGTTCATCTTCCTATTCCTACATCTTTGCAAGAATCTTCTCAGTATCTTTTTCCCCTTCTTCAATGAGTTTCTTTATGGTTCCTGATGAGAAATCCGCGTCCTCAAAAAGATAATGTGCATCCTCCTTACGCTCTATTCTGATTATTTTTTTTATTATGGCGCCCTGTTCAAACACAAGTCTTTGATACTCTTGTTTGATCTCTTCAAGTTTAGACCTGTTTTTATCATCAAGATGACTGGTTTCTAAAATGCCATACATTTTTTGTATAAGATCAAGGTGATTCTCAGTCATTTTTGAAACATCTATGGCCCATTGTGTCTTATCTGCAAACATTATATCCCGAGCTCGATGCCATGATTCCAACATGCTTTTGGGCAGATCATCCTGTTCATGCGGGAAGAGATCAGTTACAAAAACGATCTTGTCCTTCTTAGGAGAGGCATCCATTACAGCAATCAACGGTGTGTTATTGAGCAGAGCGCCATCCCAAAAATATCTTCCATTTATTTCCGTCCATGATATTCCATAGAATGGATATCCAATGCTTGCAAGTATATTTTCAATCTTGATGTCATGATATTTGCTATCAAATACGACACGTGTTCCTTTTTTTATGTCAGTCGAAGTTACAACAAGGCGTGGTCTTCCAGGTTCCTTTAACTTGCTAAAATCTACAAACTCCCTGAGTGTTTCTTTCATTGGGATAGTGTCATAGAGATATGGGTGATTAAATGAAGCACCAAATAGCCATGGGTTTAACCATAAAGCGGTAAAAGCACTTGGGTTTCCATAAAAACTCGAATATGTTGAAGACAACATGGCTCTAAATTTCTCTGGTAGAAATGATGGAATGGGTTTTTCAATAAGAGCAGCCCAAAAAGCCTCAAGATCCTTTGAAGGATAATCATTTTTGCTTCCTGCAATTATTGCTGCATTGATTGCTCCAATGGATGTCCCAGATACAATATCGAACTTTACATCGTGTTTATCTAATGCCTTGAAAACTCCGCACTCATACGCCCCAAGTGAGCCTCCTCCTTGCAATACAAGAACATTTTCAAGATTAGGATTCTTTTCTTGTTTTGATGTAAACTCATTTCTAGACTTCAAATTGTTTCAACATCTAGTGAAAGAAATGTATCCACTTATCAAGATGATGATATTATCTGGAATTATGGAATAGTTTGCAATCATTTGTAATTATAATTATCAATAATAGGAATCATATTGTTCGTTTATATCAAATGTACACTCAAACCAATCATTGACTGCCATAGATCTTAATGAAGAAGAAATGAAGATACTCATATCAATAATGCAGTTTTCCATAGCGGCATGTCCTCTAGGCAGTGTTAGTCAAGAGATTGAAATTGATTCAGAGAAACTTGAGAAATTAATTTCAAAAATGCAAAAAGGGTTAGTATCCTAATCCCGTAACCATCACTTGATCTTCTCTCTATATCTTCGTTTGTAGTGACTTTTGTATCGCCTTTTTTCTTTCACATGATGTGTGAGCTTCTTCAATGATTATTCCATAAAATTCTTGTAGGTTTCGTCAGATTGCTTGATCTCTATTCTCTTTCCGTCTTTGTTATACATGTAAAGTTTGCCAGACTCCTCATCTATTTTTTTGTGTGAGGCATCACAGAATGGCTGATTTTTGCTCAAACCACACATGCAAATCCACTTGATTTCATCTCCTACTTTGATTTTCATTGGGCCAGTAGCATCTTTTCTCACTAATCTTACCATTTCGTGATTTAGTGGGTTATTAATCACATAAAAATTAGATGTTAATTCTCAGAAATTTAGCGCCCTTTCGTATTATCTTGGGCTAATTTTTGGGTCTTGGAATGATTATCGGGCAGGAATAATGATGGCAATCCTAGTACACTAGGATTGTTTTCTTTTTATTTGTAGATATGATATTTTTGGTTTTGTCATATTCTGTAACTATTTTTTATCACATGGATTGAACTTGTTCCAAGATCTTGTGTATCTATCCATTCATGTTGTGAGATACTTTCTTTCTGACTTTTTTATTGGATAATCATTGCCACTCATATCACGTATTTGCATCAGACCATTTTCATCAAATTCCCAATGTTCATTGCCATGAGTACGCATCCACTGATCATTATCAGCATCTCTCCATTCATATTCAAAACGCACCGAAATTCTATTCCCAGTATAACACCAAAGTTCTTTCATGAGACGATAATCGAGTTCTTTTGCCCACTTTCGTTTCAGAAATTTTATAATTTCCTCGGTACCGGTGAAAAACTCTGTGCGATTACGCCATTTTGAATTATGAGTGTAAGCCTTTGCCACAAGTTCAGGATTCCTAGTATTCCAAGCATCTTGTGCTGCTTTTACTTTGGCTCTTGCAGTTTCTTCATTAAATGGAGGTTTTAGATTGGTACTCATTTTGATAATATATTGTCGTACTACATAGAAAAAGACTTGCATTGTATTGCATTAATTTTCATGCACTCCCTACAACATGCCTATGTAGGATTTGGTCAATATGATTCAAAATGAAGAAAATTAGGTACACGCTAATAGAACATGGTTTTGTTCATTTAGTTTCAGTTTTCCCTCTACCACATGAATAAACAGGATTGCCGCTAAATTTTGCTCTGTATAGGGATAAAACAAAATTATTATCATACTACAATATATTGTATAGAATTGAGTGAATTTGATTGATACCAGATTTTAACACATTATGTGAAAAAGTACTTGAGATTGACAAGGATATACGATCCGCACGTGTGATAAACGGCATGGGTCGACTGGTAGCTGGCGGAATGCGAAAGGGAGTAGAATCACTAGAGGGTGCGAAAAATGACGAGCTGTTATTTATGAACTTGGCACTTGAGGTAAAACTTAGACATGATTTTGATGATGAATTCGGAGTTGTGAACTTTGTGGTATTTCATCGTGAAAAGATAATCATCATGAGCTTTCCATTTGATGAGAATGTACTCTATGTATCCGCTGAAAAACAAATTGATTTCAAGACAATTCCACTCGAGATTCTTAAAATATTAGACAAATAGTAAGCATTTAGCTTTTTGAAGTTCAGACACGAATTATCGATTTTTAAAACCAGAAACACAGAATCTGTGCGTAAAAACGCCTTTTTACTTCAAAACTGCAAATGTTTACATTTTTTGTAATTTATGGTTTTCCAGATAAATTACAACAAATTCAATTATTCTCAATAGTGAAAATCAAGGTAAAACTTCTTAAACAAACCTTCCAGATATGATATAATGCAGAAAATTAAGAAGATCCTTGTTGCATTAGATGGCTCGACACAATCCTTCAAATCTCTCCAAGAAGCAATTTATCTTGCAAGGCAATGCGGCGCAACTATCACAGGATTGTGCGTTCTGCCAGTATATACAATAGGCCTTGGAAGGTTTACAACAACTCTTAGAAATCATAGCATAAAAGAAGCCAAGAAATTCATGGCAAAAGCAAAGGTGCTTTCTGCACAGAGTGGAGTGGTATTTAATGCCAAGATTGTAGTAAGTGACCACACGTCCAAGATTTCAGAGTATGCAAGTGAGAAAAAGTTCGATCTCATAGTAATGGGATCGCGGGGCATGAACCCAGTCAAAGAGTTGTTTCTTGGTAGCGTTGCAAACTATACTGTTCATAAATCTAAGATACCAGTCCTCGTTGTAAAATAAGCATCATACTGGCAATTGGACTCGATTACCAATCATGATAATTAAATTTCATCTTTTTAAGCATCTAACTTGCAAGTAATACATGGACGAATACTTTGCAAGAGACATAATGAAAGAGCAGGTAGTTACAGTTGATTCTACAGCCACTGTCATGGATGCTGCTAAAAAAATGGATGAAAAAAACATTGGGTGTGTCATTGTAATTGAAAATGAGAGGCCAGTAGGCATACTAACTGAGAGAGATTTTGTAAAAAATATTGCAATCAATGAAAAACCCATGTCAACACCTGTAAGAAATGTAATGTCTTCTCCTTTGATCTCAATAGACCCTGATGATACAGTCTGGGATTTAGCTGAGCTTATGAAACTTAAACAAATTCACAAGGTGCCTGTAGTACAAGAAAATAAACTGCTTGGGATTGTAACTACAACTGACATTGCTAGCCTCTGCAGCATAGGCTCAGATTCAGAGATGAGACAAGTCTGCCAGCAGATTCTTTCGAGATTAAATTAATCGTAGACATTTAACAAAAACTGTATCATTATAGATACAGGTTATATTTTATCATGATTCCAAACATATTCAGTAAGACTTGCCGAGCCAAGACTCCTTATGATATCCCATGGTGTCAAGACTCCTTTTTCATGTATAATATATGGAGACTGCATTTCGTACAACATCTTGCTTGCTTCTTCAAGTAAAACCTTGCCAGAAGCCTCTTTTGCCTTGTCTAGTCGAAATTCACTACACTTCATTTCTAGAAAATCGTCGACACCATGTAAACAATTCAGATCTTGCGATATTTTTTGAATAATTATCCTATCACTTATGAACTGCGAGGTTTCTTCCAGGATTAGCTTGCGAGTTCTGTTTTTGAACATTGTGGAGATTGCTTCTTTTACTGTTTGGTCCTTTCTAAAAGTAAAGATTTTCTTCTTTGAGATGTCTTTTATCTCTAGTTTTGTTTTGCATGACATTCCTATCTCAAGCAATTTTCTTGCAGAGATTGCAGAATAACCACTATACTGATTTGGCATTATTGCAAATGCTCTTTTTGTCTTCATCCATTGATTTAGAAGTTCACCTAATGTTGCATCTTTTTCCGAAATAACCAAATTTTTTTTCATAATCTCTTTGATTCTTGTCTTTTCAAAAAAGGCACCAGTCGGAGTTTGCAACAATCCATCTAGGACATCGCCTCCTCCCACAAGTCCTACTGGCTTGTCATCGTGTACAACTACCAATGAATCTGTAAAAGTCTCCAGGTTGTGAGAAAGGAGGTTGGTTGCTTCTGCTACTGGATCGTTCATTCTTACGCTAACCGCTGGTGAAGACATCAAGGAATCTGGCAATAGATCGCACATGGTATACTGTGAGATTGGGGTCTTTTTCTGGTTTGTATGAGAATGGCCAGTAGGTCTTTTCACTGATTTATCTTTTAAAAAGTGGTATATTTACACATGAGATAATTATCAGGAGTGATTTTTTGTCAAACCAAAAAGTGGTAATACATCCTAGACAAGAAAACCACCCAGTTCAATAATTCTTCTCTATTTTTGTTTTTATCTCAAAATTACAATTCTGAGTTTGGGTCATTCTCAAAGATGATAATGGTATTTCTGTTTTAAATAATAATTCACGTATTATAATACAATGCCACAAAACATAGAGGCGCAATACGACAATTTTTTAGATCATCTTGTCAGCAAACTAGGAAAGGTGAATCTCAAATTGGCAACAGATGTATTGTATTTTGAGCGAAAATTTACGGATGCAAAACCCAAAGTGGAACTAGACATACACTATAGAGACGGAATCAACATGGACAAGAAAAAATATGAACTGGAAGCAAATTACATGGTTGCCCGAGAGGGAAAAAATGGCATTAGAGCGGTTGGTTTAGCATCGCTGACTGACATGCTTGAACTAGCAAAAGATTCTGACATTGAAGGAATTGAGGGATTTGCTACATGTGCATCTTACTAGATGCACATCTAAAATATTTCTAATAATTGTGTTCGCTAAAATCCGATCCTAGTGCAGTACTAACTATGGCAGTATTTGGAGTGGTGCGTGATTTTACTGCAAGATTTGGCAGGAACTGGTAAAAGATCTGCTTCAAAAGCATCTCTGTAAAAAGAGACCACTTGATGCCAAGATTGTGTTGTATGATAAAGTGATGAGTCTCACCCTCTATCCTATGGTCTGATACCATGCCAGACGCCCTCATGTAGTCCTCAAAAGCCTCAATGGCACGCTTTAGATCATAATTTCCCTTCATGAACATCACCCAGTCCTTTACGAGTGGAACCATGACATCAATTATCTTATTCATCGAATCTCCCTCCATCTCCTCGCCCAATGTCTTCAAGATATCTCTAGGAACCGGTATCATCCCGATGTTTTCGGCAAACCTATCCCAGTTGACATATTTTTCTAAAATCTGCTTTACAAGCACATTTTGAGAGATTTTTTTCTGCATTGCTTCAGTTTCTAGCTCCTCTACTATGTGTACAGGCAGCCTGTAACTTATGCTTCTGGTATCCTCATGTTTTGAAGGATGGGGTTTTCTTGTAACGGTCATGGTATATTCTGACGAACCTTTTCCAGCTTTCCAACTAATGAGTATTTCTCAATTAGGAACACATCCTGATGTGATTGTTCCTCTGCATGACCGAACCGAGTTCCACAAAATCTACCTATTTTTTATGATCTTTGTCTATGTGGGCATATACTGACTTTGTATCTTTGAATTGCTTTTGGCAGTACGGACAGGACGTTTTATCAGCTATCTCCAATTCCTGCAGTAGGACGTTATGTCGCTCAAGGCTTCCACAGACCATTTTTTGTGTGATAAGGCCGATGGGACGTTTGTCCATTACAACCAGTCTACGTATGTCATGTTTTTTCATAAGCTCTAGTGCCTTGCTGACTGGAGACGTTTTTGGTATTGTTATAAGAGGACTCTTTGTTATCTGCCTCAGTACAGTTTTTGTGGGATCAAGTCCTTTTGCCACCACATCATACAAAATATCTCGCTCAGTGACGATGCCAGTTATCTTGTTATTCTCAAATACCAGGATACTGTCTACCTTAGACTCTGCCATGGCTTTTGCCGCATCTTGTATGGTAAGGTTACTTTCCACAGTAGTCATTTTGTGATTGGTGAATTTAGAAACTGGTTCTTTGAGAAGATCTAATTCCATGTTGTATAATGTATGTATCTAGATTTAATTTTAGAGGTATTTATCATGAGTGATAACTGGAGTTCTTGTGTTAGACTACAGGCCTAATCACGTACAAGAACCAGGTTTGAATATTGTATGCATTGCCATGCAATGCAGTCCTACTGGTTATATCAAATATTACCAAATACGAGACATGCAAGTATTACTACAAGGAAAACAGGTACAAGAAGAGGCAACAAAAGATGTCTTGCTTGATATCCTGGCAGACAAGTACTCTAGAACCATACTCGAGTCCACAATCGATATGCCAAAGTCAGCAATCGATATAACCAATGAGTGTAACATACCAATCAGCACTGCTTATCGCAGAGTGCAGATGCTACACAGGTACAAGCTTCTTGGCATCTCGGGTTCCATCAGCCAAGATGGTAAAAAGTACTTTTTGTACAAATCAAAAATCAAGTCAATCATGACTTGTTTTAACAATGGCTCACTTGAGGTTGAGATTGTTCCTAACTCCATTAACTGAGTTAGGAACTGGAAAATTTTTTGAAATGAGAATCATGTGTGAAAATAGAGTCTGTGTTTTAAATGTGACAGAAATGAAGATATGGTAATGATGTCAAAAATACGACAATTTACCTCGCCTGTTATAACGCTAGAATCAGAAGGCACCATTAATGATGCGTTATTTTTAATGCAAAAAAACGATATAAAACGAATTGTTATCATACAGAACAATTTTCCTATTGGAATAGTTACAGAGCGCGACATAGGAAGATTCTTGGAGTATGACAAGACAACAAGAGCCCTTGACAAGATGCCTGTACAAAATATAATGAGCAGGAATCTAGTTACAATATCTGCAGAAGATAACGATATTGCAATACAATCAGCTATCAGAATGGATACATTTCAAATTAGCTCCGTTGTTGTACTAGATAATGATGGTAAACTAGCTGGAATTATAACAAAGTCTGATTTGACAAGGATTTTTTCCAGCCTTTATGGCAGAGTCTACAAGGTTGCAGATTACATGTCAAAGAAGATAATCACATGCCGCAAATCAGATTCGCTAACATTTGCTTTGGATATGTTGAACAAAAACAAGATCTCAAGATTGATAGTTACCGATAACGAAGGAAAGCCTGTAAGCGTAATTACATATGATACATTTCTAAGAAATAGTGGTTTTTTCAAGGCCAATAAGAGTACACGCGACTATCTTTTACCCAGCACCAATGCAAAAGAGATGACTGTTGGGAACCTAATAAAAGATGAACTGCTTACAGTTGAGACCGAAGACGATTTGACTACTGCTGCCAAATTAATGACAGAATACAAAGTAAGCGGATTGCCAGTAGTTGATAGCAGAGGATCTCTTGAGGGAATAATAAGTTCTACAGATATTGTAAGGGCATATTCTGAGGTTGACACGCATTTCCGCCTTATCAAAAAAGACCCACATTTTGATTAGGTTGTCATTTGATAGGCTGGATTTTCATGCAAACACCGAATATTTGCGGGCACCATTTGCCATTGGAACCGCATTAACATGCATAGAACACGATATGCACTGGCTCTAGATTCTTACTTTTACCACGAATAGTTAACTGCTGACGGCCGATTTGTGTCAAAAAGAGCTCATTTTTCAGGCACGATTTTGACCCTATTGGGTCATTTTTCAGGCATGACCTTGACATCAAGAGCTCATTTTTGTCACATTATATCGCTAGTATGCCTGATACTTGTCACCAAGCTCAAGCGAGGCTATCTTTAATTTCAGCACTTCATTTGCGCCCTCATAGATGATTATTGCCCGCGAGTCCAAAAAGTGCCTAGCTACCCTGTTTGTTTTCTGGTATGCAAAAGAGCCAAAGATCTGGACTGCCCTGTTTGCAGAGTCAAAGGCAGCATTGGTTGAATGCAGTTTTGCTATTGCCGCAAGCCTATCTGCCTTTTCCCGCAGTATAGAATATTCCTTGTCTTCACGGTTTAGTCGTTCTTGCCAGTTCGAGTCTTTTTCCTTTATGTTCTCTACATAATCATGAAGTTTTTGTCTTGTCATGGCAGCTCGATAAACAAGCCATCGAGAGCTTTCTACATTTAGTATCATTGAGGAGAGATGTTCTTGGATTAGTTGTTTTTTGGCAAGAGCCGAACCGTGTTGTTCTCTTTTTTGCGAATATATGATGGACTCGTCAAGACAGTCTTTCATCACACCTATCGCACCTGCAGCAACGCTCAGCCTACCATCTATCAATGCACTGTAAGCTATGCTCAGTCCTTTTCCCTTTGTTCCCAAAAGATTCTTTTTTGGAATAACGCAATTTTCAAATGTAATCTCGGCATTTTTTATGCTAAGCAAGCCCATCTTGTTTTTCATCTCTTGTGCATGAAATCCTTTAGAGTCAGTATCCACAATAAACGCTGAAATTCTCCTATCTGGTCCTCTCGCATACGTAGTCATTACTTTTGCAATGGTTCCATTTCCCACCCAGTGTTTTTTGCCATTTAGAATAAAATTGTCTCCACTTTCCTCAAATTTTGTAGTCATTGAGCCTGGGTCGCTTCCTGCATCAGGTTCAGTGAGTCCAAACGCCATGATGCTCTTGCCTGATGTGGTATCAGGGAGGTACTGCTTTTTTTGTTCCTCGTTGCCCCAGTTTTGTAAAATCATCTGGCCTATTGATGTATGTGCAGAAAAAAATGTGCGCAGTGAATTTCCTTCCCTACCTATCCTTTCAAGTGCAAATGCATACGTCAAGATATCATAACCCAGGCCGCCATGTTTTTTTGAGATGGGACATCCAAGCATCCCAATCTTCCCAAACAATGGGACTATCATGTCGTTTGATTCTTCTTCAAGATAGCATTTGGTTTCATGCTCCCTAATGGACTTGCAGGCATGGTCTACTTGCTTGAGAAAATTTTTTTGCTCATCAGAGACTTCAAAATTCATCTTTGATATATTAGAGTAGGACATGGATGTACTCTCTACTCTTGGGCAATAAGATTATCGAAGTCTTAGGCTTTTACTAGATCTATCTCTCTGACAGTATGTTTTGAAAGATCTACATGCAAGTTGGCGTGGTATGCATCAGTAAAAACAAGATTGCATCGATAACATTTCCACGCTTTTGAGCTCATGATATCATTATACAATTTTTATTTATAAGGATATTGAACGATTCATCTATTTTTTACAAAAAGAATACTCTTTCAGGATATTGTTCTATGAAATACAAAAATAACAATAACAAATTCTAAAATTTTCAACCATATACCAATCAGATCGCCTGTACAACCAGTTTATGTTCATATATCAATAACGTAGATTTGGGTTTGATGAAAAAGGCGGATCCTATTGAAAAATTAAAAGCACGTGTCAAGAAAAAAGTGGGAAAAAACGATCCCGCTCATGATTTTGAGCATATTATGCGAGTTTACAATAATGCCAAAAGACTTGCAAGGATGGAACGGATAACCCCAAGACTTGTGCTTGCCGCTGCCCTTTTGCATGACATTGTATCCTATCCAAAATCTGACCCAAGATCCAAGAATTCGTCTGTAGAGAGTGCAACAAAAGCAAAGCAGATCCTGGGTAGGCATAGTTACACAGAAGAGGAGATAAGAATAATCACAGATGCAATCCGTGACCACAGTTTCTCTAGAGGTGCAGTACCAGAGACAATGGTTGGAAAAATACTTCAGGATGCAGACAGGCTTGACGCAATAGGTGCAATCGGCATTGCAAGGGCATTTTCTGTCGGGGGTGCTGAAAAAAGGTCATTTTATAACATTCAAGACCCTTTTTGCAAGACTCGTAATCCAGACGATACCAGATGGACTTTGGACCACTTTTACAGAAAGTTGTTGCTATTAGAGAAAAAAATGAACACAAAAAGTGCAAAACTAGAAGCAAGAAAAAGAGTCAAGATAATGCAACAGTTTCTAGATGTGCTCAGAGAAGAGATCTAGCCATAATCAAGGTATCTTTTGAACCTCTTTTCTATTTCTTGGTTTTTTCCTTTTAGTATTCGTTCTATCTCTTCTTGGTTTCGTATCTTGATGTGCCTTGTCATATCTGCAAACTTTTCATCTTTAGGGTATGTGTTAACTATGGGATCAAGCATCATGTAATATTCCGCAACTTTGTTTCTAAATTCTTCAATGCTTGGTCTTCTAATCCTGTTCATTCGGAACCATATAGTAGCCCAGCTTGCACCTACAACATGTGGCAATAGGTCAAAAGCCCTGTCTATCTCAAAGCCTTCGTCGTCCCTCATCTCTAGCCCAAGGCTTTTGCAGCAGTCTTTGAGAAATATGTTACTATCATATCTGCTCCCGCCCTCTTAATTGCAGTCAGAATTTCTAGCGTGACCTCTTTTTCATCTACCCAGCCCTGCAGTGCAGCTGCCTTTACCAAGGCATATTCCCCGGATACACTGTATGCCGATATCGGTACATTGAACTTTTGTCTTGTCATTGCAATCAAGTCAAGATATGCCAATGCAGGCTTTATCATGATGATATCTACACCTTCTGCAATGTCAGTCTCAACTTCCCGCATGGCTTCCTTTGGGTTGGTATACGGCAATTGGTAGGTCTTTCTGTCGCCAAACTGCGGAGCAGAGTGGGCCATGTCTTTGAACGGAGAATAAAGAGATGATCTGTGTTTTGCAGAGTGGGACATTATTGCCACATCTGAAAATCCGGCATCATCAAGTGCATGCCTTATTGCCTTTACTTGCCCGTCCATCATGGCAGACGGGGATACGACATCTGCGCCTGCCTGGGCTTGGCTTACAGCTATCTTCGATAGCGTATCAAGACTAGAGTCATTATCAATCTTCTCACCTTTTACCAGCCCACAATGTCCCGAGCTTGTATATTGACATAGACAGACATCGGACATTATTGCGATTTCGTTGCCAAGATTTTTTCTAATTTCAGAGATTGTCTTTTGCACTATGCCATCCGAAGCAAATGCTGATGTTCCCTTCTCGTCTTTGTGTGATGGAATCCCAAAAACCATGATAGCTGGAATCTTCAATTCTGCAATAGAGTTTACCTCCCCTACCACATCTTTTAACGGCAGTCTTTCAAAACCTGGCATCGACTCCCCCTGAAACTTTGACTTGAGGTCTTCTTGCACAAATACTGGACAGATCAAGTCCTTTGGAGAAAGTCGGACCTCTTCTAACAGCTCACGAATCTTTCCAGTCTTTCTTAATCTTCGAAGTCGTACATTAGGATAAGACATTACAAAAATCACGTGTTTCTAGCAATATAATTTACTCTTTCTTGTAGTCAAAGAGTTTTGTTACAGTTCTAAGAATTTCAGAATCTCCCTGCTCAGATGCCTTTCTTAGGTTATTCATTGGAACTGAGATGATGTCTTCCACTATGGCTTGCGTGAGCTGGTCAATAATTCTAATTTTTTGCTCATCTGTCTCCCCAAGCATTTGCAAAGCTTTTTTGAGTTCCTTGACTCGTGCCAAGTCAATTTCCTTGAAGACATTCTTTACTATAGGCTCCACCTCAATTCTCTTCATTGCCGCTTCCATTACTGGCAGTTCCTCGTTAATTATCTTCTCCGCTGATGATACTACACCCATTCTTGTGCGCATGTTCTTGTCCACCATCTCTGCAATCTGATCAAGGTTCATCATTTTTATCTTCTTTATGGTAGAGACCTTATCGTCAACAGTTCTTGGATTTGAGAGATCCATTATCAACATGCCATTTTTGCGCGATTCCATTGCTTCCTTTACCCTATCATGTGTCACCAAGAAGTATGGAGCCACGGTTGCGACAAAAAGTACATCAACAGACTTGAAGTTTGCCAGGGCCACTTCAAACTTGAGCGGCCTTCCGCCAGCAGTTTCTGCAAAAGATTTTGAGCGCTCAAATGTCCTACTTGTTACTTTAAAGTCAATTCCGCGTTTTTTGAGGGATTTTGCCACAAGGCTTGCAGCCTCTCCCGTACCAATCAAGAGAATGTTTTTGGATTTTAGGTCATCGATATTTTCTTCGGCAAGCTTGACTGCCATGGAACCAATAGAGATGCTTCCCTTGCTAATTCCTGTTGCTTGTCTTACTCTCGTCCCCACACGGATTGCTTTGTCAAACAAGGTGTTCAGCGCACTTCCTGATGCGCGCATCTCCCGTGCTGCACTAATTGACTCTTTTACCTGCCCAAGAATTTGTTCTTCGCCAACAACAAGCGAGTCAAGTCCAGATGTAAGTTTTAGAAGGTGTTGGTACGCCTCGGTTCCCTGGCTTATCTCTAAATTTTCTTTGAACGCATTTTCTTCAAGACCCGATACAGACGCCCATGTCTTTTTTATCTTTTCAATATCTTCATGACTGCCAAATCCAAATAATTCCACCCTATTGCAAGTTTGTAATAAGACACATTCCTGCAGTCCAGAATGTTTTAGGAAAGATTCGTATGCAGAATCAAGATCTCGAAATGTAAATCTCTCAAGCATGTGTATTGGAGATTTTCTAAAAGTAACTCTAGCGTTGATTACATTGCTTGTCAATTTAGATCACCTAACATCTCGATCACCTGTTTCTGTGCTTTTTTTAGGTTTCCGTCAGCTATTAATTGTTTGATATGATTGTCATTCATGACATGATAAAGGAACTTTTTGCGCTCAGGAAAAGTAGCAAGTTTTGTCTTTGCAGCCCTTCTGGCAAAGTCTTGCAGTCTTATTTGATAAATGTCCTCCTTCTTGATTAGTTTCTTGAAGACCTTTTCTGCCTGCATTCGCAGTCTGCGTGCCATTGCCGGGCTTCGCCCTCCGGTAGATACCGCTATCTGTACTGTATCCTGGATGTTTATGACAGAGCCGAATGCAAAGTCACTAACCTCGGGATCATCGGCTGCATAAGCATAACATCTCATATTCTTTGCTTGTTCCACTATCTTTCTGTTAAGATCCCTATCGTCTGTAGTTGCAAGCACCGCAAACGGTTTGTATTTTTTTATAAAATTAGCGTTTACAAGTTTTATTTTTTTAAATTCAATCTTTTTTTGTTTGACATACTTGTCTATTTGCCTGTTAGTTGAATCACTGATAAGAAGAATCTTGCAATCTTGGGTTAGCAACGCGTTGACCTTTTTGAGTCCCTCGTTTCCCCCGCCTACGACAATCACCAGACTTCCCTTGAGATTTAGATCAACTATCAATGATTCTCGCTGTCTTTGTAAGATATTTATAGATTCCATGGAAATCTAGGTAACATTTTTAATCGCAAGCAAGGTTTGATGTGGTATTCATGGACAAGACAGATAAAGAAATTCTAAATGAGATCCAGTGGACATTTCCTCTCGTTCCAAGACCATATTCTGAGATTGCAAAGAAATTTCAAATGTCAGACGAAGAATTGATGCAGAGGCTGCAAGCGCTCAAAGAGGCGGGAATAATAAGACAACTTAGCGCAATCTTTGACACGCGAAGGCTGGGTTACAAAAGCGCGTTAGTTGCAATGGCAATTGATGCCGACAAGCTTGACAATGTTGCAAACCAAGTAAACAAACATCCCGGCGTCAGCCACAATTATGAAAGAAATCACGAATACAACCTGTGGTTTACCCTAGCAGTTCCACCCGGTTCAGACCTAAAGTCTGAGATTGACAAGTTTTCAAAGTTACAGGGCATCAACAAAGTCAGAATGCTTCCAACAATAAAGCTCTTCAAGATTGGTGTAAAGCTTGAGATGATAGATGAGAAAAAGGCAGAAGTCAAACCTGTTGAGGAAAAGAAGAAGATTCGCGAAGTGAAATTTGTTGCAACCGAAGAAGACAAGAACTACATACGAGAGTTGCAAAAAGATCTTGAGATAACTGAGAGACCATTTTTGAAAGCTGCGCAGAATCTTGGAATAACAGAGGAGCAGGTTCTCGAAAAGGCCAAATATTATGAGGAAATTGGAGTGATGCGTAGATTTGCAGCCATACTAAGGCACAGAGAGGTAGGCTTTTTGGCAAACGGCATGATAGTGTGGAAGGTGCCCGAAGAGAGAATAGAGCAGGTGGGAGCACAGTTAGGAGCATTTCCCCAAGTAAGTCATTGTTATCAGAGACCCGTTTATCCAGACTGGCCTTACAATGTATTTTCAATGGTTCACTGCAAATCAAATGATGATGCTCAAAAAATTGCACGTGAGATTCAGGACCAGATAGACGTACATGATTACAGGATATTATTTAGTTCTAGAGAGTTCAAAAAGACTCGAGTCGAATATTTCGTAGAGCACGAGTTTAAGATAGAAGAGACAATTACCGCATAATACCAACGTAAAAATAAAAAAACAAAAAAAAGATTGTTTATAATATTTCTATTTTAGGGCTGAAGGTGGCGCCTAGTACTATCTTTATTTCCCTCACTTTGCTTTTATACATAAAGTACTTTTTACCAGCATCATTTGTTGCCCCCGATATGCGAACTAGTCCCATCTTGTGTAACTTTCTAACCCATCGATACACCTGAGTGAGAGGAATGCTGCATGTTGTGCTGATTTGGTATGCAGATTTTGGCGAGTCTATGCTGCATTCAAGTACTTGGATTGCCTGCTCGTTTGAGATTATCTTCAATATGGCATTGCGTTTGTTTTCTTGGTCCACATCTTTGCCCAAAAGAAGTACCTGCACAATCTATATTTTGTTCCATCCAATATAATGAGGGAGATTAGAATGTGTTCATGTGCAAATAGTTGCAAACACCTAGTCACTGAACTTAAATGAGATCATGCCAGCATTGTAATCAAACTGGACTTTTTTATCAAGAACGTCAACAAATATCAAATCAAGAACAGTCTTGTGATACAAAGACCAGTTGTCGCCAAGATCATGTTTTACAATAAATGTATGATAGCCATTTTTTATGTTGTGATTTATCTCAATTGAAGATGCCTTCATCCTCATCTCAAACCATGACAGAAAAGAGGTAAGACTAATATCTCCCTTCATGAACAGTGCAATATCCCGAACAACATTCTTTCCTATGCGGTTAGCCATGTCTATTATCTCCTCTTTTGTCATCTTGCCGAAGAGTTCAACTATTATTGGCTTGGCAATAGGAACCATCCCAACCTTTGATTCAAACATGTCCCACTCTACGTATCTCTTAAAGATCTGATTGACAAACGTGTTAAGACTTGTCTCCCTGTGTTCAGACTCTTCTCGCAGTCTGTTTAAAACACCTTCATCAATTCGAAATGTCATAGTTGATGTTTTTTTAGTAGCCAAAACCATTTTCCATCCCATTTCCTTTTGTAAGTGTAAGGAAGAGTGCACTGTTAAAAATACGTGGTAATATATGATTCAAAGAAAGTATCTCCTCATGCAGTTTGTGCAGATGCCTTGAGTTCGTATGGAGGCCACTGGTTGAAGAGTTCAGTTATCTCTTTTTTATCTGACGCATTAAGATAGTTCCCATCAGACATCTGCGAGAACATTGTAATCTCTTCCTCGCTTACAACAGTTGGAAGCACTGACGAAACTCCGTTGTGTGACAAGATAAACTTGATTGCAAGCTCGGTTATGTTCCATCCATATCGTTTTGCAACAGGCATCAGCTGGTCAACCTTTTGAAGGGATTGTTTTACCCAGTCACCACTTCTCACAGAACGATGGTCCTTCTCACTAATCTTTGTGTCTGCCGTGACCTTGCCCGTTAGTATGCCGGAAGCGTCAGGTACTCTGACAAGAATGCCCACGTTGTGTTTTTCACCATGTTCTACCAGTATGTTTCCGGGGTTTTGCTCCAAGATGTTATAGACTGTCTGGACTGCAGTAGTGTTTGTAAGATCCATTGCTTCAAGTCCCTCCCTAGTCCATCCAATTGCAGGACCCAGAGCAATTTGGTAGCTTTTGACAGTGCCTTCTTTTACTTTCATATCAAGATAATCAAATATCTTCTTGTCTCTAATAGTATGGATCTTTGGATTGTGTAAACCATAGACGTCAAGATAATCAGTTTGCAACCTCTCCAAGCTCTTCTGCAAAGCAAATTCAGTAAATTCAGGAGTGAATTTCTGTGGAAGTTCCTTGTGGCCTATCTGCTCATTACTGTAAATGTCATATCCATATTTAGTAGATATCACAACTTCGTTTCTCATTCCAGAGAAGACGTCGCCAATTAGTTGCTCGCTCTTTCCTCTGCCATAAATATCTCCAGTCTCAAAATAATTAATTCCCAAGTCATATGCATGTTTTAACAGTCGTTTAGCTTCATCATCATCAATCTTCTTTCCCCACCAATCAAGGCCAAGAGTCCACGCTCCAAATCCTATCTCAGAGACCTTTATTCCACTCTTACCAAGTGTTCTGTACTTCAATTTACAATTCTCCTAAACTCTTCCAATTGTTGTTGTAGTTCCGCATCGCTCAAAACAGATTTTCCAGACTCTGAATTTACATTTAATTCTATCCAAGATTTACATCCGTGGTAGTCTGGTAAGACAGGTATCTCAGTTGCAGTAATCTTGAAAACTTTGAGAAAAATGACCTTCATGGGTTTTGACGGCATCCAATTCATTCTTTCCACGATATAAGAGTCGCTCCAAATGTGAAATGGTGATAGTTGTTCTATTTTTTCAATTGAAGAAATATCACGTTCTTCAACTACTTGTGCGATCGAAGTAATTATGTTGTACCCTTCCTTTGGTTTGCCTTCTCTTGCATCAGCAAGATATCCATAATATTGCGATTTCAGTGATGCGTTATCCTGATGTTCATAAGTTGGAAACAGCGCAAATTTTGTTGCCTCAACCCTAAATCCTGACTCGGTCTCAAGAATTCCGCCCTTTCTCAATAAAACAGTCTGGTTTCCATTCTCAAGTGCTCTTACTACAGTTGCCCATTCCTTTAGTGCCTTCATCATCCTAGACTCCTTATCATGGAAATAGGGTCTTTTTTTACACAAACTATCATAGGTGTGTCAACCTGGACATACTCGCTGACGCGGGTCTCTCTCAGATCCATTATCAAGTCCTGAAACTTGTCCAAGTTATCAGTTTCAAATGCAAGCATAAAATCTTCATCGTGGATTCCAAAAGAGTATGTCGTGTTCAAATTTACTTCAGGATACTTTTGTCCAACTGCAATGTGTTCTGACATCATTTCTTTTCTCTTTTCAAGTGGAAGAAGATACCATCCTCTAGTTTTGATAAATGGATACACTATGACGTATTTTTTTTGTTCTTCTCCACCAAGCCAGCCACGTGTTGTTGAGTTTTTTGCATATACTGATGGCCTTGTACATGAAAGATAAACATGTGTCGGAATTATGTATTTTCCAAAAACTGTCAAATATAATTTTGAGATTACATCCTGTATCTTTTCGATAGATTCTGACGCAAACCACAACAAGAATTCTGCGTCATCGCGCAGCCCAAGAGTAGAATATGACCTGTAAGGTATCTGTGAATTTTTTAATATGATTTCCACTTCTTTTGCAGACTCTTCTTTTGCAAGATCTGCCATCCAACGCCATTTTGGATCAACCTTAAAGAATGAGAAATTAAAGAATGTTCGAGGTTCCTCGCTCATGTCTTCTTGTTTTATTGATGGTTATTTAAAATCTGATCACCATATTCTTGGCTTGCAAATAGGTATCATTCTTTGATAGAAGGAATAATATGACAATTAAAGCACGACCAAGAGTAACCAAAATGAGCAGGAAAAAAGTATTGACAATTGTGATAGGCTCTATTTTTGTGGCTTTCATAATAACAATGGTCTACATAGTATGGAATGTATATTCTTCGTGATTGTACATCATTTATTCAAATACTCAACATTTGGTAAAGATTGTGTAATTACCAAAACCAATCCAACGGATGATGCGAACTGAAAATAACATCTTTTATAACTTGTAGAATTAATTAACTGCTTGAGTTCAATGACACAGCAACCCCCACCACCAAAACCTATGCCAATGGATTTTGAAGATCTTGATTTTACTGTTCAAGCAGAAGAATGGAATGAATATGAATTGAAAGATGGTGCTGTTATACGTGGAAGAATTTTCTTATCAAGAATACAAAAAGATCCATACGATGCAAAAAATTTGGCTTTGGAGTTTTCTACTCCAGTTTGGATAGTACGTGCACCAGTCTCAATGAGAGGACAACCAAATATTACGCAAGGTCAACCTGTTTCTGGTGCGAAATATGAGGTTCATGTAGACAGAAGTCATGAAGCATGGAATGTTTATAGAATCGTCAAAACGGGTCAAAAATTAAAGATAAAACTTACTGTAAACGAAGTTAGTAGATATGTTGACAAATTCGATCTTAAAGGAATGCCAGTATATGATGTACCAAATGGGATAACAGTAAACATGTCTGAACCAGAACCAAATAAAAGTCAATAAACATTTCACCCTCCGAATCTTACCAGAGGAAATTTTCAAATGCTACCCTCTGGTTTCTTAACGGAAGTTTATATCAACTTCTGTTAAGTTATCGAGGTTTTCAGGAATAATTTTCTTCCTGTTAACTTTCGAGGTTTGGGATCATTTTAAATCTAAATTCGAGCTTTCGAAGCTGAGAAATGAAAAACAAAGGAGTGGAATTTCTAGCAGGTTCGGTTGGCGGTTATATCGTATACAAAGTCTTGGATTATGTAGAACCACAAGTAGTAAGCACGTTTCTCAGCCTAAACGGAGTTTCATTACTATTGCTTGCTGATTTTGCTTTTCTCGGTGTAGCTGGTTTTGGAGTTTTCCTAATGTTAAACGGAAAGTACAGATGGCTAAAAACATCCAAAGATCCTGAAAAAAAAGAACTTTACAGGAAAATACATGAGGAGTTAAAGGATGGTATAGAATCTCTTGATAATACTCTAGAGCGGGATACCTACAAAGTTGAGGTTCAAGGCAAGGAGATATACTGGAAACACATCTTCATGAATCATGCAGTTTATGATAGTTTGATTAATTCGGGGGATTTTAATCAGATAGATCATAAATTACAACAACCAATACAAAATATCTATGGAAAAATCAACATTCATGATGAACATGTTAGAAAGATGAATGATGACGATTCAAAAATTCAAGAATACGCTATAATTTTAGACAAATACGAAAAAGAATTACTAAAGGATATTCCTCCAGTTATGCAAGAATTAAAAAAATATTTTCAATGAAGAATTAGCTTTTATCTATCGGTTTAGAACTAACCTTTGTTACTGTTGCATTGGTAACAGGGAGTCCATTATAACTTCCATTGAGTTGTCTAGAAGGTGCATTTACTGACTCTTGTGCTTTTGTCATATTTGGTGCATTTCCACTAGATCCAAGAGTTGATCGTGTGATCTTTGGAGTGTTATTTTCGGTCATAGAACATATTCCTCATTTTATTATTTAAAATGTACTATCGAAAATTAGTAAACTACTTGTTACTTCTAAGATACTCGCTAAGAATTACTCTGATCGTTTCAGGTATTGTGTCAAGCAAGCGATCTTTGCGTTGCTTCTCTAATACCTTTACCATCTCATCAGGTATTGCTAGCATTATCTTCTTCATTACCATATAGTATTAGATACCAATCGGTATATTTATTAATTGCTATGTGTATACCTATAGATAGCGAAAGGAATATGGTAATAAACAGAAAACAAATCCAAACAAGAGAAATGAGAGCACTAACGATAGTTGGTCAGTCAGATCAAATCAAGCGAATCAACGCTGTAACCTACAAAGTGAAATCACAATCATTTGATACATGGTATGACGTAGTTCATCAATACAAGAACGGTTGGAACTGTTCATGTCCAGATCACATATTCAGAAAACTAGAATGTAAGCATATTCAGGCAGTCTACATTTCAAAGGAATTACGACATAAGATAGTAAACAATTCAGACGTAAAGGAAATTGAAGCTAGTAACGAGCTTGTCTGCAAGTGTGGTTCTATTCAGGTAATCAAGATAGGAATTAGGCACAACAAGTCAGGCGAAATGCAAGTTTTCAAGTGTAAGGAATGTAACAAGAAATGGTCAGACAATCTAGGCTTTGCCAAGAATAGAATAGATTCTAAGATAATCACAGTAGCACTAGACCTTTACTTCAAGGGAGTATCTCTAAGAAAAGTAAAGGAACACGTTAAGCTATTCTATGGAATTTCAGTAAGTCATGTAGCTATTCTAAAATGGATTCACAAGTTTGGTGAGGTAGTAACTCCGTTTGTAGATTCACTGGTCCCAAAAGACGTTTCGGGAGTTTACCACGTAGACGAAATGATGGTTCACGTCAGAAAAGAAGAGATGGAAAAGGGTCATTATCAATGGTTATGGAATATGATGGATAACACGACTAGGTTTTGGATTAGTTCAAAGGTATCTCAAAGGCGTGAGGTCGAGGATGCTAGGGCAGTATTCCAAGATGCTAAATCCAAGACGCCTACACCAATAGCAATTATTCATGACGGTTTGCCTTCTTACAACGAAGCTTACCACAAGGAATACTATACAATGGAAGGCAAGAGGGTAAAGAACATCAGATCCGTATCGGTAAGGCATAACGGTCTAAACCAGAAAGTAGAACGCCTCAATGGTGTCTTTAGGGATAGAGAAGTAATCATGAGAGGAATGGATCATAAAGACTCGGCACAAAAGCTAATAGACGCTTATCGAATTCACTATAATTTCATAAGAAATCATGAAGCTATTGGTAAAACTCCAGCTGAGCAAGCTGGGATTAAGCTGGACTTGGGCGAGAATAAGATTGAAAGTTTGATTAAGATGGCTTCAAATAAGCGATTACAATAATTATTTCTCTTGAGTAAAGAACCAATAAAGGATGAACATACAAAAAAACATGAACAAACAAAAGAGCCTTTTCAGTGGACACCTGAAACCATAACATCATTAATCAAGGCTTTAGAGCCTTACGCTGAGAAGGTGATAGCTGTTGTTAGTAATTATTTTACCATGAAAGAGAGAGAAAGAGATCAAGAAATTAAATTAGTTGAAACAGCATCAAAACATGATAGGAAAATCATTTATGTCCTACTAGCGTTCTTAGGTTCTGTCATTGGGATATTATCTGGACTAACTTATTTTGGCAAAGTCAGTGGTGAAGCTCTTCTTTTCGCAGTTGGTGGAATTGTAGGCTATGTGTTTGCAATAATACAACGTTTCATCTTTGGAACTCAAAGAACAACAGCAAACCCCGAAAGTTAACACGAAGAATTATAGAACCACAAACCTCATTAAGTTAACAGAAGTTTATATCAACTTCCACTAACTTATTGGGGTTTGCAGGTACAAAGTTCTTCGCACTAACTTTCGGGGTTTGTTAATACAAAAATCAATCTAGAAAGGTTAATCCTTTTCTACAAACAGGACAGTTTATGGACTTTTCATTACTCCAGTAATTATATTCAGCATGACACTTTTCGTTAGGACATTTTACTTTTCGTGGAGGAATAAGGTTTTGGTTTCTTATGATTCTCTGTGTAAGTATATTCCCAATCTGTTTCAAATTTTCTGTATCGTCCAAAGTGTATTGACAATAATCAGTTACGTATGGTATTGGAAATTGAATGAACTGTTTGAAATCTTCAAAGATCCATACAGGTTTTCTTGAACCTACTGATACCCCTACTTCAAAATTAACCCAATTATGTGTATATGGCAGAGGGGTTGGAGTGGATTGAGGGTAGATAGTGTATTGAGGGTAGATAGTGGTTGGAGAAGAACTTTGCAAACCATGTCCTAATAAAACAATAGTGGCAGAGATATTCTCTCCAAAAAGACTATTATCTCTAATCATATCCGCAATCTCCTTACCTGCATATTTGTTATCCAAATCTTCCCATTCCATAAATTTCGCCTTTAATCCTATATGGGCAAAAATCTGTGAGAAGTATTTTACTAAATTCTGATCATTTTTACTATGTGAAACAAAGACAGCCATAATGTGATCAAATTAAGAAATGGTTGTTTTTAACTATTGTCAGATATTTTACTTGAGGCAAGTTTGATTAAACTCTCAATCTTATTTTGACCTAAATCTAATTTAATTCCTGATTGTTCTGCAGGAGTCTTACCAATAGAACCATGTTTTCTTATAAAATTATAGTGAATCCTAAAAGCATCTATTATTTTTTGTGCAGATTCAGCACTATTCATTCCATGCATTACTCTTTCTCTATCTCGGAAAATACCATTCAATCTCTCAACTTTCTGATTTAGCCCATCATGTCTTACACTAACTGATCTAATGTTTCTAGTTCTTGGGCTTTCCATAGTGTAATACTCTTTCCAAAATGCCTCATTATAGGAAGGTAATCCATCGTGCACTATTGCTAGCGGTTTTGGCATTTTGGATTTAGCATCCTGAAATACTGCTCTTGCATCATTTACCTCACGCCTTTGAGATACCTTTGAACTAATCCAAAATCTAGTTGTATTATCCATCATGTTCCAAAGCCATTGATAATGACCCTTCTCGTTGTTTTCTTTTCGTACATGTACCATCATTTCGTCTACATGATATACACCTGAGACTTCGTTCACCACTAATGAATCTACAAATGGTGCTACAACCTCGCCAAACTTTCTAATCCATTTTAGAATTGCTACATCACTTACGCAAATACCATAGAATAGTTTGAGATGTTCACTTACTTTCATGAGGGATATTCCCTTGAAATAAAGATCGAGTGCTACCGTAATGATTTTAGAATTAATCCTATTCTTAGCAAAACCCAGATTGTCAGACCATTTCTTCCCACATTCTTTACATTTGAATCTCTGAATATCTCCACATTTGTTATGTCTGATCCCTATCTTGATTACCTCAATAGAGCCACATTTACAAGAAAGTTCGCTTGGTGTTTCAATTTCCTTAATGTCAGAACCAGTCGTTATCTTTTTCCTGAGTTCTTTTGAAATCGAGACTGCTTGAATATGTTTACATTCTACATTTCTGTAAACATGATCAGGGCAAGAACACGTCCAACCTTGTTTGTAAACATGGATTACATCATACCAGACATCTGATGATTGCGATTTTACCTTGTAAGTTACTGCGTTGATTCTTTTGATCTGGTCGTTCTGACCAACTATCGTTAATGCCTTCATCTGTCTTGTGCTAATCTGTTTTTTATTGATGACCATCTATTACCTGCTATAGCATACCGCACTAATATTTATAAGGGTTGCTATAGGAGGTAATGTATGGCTATGAAAAAAATCACTATAGCAATAACCGAAGAACTTGAAAAGGAATTAGAGAGGGAACGCAAGGAACGAAAGTTTGATTCAATACCAGAGGTCGTAAGAGTAATCTTAAGCGATCACTTTAGAAATACCTGATTTAGTTAAATCTTCGACCTTTAAAATTCACATAGAAAACTATTTACCTGCAGGTATCTTTAGAATGACTTAGGTTGCTTTATCCATTTAAACCACTCTGTAGCATGATTAAGCACTCTAAAGATAGTTCTGGGAAGCCACCAAAAAAATTTCAACTTGTTGTTAGTAATGATATGTATTCTCAGTTAGAAGTAGAACAAAAGAGAAGAATGGCACTTAATGTGCAGGCAGTAATTAATCAGATACTTAGCGAATACTTCTCACGATTATTGTTGCTTAAGCAGGAGGGTCTGTAGATGGCTCTGGTGGAAGCAGTCAAACGTGCCTATACTCCTATCAACACGATAAATGATCTTTCATCAAAAGAATGGTTAAAATTCACAAAAAGTTGGTTTGTTCTTAATCCTAAAGAAAGAGGGAAAAAAATTTCTCATCCTGCAAGTTTTCCTGAAGAATTAGTAGAAAGTTTCATAGGATTCTTTACCAAAAAAGGACACTGGATATTAGATCCATTTGCAGGAAGTGGAAGTTCACTTATTGCGGCAAAATCACTTGATAGGAATAGTATAGGTTTAGAACTATACCCCCATTTTCACGCACTTGCAGAAACTAGATTAGAAGCAACAGAAAATAGCAAGACAAATCATTTTATCATCAATGCTGACTCTAGAAAGATTTTAGATATTTTTAATGAAAAAGGATTCCCAAAGATTGATTTTTGTATAACCTCGCCGCCGTATTGGAATCAATTAGTTTCTCAATCACAACACAAAAATATAGACAGGAAACGTGTACGTATGTCAAAAACTCTAGATACCAAATATGGTTCAAATTCTAGAGATCTTGGATTAATTGCAGATTATGAGTTATTTCTGGATGAACAAGAGATGATTTTTGATAAAGTTTATGAAATTATGAAGCCAAAATCGTATCTAGTAGTCATTACAAATAATGTATATGCACAGGGAAGATTATGGTCATTAGCCTATGATACCATGAAGAGGCTATCTAAGAAATGGGTTCCAAAGGATGAAAAAATATGGTGTCAAGACTATCGAAAACTTCATCCATTTGGCATGTTTCATAGTTATGTAGGCAATAGATCACATCACTATTGCTTGATTTTTAGGAAAGAAATCTAAAATCTAAAAACTTCCCTATGTGCCTCGCTCAGGGTTTTCTCCTTAACTTCCTTAATCGTCATGTACCACTTATCACCTTCTGGAAAAACCTCGTCAACTCTTGGATCTTTTTCTAAATTTTCTCTGTTATTTTGCGTCAGTTTATCAGGTAGTTCAATTTTATAATTTTTGACAGGAATATCATTAGAATTTATGACTGCTATTCTATCATGAGAAAACTCAGGATTGATTTTTGTAGCACGGTCATCACGTTTTCTTTCCAGTACAACTCTTAATTTTGAAACTGTATTATGTTTTAAAAGTGATTTTTCATTTACACGAACTTCCGTAATGTCATCACCTTTTTTCTTTTCTTCATATATGTTGCTAGGTAACGGTACGATGTGACCTGAAACCTCAAACTTGCCGTTTCCGTTGTAAGAAAATAACTTGAATGATCTAAATAATGGGTTATTAGCGAATTTAAGTTCTAGGTTAATAGTGGTAATCTGTAACCTTTGAGTAAAATGATAATAGTCATCCTCAATAGATTGTGTTGAGCGAGGTCTTGTAAGAAGATAAACAAAGACACCACCTACTATTACAGCACTACTGACTAGAGTCAAAAAACTGTTTGCAGAATTGAAGAGCCAACTATAATCTGGTGGCTGTAAATGTGAAACCAATGGGTTTGTCTTATTAGTCATATTCCATCCTTTTAAGTGAAGGAACTACCTCTTTTTATTATCTATTTTGAATTCAGAAGAGTCATTCATAAAACTGATAACTATTTTAGATTCTGATATGGCATATTGATGATATAATTGAAAAAGAAAAGACCAAAAACTCTAATGGCTATAGATCATCCCGATTTGTTACTTGACCTTCTTTGCTCAAAGAATGAATATCGAGGACGAGCGGACTTTCGTAAACAATTAAGCGATCTACATGGAATCAACCTGAAACAAAAATCAAAGACCGATCAAATGTATCTTAACATGCTTACCGCACTAAACCTTCTTGAGAATAAAAAAAGTCAAAATATTTCAATTTATAAAAAGACATTGATTGCAAATCAAATCTGTAAAGAACGGAAAAATCCTAACAAAGAAATCTATAGGAAAACCTTACAATCTGTTCTACTCGAAAGTGAATACACTAAACCGTTTTTTAACAAATTAATTGAAATATTAAACAAAGGAATGAAGAATCATCTTCCTATAAACTCAAATGATCTAGTTTGGATGAAGGTGTTTAGTAATGAGACATTGCGTACTCTCAAAGCATTAGGAAAAGAAGCGGGGTTAATTGAAGAAAGAGATGGATGTTTGATAGTAATAAAATCTGAATTAAAAAGTCTAGATTTTAAAAAATTCAAGGAAGAGGTTTTTCATGTTTATAACAGTATAATAGAGCAACAAAGGAATCAAGGTGTATACACAAGAACTACTCATGCTCGAATATCCGAAGTTAGAAAAAACGTATGTATACTTAATAGAATTTCTTTAGCTGAATTTGACGAGCAATTTAAAAAATTATTATCTAGTCCTGAAGGAAGAAAAATTGAAATTTTTGGGGCGGCACCTCAATATTTACCAGACAAGAAAGATCCAAACTTCGAGAATTTCATCTTTATGCACAACAGAAAAATATATGTATTTATGACAATCTGATAAGCGATGGCAAAATTTGTTGATGTTTTAGATCTGAGTGATTTAGGGGTTCAGGATTATTCCACATTTACACTAAAGTCAAATCCCTTTCCTTCAATGGGATTACCAGATGATATACCTGCCACAATGGCAGATAGAAAAGAAATAATCTTACGATTTAAGAGTGCTTTGGCAGATTGTGTTAACACTGGCAACAGTTCGGTGACCGTATTAACTGGCGATTATGGATCTGGTAAAACTCATCTTCTAAGATATTTCAAATACAAAGTCAACGATCAATTATTTCACCTTACTAGCAAGAATAGGGTTTTAGCAATCTATGTAAAATCTGTAGGAATAAGCGTAGTAAACCTATTCAAGTATTTTATGGATGATGTGAGCAGATATTTTCTAGCCGATATAGCGATTAAAGAGATCAATAACTATTTGGCACAACAGGATGAAACTAAGATCAAAAGTTACATTTATGATAAAGAATTAAAAACAAAATACAACAAAAAAACAAAACTGGATGAATATCTAAGAGGTTCAAGATTCTATGATCTGTTCAAGGATATTAGAAAAGAAGTGTTTGCTAAAATTTCCAGCGATGATTTTGTTTATGCGTTATTGCATTTAGCACATCCTGATTATTCTCAAATTGCTTGGAGATGGTTTCTTTGTGAGGATCTGGAAAAGGATAGTAGGAAGATGATTCTCCTAGATAATAACATCACTGAGAGGCAACAGGTTCTTGACATCTTTAATGGTGTAATTTCATTATTATTACAATCAGGTTTAAAATCGATTGTAGTATTAATAGACGAATTTGAGAATATCACACAAATATCGAAAACGGCTCGAGACAGATATTTTGATGATATTAGACATCTATTAGACGAAAATAGAAAAGGAGTGTGTTTTGTTATCGCTTCCACTTATACTGGATTCGATGCGGTAACTCAATCTCAAAGTGCATTAACAAGAAGATTTGCAAGAGATTACAAGTTAGAAAAATTTGATCTTGACAACATCAATGAGTTAATCAAGCAATATTTAGCCCTCTATCGGTTACAAAACTCTGGTCTTGAACAGAAAGTAAAAACACTTACTGATACTTCAGTAGATATTTACCCTTTTACCAACAAAGCAATCAACCTCATCTTTGAAAAAACTACAGGAGTAGTGCATTACATTATAGACGTATGCCGAGAATCAATTGAATTAGCCATTCAGTCAAATTCTACTGTAATAGATGAGAAAATAATTGAAAAGATCAAGTAGGTGAGTAAACCCCGAAAGTTAGTGCGAAGAACTTTGTACCTGCAAACCCCAATAAGTTAGTGGAAGTTTATATCAAAACACTTATTATTTGAGCACGAAAAATTTTACTAAATGCCAAACATAGGCCAACTCAACAAACCACAAAACAGGTTAGAGCCTGTCGAGGGAGTCATAGGCAGCATAGGCGAACCAAGAACTGTAAACCTCAAGATGGGTGGACAGGCCCAAGTTGCCGATGCAGTGCTAAAAGATGACACCGGAGAGATCAAGCTTACCTTATGGGATGCACAGATCAAGATGGTAAAACAGGGTTCAAAGATCAGAATCGAAAACGGATACATCTCTACATTTAGAGGAGAAAATTCTCTTAACGTAGGCAAGTATGGTAAACTCGAAGTACTAGAATTCTAGATATATCTAGACTGATTCCTGTTCTTTTTCCAGTCTATTACGCCAAGTATTATTCCAGCTATAATTGCAATTATGCCAACTATCAACATAAAGCCTGCAGCCGCAAGAGGAACAATATTTCGATTAAATGGCGAATTGGGGTCAGTTAGCGCCTTTGACTTGGCTGGATCCTCTGTGAACATGGTCATTACTGTTACTGATGAGCTACCCGTGTTTTCCACGTTGAAGCTATACGTATCCACTTTTGGTATCATAAATGATTTTATGAATATTGGTTCCCCATCTTCAAAAGAACCAAACTTGTCACCAAAGATATTGGTAACATTTATCGCAACTCTGTCAGATGGTTTGTAATCTGTCATGTAGAGGCCCCACATCAGTGGAACCTGAGATGATGAAGTGGTATGGGAAAACGCATATGCATTTCCTGGATCAATTGTTTCTTTTTCTGATACTTGGTCGAACATGTTTTCTGGTGACGGAAAAAACCCGCCTGTGCCAGAGCTCAAACCTACTCTTTCCATAATAGAATAAGACGTTATAAAAGCAACAGCTATCAACGCTGCACCTATAATCATTACAATTGGTCCGCGTTTTTTCATTTTAGCTGATATACCCTAGTCTCTTATCATGTTGTGACATGGGCAGTGATTCCTGTGATGTTCTGCTGCCCATTTGTTCTTCAATTGTTTTAACAAGTTGTTCTGTATCTTGCGCCTTTTTTGAAATGCCAGTTAGATCTAGTTTGAGGTCAAGCATCTTGGCAAGAGTTTCAATAACAGCTTTTGATGCCTTTGCGTCAACCACATAACCCGAGGTTTCCCCAAGCAGACAAATACCAGTTATGTTCTTTCTCTTTCCCACTCCAATTATCAATCCATTCATTCCCGTAATACTTCCACTATTCATCGGATAAATTTCATGTTTTGGAAATTCTTTTACTATTTCGGCCGAAGTGCTTGTTCCATAAACTCTTTGAGTTTTTGTAAACGCTCCTGTGATATATGCGGCAAGTGTATAGATCGTCTTCACGCCAAGTTTTTCACAAAGCTTAGTTATCTCATCTGCCATCTCATACTCGCTTTCTGGGCTAACAGGTTGTGCATCTCCGCTGAGAAGAACAAGATCGCATGATTTATTCTTGCAGTAATATAGCGTATTTTTCATAAGGTCTGCAGTCCCATCTGATTGAATCAAGACTTGCGGAGGAAATGATGATGAAAAGATGTTTGCAAATGGAATTCCCTTCAATTCTTCAATTAGATGATCAACTGCAAGCTTTCCGACATATCCACTTCCCGGCAGGCCGCAGATTAGTGAAGGATTCTTGAGTTTTGGAACCTCGGTTACTTCCACGGTAATTTTGTTAGGAAGCGACATAGCTTACGGAAAAAAAGTTATTCAATATTAATGAAGCGTAGAATTGCTATCTTCGTTTTGGTTTTGAAGATCTTCGTGCTTTTGTCTTTCTTTTTGTTATTTTTCTCTTTGCGGTCTTTCTCCTTACTGCCTTTTTCCTTGTTACCTTTCTTTTTGCCTTTTTAGTTCGTGTCTTTGCTCTTCCTGCTTTCTTTCTTGTAGGTTTCTTTGTCTTTGTTTTGACCGCCCTTCGTTTTTTGACTCTTTTTGATTTCCTAGATTTTCTCTTGGCGCTTCTTGCCGCTTTTCTCCTCTGAGCCATGACCTCTTCCAGCCTCTTCTTCATGGATTGTAGTGTCTTGGTGGTTTGAGCCTCTCTTTTAATCAAAGATTGAACTCTTGGTCGTAGTACCAACTCTGCTTTCTCGCTAGACTTTAGTTGTTCAAGCAGCCCAGGTTTGGCATGAACTTGTTTCCTTAATTGCAAATCAAGTTTTGCTTTTTCCTTTTGTAAACCCTCAATCTGTTTGACAAGCCTATCCTCTGCCAACTCACGTTCCTTTAATTGTGCGTGTAACTCGATTATCTTTTCACCTATGAATTTCAACCTCTCTTGTGCAGTTACCTTTTCTTCTGGTCCGCCATATTCGCTTTGCTGCTTTGCGCCATCTTGTGCATCTTGTTCATGTCTTAATCGTTCTTCAGCTGCAATCTTGAGCCTAGATATGCTCTCCTTTTGCGCCTTGTATTGATTTAGCAACTGTGCCACATGCCCAATCTGCCTGCCTAAAGATTCGTTTTTCCTTACTAAAGATGCAAGTCCTGAGGATGATCTCCTTTTCTTTGAAAGGGCCTCTTTTAGATTATTCTCGGTTTTTCTTCGTAATTTTGCAACCTCAATCTTCTTTACTGTATATGATTTAGTGAGTGTCTCCAAGGATGCCATGCGTTCTAGAGCCTTTGTAATCGATTAAGTTTTTGTTATGATCAGGATTTGACATAAGAGTTAATATTTTTTACATATTTTCTATATTTTTTCGTAAAATTTTAAACGCGATCAGAGATAGAGCAGGTAGATTTTATTTGGCATTGACAGAAAAAACGCATGGAATTTCACCCGTCACAGATACCCATTTCCAAGACATTTGAGATTGAAAATGAGATCAAGGCGTCTGAGATTGCATCTGAGATGGTCAAGTTAGGATTTTCAGCACAGAAAGGAGGATTCAAAGTAATCATGGCCAAAGACAAAGACGTGGCAAAAAAAATTGGGTTTACAATCATGAATGAGCTTAATCTTGGCCTGCGAAAGGCAAAGCAAGAACGCGATGTAAGATATTGGATCTATAGCCATGATCAGGATCATTTTGCAATGGTATTGATAAGCTCACGGGTCTTAAGTTCGCTGGGTTTCTGATTTATCAAAGATAAGTTCGATCTTGAGCTTTTTTGACATAATGTCTGCCAGTAATATGCCAAGTACTGCTCCAGCAATGACTGTTGTTGGATATTCCTGTAGTAGATATAGTCTGCTAATTGAGACAAGAATTGGATACAGCCATATCAAGTACCATCCTCTAGGAAATCTTCTTGATAACGCATATCCCACAATGAATGCAAAGATTGTTGTTCGTACTGTATGACCGGCTGGAAATGTACCATCTATCTGGCATGGAACCCCAACATCGGCCCCAGATTCTATAGATAAATGCATCCCCAAGAACTCAAGGTCTGGCTTCTCATACCCTGTGTAGCATCTAAGATATGCTGCTGCTATGGTTCCTATCAACAGAGAAAGAAGAAGTATCAAGCCAAGGCGGCGGGTACTTTTCATTATAAAAAGTATGATGGCAACAAATATCGGATACAGGACCCAACCAATCTCAGAAAAGATTTGCATAGTAAGATCCACGGTAGTGTTTCCAGCTAGTTTTTGCAATGAATTTTCAAAGGTGTCATCCTGGTTGAGTAGAATTTTTGCACCTGCCAAGTATACGAGTATAAAAAATGACAATGCTAGAAGGAAAAATGTTCTGCTTCTTACATCAAAAAGCCACTTTTGCAAATAAGGATCCTCCTTGTAAAGACATGCATACATTGATCGAAAACCAATCCATATTAAAATGCCGTCAATTGTTCTAGAAGATTCCAATGATCCGTTGCCTGAGTTTGGCCTTTTAGCCTAATTTGCAAGTCGCTAAGACCGTACTTTTGTTTATGTCTGATGATAAATTTAATCTGATGTTGATTTTACAACATATGGAAACAGGCCATTCATTTTAAGATCCTAGATAAGTATTGGGCAATTCGCTTATATCAAACAAGTTGCCATTTACTATTGTTGAGCAAGATTCAGGTTCACAGCACCTCAAAGACCGTAACAACAGCCACAGTGTTGATGCTGGATGCCATTGCAGTTGCAGCCTTGTTGCAGTTACATCTAGTGCCACTCATCTTAACTATACCGCTCTTCTTGATTCCAGTATCTGTCTATACCACAGTAATTGGCTTCAAGAATGTGAAAGAACGTAATATGACACAAGACTATAGCTACTATTTCACATGGGCCTCTATAATGATGATAGTTGGAATAGTGTGGATAGTCATAGATGAGAAGTTGGGCGTCATAATCGGAATAATTTCAACGCTTGCAGTTGCACTCTGTTATGTATATTTGAACAGAGCCAAATCCATCATGGTGCGGACCACACATCTTGCGTCTTCAAAACCAACACGAGAATAAACTTTAGCCTCTTCTCTTTCTACCTCATCTTACACTATAATCAACGGCTCTAGTAATTAGTAATTCTACTTGTTGTATGAGTTGAACTGACTCCAGGCTCTTGCATAATTGTCCATCATGAGATGAGCTACTCTATCATACGAGTCTATTGTGACAAGCCTGAATTGTACGTACATTCTTGCAAAATTTGTATTCATATCAATTTGCGATAGGACCATGCCAGTGATGGATTTCCAGTATGCATCAAAGGCTAGAATTGCTGGCTTGTCCATTCCCAGCTTGTCAACAAATTCCTTTTCTGACAGGTAGCACGTACCATAAAGATCATCCATGGCGTGCAGGTATTTTGTGTAAAGATCTGTATAAAGACCCACATAAGTTGGAAATTTTGATTCTATTTTTTGAATTATTTCTGACGTGTTATTTTTCATGGCATCACAGATTGAGATAGTATCCTCATTTTTTGAAGAAGATTCGGCCTTCCTTTTGGCAGTTTTTATTATCTTTGCCATTTCTTGTTTGGTCATATGCTCTACTGCTGAGATTTCCTTTGGCTTTTCAGTTATCATTAACCATATTTGTTTTGCAAGTATATACGTCTGATCTCTATAGAGTTTGGAATAGATAAGAAACCAAGTCTTGTAAGACCTGATTCGCTTTTTCCTAGGTAAAAACAAGCCAAGAGTTCTTCCAGACTAGATTCATGACTAGATCGCTTGTATAGACTAGTTGTGGTATTGCCAAACGGGAAAATAGTTCTAGAAAAGTGTTAGCCCGTCAAAAGCAACTTTCTAAAAGATTTTAACCAACCCCAAGAAAGGATCGCCGTGAGAATCCTCACTCTTGATGATTTTGATACTAAGGGTAAGACTGTCTTTTTGCGGGTAGACATGAACTGCCCAATAGATCCTGCCAGTATGAAGATAATTGAGACAAGCAGGATCAAGGAATCTACCGAATCCCTCAAAGACTTGGAGGGAGCAAAGGTCGTGATTGCATCACATCAAGGAAGAGTAGGCAACAAGGACTACACTGGAATGGAAAATCACGCCAAAGTTTTAGAACAGATCCTAGGCCGCAAAATAAAATATGTCGAGGATATCATTGGATCGGAAGCTCAAAATGAAATTAAAAATATGAAAGACGGTGATATAATCTTGCTTGATAACTTGAGACTTTGTGCTGAAGAGAATTACGAGTTCTCATCTTCTGCTGCATCACAGACTATCATGGTAAGTCGGCTCTCCAAATTGTTTGATCTATGTGTTCTTGATTCTTTTCCAAGTTCGCATCGATCCCATCCATCAATCATAGGATTTGCATATGTCCTTCCCGCATGTGCTGGAAGGCTAGTCGAACGTGAGGTAAGAAAACTCGATGAGATAATGACGATTACAAAAGGGCCTCATGTTCTAGTACTTGGAGGATCAAAGGTGATTGACAGGCTTGAGGCAATAAAGGAACTGATTCAAAATGGACGAGCTGATCAAGTATTGCTTACTGGCGTAATAGCAAATGTGTTTCTAAGGGCACAGGGAAGAATCAAGTTTCCACTAGAAATAAAAAGAGAAGAAGAGGTTGTGCAAAAGGCCCATTCTCTCATAGGAGAATACCCCGACGTCTTTTCTGTTCCAGTAGACGTTGCCGTGGAAAGAAACGGAAAGAGAGTAGAGATTGATGTTCGTGAGCTTGTCAAGGGGGATAACATATTTGACCTTGGTCCAAAGACGGTAGAATATTATCTAAAGTCAATACAGGGTGCCGGTACCGTATTCATGAGTGGTCCTGCAGGATTTTTTGAAAACGAGAATTTCAAGTTTGGAACAGAAGCCCTTCTCAGGGGAGTGGCTGACTCTTTTGCCACAACCATAGTAAGCGGAGGTCACCTAACAGCTGCACTGAAAAGATACGGCCTGACAGAGAAGATCAACCATATCAGTACTGCTGGTGGCGCACTGGTATTGTATTTGACTGGCACAAAGCTCCCAATGATTCAAGCCTTAGAAGAGGCAGCTGCAAGATACAGAGCTAAATAGCTGCCTTGCATTGAGAGTTGGGACATACTTGTGATTCAAGTTTACCCAAGTAAAACTCTTGGTTACAAGACTTGCAGTTATGTTTCTCAATTATATCGAAGATCTTAAACCACTGGGTGGTAAAGTTCTGGGCAATAGGCCTTATCAATCCCTGATCATGTAGCTGTTTAAAGTATGTCTCCATGTCATCTATAGTAAGAGAGCTATCAAGTCCGCCGTCCTGCAGAAACTCAAAAATTTCATCATTTGTGAACCTAAGATTAGGGTCGTTGAACTTTTCAAAAATTATTTTTCGTATCTGAATAGGTATTGTCACTGTTTGGTTTGTCAAGTCAATACAGGCCAGAGGCTTCTTCCTTTATCTTGTCTGCAGACTCGGTATCCTTTAGTTTCTCTAAAAGATAAGAATACAGGCCAGATTTTAGAACCTTAAGCGATAACAGCGCACACTTTATTCTGGCAGGTCCAAGGTCATGCAGACCAAGGTTGTCCAGTATGTCTTCTTTAGAGAGTTTCTTTACCTCTTCAAAGTTTTTTCCCATAATAAGTTCAGTTAGCATGGAGGCGCTGGCCTGGCTTATCGCACATCCTTTTCCTGTGAACTTGACGTCTACTACTTTGCTTTCCTTTATGTTAAGGTGCATCTCAAGTTCATCTCCACAGAGTGGATTGCTGTCTCTCTGTGCGATGTCGGGATTTGTCAGCTTGCCATAATTTCTCGGATTTCTGTAATAGTCCAGTATTATCTCTCGATAAATGTCTGCACTACTCAAAGTCTAAACAATTCCTTTGCCCTATAGAGCGACTTGACGAAAACATCTACTTCGTCCTTTGTATTATAAATATAAAAGCTTGCACGAGAAGTAGCAGAAACATCCAGCCTTTCCATTAACACCTGTGCACAGTGGTGTCCTGAGCGGATGGCAACTCCATCTTCATCAATTATTGTTGCAAGGTCATGTGGATGAATGTCCCCCAGATTAAATGATATCACAGCGCCACGTTTTGCAATATCCATTGGTCCGTAAAGCTTTATTCCTTTTATCTGAGAAATTTTGTCAATTGCATATTTTGTTATCTCCATCTCATGCTCACGCACCTTATCCATCCCTATTCTTTCAAGGTAGTCAATGGCAGCAGCAAATCCAATCACATCTGCAATATTTGGAGTGCCTGCCTCAAACTTGTAAGGTAGATCGTTCCATGATGTTTCATACTTGTGTACCTCACGGATCATGTCTCCCCCGCCATTAAATGGAACCATGTCCTCAAGCAGTTCTTTTCTTGCCCAAAGTACACCAACACCGGTTGGTCCTAGCATCTTATGAGCAGAGAATGCAAAAAAGTCACAGTCTAGTTTCTGCAGATCTACTTTTAGATGGGGAACAGACTGGGCTCCATCAACTAGTACTCTAACTCCTTTTTTCTTACAGCGTCTGATAATCTCTTCAGAGTCAGATATGGTACCAAGAACATTTGACATCTGACTGAATGCAACAAGTTTCACTCTGCCAGTTTCCAAATATTTGTCAAGTTGATCAAGCAAAAGTTCGCCATTGTCATCAACTCCAATGTACTCTAATTTTGCACCTTTTTCTTTTACCAATAGTTGCCATGGAACAATATTGCTGTGATGTTCGTATTCTGTGGTAACTACAATGTCATCTTTGTTAACATTTTGTCTTCCCCAAGAATAAGCGACCAGATTTATTGCCTCCGTTGTACCTCTAACGAAAACTATCTCCTCACGACTCTTCGCATTGATAAATTTCACAATCTTATCCCTAGTGTTCTCATATGCTATCGTTGCCTCTTCTGCCAATTCATGAACTGCTCTGTGAATGTTTGAGTTGTAATTTAGATAATAATTGCTTATAGCATCAATCACTTGGATGGGCTTTTGCGTGGTTGCTGCATTATCAAAGTAGATCAAAGTCTTGTCTTTGTGGACTTTACGTTTGAGAATAGGAAAATCTTTTCTAATATTTTCAATTTGTATCATGCTTGCTTGCAAATTATTCTACCTCAACATAGATTTCATTTTGTTCTATTTTAACATTGTAGGTTTTAAGCGGCACCTCAGCTGGAAGGTTTTGAGGAACCCCTGTTGTAAGATTAAATGTTGAGAGATGCAGAGGACACGTAACTCCCTCTTCGTTTAAAATTCCTGTTGTAAGGTCAGCCTCTGCATGGGTACAGGTTCTATCTGTTGCATAAAACTTTCCATTAAGATTTGCTAAGAGTATTTTTTTTTCCTTGTAATCAAAATCTATCATGTCGCCCCTTTTCAGATCACTTGTACCACATACCTTGACCCATTCTGACAACCCATTCACCTGTACTTGTAATGGCTCTCAAAGATATCGGTCTCACGATATCTTGTCTCTTCTACTTCAAGTATTGCTTTGAGTTGCTCATCTGTTTTGATCTTAAGGTCCATGCCAAGCCATTTTGATTCAATAAGGTAGCTTATCCAAGCACGAATCTGGTATGACATCTTTCTTGACAGAGGTTCAAGAAATCCTTCTACTATGATTTTTTGTGCTCCTGATTTGTTCAAACATCTAGTGGCAAGATAGAATAGCTGTTCCTCATCCATCTGAGCAACCGAGGCCGAATGCGTTGCCTTTACATCGTTTGTTAGTATTTCAAGACCTGGAATGGAATCGGATTTTGCCCCCTTATCTAACAAGATCGAGTGACCTGCAAGATATGATTCCGAATGGTGTGCATTTTTTTCAATTCTAATCATTCCCTTAAAGAGAGACTTTGAAGTATCTTTGAGAACAGATTTTTCCAAGACTCTGCCAATAGTAGAAGGGGCATTATGTATAAGATTGGAAGCCAGATCAAATGATTGATTATTGTTTCCAAACACTACTTCGGTATCATGTGCATTTGCGCCTGTTCCATTTAGATAGTTATCAACCTTGTATCTTGAAAGATATGAACCAAACAATCCAAGATACCAGGTCATTTTGGCATCTTGACCAATTCTTGCAGTCCTAGATGAAAAGTTTACTGCGTTTTGATCCATTGCTTGCAGTGTTACAAGTTCAATCTGACTATTTGGGTTAGCAGTAACGTCAAGAACCTCAAGATATGCCTGTTGCTTGGCAGATTTGGGTGCATAAATCTCTTGAACGATGGATGCCTTGCTGTTTTCATCTCCTATTACAATATTCCTAGATATTGTAGATGACTGGTCAAGAGAGAGAGAAGATATTACATGGATCTGTTTTTCTAAAACTAGGTTTCGTGGAACATAAATAAAAATTCCAGAATTAAAAAATGCGTTGTTGAGTGCAACATATTTATCTCTGTTGGCATCAATTTTTTCAAACGTTTTTCTTATCTTATCTGCATGCTCTCTTATGGCGTCTTGAATTGAGCATACGACTAGACCCTTTGATTTTAATTCTGAAGGTATGTTTATCTTCGAAACATTTGTCCCTATCTGAATTATGTGTGGATTGTTTGAAATCTCAGCTAGTCTGTCATTTACAAAATCAGGCAGTGTAGTGTCCGAGCTTAAAGAGAAGGTCACTTGTGATGTATCCATTTTGTTTGCATCTGTGTATTTGTTATAAAGTGGAGAAACCTCTGGTGGGAGTTGCTCGTAAATTGAAAACGATTTCTGCCTATAGTCTTTTAGCCAAGATGGCTCGTTGTTGGCCTCAGAGATTTCATCTAGATGATTTGTGCCAAGCTTAGACAGGACAAAAGATGACATATCCGTTCAGAGTGCTATTGGCAAGTCAGACTAGCCGACTGAGCCATCCATTTCAAGTTTGATTAGCCTATTGAGCTCAACCGCATATTCCATCGGCAGCTCTTTAGTGAATGGCTCAATGAATCCGTTTACAATGAGGGTGAGTGCTTCTTCTTCAGTGAAGCCTCTTGTCATGAGATAGAATATTTGCTCGTCGCCTATCTTACCTACAGTTGCTTCATGAGTAATTGTTGCGTCTTCTTGGTTAATTTCCATGTAAGGATAAGTATCAGTCTTTGATGTATCGTCAAGTAAAAGAGCGTCACATCTTACTGAAGCTTTGACATTTGTTGCGCCCTTGGCAACATGCAAGAGTCCTCGGTATGTAGTTCTGCCATTGCTCTTGCTTACTGATTTAGATGTGGTTCTAGATGTAGTATATGGAGCGAGGTGAACCATTTTTGCACCAGTATCCTGGTGTTGGTTCTTGCCTGCAAATGCAATTGATAGCGTCTCCCCATGTGCTCTTTGTCCAAGTAGATAAATTCCTGGATATTTCATGGTGACTCTGCTCCCAATGTTACCATCAATCCATTCAACTCTAGCGCCTTCGTATGCATATGCCCTCTTTGTAACCAAGTTGTAAACATCGTTACTCCAGTTTTGAATCGTGGTATATCTCAACTTGGCACCTTTCATTGCAATCAATTCAACAACTGCAGAGTGTAGTGATTCTGAGGAGTATACAGGAGCTGTACATCCTTCAATATAGTGTACCTCTGCTCCTTCATCAGCAATTATCAGTGTTCTTTCAAACTGACCTATATTCTCCTTGTTGATTCTAAAGTATGCTTGTAATGGCAGGTCTACCTTCACGCCCTTTGGAACATAGATAAATGATCCACCGCTCCAGACGGCGCTGTTAAGTGCCGCAAATTTATTATCTTCTGGCGGAATTATTTTACCAAAATATTTCTTGAAAATTTCCGGATGCTCTTTTAGAGCAGAGTCAGTGTCAAGGAAGAGAACACCCTTCTTTGCAAGGTCTTCTCTTAGACTATGATAAACAACCTCAGATTCGTATTGAGCCCCTACTCCAGCCAAAAATTTCTTTTCAGCCTCTGGAATTCCAAGCTTATCAAAGGTTGCCTTTACTTCTGCCGGAACATTGTCCCAATCTTTTTCTGTCTTTTCAGAAGCCTTGGCATAATAATAGATATTGTTAAAGTCGATAGTTTTGAGATCCGCACCCCAATTTGGCATTGGCTTTTTCATAAAGATATCATATGAGCGAAGCCTAAAGTCTAGCATCCATTGTGGCTCATCCTTTAGTTTGCTAATCTCTTCAACTACTTCTTTTGACAGCCCCTTCTTACTTGTGAAAACATACATCTCAGTAGAATCCTTGAAATCGTATTTTGCATAATCCATATTGAGGTTCTCTGTTGTCATGATTTACATAACCCCGTTATATTATAAAAAAGTTATACCCCTCTTCACACATGTACAGCGGAGTAGGCCAAGCTAAATACATGTAAACGGATACAACATTTGCCTTGACTGACGTTACAAATCAAATTATCTTAGGTCTAGCTAACGATCTCATTCCAAGATCCTAGAACAATGTTTAAAAAAACCCAAATTTTTTCTAGCAAAAAAGATTGACATACAGGAGATAGAAGCTAGCAGAGACAGTTCTTTATTGTCTCGACTGCGCCTGGAACTGTATGAACATCTGCAATTATTGGGTTTACTCCAAATTTTTTTAATTCATCTGAGGTAAACGGACCTATTGCCACAACAGTTGCTTTTTCCAAGTTTGTCTTCAATGTGTTTTTATCTGTATCACCAAGCATAATCTCAAAGAATGCCCTAACAGAGGACGCACTTGTAAAGACAATACCATCTACCTTGTTATTTGAAAACAGTTGCTTGAATTCTATCCATTGAGTCAAATCGCTATGAGATTTAACATCATACAAGTAAACCTCCTTTACTCTGAGCCCTATCTTCTCAAGAAGTTGAGCTAGAAATTCGGTAGATGCTCCGCTTCTCGGTACAATTACTTTTTTTCCTTCTGCGTTTAGGCGTGTGAAAACTTCACCAACACCTACTGATGAAAACCTTTCAGGGACATGAGCCACCCGGATTCCTTCTGCTTCAAGCGCCGCCTTTGTTTTTGGACCAACTGCAATTACTGTGGTGTTTGCCACCCCTAGCTGTAGCTTTTCATACTTTGAGATCTTTCTAGCAGTATCAAAAAGTAGTTTTACAGCCTTTGAGCTCATAAATACAGAAAAGTCCGGATCTTCTTCCTTTACTGCACTTAGAAATTCATCTACCATTCCCTCGCCTTTGCTGACAAGCTCTATGGTTGGAAGCGATATTGCATGCGCCTTTTCACCAGTAATTAGGCGGACAAACTCTTCCGAGTCCTCCCTAGATCGCGTGATTGCTATGATTTTTCCCTGTATCACTTTCTCCACCCTATCTTCTCTGAAAGAGAGACAACTTTGCCTATTATAATTATAGACGGAGGTCTTATTTTTGATTCACTGACCTTCCTTGCAATATTTGCCAGATTCCCCTTTATCATCTTGTGTTTATCAGTAGTGCCATTCTGAATTACTGCAACAGGTGTGTTCTTGTCAAGACCTCCTTTGATCAGACTCTTTGAAATTATCTCAAGTCTTGCAAGTCCCATCATTATCACTATCGTGTCAACAGATTTGGCTAGTTTTTTCCAGTTTACTGCTCCTTGTGTTTTTTTTGCATCCTCATGGCCTGTAACAAACACAACAGAAGACGCATAGTCTCTGTGAGTTAGAGGGATTCCAGAATATTCTGCAGAACCAATTCCAGAAGTTATTCCTGGAATGATTTCATATTTGACTTTATGTTCCCTGAGAAATTCTGCTTCTTCTCCTCCTCTCCCAAAGATAAATGGGTCACCTCCCTTAAGTCTGACAACATTTTTTTTGGCTTTAGCATATTTTACCATCAACTCGTTTGTCGTATCTTGGTGCTTGTAGTCATCACCCACATCTCTTCCAACGTATACACTCTCAGATCTTTTTGGAATCATATCGATTATTTTCTTGCTTACCAACCTATCAAACAGTACCACATCAGCTGACTTGATTGCTTCAACAGCCTTGAGGGTAATCAGCTTGGGATCACCCGGGCCTGCCCCTACAATGAAGACTTTGCCTTTCATTTTTTATTCCATTCCTCGACCTTTTCTCTCCAGTTCTTTGCCAGCTCTTCTATTCCTTTTGCTGAAAGTTCGGAGGCGATTTGTCTTCCAAGCTCTTTGGCCTGTGTTGGCTCAGAATCTCTTTTAACTGCAATAAATTTGCTGCCGTCTACAGAATAAACTGTAACGCTAAGAGTCAACTTGCCTCCATTTTGATTGGCCAGAGCCCCTACAGGAAACCTACACCCCGAATCTACAAACATGGATAGCGAGCGCTCAGCTTCAACTGCAATTCTTGAAGCTTGATCCTCAATTTTTTTCAGGATGTCAATTAATGTTATGTTATCTTTTCTTGCCACTATTGCCAGAGCGCCCTGGCCTGGCGAAGGTACAAAAATTTCTACAGGGAGTCTCTCAAATTTCACGTCAAGGCCCAGTCGTTGTATACCAGCTTGAGCCAAGACTATACCGTCAAATTTCCCCTCATCGATTTTTTTGATTCGCGTTTCTATGTTGCCTCGGATTGGTTTTACTATCAAATCAGGCCGTTGTCTGGAGATCTGCACTGCTCGTCTCAAGCTGCTTGTGCCAATGACTGCTCCTTTTTTCATGTCATTAAGTGCCTTACCATCTTTTGATATGAATATGTCATTAGCTGGTTCCCTCTTTGGAATACAGGCAAGTACGAGTTCTTCTGGCAGTTCTGCTGGAACATCTTTTAAGCTATGTACTGCAAAATCTACTTTTTTTTCAGCAACAGCCCTGTCTATCTCTTTTTCGAATATTCCTTTTTGGTTTATAGTAAAAAGCGGTCTTGCATCTGTGTCTCCTTTTGTTTTTATTGGAACTATCTCAAATTCTGTTTGTAATGTGTTCTTTTTTAGTTCCGAAATCACCCAGTTAGTTTGAGCTAGAGATAGCTGACTTCCTCTGGCACCTACAAGATATTTCATTCCTTCACCGTCTTTAACGCTTTTTCGTATGCAATAACTGTCTTTTGTATGTCTTCATCGGTATGAGCGTATGAAAGGAAAATGGTTTCAAATTGTGATGGTGCTACAAAGATTTCATTCTTTAGTAACCCTCTGAATAATTTTTTAAATTTCATGGCATCAGCTGCCTTTGCAGTAGAATAGTCAACCACTCGCTTATCTGTAAAAAAGATCTGAAACATGGAACTGATGGAATTAATTTGGTGTTGTATATTCATATCAGACGCAAGATCCCCCAGAGCTGATACCAAGCCCTTACAGGCTTTCTCAAGTTTAGGATAAAGTTTGTCCTTGTTCTTGTTCATTGTTTTTACAGAGGCAAATGCGGCAGACACAGATATAGGATTGCCAGCATATGTGCTTGCCTGATAGACCTTTCCTTCAGGAGAAAGGATATCCATAATCTCACTTTTTCCACCAACTGCCGCAATAACAAAGCCATTTCCCAACGCTTTGCCAAGAGTGGTCATATCTGGCGCTATAGAATACGATTTCTGGGCTCCTCCAGGGGACATTCTGAATCCTGTCACAACTTCATCAAATATCAAAAGATTGCCATTTTCTGATGTGATTTTTCTTATATCATTTAGAAAATGTTTTTCTGGTAACACAAGTCCCATATTTGCAAGAACTGGCTCTACTATTACAGCCGCAACATCTTTTTCTTTTTCCAAAACAGAAGCAAGTTCTTGAGAATTATTATATTGAACAACTAGCGTATTCTTTGAAACTTCCTCAAGACTTCCATCAGAAACAGATATTCCCATGTGGGCTGCTCCAGATCCTGCCTTTACCAAAACATAATCATGTGCACCATGATAACACCCCTCAAACTTGATGATCTTTTTCTTTTTTGTAAAACCTCTTGCCAGTCTTATAGCAGTCATGGTTGCCTCACTTCCTGTATTTACTAGTCTAACTTTTTGCATTGAAGGAAAATTTTTTGATATCAATTCAGATAATTCCACCTCAACCTCTGTTGGTGCACAGTAAAGAGTTCCCTTTTTCAGCTGAGACAGAACGCTGGAAACAATTTCCTTTCGTCTATGACCTAACAATAGAGCACCATATCCATTACAAAAATCAAGGTAATGATTTCCGTCAACATCCCAAAGTGAGCTTCCTTGGGCCTTTTTGACAAAGAATGGATAAGGATCATAATATCTAACTGGACTATTGATTCCAGAAGGAATTACTTTCTTTGATCTCAAAAACAGTCTCTTTGAGTTTGACATCCATATTCAAAAAGACCGGTTGTCATTATAATCTATAGGAAAATTATCCAATAAAAACAATAGAAGTTTTATTGTTTTTGAGCCTGACAGTTAACCACGGTATCGGCAGTTGGGTTGCCTAGATAGCAGACATTATGTCCAGTACCACCTTGAATTATGTTGCTTCCAGTTCCCACATAGATCAATTCATTACCGGTACTTCCCTTGATTATGTTACTTCCATTACCTGCAATAATCATGTCATTTCCACTACCGCCAAATATTATGTTGTTACCGTTTCCTGCAATGATGCAATCTCCTGCGGGACCTGCGCGAATCGTATCATTTCCATCAAGTCCCAATATCAAGTTCGATACGGGCGAACCTGTTAAGATATCACTATCGTTAGTTCCCATAATCACATTATAGAGAGATTCAGGCTTGCCACATGCTAGAACATTGACTGTCTGATCTAGCGACTTTGTATTTCCAAACTTGTCAACAGCAGTCCATTGTACTATTGTCTTTCCAATATGAAATAGACCTGTAGAGTTGTTTGTTATCTTGGGGGAAGTATCAATGATGCCGGTTGCTGTGGCTTGACCTGTTGAAACTGGAGTTGCAAATGAAGTGGCGTTGATGGCAATATCGGATGGAATTGTCAACTGTGGTGGAGAATGATCAACTACTTCAACTAGCTGGGTTGAGGTTGCAATATTACCTGCCACATCTTTTGCAGTCCAAGTTACCGTTGTGTTACCAAATGGAAATACTGCAGGAGCATCATTTGTAATGGAAACTATTTCAGTATTATCTGTGGCTGTAGCATTGCCAATGTTTACTTGATTACTTGTCTGACTTGTGGCATTAACTATGACTGCATGCAATGGAATTATCTTTGGTGCAGTGGTATCTACCACATTTACCGTTTGAGTGACATTAGATATGTTGCCTGCAGAGTCTTTTGCAGTCCACAATATTGTTGTCTTGCCTAGTGGGAATGTCTTTGTTGCGTTGTTAGTTATGGCAACTGGTTCGATATCAGTAGCAGTTGCATTGCCCAATGGTACTGCATTGTTATCAAGAGATGTTGCTTCAAATGTGATGTTAGCAGGTGGAGTTAGCTTGGGTGCAGTGGTATCTACCACATTTACCGTTTGAGTGACATTAGATATGTTGCCTGCAGAGTCTTTTGCAGTCCACAATATTGTTGTCTTGCCTAGTGGGAATGTCTTTGTTGCGTTGTTAGTTATGGCAACTGGTTCGATATCAGTAGCAGTTGCATTGCCCAATGGTACTGCATTGTTATCAAGAGATGTTGCTTCAAATGTGATGTTAGCAGGTGTGGTTAGCTTGGGTGCAGTGGTATCATGTACAACAACAGTCTGAGTAGCATTGACAGTGTTACCTGATGTGTCCTTAGCGGTCCAAATGACAGTAGTCATTCCAATTGCAAATGCTTTGGGAGCATCATTTGTTACAGTTACTTGTTCAATGTCAGTTACTGTAGGAATACCCAATGGTACTGTATTATTGTCAAGAGATGTTGCTTCAAAGGTGATGTTAGCAGGTGTGGTTAGCTTCGGCGAGATGGTATGAATTACATCAACAGTCTGAGTAGCATTGACAGTGTTACCTGATGTGTCTTTTGCAGTCCACAATATTGTTGTCTTGCCTAGTGGGAATGTCTTTGTTGCGTTGTTAGTTATGGCAACTGGTTCGATATCAGTAGCAGTTGCATTGCCCAATGGTACTGCATTGTTATCAAGAGATGTTGCTTCAAATGTGATGTTAGCAGGTGGAGTTAGCTTGGGTGCAGTGGTATCTACCACATTTACCGTTTGAGTGACATTAGATATGTTGCCTGCAGAGTCTTTTGCAGTCCACAATATTGTTGTCTTGCCTAGTGGGAATGTCTTTGTTGCGTTGTTAGTTATGGCAACTGGTTCGATATCAGTAGCAGTTGCATTGCCCAATGGTACTGCATTGTTATCAAGA
>JBOGRD010000001.1:119471-460758 GCA_050749405.1 Nitrosotalea sp.
CTTTGTTGCGTTGTTAGTTATGGCAACTGGTTCGATATCAGTAGCAGTTGCATTGCCCAATGGTACTGCATTGTTATCAAGAGATGTTGCTTCAAATGTGATGTTAGCAGGTGGAGTTAGCTTCGGCTGCATGTGATTGACAACTGTTATCTTTTGTGTGGTATTAGCCATGTTTCCACCCGCATCAACTGCAGTCCAAGTAACTATAGTGGTACCAAGTGGAAATCCTTGTTGGGGAGAATTATTGTTAAGTGAAGCAATTCCAATGTTGTCAGTGGTGGTTGCCTGGCCAACATTCACAGGTGTTAGTGCTCCAGTGGCATTGACAGTCATGTCTGCAGGCGCCTTTATTGTTGGCGGTGTAGTATCTTGGACCGTCACTGTTTGTGTGGCAGTAGCCACATTACCTGATGGATCAATTGCTTTCCAAGTAACGACTGTTTGTCCCAATGAAAAGTATGGAGGGGCATCATTTGTGACAGATTCTACTCCTACGGCATCGTATGTAGATGGAAGCCCTAGATCAACAGTATTATGATCAGAACTTGTTGCCTGAACAGTAACATTTGGCGGGGCGGTAATTGTGGGAGGAGTGGTATCAGTTATAGTTATTTTTTGAACTGCCTTTGCAGTGTTTCCTCCCGCATTCATGGCAGTCCACGTGATCATTGTTGTTCCTAGCGGGAATTTAGATGGTGCATTGTTAGTAATGGAGACAACTTTTACTGCATCTGTTGCAGTAGCCTGACCAATAGAGACAGGAGTCAAAACTCCTGTTGCTTCTACAGTCATGTCAGATGGTGCAGTAATTTGTGGTAGTGTCTTCTCATTTGGATCGGTGATTAATGATGAATTTGTACTTTGTACTGTATTTTGATTCTGTGAAGTCTGAGTTTGTGTTTGAGCGGTTTGGTTTGTTGGATTAGTTTGTGTTTTGGAGGGTATTTGCGGTGGTGGTGTGGATGAGCCAAATTTTTGTATTCTGTTATTGTCGCTGTCTACAACAAAGACATTTCCTGCCGAGTCAACTGCAACATCTCTTGGTTCCATAAAGAAATCTGGGCCTGTACCAGCATTGCCCCAAGATATCGTATTTCCGTTACTATCAAATTCAACAATCTGATTATTTCCATCATCTGCAACATAGATGTCACCAGATTTATCCACAGCAATTCCAATTGGTGATTTTAGGCCTGCTGATGCACCATAAGATTGGAGAAAGGTTCCATCTGAAGCAAACTTTTCAACTCTATTATTTCCAGTGTCTGTAACATAGACATAATTGTACGAGTCAACAGCTATTCCGTGGGGAGAGAGAAATTGTCCATTATCAAGACCGCTACTCCCAATTGAAAGCAAGAATGTCCCGTTACCATCAAACTTTTCAACTCTGCTATTTCCAGTATCTACAACGTAAACGTTACCGTTCGAGTCAACTGCGATTCCTTGTGGAAGTAAAAATTGTCCATTGCTGCTGCCTCTACTTCCCCATTGCATGATAAAGTGTCCGCTCATGTCAAATTTTTGAACAATATTCAACTCATTATCAACAACGTAAATAGAACCGCCGCCTATTGCTATCCCTTCAGGTTCTTGGAAAGTTCCATTGCCAGATCCCTTGATTCCCCATGTAGACAAAAAGTTACCATTGTTATCAAATTCCTGAACTCTTCTGTTACCCAAGTCTGTAACATAGACATTTCCTGAAGGATCAGTAGCTATTCCTTGTGGAAAGGCAAATTTTCCATTAGTCAATAGACCATATGTTCCCCATTGTACCACAAAAGGCGGAGAATTGGATGCCCATGCGTATCCAAGCACTATACTTGACAGTACAAATACTATAATTCCTACTAGTGTAAGAGAAACCCTCAACGATGAGGAAGTTGTAAAATACCAAGAAGATCTCCTAAGTGAGGAATTGTTGTAGTTTTTGTCAACTATGATTAAATTAGATAACATGTGTATTCCTCTTACGAATAAACTGGCTAGACAGTTATCTTTTCATAATTATGACATATCAAAAAAGAGAAAAACAGCAGCCCATTGTGACAAATTTCAGCCTATTAATAACAACTCTTAGCCAATTAAGGTAAAAATGAAACGGATGACTTCAAAATAAAATACAGGAAATAATTAATAAAAAAAGTTAAGGTTTTTTGTATTCGGCTTTTGTCAGTCTGAGAATAATCTTCTCTCCAACGCCCCAAATCTCAGATGTGTGAAATATCCTTGAGCCTGTAAGACCCTCAGTTACTTCGATTGATTCAAGTTCGTTTGTATCTTTGTTCATGTGAAGTCGTTTTACCTTTCCAACCTTTTTGCCGTCAATATCAACCACAGTTATGTCTGTTCTTATGGGTGCTGAGGAAAGTAGGACAGATTCTTCAGTAAATCTATCCACATAATCTCGTGACAAGAAGTAATCCTTGTGAATTCCTTCGTGAACTGTCACTCCAACCACTTCTAATGTATCTGAGTTTATGTGTACATGCTTTACCTTACCGTATTCTATTCCTTCTCTGTCGATGACTTTTTTTCCTTTAAATTCGTCTGCCTTTATCTGATTTCTATTAAATTCTAGCGAGGTTGCCATACGTGAGAGTTTCCAAGTCAGTTTATTGAATCAGGTATCAGAGTTTTCAATCTAATAGGTTAAATTCTTTATAACAGAAATTAAACCTATGAAGTTCGAAGAGGGACCGCTTACTTCTATTCTGGTCACCACAGGAAGAAAGACAGGAAAAGAACATGTCGTAGAGCTCAGGGCAGTATTTCATAATGACAGATTCTATCTTTCAAGAAGAAACCCAAATAGTGATTGGCTAAAAAATGCAATTGCTAATCCGCTAGTCAGGATAACGGTAAATGACATAACCTTTCTAGGTTATGCATCACTGGTCAAGGATGAAGAATTGACAAAAAAGATATCCCGTATGAAGTATGCTGACAGGCGAGCAGAGGATTCAAGAATGGTGCTTGAAGTTATCCCATGTGAATGATTGTTGTAGTACCGCGTCGTTCATATTCTTGGCCATCTCTTGTTTCAATCACTACTACAGTAAATGATATGACATCTCGTGGATGACATTTTTGAGCATCCATATTTAAGTGAAGATCCAACATTTCAAATTCTTGTGTTGCATCATTTGGTTCATCAATTGTTACAGGGCTTGTGGAACTTATGAGAAATCTTTTTTCCTTTTGGTGCCAGCCTAGCTTTACTTTGGAGCCATCTCTTCCGACTGCTTTGATGTGGATGTCTACTATGCCAGGCTTTGCAAGGATATATCCAGACGCATTGTTTACAAAGACCCCAATCTGAAAAGGATAGCCTGCTGTGTTTTCCGCCATTTTCTGAATTCCGTCATTCATCACGACGTCAACTGCTTTTATTGTGGTTGCAACTTTGGCGATCCATTCATTTGTGCGTTCCACTATTGCATGTATTCGATCCCTCCTTTTTTTGTCCTCATCTGGCGGAAGTTTGTAATAATCTACCCATGCAAGATAATCACTGCTAATATCTTTGATGAACTGTATGCATGTTACCTTATAGTCTTCAACGCTTGAAGCTCTTTCCGAGCCCTCATCGTGTGGAATCCCATCTTTGTCAAATGGAAGCACGAATAAATAATAGGAAACCACTAATTAAGTGAACTCAATAAATATATGAGAAAATTTCTTGTTTGTAATTATGAGCTTTTCCACAATTACTGCTGAACTTAGAATGGAACTTGGATCAAATATGCCACAGATCAGAGTTCTTTTGAAAAAAAATCCAGCGATGGCATTTACAGCAATAAATGAAACTGCGTCAAAAGTGGGAAAAAAGCACGGCATAGTTCTTTCATTGAATTTCCCTCAAAGAGGAAAGATCGAGGATTTTGAATCATATGGAACAGAGAATGTTGGGATGGTCTTTCAGCAAAATAGCAGGAATTTTTCAATTGCTCGAGATTTGATAAAATCAAAAGCTGCTGAGATATTAGACAAGCCCCTAGTGCAGGATGCGTACATGTATGAAGGAAAAGAGGGTGTCAGAGTCATGTTAGAAAATGCAAGGTTGGACATATTGCCAGCGTCTTTGCATGTTTGGGGTAAATTCGATTATAACATATCAAAGTTTTGTGACTGGCTTTTGATTAACTGTTATCAGCTAAGGCCTGGCGTGGATGGAGCCTTGAGTGAGACCAATTCAAAATTATAAATCAGTGTGCCATTAAAATCATATATCTGGGACTTGACAGGCAGGGGCAAATTATCTACAACCCAGATCTTGTTTTCATTTGCGCCTATTCTATAAGATATCAAATATGCATTTGCCGAGCCAAACCCAAATGTCATGTTTCCCATATTTGTCACAGTAAGCGTTTCGTGATTTGCTCCTATGTACATGTCTCCCCAGTCAGCACCTTTTACAAGATATCTATCAGCAGTTGCATAATCACGCATAGAAAACACAGATTGATCTAAAATGTCAAAATATGGTTTTGCTTCATCAGATACATTTGGATAATCATAAACAAGACCAATTTGCACCGTCTGATTTATTATTTTGTCACTACCGGTAGGTTTTATCTGTACAAACAGGCTTTGATTCTGGCCTTGCATAGGCAAGAACTTCATGTCAGCTGTAAAGTTAGTGTTGTTAAAAGAGACGTGGTACACCATCCCAGGATCATATTGAGATCCTTTTCCCATGTGCCACTGGCTTGCTGCACTTGGTACGGGGTTAAAATGTAGATTTGTAAAGAACGGCCACATCAACCCTACAGCAGCTGACACGATGACAATAGCAAAAATTGCCACCAGTTTAATGTTGGCCATCTGTTTCAGCTACCTCGTCGTCGTATAGTTAAAGGTTTCAAATAAACAAATATAGTGGAACGTTATCTACTTCGCACATGTGCGAATGTGAAAAAGTCCACATGTATGAAGTTGAATTCAAGTTGGACGGTATGGTAGTAGTTCCAACACACAAGAATTGTGGAGATTCCTTAAACGAAAAACAGGTGGACAAGTTCCAAAAAGAGCTTGTAAGGACATGGGGAATCAAAGATGAGGATGAAAAGTAGTACTTATAAAAAATAAAAGAAAAAAAGGGTTAAAACCTATTTGAATGATGCTACCTGTTCTTTACAAACTGATGCTTTGCAAGAACAATTAGCGTCACAATAGCATTCGCCTTGCAATGCGCAATCGCATTCTACTTTATTTGCTGTTGCTGAGTCGCATCCACATGCTGCGTCTGTCATATCTGAGAGATCTCTTACAGGGTTTTAAAGGTTATTAAAAAAATTCAAACCACAACGTGTTATTTTTGATCTTTTATATCCACGAGAAGCTCGTTTGCTCTTTGTAATAGTGCATTTGCTTGCTTGTCTATAGCCAGCTGATCGCTTTCGATATCAAGTGCCACCTTTAATACATGGATGTATTCCGGGTTTTTATGGACCTGACTTTTTATTTTCATGATATTGTTCCTGTTTATGTACCCCAAATAGAAATAACAATCAGACAATAACAAGTTTTCAACTAGATAATCGTATTTTCTCTTGATTATCTTTGAGTGACCGTTATTTTCAACCATGTCAGAAAACCCCATAGTTGACTTCATCATTCTAGGAAGAACGGAGGTAGAGGCCCTTTCCACACCAAGTATATGATGTATCACAGAAAACGTTTGATTAATCTCGTTTTTTTTCAAATTTCTAGTTATTTCCAACATATGAGTAGGACTAGGCCGTTTTGAGTTAATTGAGAATAGTGCATCTGCAAGAAAATATGAAGCACATTTTGTCCATACTGCAGCAAAAGGATCATTGGTTTTTACGGCTTCCTTGGCTTTGTTTGCAAAGATTCCTGTATCGACAAGACAGCTTTGCGTGTATGAGTTTAGGATTTTTTCCTTCTTTTCCTTTATTTTTGCCAGAAACATACGTAGTTTCCACTGATCATCGCATAGTATAGTCAAGTTCTCCATTTGAGTTAAAATCGAAACGTTAGACTCTGATAGAGAACAATGGTGTAGTTTTATCATATTTCCAGAAAGATCATGAACTGATTCGCCTGACTTGTCATCGAAGACACTAATATTGTACTCACAGCAATCAAGATCGCATTCATCATTTCGGCATCCTCCAAAACCTACTGGATGTTCAGATAGCGACAGTAGTTCTGGAATCTTTTTTACATCCACAGGAATTTCAATTGTTGGTTTTGCTATAAAGTATCCAAGCTGTTAAAATTTACAAATACATTGAATCGAAAAACATTTCTCTACATGCATGGAAAATAATTATAAAACCATAGTTCTGTGATATCGTTTATCTCAATAGAGATCAGATAAAAATCCAACATATTGCAGACGTACGAAAATAGCACTAAAGCAGCTGGTACAGCAAACACTCTTTCATAGAACGTCTTTTTTTATTTGTTTGGCCAGAATTAAGACATTGATCCCAATAAAAACAAACGATTAAGAGACACACATAATAAATTAATCCTCTTTCAGCGCGAAAATACATCAATGCTTTCATAAATATATCTTAACTACAATATGTGATCTCCACAAGCTGCGAAATCCGTACCATTAACATGGTTTAACGAGGTTTATTAGTATTCAAAAATATATCAAAGGTAGTTTGGGCATGAAGATTAATTCTTTCTCTATAGCGATAATGTTAGCGTCAATAATTACGATCTGTACTCTTACGGTCATGCCTAATGCATTTGCAACTACTTGGTATCCAGGAGAGGGACTAAAACAAGGCGATTATTATAGATTCAACGTGGGCGATGTTAACTGGCATAATGGTGCACAATTAGAGATGGATTTTTGGGTAAAGAACCAAACAAACAACAATATTAATTTGGAGATGGTGGTAAATGACGGTGCCATAGTCCAAAAAGGCATAGTTACCATAGGACTTGTTACCCCTGATCCGGTAGGTTATTCCCCCAACATGGTAGATTATGCAAACTTGTATAAGCTTACTTTGGGATGGCTTGATGCTTTTTCAACACAAGCTGCTCCTATTGATGTACTAAGCCCGGTCTGGGGCCGCGCGGGACTTTTCGGTGAGTCAACAATAGGTTCAGTAGGTTACCAAACCGTAACGGTTCCAGCAGGCACGTTCAAGGCGTCTGCTGTTTATTTCCGTGATAGCGGAGTTGACAGCTACATCTGGGTAGACCCAACATTGCCCTATCCAGTAAAGGCCCTAGTGTATGCGATTAAAACAAGTGGAGCGCCGACCATTGGGTTTCAGTTGGAACTGTTAGAACATGGAAACAGCCAGCAACCACCAGCGTTTCTAAATGTAAAATCAACCGGCATGCTTGGATCAAGCCCAAAGTGCCCAACACCAGACTTTGGAACAGACATTGTTCATAATACACAATCCACTGATTCTAATTCGATGAACATAGAGTACATGTACTCTCCAGCTGTGGTTCATCAGGGGTGTCCCATAGACATGAGGCTATCGTTTGAACCCACATATTCTGCAGTTCAAAGGATATCAGACGTTCATTATGACATCTATACCGTAGATGACAATGGCAAGGAGATTAGTTCACTTGCCCAAAATCTTGGAAGGGCTGACATCTATTCTGCAGTAGGTGATGATGAGCAGACATTCTTAGAAACGCAACCACCTACAATAGTCCATTACATAATCAATGTTGTAGGTACCGGACCACAATCTGGTCTTACCGATTCAAGCAAGGCAGGTTTGATACAGATTAATATCAAGGTAGCCCCACCATTTGCATCACCCAGTACGTCTGGTACAAATGGAACAACATCTGGAATAATGAACACGACTAGCTCTACGCAGTCTACTGTAATTCCGGCATGGATTAAAAATAATGCAGGTTGGTGGTCCAGCGGGCAGATTGGCGATGATCAGTTTATTCAAGGACTTCAGTACATGATACAGCATGGAATAATACAGATATCTGCACAGTCGGGATCTACATCTGCAACATCTGGAACTCAACAAATTCCTGCATGGATTAAAAATAATGCAGGTTGGTGGTCCAGCGGGCAGATTGGCGATGATCAGTTTATTCAAGGACTTCAGTACATGATAACAAACGGCATAATCAAGATCAAGTCCTAATTCTTACAAGCACCAACAGGAACCCAGCCATGGCATTTTTTACATACCTCAAATAGTTTCCAAAGTAGAGAGACAGAAATATTAAAAGTCTATACAGTTCATCATTTCTGTAAGATTGAGCCAACCATCCAAGAAAACGCTTACAATGACATTTCGGTTAGATGAGCAAATAATAAAAAAACTACGACTTGAATCTAATAATCGCCAGATAAGTACAAACACTTTAGTAAATCAAGCCTTAAGACGATTCTTGGAATGGGGTAAGTTTGAACCCGTAGCTGGTTTTGTGATGGTAAACAAGCCTGTTTTTTCAGAGGTCTTTGACAAGCTTACACAAAAAGAAATAATCGACCTAGCTTCTCGTGTTGGCAAAAATGAAGTAAGAGATATCGCATTATTTATGAAAGGAAATATCGATCTGTTATCCTTTTTATCGTGGTTTGAGATGCGAATGGTAAATTCATCTGTTCAAGTGAGCCACTCCAATAATGACGGTTTCCATACGTATGTAATGAAGCATGATATTGGGAGGAACTGGTCAATATATCACAAGACCATCCTAAAATTAATCTTCCAAGAAATTTTCAATCAAAAAATTCTTGTAAAAGCTGATAAAAATACTATTTCATTCCAGTTTTCAGAATGAATCGTCTTTTGCTGTATTACAGTGTATACTCTACACATTTATCCTAAATTTACTAACTCTATCTGATGGTTGAGATCGATGCAAGAATACTAATCAATGCACCACAAGAAAAGGTATGGAAGATAATATCAAAAATTGACAACGACCCCACGTATTGGAAAGGAACAACAGATATAAGAAATATATCAAAAGAACAAAATGTCATAACTCGATACGTGTTTCTTGGAAAAGATAACAAGTGTCAACAGAGAGTAATGTTCTTTCCAAAAGAAGGTGTTCACATAAAATGGCTTAAAGGTCCAATTACTGGTGTAAAGGACATACTGCTTTCATCACATGGAAATACAACCACACTTGAGATTCAGATGAACTATAAACTGTCTGGTGTTGCAGGTCTATTTTCAAAAAATACTACAAATAACTTGCAAAGGGAAACAGATCTTGCCCTACAGTTGATAAAAGAAGAATCTGAGGGGATGCAGCGAAACCCCGTATTGGAAGAAAGAAGATTATGGGCAGATCTCATACACGACAAGAAATAACATCAAACTTGCGATATCACCAATATTTTCTAGTCATTACATCTTTTATGAGAATGTTGCTAAGATGTCAATGCCCCTGGAACTATGTCAATTTCTCCTTTCATCCACGGATGAACCTGGCAATAATACGGAAGAGAGATTTCATGCGTAAACAAGAAGGTGTACTGTTTTCCAGGCAATATTGCCTCGGAACCAAAATCTCCACTATATGCATCCTTGTATGATTTATCAGGAGTAACATAATGTGCGGCAGAATCCTGGTTTGTCCATACTACAAGATTATCCACACCGAGCTGAACGTCTTGCTTCTTTGGAACAAAGTTTTGTTGCTGGTCTTGGTTTACGGAACCTGCAACAATCGATATTTGCGTGGTTTGTCCAGGATTTAGGATTTTCTCTGAAATGATTGGTTTAGCATTATATTCTGGAATGTAATATTGTTGATAGTACGAAATGCCAATTGCTGTTCCCACTATGACTGCAATCAGTGCTATTCCATATGCATGACTTGATGTTGGAACGCTCATTTTAGTTCAAGATGTGTCAAGTTTTTATAAAAATCATATCTTTTTTGCAATCTTTATTGGTAATTCGTCAGTTGAGATCTTTAGAAGGCAGAGGTTACTGCCTTACCGCATTTCCCACATACCATGCTTTTGGATGAACGTTTAACTTTTGTACCATTTATACCCTAGACAATTTATTCTTCTTTGACATTAAGATCTTCATCCAGATAAGAACTGACGCAACTGCTACACTAGCCGCAATTAGAAGATAGGAAAAAATCGATCCATAACTTGTCAACACTGGAACGTTAAAGATGTAGGTTTCCACGCCATTGCCTTTATCGATGTTATAAAGATCTACTTTTAACACGTGATTTCCTGATTTGTCAAAGACATGATCAAAGCTCCATGAATCTCCTTTATGTAATGCTGGTGGAATTGTATCCACAAGATGATCGTTATAGTACACCCGAATTCCCATAAAGAAGTGGTTAACGCCAATTGAGGCATAGTTTGATTTATCCCCATAAGGTCCCTGATTATAGTTAAAGACTTTTAATTGCATATGTGTTGTCTGATTTACGTTGGGGGTATACGGATCGGTTACAAGTATTACTTCGTAATTTCCAATTACTTCAGAATCAGATGTTAACGGTTCTGGCTCCCACGTTAGATCCCCAAAAATACTTTCAACCATCTTATCTGCAAATGGCTGATATGCATTGACATTATGGAATGTAAGAACAATCAAGAGACAGGAGAATATTACTGATGATTTTCTTATTTTCACTTACATGCAATAGATAACGTCCCCTTAAATATCCTAATATATCATACCCCCAAAATTTTCCTTAAAACGTCTTTGTTAATATTGATTCCAATTACACATGTTGAGGTTTTTAATTAAAATAATACTACAATATAAGACCAGACATCTCAAGTGTTATCGATTGAAAATATTATCTCAGACTAGTTGGATAAAGATATCAGGATTTGTGTTTCTTTTAGGCATATTTTTCATGCATAGTTTACCATCTTATGGACATCTTTACGGATATAACTTTCAAGAGTGGAAAAATCAAAGAGACAACTTTCTAATCCAATTTGACACTGATCCTCATACGCCAATAGCAGGAAATATGTCTACGTTAATGTTTAGTGTTCAAAACTTACAAACTGGTGAGCACCTTCAAAATTTTACCGCTAGAATAACAATTACTAACCATAGTTCGTCATCAAATAGCACTATTATTAGCAAATTCGAAAGCAGAGAGGCAAACGGAGACTTTACTCAAAAATATACATTTCCAGCCGGAGGTCTCTATGAAATTTTCTTACGTGTTGATACTCCCACTTCAATAGATGTTTCAAAATTTACTGTTTTTGTTTCGTCACCGTCGTTTCAAATTCTTAACTGGATTTATCTTCTCTTACCTATCTTCATCTTTATAGGACTACTGGCTATTGCAATTGTGCTCATTGCACGGTACATATATAAAAAAAGATAATTGGATAAATTTCTGTTAGGTTTACGTGTGAGATCATGTTTTTGCATCACGTCAATTTTCTAACCATCGAATCAAGCCAGCCTTTAAATTGCTATCTCTTATGGCGTTAAGATAGCTCCTGTGGTGTAGTCCGGCTAAGCATACTGCCCTCTCAAGGCAGTGATCCCGGGTTCAAATCCCGGCGGGAGCATAAAATTTGATTTTTTAACGCCACGATAAAGTACATAGAATTTCTTTTCATTGATTTACGAGGTCTAAAATACATGCTGGGGTATAGTGAATCATGGTAGGGCCAAGAGACGGAGGATTTGGATTTGATGGAGGAAAAAAGTACTCGGATCTAGAGAATACGGACTTGATATGCGTTCAATGCCAGGCCGGACAGCATTCAAAGTGTCTTGCCAAGGAAGATAGCAAGGTTTCCTGTGACTGTGAGATTTGCCTTCTTGGCTAGATTGCAAAAAAGCTTGTCAAGTAGTTGCTATTTTGATACTGTAGCACAACAGAACCATCAGAATGTTCAATGAGAGAAACCCCCCTTATAGAAAAAACAGAGTCTGTAAATTTGCTTGCAAGGTCCTTTGGCATATCTAGTATCGCATTATACACATATCCATATTGTGTAGGGCATGTTACTGTGACTGACTCTCCGCTACCATATGCAAGACAGTCCTGTAAAGAATTAGACGTGGTTGAAGCATAATGTACTTGAGGTATAGTGAAAATACCAGATTTCACCATTTCGGCGCTGGAAAATTGATTCTGAAACATGTCAAAATATGCCGCTACTGTAAAACCAAGTATGAAAAAGCCCATAATGCCAAAAGTTATGGCTACTGAATGAACCGAGTGAGGGACTTGCTTGAAAGATATCTTCTTTTGAACTATTTCTAGTACATGTTTGCCTTGCACGTTTAGAATTGGTTCATGCTTGTTACATTGGTGATGGAATTGCTTATGTGTAAGAACACTACAAGTTGTACATATTTTTTGGATAGCCTTTCTACATTCTACACATTGGAAATGCATCATGAGTTCACCACCACATGTTCTACATGACTTGTCAGGCATCACCAGACCAAAAAATTTTATTTTAATTAAATAATACGAAGAATTTGAACTACAGAATTCTACTTAAGATTTAAATGCACATTCCTCGGCATTGCGTATTTTAGCTTTCTACGGTGATTTGTTTTTCAACAACATTTGTTAGCGGAACAGCTGAGGCAAGACTATCCCAGACAAATACTTGGACAGTGTATGTACCAGGATCCTTTGGAATCCACACTTGTGTTGCGTTAAAGGATTGGTTACCTAGCATAGAGGCTGAAAATGCCTGAAAATAGTCTACACCGCCAGAACTATCCATTACCTGAACAAGATAAGCAAACTTTTGATCTGTTGTTCCATGGTTAGTCAGGACAGATTGGACACCAATCTCTTGACCCGTAACAAAACTTGAAAGTGTGTGTCCAGTGGTATCCACCATTGTAGGATCAGAGATTGTTACATTACTATCTGCATGTGCCAATTGCAATGCTCCCACAGACAAGAGCAAGCCTAGAACTAGAAATGTGAAAAATCTCAACGGATCTGACGATCGGTTTCAGATATAAAACAGTTACTATGAATTCATACATAATGTGGAAAGATCAAAAATTCAGACAAAATAATTTGAATAAGAGTTGACACACTCTTCAGGCAGTTATTCGCCTTACAACAACTGAATGCCCTTCGTATACATGGGTAGAGTGATTTGCTTTTATGATCTCCCCCATTCTTTGATCTGTAAAATATTTGTCACTGTATCTGCCCAAGCTTTTCTTACAGTTAAAGCAGTAAATCTCTTTGAATTCCATTCATTGTAATATAGAAGGTGCACTATATTTAAAATTAAAATTCTATGCTTGAAAATCCAGGATGGTCTTTGTTTTGATGAAACTGGATCTTTGAAATCTTGTAGTAGATTACTTCCCCTCGTCTCTCAATTACAGCAAGTACAGGCTCCTTACCCATTGTAACAATTTGCTCTATCTGTTTTTGTAGTATACCAATCTTTTGCCTTTTTCCCTCCGTGAGACCAAACACCACATACTTGGCTCCCTTTTCTCCAAATTGCCCTCTTTCATAGACCCGAAAATCAGAGCCAAACCCAAAGCCGTCTTTTGCAATATATCCTTTGGTTCGCAGGTCTCTGTAAATCAGAAATTTTGTAAAAGATTCATTGTCTTGTTTGATACATTCGTCCATGAGATGATCAAAGCGTACTGGTTGTTTACCTTTGAGGAGTCGCAGCTTATCCATATACAACAGGTATAGAGATTCAAATGGCTTGAGAAAGAATTTATTTTTCATGGTCTCCCCAAATCCCTTTTGTTCTAGGCTATGTTGCATGTTTTTGTCCAAGACTAGGACATGATCTTTAACCAGTACTCCTTCTACCCTTGATTCTAACTCAGACATTAAAGATTCAATGTGTTAGATCACAATATAACATTACGCAATATTTTGCCTTAATTTGAGATATCTAACAGAAAATGGGTTTTATGAGCAAACACGACAATCAAATGATCTCACGGTTAAAATATGGGCCCAAACAAACATGAAAAAGTGTTCTTATGCACGGAGCAAATTACCGAACTGGCAATGGTCAACCCTATACAAGGAAAGAGTTCATCAAGGGTAAACCTCAGATAAAAATTGCCAAGTTTTCCGGCGGGGGAAAAAAGGAGGCAGATTATGATTATTGTGTTCAGCTGTGTTCCAATGAAAAAATACAGGTAAGACACATGGCAATTGAGTCAGCAAGATTGGCTGCAAACAAAACCATCGAACAGGAAGCAGGCGAAACAGGGTATTTCTCTAGTCTTAGAATTTATCCTCACATATTGCTAAGAGAGAACAAGATGATTGCTACGGCAGGTGCAGACAGGCTTCAGGAAGGAATGAGAGGAGCTTTTGGCAAGGCCGTCAGTTTGGCGGCTCGCATCAATAGAGGTCAGGTACTTATGGAGGCATTTGTCAAAAAAGAACATCTCACAATAGCAAAGAAAGCAATGCATAATGCAGCTGTAAAGTTGCCAATAACCCCATCAGTCAAAGTAATTTCTTTAAAACCAGTTTCAGTCAAGTCTTAGCGCGTCAAGAATTTCTTTTTGTTTTTTGCCAAGCATTTCAACGAATTCAGAAAACTCTTCATCAGTAGGATTGCGTTTGAGAATTCTTCTGCATTGATAATAAAATGAATTGTACAATCTACCTATGGCAATCCCATAGGCAAAAGAATCTGAATTGGTCCTGAGCTTGTCCAGTGAATTTATTATCTTGAAGATTTCATCTGATTTTCCAGTTACTTCTTTTATTTTTTGATTCACTTTTTCTTCAAGTTGAGAATTCATAATATTCCTTAGTATTCAGATGTTAAAAAATTATGTTTCCAAACAGTACCCTTTAATAGACTCAAAAATTCTAAATCGATTAAGCGGTTGTAGTACAGCTTGGTTAATATGCGGGATTGCCAATTCCGCGACCCGGGTTCAAATCCCGGCAACCGCATTTACGTCCTAAGTCCTTTTTTAATTATTTCCAAAGCATCTGCTGTTCTTTCCGGTTTAGGAAGTTGTATCATAAATACATTAGAGCGACCATATTCTGAATGAGGCGAAGATATGGCCAATATGCATGTATCAGTCAATGCCTCAAAGAACTCAAGAGACTCGTTTGCATACAGCAATACCTTTTCTTCAATTTCCCCTTGAGAGAAGGTCAGCGTCATCCTGACAAACACATGACCCAAGCCATCCTGCAATATGTTAAGATTGGTTTCAACCGAAATGGGTTTACCAGCTACGACCTTCATTATATCATCAAATCTTTTCTCTTCCATTATGATACATGGTACCTTTTTGCCATCAAAATCAAAAAGTGTGACATCCTTGTGCCGTTGGGCCAAAAGTTCTTCCAGTTCGCTGTCTGTCATATGCTAGAGATTGGCAAGGCCTTATTTTAAAAATACATATGGTATATTCAGATTATACACAGAGTTTTTGCCAGTATTTCTATTCGTTCGTTGTCAGATTCGGCAATTTTCTTACCGTTATACTTGTTGTTAAAGTAAATCAAATCAATCATCTTTGACTTGTCTACATTTACCACTGTTGCGTTGTAAGGACTCTGGATTCTCTGGCTAGTCAAGATTACCAATTTGTCCACAACTGCCGATTTTGATATATTAGAGATTTGATCCAGATTGTATGCATTGTTTGAGTTTGTTACTATGGCCACCCCTACTTTGGCTCCAAACGAGTCCTGATACACTACATCTAGGGACAGGTTCTGTTTCTCGAGTTTACATATACCTCCCATTTCATGTACAAGATTTGTCAAGTTGTGCACTGCCTCTTTGAGATTTTTTTCTGAAGATGACTCGTTACAGATTTTTCTTATTGCAATAAAGTCAGATATAGGCACGTCCATTATACTTCCTCGCACTTTTAGTCCCGGATACGTTTGTTTTATAGCGTCATCAATCATATTTTCATCAATTTTATCAAGACCTGACTCTTCTGATTTTTCCATTGCATGATACAAGATGTTGATAATAGACCTAACACTTCTAAATTCTGGAAATTCCTCGTAAAGTGCTTGGATTTTATCGATCAGCTCCTCCTCTGACTTGGAGCCAAGCTTGTTGTGTTTGTCACTGTGTTTTATGTATTCAACGGCAATTTCTGCAAGTTCATCTTTAGAGTTTGAGCCTGCCAGATCAATCTTATAGTTTGCCTTCTCAAGTCTATCAAAAACAGACGGATTGATGCCCTGTACTTCTGCATATCCTGATGGAGTTGAAATTAAAAGCAATGTGCATGCAGGAATGTGTGAGTTTATCATTCCCTTTACAAATTCTATCGAGTCTTTATTTCCATCAAACTCGTCTATTTCGAGAAGTGTAATTTTTCCTAAAAATCTATGGGCAAATTTCGATATGGCCGAGATCATGCCAAGTAGCTCTTCAAGATTTTGTATATTTTCAAAAGAGTTTGTTACAACACTTCTTATCAGTATAGATTCATAATAATTGAATCTCTGAACAAGGAATTGCTTTAGATTTTCAGCAGAAACATGTTCTTTCCCAGATATAATGTCCTCTACCTTTTCTTTAATTGTCAATCCTGTTAGCCTATTTATCACAGTATAGTTGATGGCTTTCTTTGCAGAATTGTCACCTTGTTCTGCTCTTTCTTTTAGGTATACTAGGAATTTTGTTCGCAATTGAACAAAAAAGTCATTATCAAATCCTTTGATTATTGCATTGTAAATGCTTGACATGGTCTTAGGCGATATGGTAGACAAATCAACAAAGGAGCACTCTGCGTTATAGTGCCCCTTTAAATTTTTTATGTGTAGTGCCAAGTGAGTCTTTCCAGAGCCTACATCTTGGATTACCGTTATTACTCTAAAGTCATTATCGGCAGAATCTCTTCCTTGCACTTTTCCATTTAGTTCTTTCATGCATTCAACTATGGCAGATTTTGCTTCTTTGTGCCTCTTCCCTCCAAGTATCTTTGCATCTTTTTCAGTGGGAGTTGGACTACTGGGATATGGGTTGCTCTCCAATCCATATGCGTACATTAAACATTCCTCACAAAACCATGAACCATTCCACGAATGATAATGCCTTCTTGGCCTCCAGATGAGACCTCGTATTTCTCACGGTGCCTTTCAACTAGATCACTTGCAAGCAAGTAGAATTTTTCTTTTGATAGATTCTGTGTCTCGCATACTTTTTCTCTTACTTTTGAGAATGGAGTCCAACCTATAGATGTGCCTGCCTCAATGATACATTTGTTGAACATGTTCTCAAAATCAACATTTTGTGGTAAATTTTCTTGGAGAGAGACTCTTTCCATGTCTTCTCTGAGGTTTTGGGTGTGCTCTTTTAGCCTTGCAACAGAATGACTGACGCCAATTATCATATTGAGCATGAGTTTGAATTTCGTATCATTTTCTGTCAGATGTAAAATGTAATTGTCCCTAGTCCAGACGAAATAAGCGACCCCCTTTTTCTCGATGAAAACTTTCTCTTTTTGTCTTAGATTCTCAAGTATGTCGTCGCACTCTTTACCGAATGCTTTCTTGAGGTCGGCCTTTTTAATGCCATCTATTCCTGCAGACTCTATCCTATGCAGAATTTCTTCCATAGGCAAAACTCTCATGAAATTTTATTTAATACCCAACGTAGTCTAGACCGACTATTTAGTGAAAAATTCTTACCTTTCACGTATTGTTCTATAAATCAAATCTAGTCTCTAGAAATCGGTCACATTATAAAGCACGTTCATATAACATGGTTCGCAGAATGATGATCGGGTTTACTGATTATGATGAATTATACCTGGGGTATCTGACTGCTTTCTGAAGATGTTTGTCGCGTAGAATTTAAAGATGGGTTCCAGACTAGACGATTGGCTGTAACCTAATAAACTGCACCGAGTCACTTTAAAGGTTAATATTCAAAAAAGATATAATTTGTTATCAGACATGTCAGAGGATGAATGGAAAAAGAAGCTTACACAAGATCAGTATTTTATTTGTAGAATGAAAGGTACAGAGGCGCCTTTTTCTGGTTCATACAATAATTGCAAAGACAATGGAGTTTACCAATGTGTTTGTTGTGAAACAGAGTTATTCAGTTCTGAGGCAAAATTTGATTCCGGTACGGGATGGCCTAGTTTTTGGGAGACAATATCAGACAACATACAAGCGGAGACTGATACCAGCTATGGCATGATGAGAACTGAGGTCATGTGTAAAAAATGCGGTTCTCATCTAGGACATGTTTTTGATGACGGACCAGCGCCTACCGGGTTACGATATTGCATAAACTCGGCATCACTTAAACTTCAAAAAAAGTAAGATGTGTCTTTTGGTAATACCAAAATTACCTTTATGTTAATAGTACCGTATGGTACGGTAAGATATGTTAAATTGTGAGTTCTGTCCAAGGCAGTTCTTTGAGACTGCAAATGGTTTAGTAGAGAAGACCTTGCATGAGGTACTACATGCCCCAGAGTTAGTCAACAACTAATTTCTGGCTATTTTTTAAAGAAAAATAAAACCGAACTTTTTTATCGGCTATGGTTATTGTAATTTAAAGTGAAGCAGGTAAAAAGAACTGAGAACGGCAAGGGATCAACCAAAGATCATACTGCAGATGTTCTCAAGAAGATGGGTTCAATTTCTGAGGCAACCAAGGTTTTGGCGTCAGAAGTAAAAACAATGTCCAAAATTTTCACTGAAAATCAGAAAATACTAATTTCATTAAAAAGCATGATAGATGGAGTTAATTCTTCGCTAGATCAAATTCAAAAAAGCTCAAGACAGATAACCATTCTTGAAGAAGATACACAAAGACTTTTCCATGGAATAAGCCAGGTAAAAGCACATTCAAACCTTATAGAGAAAATCAATGATCAGATAAATCGCCTTCAGGATCAAGTTAGCAAGATTCATCAAAAACAAGAAAACATTCCCGATACCAACAAGCTCATGCAGAATTTAGCAGATAGTCTAGACTCTATTAGAAACAATACCAAAATGATAATGCACGTATCAGAAAAGACAGAGAAGATACGTGAAGAAATAAAGAGTGTGGCAAACAGGACAGAGTCATTATCAAACATTGGTTCTGAAATTGAGGATGTAAAGAAGAGCACCAAGGAAATCTCCGAAAAAACTGGAAAAATGACACATCTTGAAGAAAGCATATCAAACATCAAAACTGAAATTGAAAGAATTGTCACAAAGACAGAGCCAATCTTAGGTCTTGATTCTCAGATTAGAAACGTTAGTGCAGAGATTAATTCATTGATAAAGAAAACAGATTCTCTTGATGTGCTAGGCAATGACATTAGAAACGTAAATGTCGAATTTAGTAGTTTCAAGGACAATGTGCTAGGCAAGACAAAGGATCTGGAAGAGAAGATGTCAGACTTTGCAGAACTGCTCAATAGAAACTCATCATCCATATCCGAATTTAATAAAAAGACATACGAGATCTCTCATCAATTAAATGAGATTAAAGATGTAACCCACAAGACCTCACAGAGCACCTCAAGGGAAGTCATGGGATTACTCCGCCTTTCGGAGTTTCAGTCCAACATACGCATGAGATCAGAATCAAAATACGGTACGTTAGAGGACATACAAAAAATGGTGGCTCAAACTGCAGACATGGTAAACCTATTTGACAGACTTTCCATTGAGGTGGAATCAAAGATGCCGCTTCCTCTTGAAGTAAAACAGTGGAGCATATCAAAGATTATGGATTGTTCTGATAGGTGGGAAATTAGATTCACAGATGTTTTCAGACTTTTGATAAGTGAGCTTGGAGCTGATCTGGTCAAGGAGTCAATAAGAATGGAACAAATTCGCGATCTATTTGGAATCAGAGCTGTAGATGAAGTAAGACACGAGCTAAATATTTCCTAGGTTTCTTCCAAGTCGTAAGCTCTTAGACGTTCTCGTTTTCTCTTCAACATTGCAAATATTCCAATTATCACAGCTACCCACATGCAACCAAACAGAATGTTGGATATGCTCACATACATGTATGGTGTGGCATCAATTAGATTGAATACAATTGCTGAAGCCTGTCCATGAATGTTTAGCATTCCGGCATGAAATGCTGCACTGTCAGGAGATGTGATTGCAATCTTATCAACGGTTCCCAACATAGTCTGCAGGTCTCCTTGCATCAATCCAAAGTCTGTGTCTTCAGTAGGAAATATCCATACAGGGTTTCCTGATTTTGGGAGAAGTAACATTATATCTTTTAGATCGTTGTGAATGGTTTGTGGATCAGATGTAGCCTGAATTCTTAACAAAAGTCCTCTAGATTGGTCAAGTGGATATATGGTGGTACCATATTCCTCAAAAGCCATCACTACGCCTAACACTATGAGTCCCATAATTCCTCCCATTGCAAGCTTGTAGTATGTATTTGCCATCCTTTGAGTACCTGATGTAACAGGCATATTTCTTGATTTGCCTTTTTTAAATGTTGAATGTGATATGCTAAGATACGCTATATAGAAAAACCCTACAACTTGAATTCCTATTATTGGAGCAAAAATTGGATTGTTTGAAAAGATCGCAACAAATATTCCTATTACTCCATAAACGCCAAAGAATATCTCAAGTAATGTTGTTTTTGTAAAGGGCAGCGCATAGGCTTTGTCCCTCCAATCATCATTCTTATTTACTATTCCAAACTTTGGAGTACGCAAAAATTCATTCTTCTTTCCAAAGAGTGCATCAAAGACAGCTACAGTATTATTCACTGCCATACCTGCAGAATAAAAGATCATGTAAAAATATGACAGTACCTTAGACTTCCAACTTGCATGATACAAGTCACGAATTATCATAATATACACCAGAGGTCCCATAGCAAGATATACCATTATCGTAATGGCAGGTAATCCACTGATTACGTATAGATTGATTTTTGAAGCTAGCAATATTGGAAGAATTAAGAATTGTATCAGCATTAATGGAAACGATATGTGTCTTGTAAGTTGAACAAAGGCTTGGATTTTTGTCTCAACGGGAATTCTCTTTATTGCAACATCTCCCAGTAATTTTATGGCACATTGAATTGACCCCTTTGCCCACCTAAACTGTTGTCTCTTTGCTGCATTCATCTGCACAGGGAGCTCCGCATCTACTACAATGTCAGGTATGAACACACATTTCCAGCCTTTCATCTGTGCTCTATAACTAAGATCTAGATCTTCTACTAGTGTTGCAGTGTGCCACCCCCCAGAGTCTTCAATGCATTCTCTTCTCCATACACCAGCCGTACCATTGAAATTCATAAATAGATGGGAATTGCTTTTTGCCTTTTGTTCTATGAGAAAATGAAAATCCAAGCTTAGTGCTTGAGCCATCGTTAATGCAGAGTACTTTTCATTGACATGACCCCATCTACATTGCACCAGACCTATCTCTGGCTTGCAAAAATACGAGAGCGCTTTTTTCAGAAACCATGAAGGTGGAATAAAGTCTGCGTCAAATATAGCGACAAAATCTCCTTTTGTAAAGCTCATTGCGTGACGAAGTGCTCCTGCCTTGTACCCTTTTCGATTTCCTCTCCTTACATGAGTTATATCGAATCCTTTCTTTTTGTAATCATCCACTAGATCTTCCAAAATATTGAATGTATCATCATCAGAATCGTCCAGCACTTGGATACACAAGTTCTCTTTTGGGTAATCTTGTGCACAAACAGCATTTACCAGCCTGGCCGCGACGTATTTTTCATTATAAATTGGAAGCTGGATTGTAACTGTCGGGTTTTCTTTTAATTCAATAGATTTTGTCTTCTTTTTTTGTCGTGCCAAGAAAACAAGGTAATAGAAATTACAGGTGTATAGAGTTATTACAAGGGCTATTCCGATGAACAGGTTCCATAGGAATTGTGTTAAAGGAGTTGGCAGAGTATGTATCAGCATTTGGAGTCTTTCAACTCACAAGTCCTTATAGCCTTACCGTTGTTTTACTTAGCCCTTCTTGAAGATCTTGATTGCCTGAACAGGACAAACATTCTCACATGCCAAGCAGAATATGCAATCAGGTTCTCTTGCCATCAGGGGTTTCTTATCAGATGATGGGTTTCCTTGGAATTCGGCCCATTCGTAGACCTTGACAGGACAAGCGTCAATACATGCACCATCCCCTATACAGACATCAAAATCTACTGCAACATACTCACCCCATATACCTAGCACTTCGTTTCCTTTTCGCGGCCCGTAGATCTTGATCTTATTGCTGCTCGATGGAGCAGTAAACGTTTCAGTTACTTTGAGCTTTGACTTGAATTCAACGTCTATTGGGCCCTGCTTTGCTCCGGATGGAGTTTCTATTTCCACTTGTTGTTGGACCTCTTGTCCAGGCTGAGGCGCAGCTGGCTTTGGTTTTGGCTTGGCATTTGGAACTATCTGTGCCAATGGTGTCATTTCTTCCAGCTCTTTGATAGCAATCTCTGGTTCTACTTGTTTAGTTTTCACAATATGTTCAATCATCTTGTCGGCAAGAACACTGTTACGCAATATAGTATCAATTATCATCTTAGCATTTGCATCGGCTTTTCTTCGATAGTCTTTGACCCAAAGACCATCGCCGTATTTCTCAATTGGATAGATTTGGTATATCATGTCCACCACCTCTCCTGTTACAACTTCAACTTGAACTTCAAGCTCAATCTGTTTGTATCCTCGATCATCTGGATCTGGCATGTTCTCCTCTTTCCAGCGGTATGTAGCATAAATTCTGTCAGCAAACTGATCCATGGCAAAAACTTTCTTAAAACCGCTAACGATAGAGTCTATTTCATACTTGTCTTCCAATTTTATTGGCAGACGATAAAGGCCTAGTTTATAGCTGTGTAGCGGATAAATCCCTCTCTTTGAAGTAGCAGACTGAACCGAGTATACTCGGTCTTTTAGAAGAAGAGACATGTTATAATTATTAGAAAAAGTCTTTAAAAACTCTTCTCAGTAGTCTGGACAAGTCTCTTCACGGATCTTTCGGTATCTCTCTTCCATCTCTTTGGCATGCTCCAATACCCTCTCAAAAGTATATTTGTCCTTAGGAAAGAACCATCGTATGCCCACTTTATGACCAATGCCATCCATATCATAGATCATCCCTTTTTCTGAAATTACATTGTATTTTTCATCTATTGATTGTTCTTGCACTGTAAGACCTCGCTTAGTTTTGTCTTCCATGATAAGATCAGTACGACCATCTCTTATGGCATAGAATATTCCTTTGTTTAGGACAGGAGGTTCCTGATCTGACTCATTATTTTTCAATTGGGTTTCCAATCATATTACCCCATTCAGTCCAAGAGCCATCATAGTTCCTAACTTGCGGGTATCCCAACAGATACTTTAGGACAAACCATGAATGAGATGATCTTTCCCCTATCCTACAGTAGCAAATTACATCTTTATCTGGTGTGACTCCTTTGGGTTCGTAATTTTTCTTTAATTCGTCAACGGCTTTGAAAGTACCATCAATGTCATTTACAGCAGTAGCCCACGGAATATTGTGTGCGCCTGGAATGTGTCCTCCCCTCTGAGCATGTTCCATCGGATATTCGGGGGGAGCTGTAATCTCTCCTGAGAATTCTTTTGGAGAGCGTACGTCAACTAGAACGGTGTCTGTTTTGTCAAGTGCTCGTCTCACATCAAACAAATAAGCTCTCATTCCTTCGTTAGGTGGCTCTGATACATATTTTGTTTTTTGAATCTGTGGTTCTTCTTTTGTATATGGCTTTTTCTCCATTTCCCACTTTTTCCTACCACCGTTCATGATCTTTACTTTTTCATGCCCGTAATACTTGAATATCCAAAAAACAAAAGCCGCAAACCAGTTGTTGAAATCGCCATAAAGAATCACTTCGGAATCAGATGTGATTCCATTTCTTGACATTAATTCTTCGAATTGTGTTTTGTTAACTATATCTCTCGTCACAGGATCGTTGATGTCTCTCTTCCACCAAATTAGGCTGGCATTTTGAATGTGTCCCTGTCTGTAGGCATTTTCTGGATCATAGTCAACTTCAACAATCTTAATCGAGCTGTTGCCTAGGTTTTTTGCCACTGTCTCAGTATCTGTCAAAACCTCTGGATGTGCATAGCTCATAATGTCTTTCTAATCAAGTTACAGAGAGGGTTCTTAATATTTTATACTTATCATATGCTTTTTAAGTAAAAATAGAATAGTATTCTTGATTGGATCTCTATAATGTAGCCGTTGTCAGTAAAGTTGGTTCAAAAGAAGCAGAAGATGCGGCAAAGAAAGTAGCTAAGAAACTACTTGGAAGAAAAATTAGAGTACATACCGTTTCTCCAGTTCAAGTGGAAGGAGCTAAGAAAGTAGACGAATTGGAAGACCTCAAAACGGCAAAGCTTGATCTTACAATTACACTTGGTGGCGATGGTACAACCCTGCGTACCTTCAGATATTTAGAAAATGAAACTCCAAATTTGGCCATCAATGTTGGTGGCAATAGAGGAATTTTGTCAGAAATAACCATGCCTGAAATTGATACTGCAATAGAGCAGATAATATCGGGTAACATACTTCTTGATAAAAGGATTCGTGTGGTTGCCTCTTGCGCAGGCCAAGAATTCCCTCCCGCATTAAATGAGATATACATTAACAGACAAAATCTAACCAAGACATCACTTTTTGAGATAAGATTTCAAAACGATACAGTCACACAAAGAATGGATGGGGTGATAATTGCTACTCCAAGTGGTTCAACTGGGCATTCATATTCTCTAGGAGGTCCAATTTTGCATGAAAGTCTGGATGTTCTAATAATAACACCAGTAGCACCAGTCAACAAACTGCCTTCCATAGTAGTGCCGGATGAAAAAATTGAGATAATAAGCAGTCATGATTCCAACATAATCATGGACGCTCAAGTAATCAAGACTGCAAGATTTGATGAGGCCATCACAATTAGAAAATACAAAAAACATGCAGTGTTTGTAAGACTCAAGAAAAGAGGCTTAAGGCAGATGAGTAAGCTTGGCTTTTAGGGTTTTAGATGCTACCTCTTTCTATGCCGGCATACCGTTTGCGTCACAAGATACTAGCTATACCACACCGCTAGTTTTTGAAGAAGTCAAGCATATCAAAAAGAACCAAGGTGCAATAGATGTTCTAATCGAATCAAACAGACTAAAAATTGTCGAACCTGAAAGAAAATTTACTGAGACGGTGTTCAAAAAAGCAGAAGAGGTTGGCGACTATCAACATCTTTCCAAAGAGGATGTTTCAGTCATTGCGTTGTGTTTGCAGCTAGGGGGAGAATTGGTGACGGATGATTTTGCTGTTTCAAATGTAGCAAAACATCTGAATTTAAAAGTTATGCCAATCATGACAAAAGGGGCAGACAAGATGAGTTGGGTGTATTTTTGTCCTGGTTGCAAATCAAGTTTTTTAAAAGTTTCTATTTGTCCAGTATGTGGAAGCAAGATAAGACGCAAGTCATCCAAGCGGTAGTCTTTGCCCTATCCAGTAAGCCATGGAACCATCATACAGTCTGATGTTGCGACGCGGTATGTGTGCATATGAATAGGCAACATTCCCTCTAGAATCCAGTATTACGAGATCTGCGTCATTGTAATGCTCGGGCAGCCACGAATGAGAAACTATCATTTAGTTGTTGGGGTCAAGCAGCAGTATTTTATTGTATGTCAAATATCATGCAAAGTTTTCTGGCTAATTTTTTCGTCATTTTTTATTTTTGCATCAAGTAGATTTCGTATTTTTTGTGCACGTGACTCGCCCATTCCTTCAATTTTTGAGAGTTCTGCAATGGATGCATTAAAGGAGTTACTTGGAGATCCGAATTTTTCCAACATTCTTGATGCAAGCTTTTCACCTACACCCGGTAAACTGCATAAAACAGACAATTGTTGGTGATGTATGTTTCCTGACTTTCTTATCTTCTTAAGAAATGGGCCTTTTGTTTTGCCTTGTCTTGCACACATTGCAACTAACAATTTGGCGGTATTTGATGCATTTGGCGTTGGCAGAACTGGTATCTTGAAATCTAATGCTACAGAGGAAACTGCACCATAGAAAACTAGCGGATTTTCGGCAATTTGGTTTATTTCGTCAATGTCACCCTCTATAATTATTGCAGGATGTTCAAAATGTTCCTTTAACCTGTTGCATTGGTCAAACAATCGTCCATCAAAAACGGACGAAATAAAATCATGAACACTCTTTCTTTCAACCACTGTTTCAGAGGCAACAATGTAGTCACCTATTGGAAGATTTTTCATCTCAACTTTTACTCCAATTTCTTTTAAAAGATCAGGAATACCGCTCTTTTTTTCTCGCTCGTCAATTACCATTCGCATGTCTTCTATCTTCATCGAACCGCTAAAATTCAGTTAGTATTTTATTTAGGAGTATCTGTCTTTGGTCCAGTTTGAGTGGCAGGTCCGCGTAACATTTCTCTTATTTTTGTTTCTGATTCTTTGAGATTTTCCTTAAGTCTAGCTTCTTGTTTTGTTAGTACAGTTATGCGAGTATTTGCAAGTTCTTTTTTTTCCTCAAGTTCTGAAACTAGAAGGGGTTTTGTAGATTTAACAAGAATCGAGCCCGCGGCCTTGTACACGGCATCGTTATCGCCTGTCTTCTTTAACGTCTCAAGGGCTCTTTCCGTTTCAAGTTGTTCTGTCTCAAGATGTTGTTTTTGAGCCATGATGGATTGAAGATTTTGTTGTAACTGTTGTAATCTTCCTACTTGTTCCTGTAACCATGGCGGAATTTGTTCTCCTGATGACATGTTTGTCCCAGTAGTTGTTTTGCTTATATTTTTACCGATTCTATTGCGTCGTTGCTTGTTTGAATCAGACGTAATGTTGAATTCAAGTTGGCGCGAAGATGTGCAAGTTCCTGTGTGTCAATCAGAATTGTCATTTCCTTGTCAAGTGACATCTTTGTCTGAGTCTGGCTCTCATCATAAAACTTGTTATCAGTTTCTAAAGACTTGAAAATTGCCTTGTTTTTTTTACCGGCAGAAATTTGGATTTTAGCACTATAGTTTGACGTCATAGGCCATACCTGCTATTTTGAAACCACATTTCTTGCATACCCATATACCAACTGCCTCTCTACCAAATTGAATTGAGCCACAGTCTGGACATCTCCTCTTAGCCTTGAGTAGTCGGTGTACTGCGGTAAACTTTTTGCGTGGTTTTAATCCGTACTTTTGACCCAGACCTTTTAGCGAAGCTCCTTTGCCTTTTGCCATACTACATCAATTGTTCTAGCTTCTTCCTTATTTTTGTTCCCACAGAGATTGCTATTTCTGAGCACTTGAAAAGTTGATCAACTGAGAATCCGTCTCCCCCGCCCTTTTGTAACGCGCATATGTTACCTGCAGAGTTTGTGGTGATAGTAATTCTTGCGTCCATGCATGTTTCTTCGTCCTTGGTAGGATCTACAATTATGTAATCCCCTATTCTTGCCATAGTAACTGAAACTGGTAATGTCTTCACCGGAGGCTTAGATGTGACTCCTTCAACTAAAACTGGCGCTTCATCTTTAATTTCATATTTTGGAATAGTTGAGGAAAGTACTGCAGATACTGAAGCATATGAACAGGCATCAAAAAGATTTCCATCCGAGTCAATAACACTGCTATCAATGAATATCCCTACAACAGACTTGTTCTCAATTAAAACAAGTTGGTGTAGATCAATCATTTCAGTCTCTCTTATACCACGGTCCACAACTCTGGCAAGTTCAATCACTTCCTCAGTTGGCGGTCCTGGCTCTACATGCGGATCCGCAAGTGGAAGAATTTCAGCAGTACAAATAAGAATTCCTTTGTCTCCCAAATCAGGAAATGGCTTGTCAGGTTGAACTTTAACTCCTGTAATGACTTCGGTATTTCCTAGCTTTACTCTAGCAGAACCATTTGCTTTTGGAATAACTCCTGTTTCTATGATTAGCGGACGTTGTTCGTCAAGGGCCCTGCCATCCAATCTTTTTCCCTGCTTGAGCAAGTCTAAGATTTTATCTCGTTTTAATTGATCAATTATTACAGATTCCAATTTTATTGCACTCCACTTTCAAAGTATCTTTCAACAAGAGCTCTTCTTTGAACCTCATAGACCTGCCTGCAACCACTTATGGCTGTTTGCAAGCATGTTTTGTATTCCTCTGATGTCAAGATCCCATCAAGCTGCATTAAAGTAACTTTCCCGGAATTTGGCATTATTGCAACAGGCATGTCGGCTTGCCCTTCCTGATCTTCTTCATTGTTTACATCCAGAACTATTCTGTCAGCTACTTTACCTGCAGCACATGCAGATACCAAGTCTCTCATAGGTATACCGGTATCTGCCAATGCAACTGCTGCGGCATCAAGAGCAGCACATCGAGAGCCACCATCAGCCTGAAGAACCTCTACAAAAACATCTACGACGGTCCTTGGAAAATCTTTCAAAATTAAAGCTGGTTGAAGTGCTTCTTTTAGTACTTTGGATATCTCAATTTCTCTTCGTGACGGAGCTGGATTTTTCCTCTCAGTTACAGAAAATGGCGACATGTGATATCTACAACGCAAAATTCCAGTATCTTGATTAGCCATGTGTTTTGGATGTACGTCTCGTGGTCCAAATACACCTGCGAGAATCTTGTTTTTGCCAAATTCAATATATGCCGATCCATCAGCATTCTTTAGAACGCCAACTTTGATCGAAATATTTCTTAGTTGGTCTACTCTTCTCCCATCACATCTAATTCCATCTTCACTCATTAATTGTGTCATTATTTTCACCTTCTGGTATTCCTAGCATAGATTTGACTCTTTCAGTCAAGTTAGGTGTATGCGCTAGGGCATCCACCATTTTTATCGCCTCAATTGCCTTTAATAATCCCTCTGGATCGTCGCAGGACACCACAATCCACCCATTTTGACCTATTGTTATAATTGCCTTTGTTGCCATTTCTATAGTTTGGATCATTGAGCCTCTCTTGCCTATCAGTCGAGGCACTTTGCTTGGGGCTATCTCGATTAGCTCACCAGATTCAATTTTACCTAGATCTCTGTCTTGAACTGTCAAAAGTGGATCTCGTGATCTGTCAAAATTTGCTACTCTTGCAGCTACCAAGTCTCCAATGTTCAATCTTTGTTTTAATTCGTCCTTAGTTGGGGAATAATCCCTGCCAAAAACATCCTGGGCTGGTAAAAAGCCTATAAAACAAGAATTAATGTCAAACTCCCATGACAATGGAGAGGTTCCAACTACTTTTCCTATTACCAAATCATTTGTTTTTGGCACATATACACCCGTTAGTGGTATTACTCTTACAGCATTCTCAAAAATTTCAGATATTCCGACACAGGTTGAAATTATTCTGTCGCCCTCTTGGTATACGTTTTGCTCCGGCCTTAATGGTCCTGTTACAACGACATCGCCCGGTATAACATATCTTCTTTTTATGTCCATCATTTCGCAACCTCAACAGAAGCAGTACCTTTTGTTACGGAGCCCAATCTATCAATCACATTTGCTCTTGCCGCAGCCGGTATATCTAGTATTACTTTGAGAGATCCATTTGATTGCCATTCTTCCTTCTTCAAAGAACCAAATGACTTCAATACTGAATAAGATTGAGCCGCAAATTGTGCAGGTACAGCAACTTCAAGTAACATGTTTTCCGACTTGAGTGGAATAATTGATCGGAGTTGTTCAATGATTTCTTTGATTTGTTCATCTATGTTTCTAAACGGATCAATTGAGACTCGAGCATCATCCATTGCTTGTTCTATTCTAAGTGGTGGGTGTGGAAGATGGGATCGTGGATCTACGAAGCTTTTTGCGATAAAGTCTACAATTTGTTTACGTTTTTCTGTGACCATCTTTCGTCTCTGATCGGTGGTAAGATTAAGGTCACCTTTTTGTAGTATAATTGTTGCAATAGAATTCGAATCTGTAGTTTTGAACGCTTTCATCAACTTCTCCGTAGATGCCCTTGTTCCTTTGTTTGAATCCGAATATACTTCATCTGAGACTAGAACACCTGAAACTTCCTTCCTTTTGCCAAGTTTAAACTCAAGGGCAGGATCTGGTTTGACTATAATTTCGAACTTTTCGCCCTCTACAGACAACCTAACAACCGTAACTTTATCCATGACTGAGGTATCCATTCTTGGTATTTATCTATACAGAAAAACTCGCTAGATTTTTATTTGGAATTTTAGCCTTCATCCATAAGATTTGACTTCTCTAGAGATAATTGAAGAAAATGAAAATAGAATTATTGTTAAATTAAAGGGAATACCACTTCAATATGCCAACGCACTCAGAAGGATTTGCCTTTCTGGCGTGCCTACCTTTGCAATTGATGATGTTGTAATGATTGAAAATTCATCAGTTCTAGCAGATGAAGGTGTATCTCACAGACTTGCCATGCTTCCACTGAAGACAGACCTTTCGAGGTTCGTAGAGCCTTCTGCCTGTGACTGCAATAGTGAGTTAGGCTGTAGTCATTGTAGAGTGTTATTGATGCTAGATTCTGGTAATTCTGACACAACTCGTACTGTTACATCACAAGATCTTAGTTCTGAAGACGAGGTTGTAAAGCCAGTAAATCCCAATATCCCTATCGTGGCTTTGGCACCAGGTCAAAAGTTGAAGATTGAGGCGTATGCAAGACTTGGACGAGGTAGCGAGCATGCAAAATGGAACTCTGCAACTGTTTCAGTTCTAACTCAAGGTAACAACATTGATGAACATATTTTGACGGTGGAGACTGTAGGAAACCTCACTCCGGGCGAAGTAGTAAAAGCTGCAGTCGAAGAATTAGAGAAGAGACTAGGCGATTTTCAGCAGACAATTGCAGCACTTGGCTGAGCATATATTATATTTGGGTAAAAGTTGGCATAAGTACACATGACTAATCAAGTTGTCATACGAATGGCAAAAGAGCTCAAAGTGGCCTCAAAGAAGAATAAAGCTCCTATCTGGTTAAGACTTGCAGAGATGGCATTAAAACCAGCCAGAACAAAAAGAGTACTCAATTTGGGTCAAATTGACAGGTCAGTAAATGATAATGATATAGTGATAGTGCCAGGAAAGGTTCTAGGTACTGGAAATATTTCACATAAGATAACATTATGCTCTTTCTCAATTTCTACAACAGGGGCAAAGAAAGTAACACAATCAGGTGGAAAGATCATAGACTTTACACAGATGATTAAGAACAACCCAACAGGTAAAGGAGTTAAAATAATTGGCTAAACAAGAGCAGACACATGTAAAGACAGAACCCAAAAGCTCTCAGGATGTAATAGTAGATGGTACAAACCAAGTTGCGGGAAGACTGTGTTCACATGTAGCAAAGCTATTGATAAACGGTACAAGAGTTTCAATTGTAAATTCTGAAAACATCATGCTTAGCGGGGACAGGAAAATGATAATTGGTGAATATAGAAAATTTCTCGAGGTAGCAAGTATCAATAATCCTAAATTTGGTCCATTCCATCCTCGTCGGCCCGATACGATGATCACGAGGATGGTAAGAGGAATGCTTCCAAAGAACAAGCCTTCGGGCCAGACAGCCTTGAAGAGATTGAGAGCATACCTAGGCGTTCCAAATGAATTAAAATCAAAAAAGACTACCCAGTTTGAAGATGCAAAAATAAGAAAGCCCGCTGCATATTATACAACTTTTGGAGATCTGGGCAGAACTGTAGGGTGGCACGAATAATGGCAAAACTTGAAGGTTATTTTGCATCAAGAAAGGCAGCACGTGCTCATGCCTTTATCACAAAGGGGGCGGGAAGGGTCAGAATTAACAATGTTCCAGTAGAGATGATTCAACAAGAGATAGCAAGAGAAGTAATTCTTGCTCCGCTTGAAATCACAGGAGATCTTAGAAATAAAATTGATCTTTCAATCAGAGTACGCGGTGGTGGCTTTATGGGACAATCATATGCCAGTGCTGTTGCAATATCAAGAGCTTTGACAGGTTGGACAAAGTCAAGAAAGGAGCCAAAAGAGCATCCATTTACAAGAACAGTTCGCGAAGATCTAAAAAAGAAAATTTCAGAATACGATAAACACTTGCTTAGTGGCGATGACAGAAGAAAAGAGCCAAAGAAGTTTGGTGGCCCTAGCGCTAGAAGAAGAAAACAGAAGTCATATAGGTAGCTTTGAAAGCTGTAATTCTGGCCGGCGGACGTGGAACACGTGGGAGGCCTTTTACAGACTATATTCCAAAGGCAATGATACCGGTTCATGGAAAACCGCTAATTGCTCACATCGTAGAACATCTGTCATCATTTAAGATAATAGACGAGATAATCATTCTTGCAGATTTTGATGGCTTGGGCAAACAAATAGAAAAGTATTTTGAAAATTACAAAAGAGCAAAAAAGCCACTTAGATTCATTCAAGATTCACAGAGTGGAACTGGCGGAGATCTAGTACATTTAGAGAAAATTTTAGAAAAAAATTCAGAGTTTCTGCTATGGTTTGTTGATAACCTGACACCACTTGATATCAAAAGCATGTATAAATTCCATAGAGAAAAAAATACTTTGGCCACAATAGCTACCAGAAGACATAGAAAAGAAGAAACAGGCTATGCCATAGTAAAAAATGAAGTCGTAATAGAATTTAGGGAAAAGCCAACTATAAAACTCGAGATGGCGGAATGTCTTGGCATTTATATCCTGAATTCAAAAATTCTGAAGATCATCAAATCAAAAAAAGCTAAAAGAAAAGAGATGAACCTCTCATACGATATTCTTCAACCACTATCAAAAGAAGGAAAGATCAGTGCCTATGACATAGGGAAGAGTCCATGGATTGATGTTGACTCCCCAGGCCGTGTCGAAAGAGAAAAAGAACTAGTAAATACAATAATTAAGAAACTCTAAGACTAGAGTTTCCCTGAGCAGTTTCGTACTTTGAGATCTTATCGCTATGTTGTAGTGTCAGTGCAATATCATCAAGACCCTCAAGAAGAATTTTTTTCCAATGAGGTTCAATATCAAAAGATACAGCGATGTCATCATTGGTTATGGTTTGTTTTTCCAGATCTATCTCAATCTCAGATCTGCTTTCAAATAATTTCTGTAATACTTGTTCACTTGTCTTTATTGGCAGTATTCCATTTTTGAAGCAGTTGTTGTAAAAAATATCAGCAAATGAGGTAGACAGTACTACTCTGAATCCAAAATCTAGAAGCGCCCAAGCAGCATGTTCTCTGCTTGATCCACATCCAAAATTGTTTCTTGCCAATAGTATCTTTGAATCTCGATATTTTGGTTCATTTAAAACAAAGTCTTTTTTTGCAGTTCCATCTTTTTCATACCTCCAGTCATAAAACAAATACTGACCAAACCCGGTTTTTTGAACTAGTTTTAAGAATTGTTTTGGAATTATCTGATCAGTATCAATGTTGACCTTGTCAAGTGGAGTTGCAATACTTTTGATTTTTATGAAAGGTTCCATCTCAGTTCAAATCCAACTCACGCACATCAACAAAATGGCCCTGAATTGCGGCAGCGGCAGCCATTACCGGACTAACAAGGTGTGTCCTGCCACCAGAACCTTGCCTGCCTTCAAAGTTTCTGTTAGAAGTGCTGGCACATCTCTCACCTGCAGATAGAATATCGGGATTCATTCCAAGACACATGCTGCATCCTGATTCTCGCCACTCAAAACCTGCATCTTTGAAGATCCTGTCAAGATCTAGTTCTTCTGCTTGTTTCTTCACATGCTGTGATCCCGGTACAATCATAGCCCTTACTTTTGATGAGACTTTGTTTCCTTTTACTATTTTTGCAGCCTCGATCAAGTCTTCTAATCTAGAATTTGTACAAGAACCAATGAAAACTCTGTCTAGCTCAATGTCCGTAATCAAAGTTCCAGATTTGAGTCCCATGTATTGTAAGGCTTTGGTTGCAGCTTTTTCTTCCTCATGGTTTCCTTTTGCATATTCTTCAGGAAATGGAACCTTGCCTGTAACATCAACAGTCATTGCAGGGTTTGTTCCCCAGCTTACCTGAGGTGCAATGACATCTACATGTATCGTGAAACTTTTGTCAAATCTGGTGTTACTATCAGTCTTCAAGTTTTCTCTCCAGTACTCTACCAATTTGTCGTAATTTTTTGGGACATACCTCCTTCCTTTCAAATAATCAAATGTCTTTTCATCTGGAGCTACAAGACCCGCTCTTGCGCCTCCCTCAATTGACATGTTGCATATTGTCATCCTTTGCTCCATACTAAGTTCAGAGATTGCTTCCCCCCTATACTCAAATATCGTGCCCGTGCCGCCAGCAGTGCCAATCTGTCGTATTATTGAAAGTATAATGTCCTTGGCAGTTATTGCATGAGGATTCTTCCGTTTCCCTTCTACCCTAATTTCAAATGTCTTTGGTTTTTCCATCCATATGCATTGAGTCGCCAGTACATGTTCTACATCGCTTGTACCAATTCCAAAGGCAAGCGCACCAAAAGCTCCATGAGTAGAGGTATGACTATCACCACAAACTATTGTTGTTCCAGGCAGGGTGATTCCAAGTTCAGGACCTATGACATGGACTATACCCTGATTTGGACTATTAATGTCAAAAAGCTCGATTCCAAACTCTTTGCAATTTTTTTCAAGTGTCTTTATCTGCGTTTCAGATGTTTGGTCTAATATTGGCAATGACCTATTGCTTGTTGGCACATTATGATCCATCGTTGCAAAAGTAAGATCTGTTCTACGTACCTTTCTCTTGTTCATGCGTAATCCATCAAAAGCCTGTGGCGATGTAACCTCATGCACTAGGTGTCTGTCAACATACAATAGAGAACGGCCGTTTCCCTCTTCTACTACATGCAAGTCCCAGATCTTTTCAAATAAGGTCTTTGTCATCTAAATTATTTACATTCAAATCGGAGATATAATGGTATAACAAACAATTTGTTAGAGCAGATATCTACTATGGTTTATAGTTGAACAGCCCACCTGCTGCAATTATTTTTCCTATCAATTCTGGAAATGGCTTGATTTTATAGGTCATATTTTTGGTCATATTCCTTATTTCATTTTTAGATGTTTCAATCTCAAGTTGATCTCCTTCAGATATGTCCTTGTAGGTACTTTCTTCTATCTCAATAGGTAGCAAGAATGCTCCATCTACTGCATTTCTATAGAATATTCTTGCAAAGGACAATGCCAGAACTGCTTTGACTCCAGAGTATGAGAGAGCTATTGGCGCATGCTCCCTTGAAGAACCACAGCCAAAGTTTTTACCTGCAACTATGAAATCACCCGGTTTTACTTTTTTATGAAAATCTTTGTCAATTCCCTCCATGGCATGTTTTGCAAGTTCATCGTAATCATGAATTTTGAGGTATGGCCCTGGCAAGATTACATCGGTATCAATGTTGTCTCTTTCATATTTTATTACTGAACCTTTCATCTAATGTCCCTCGGATCGGTGATTTTCCCTGTTATTGCCGATGCAGCTGTAACAAGTGGCGAAGCAAGATATGTCTTTGATTCAACATGACCCATTCTTCCTGGGAAATTCCTATTTGTGGTGCTTATGCATACTTCATCTTTTGCCAAGACTCCCATATGCGCACCACAGCAAGCACCACATGTTGGTGGGCCCACCATTGCTCCTGCATCCATGAAAATCTTTATGAGTCCTTCATCCATCGCCTTTCTGAATATAGATATCGCTGCAGGAAGTACTTCGGTTCTAATCTTTACTGTTCTTCCTTTGAGGATTTTTGCAGCAGCTCTCAAGTCCTCAAGTTTTGCTCCAGTACATGATCCAATGTATGCCTTGTCAAGAGATACAGATGATAGTTCTCGTGCAACTGCAACATTTTCTGGAGAGAATGGCTTAGCTACGATTGGATCAAGTTCAGACGCCTCATACTCGTAGATTTTTTCATATTGAGCATCAGGATCTCCGTGAACTTCACTATAATTTGTAGCTCCTCGCTGTGCAAGATAGTCCCGTATTTTTTGATCCGGCTCGATTATTCCGCTTTTTGCTCCAGCTTCAGTAGTCATGTTAGTCAAGGTTAACCTTTCCTCAACAGACATTTCAGATATTCCAGATCCTCCAAATTGCATTGTCTTGTATGCACCACCATCGGTACCAATGTCCCCAATTATTTTCAATATCAAGTCCTTTGCCATTACATAGTTAGGCAATTTTCCATTTAGCTTAAAGTATATTGTCTCTGGAACCTTAAACCAGATCTTTCCATTCAATAGAACATATGCCACGTCAGTATGCCCAAGTCCTGCTGCAAACGCACCTAGTGCTCCAGTGGTGTTTGTATGTGAGTCACCTCCAACATAGACTTCGCCTGGTAAAACCATCGCTTCTTCATGAGAAAGCGTATGACAGATCCCATACTGACCCATGCCATATTTGAAATGCTTTTCTATGCCGTACTCTTTCGTAAATTGTGTCAGTAATACCACGTTTTGAGCAGATATTTTGTCAGCTGCAGGAACAAAATGATCCTCGGCAACCCACACTTTTTCCGGGGCCCATAATTTTTCAATCTTCATTCCAGTCTTCTTTAATTTTTCAAATACAGCTATTACTCCAGGTCCTGATACGTCATGCATCATTACTTTATCTACATTAGCAAATACAACATCATCAGGCAAGACTTTGGTTTTTCCTGATGCTCTAGCGAGAATCTTTTCAGTTATATTCAACAAAAGAAATATACTTTTTAGAAATTAAAATGTTTGCAGAAAGAGGCGTCTCCAAAGATTTACATCCCTTAAAAATCATCTAAAAAATATTGGTCTCAAGACTTTTGAAATTATCAGCTTTTATCATACTTGCATCCTTATTCCAGTATGCAGTTTATGCACAGGAAGAATCTGCACCACAGACCAGATTATCAAGCAAGGGGCTGGCATTCGTTAATCTCTCAACCTCTCCAGCAAATCCTGTTACAGGCCAACTCACCGTTATTCTCATCCAGTTCATAGACCCACAGAGTAAAGCTCTACGTGGAGACATTTACTACAAGATTATCATAAAAAATGAAACAAGTCAACTTCTCATATTGCCAGGAGGGTCAACAATTACAGGAAAGATAGGAATACCATACCAGTTTGAGGAACCAGGAAATTATCAAGTGGAAGTGGACTTGAATGATACTGCTTTATCAAAAGACAGCTCAGTACCACTTGATGAGGTTACCTTCCCAGTTTATGTATCCCAGGGAGAACTGCAACCATCAAACCAAACGGTTTTCAACACAGCGTCTGAGGGTAGTCCTAAGGCCAATACTAACAATACAAACAATGACAATAGCCATCTTTTGGTCGATGGTGTACTTGTAGCTATTACCGTAGGCCTAGTCGTGTTCATATTCAGAAGGAATGTTATCAAGCGCAAAAAATCAAACATATCTGAATAATAATCACATATCTGCAGAACGCTAAATAGTAAATTCAGTTATAAAGTAGTCATGTCACTTTCAGTATTTTCAATAAAGTCCTTACCAAAGACTGGGAGATTTGATCTGTTCGAGTGCCTGAAATCAGATCTTGAAATTGAGGAATTAAAACCTCAAAATGGAGATGTCGTTGTAATATCAAGCAAGTATGTTGCAAATTCTCAAGGAAGAATGATAGAGTATGATAAAGTGTCTCCGTCTTTAGAAGCTGGAATTATCGCGTCAAAGTTCCACATTAAATCGAAAATAGCCGAGATTATTCTAAGAGAATCAGATGTGATTTTTGGCGGCATTCCGGGATTTGTCATAACATCATCAGACTACATCATGGCACCAAATGCAGGCATAGACAAATCCAATGCAAAAAGAGGAGATGTTGTTTTATACCCAATTGATCCTTATGTCGTATCAGAGCAGCTAAGGCGCAAATTTCTACTAACATATCATGTTCATGTCGGGATCATCATAATAGACAGCAGGTTGATGCCGGCTAGAACTGGAACTGTAGGTGTTGCAATTGCGTGTGCCGGAATAGAACCATTATCAGATCTTAGAGGCCAAAAAGACTTGTACGGAAATCCACTCAAAGTTACATTTCAAGCTGTCGCCGATGATCTAGCATCTATTGCAAACCTCAAGATGGGAGAAGGAGCCGAAGCCATTCCTGCCGCACTCATTAGAGACTCTGGTGCCAGACTCACAGATAGAAGAATCCAAGAGAACGAAATGGCTATCTCATATGATCAATGTGTGTATGTTCGTGGACTAGGAACAAGAATATGATGCAACCATAGTTTTAATAGAGCTAGATTTGACGGCAGCATATGGTGGAATTCTTCACTCGATATCCAAAGACAGTATCACTCCTAGATGGAATGCGTGAGATGGTAAAAGTGGATAAAAACGGAGTGGAACAGCTCACTATTGTTGTAAGGAAAAGCGTTGACGATCTGCTAAAGATCTTTGCTCACGAGGGTTTCACTCATGTCAAATTTGAGCATAAACAGACATTGCAAATAGGTCATGGTCTCTCATTGAAACTGAAAAAACCATGGGAGATGCATGTTAGATTACTAGAAATGAAAAAAGGTTTGGTAGCAATACAGGCAGAAGTCGAGGTTTCGCGGGACTATTTACAGCACCTCTTTTGCCAGCGAACACCAGTTTTATACGAAATTGAGTCGCTTCTCAAGAAGCATCAAATTGAATACAAGATATGGAATGAAAGAATAAGAAAATATGTCAAGGCAATTGTTGACAATTACAAGGTTCAGCTTAAAACTCCAAGCTTCCCAGTTTTGGCTTGGAAGCCAATGGTATTTTTCATAGGAGCGACAGGCATCCTATACCTATTCAAATACCTCTTGACAATTTAGGTCCATATAAAATAAGTAATTATCTTAGATTCAAATCTTAAATCAATCCTCTACCTAGATAATACATGGCAATGTCATGGTATGACAACGGCCATAGATTAAATACACATGATCTAGAATATCTGAAAAAAGTCGAATATCTATGGAATCACCTTTCCCAGCCACAAAGACTTGCGATATCATCATCTGTAACCAGAGATATATTAAGACAGGAAAATAGCGAACATTGCCTTATTGGAGAAGCAATTGGCGTAAAGAAGAAAAATATGGCTCCACATAACCATTCATTCGCATGTAAGGCTCTAGAATTTACCAAGATAATATTTTACGACGGCCCTAGTTATGACAACCTACTGGATAGAAGGGTGACAAGAGAAGAAAAGAAGATTCTAAACGATATCTATTATGCTAAGATAGGAAACAAGGAACACCAATACAGAAGGGCTAACGAGTTAGTCAAATTTCATATCATCAAGCATTTTTCCACCATCTAGAAATCTGTCAATGTATGGGGCCAATTTAGACCAGATAACGAGTAGAAATCAAGGTTTATTCCTAAAATGGAATTGAACCTTTAATTAGAATTTTTTAGAATTACATGTGATGAGTGCAACCAAGCCTTCTCTTTCATTAAAATTCTATGGCTTATCACCTTGGGAATTGGAAGTGCTATACAGTCTTCTTCACAGCTTGTTTCAAGTAGAGGAAGATCCGCAAGAACAGCCAGACGATGATTTTACCACAATGATCGACGTGATTTTTCCTCTTGCATTCAACGATGTCTTCTTCAAGTGGTTTGGAAATGCAAGATGGGACAAGTTCAAGGCAATTCTAAAGGAGTTGAAAAGACGTCGTGGAGGAGGAAAAACGCTGCGAGTATACATGAAATTCGTTGGCAAGCCAAACATAAAGTTCATGCTAGATCTAGATGATAAAAATTTGTTTGATTCAGCCATAGAGAAGACAGATTTTGTTTTAGAACTTCTTCCTTATCATCTTGACCCACATAAGATACCTACTAGTATCACAGAAGTTGTGTATTGTTTTGATGATAGAACCGGGAGATGGAATATTAATTCGGCTACATCAGAAAATGAAACTTATATGTTTTCACAGAACGAATGGAAAATTACTTGATTTCTTTTTCCAAAGGTTCTAGTAGAGAGTTTAATTCACGATATTTTTTTTCTATAAAATCCAAAGACTCTTCAAGCTTCTTTGATTTACCGTATTTGTATCTGATAAGTTCCCTGTGTCTCCAGAAATTCTTTCCTTCACCAACGGATATGGTACTAAAGTAATCTGGACTTTTCAGGTTATCAGGAAGTTTGATATTATAAGGAAAGAGAAATTCTGCCATAAACCATTCATCGCCATCAGGATAATCAGAACCTGTTTCAATATCAAAGAAGAGATGAAGAAAATTTGTTTGCATGAGACCGTCATCCCTCATAGTTGGATGTTTTATGCTTGACTTTTTAAAATCCAAGTTCAGAAGACTAGGCTCGAAGTATCCCTTGATAATTGATTTGCGGAATATCTTGTTAACTTCCTCTAAATTCAATGTAGAACTACTCTCTGTTCATCATGCTAATAACTTATATCATTGTCGTTAATGGGATTTAACAAATTAGGCATTAGTATTAAGAATGCATGGATTATTCTTTACAGAAAAAAACTCGCTTCAGATTTGAAGCGAATCGAGAATTTTTGAAATGTCTGTCAGGGGTTTGCCATTTGACGAAATCTCTTGGTATGCAGGAGGATTTTCAAGATAGTTTGGAATTCTATCCCCTATTCTTTCATCATAGGGAGCAATCATCTCATTTTTGTAAAATATTCCAGTTGGAATTTTTGAGTCCCATTCATTTGACTTTATAAGAGCTTGCGTTAACTTTTCGTTTTCTTCTGCTGATGAATCTATGTGCACAACTGGATCATAACCAGTATCCTCTAACTTGTAAATTCGTGGACGTGGCTTCTTTGTTATTTCGTCAACATTATCCATTCCTGAAAACCAATCTCTTGTGTTAATGTCATTATACGTAGGACATGGTTGTAAGACATCAAGGAAAGAAAGTCCCCTGTGCTTTACTGCTGCAACAATTAGATCTTTTAGTTGCCTGACATCGTATGCATATCCTCTTGCAACAAATGTAAAACCGCTGGCTATTGCCAATGCAATTGGATTTACAGATTGGTTTACATTGGGTTCTGGAAGTGATTTCGTTTTCAATCCAAGCTTAAGAGTTGGAGAAGCCTGCCCTTTTGTCAGGCCATAAACCCCATTATTGAATATGATGTAGGTCATATCCACATTTCTTCTTCCTGCCGCCACAAAATGCCCCGCACCAATACCCAATCCATCGCCATCACCGCCTGCTGCAATTATTGTCATTTCCGGATTTGCAAGCTTGGCACCCTGTGCAAAAGTCATTACCCTACCATGCAATGTGTGTATACCGTAGACATTCACAAAATGAGACGTCTTGCCAGAACATCCTACTCCCGAAAAGATCGCGGCCTTGTGACGCGGTATTGCCATTTCTGTAAGAGCCATCTGAATAGCACTTACGATTCCAAAATCACCACAGCCTGGGCACCAGTCATTATGCACCTCTGTTTTGTAATCGGATAAATTAGACACCATATGATAACACCTGTCTTTTCTCAGCCTTTCCGTCTATTATTTTTTTAATTGACTCATACAATTCTGTACAGGTCATTGCTCTTCCAGTATACTTGAGAATATAATAATCAACTTTACGGTCCAAGTTTTCATTTAGTAGAGTTCCTAGTTGAGCAGAATAATTTGCTTCTACATCTATTATGGTTTTGACATCTTTTAGCAAAGATTTGACATAATCGCGTGGGAATGGATGTAATAGCTTTACTTGCACAAACCCAACATTATAGTTATCTTTTTTCAGCATTTCAATTGCATCGAGAATTGGTCCTTTGGTAGACCCCCAACTTACAAGACAAAAGTCAGAGACTCCATGATTTACCACCTGATCTTCCTTTGGAATTGTTTCCAAAGCCACCTCAAGCTTCTTTGCTCGCTTGTCCATTTTGTGTATTCTATTTACTGGATCTTCTGAGATGTGACCTTGTTCATCGCTTTCGTCGCCTGTACTCCAAAATATACCATTTTCAAGTCCTAGTTTAGATCTTGGCGATATCCCATCTTCAGATGGGGCAAACCGCATGTAATTATCATCACTAATTTTTTCCAAGAGCTTGCCTCGTTCAATCGTGATCTTTGTTGGATCAAATCTTTTTACAGTTGCTACAGTACTTGCAATGAATTTATCCATCATGTGAATTACAGGCATTTGAAATGTTTCTGCAAAATTGAAACATTCTGCAGCATCGTAAAATCCCTCTTCAATATCACCCGATGCATAAACAATTCTAGGAAAATCACCATGACCGGCATATATTGCAAAGAGTAAATCGTCTTGTCCATGTCTAGTAGGAAGTCCTGTGGATGGACCGCTTCTTTGGTATAGTGTAACTACAATTGGCACCTCGTTCATTCCAGCCCAACCAAGTGCTTCTGCCATGAGAGAAAATCCAGGACCTGATGTGCTAGTTGCAGCTCTTGCGCCTGTTAATGCAGCTCCAATTAGCATACCTATTGCTGAAATCTCATCTTCTGTCTGTACTATTATGGTAGAACCAGGTCTATTATTTTCAACATCAAATGTTTCATTCGATTCCAAAAATACGCTCTCATCTGATGCAGGTGTAATTGGATAGTATGATTGAAACCTGCATCCTGCTGCTAATTTTCCAAGACCTGTAGACTGGAAACCCTGTACTAGAATAACATCCGAGTTGCTTTGAATTGCAGATAGCTGATATTTGAATTTCTGATATTTGGCTGTCGCATAATTATATGCATAGTTTGCGGCGTGTTTATTCATCTCTGCAATCTTGGGCTTACTTGAAAAGATCTTCTCCACAGATCGTAATAACGTGTCAGACGGTAAACCCAGCAAGCCAATTGATACAGATACTGATAGAACATTTAGCATTCTAAACATTCCTCGAATAGTAGGATTATTCATCTCTTCTGCCAGAGTAGAAAGTATTGCCTTAAAGGATACCGGATACAGAGTGACACCTCTTTCTTTTGCTGCTTCTAGCACTCCATGTACGGTAAATGGTTTATTCTTTGATAAAAGATATTTCTCTAATCTTTCTTTGAATGGTTTGTCAAGAGTTGGTATTTCATCAGTCTTAACTTGTTCAAGATCAGACTCGTATACAATTGCACCATCATCATGTACATCATCTGCATGTCTGAACAGAGTTTCCGCATCAAATGCAGCAAGCATTGTAATTCCAGTTATATTAGAACGGACTTCTTTGTCAGAGACTCTAACCCCAAAATAGCTGTGTTCCCCCTTGATGTTAGAATAATATTCTCTTTTTCCAAAAATTTTCAGGCCACATCCAGCACAGGCTCCCGCAAAGATATTAGCTGCAGATTCAACACCGCCTCCCTGTGGGCCGCCTATAACCCACGTTAAATCTATTGAAGACACACCGAATCTAGACGGTCATCAAATATTAATAATGCCATAATTCCTATTTTACGATCTAACCGCCAGTAGCAGCATCAAACAAGGCGCATTCACATTTATCACGCTCACCACAAAATGGACAGACACAAACACATTTTTCAATTGGATTACTACATTGAACACAAACTGCAAACTCTTCTTTGTGTTTCAATTCGATGTTATTATACAGACTTGTTATAAATGAGTTTTTATATGAACTTTTGAGAGTTTTTTCAATGAAAGTTTTGCTTACCAGGCGTCTGCATGATTTTGCAGTAAAAGAGCTAAAGAAGCGATATCAAGTTGAGATCCATACTGGTAAAATTCCAATATCGAAGGATTTACTTGTCTCTAAAATAAAGGACAAAGACGGTTTAATTTGTTATCCATATGACAAAATCGATTCAGATGTAATAAATGCAGGAACCAAACTCAAGGCAATTTCTACTTTTAGCGTAGGCTACAATCACATTGATGTCAACTCTGCATTAGAAAGAGGAATTATTGTAAGCTACACCCCAGAGGTCCTTACAAGGGCTACAGCAGATCTTACCATGGCACTCATGCTATCTCTATTTCGGAAAGTCAATGAGGGAGACAGATTGATTCGTAAAAACGAATGGAGAAGCATATTTGGTCCATACGAATTCCTCGGCACAGATCTATACGAAAAAACCTTAGGGATATTCGGAATGGGAAGGATAGGTAAGGCGGTTGCAAAAAGAGCGCGTGGTTTTGAGATGAAATTATTATACCATAACAGAAAACGACTTTCCTCTAGAGAAGAAAAGAGTTTGAATGCAAGATATGTTTCACTTGGCGAGCTGTTCAGAAGAAGCGACGTGGTAAGCATCCATGCTCCATATACGTCAAAGACACATGAAATAGTGAATCTAAAATTGCTCAAAAGTATGAAGAAGACTTCTTTTCTAGTAAATACCGCACGAGGCAAGATAATAAATGAAAAAGATCTTGTTGTTGCATTAAAGAAAAATATTATCGCAGGTGCTGCCTTGGATGTATTTCAAAATGAACCCATAGGTGCTTCAAATTCTTTAACAGGATTAAAGAATGTGTTGATGACTCCACATATTGGGAGTGCAACCGTAGAAACTAGAAGAAAGATGGCAGAGGTAACAGTAAAAAACTTGATCCTGTCACTTGCTGGGAAAAAACCAATCTACCAAGTTAAAGTTGAATCAGGTCATTTGGGTCTATTTTAATACAACTGGTTCCCACGGGCTTGAGATCTTCAAAGTGAATCGACCCTTGTGGGACTTTACCTTCTTTCTGTAAAGAACCCAGTTTATCAACAAACATCTTCTTGTGGTTATCACATGCAACCCCAACCATGTATTCGTCATCATTAGATTTTATTGAGATGACAAACTCAGGAGGCATTGGGCAATCTTGTCCATTTTCCCTAATAGAGCAACGTTCTGGAAACACAATTTTGTTGTATTATTTAACAATATTAAGTTTGGTTGAATATGTACGTGATATAATAACATCGTGTTTGGAATAGACCGCATTCTCTTTATCCTACCAAAACTACACTGAAGTACGAGTCTTTACGAAACATGCAATAGGATAGATTGTAGTCATCCCAGACATGATCATTTTCCTCATGGGTATTGCATCCATGTAAATTCTGATGGAAAAAAATGTGATTGCAAAGAGTTTAACACTATAGTTTAGGTTTCTTTTAGATTGAGCACGGATTCATCATTTTGAGCACGAGTTTATGGAAAATCTTGTCAATAAAGCAAATAACAAAGGTATAATGCCGTAGATAGCTAATCTAACCCATAAGCCAAAATGAAATTCAACTCAAAATATTAGAGGCATATAGTCGTGATGTCGGGCGTGGTGTAGCGCGTCTTGATTATGAATCAATGGATGTTCTTGGAATATCAAGTGGCGATATTGTAGAAATTACCGGAAAAAGAAAATCGGTTGCAAAGTGCCTTCCTCTTTATACATCAGATGAAGGAAAAGGAATAATCAGAGTAGATGGACTTGCTCGAAACAACACAGGAGTAGCAGTAGGGGACATGGTCATGTTACGAAAGATAAAGGCAGTTGTAGCAGAAAAGATCATAGTTGCACCACTTGATGCGATGCCGCCAATAGATGAAAGATATCTTACTGATTCGCTAGAAAACATTCCTTTGGTAAAAGGTGACAACATCATGGTGCCATACTTTGGTGGTAGACTCACATTTCAAGTCATCGGGGTAACACCAGTAGCAGGCGCAGTAATTGTAACTTCAAAAACAATATTCCACATTGCTGAAAAAGGAGAGAGCCTACGTGGTGTACCACAGGTAGCATATGAAGACGTTGGTGGTATGAGTGATGAGCTTAGAAAAGTTCGTGAGATGGTTGAGCTACCAATGAGGCATCCGGAAATTTTTGAAAAACTCGGTGTTGAGGCTCCAAAAGGCGTCTTACTTTATGGAGTACCAGGAACTGGAAAGACACTTTTGGCAAAAGCGGTGGCAAATGAAACCAACGCCCATTTTACTAGCATTTCAGGTCCCGAAATTATGAGTAAATTTTATGGAGAAAGTGAGGCAAGGCTCAGGGAGATCTTCAAAGAGGCACGAGAAAAATCTCCCTCCATTATTTTCATTGATGAAATTGACTCTATTGCTCCAAAACGTGAAGAAGTGACTGGCGAAGTTGAGAGAAGAGTAGTTTCCCAAATGCTTGCACTTATGGATGGACTTGAGGGAAGAGGAAAAGTAATCGTTATTGCGGCAACAAACAGGCCAAATGCGTTAGATCCTGCTCTTAGGAGACCAGGCAGGTTTGACAGAGAGATAGAGATTAGAATACCAGATAAAAAGGGAAGACATGAGATACTTTTGATACATACAAGAAACATGCCATTAAGTGAAGATGTAAACTTGGAAAAAATGGCTGCAATAACCCATGGATTTGTAGGAGCGGATTTAGAATACCTCTGTAAAGAAGCTGCAATGAAATGTTTGAGAAGATTATTGCCAGAAATTAATTTAGCGGATGAAAAGATTCCGGCTGAAACTCTTGAAAAGCTTGTTGTAAATGACGAAGACTACCGGTTTGCATTACGTGAAGTTACTCCTGCTGGAATGCGTGAGGTTTACATTGAAAAACCTGACATAAAGTGGGACCAAATTGGAGGATTAGAAAATGTAAAGCTCGAACTACAAGAAGCAGTAGAGTGGCCTATGAAATATCCTATATTTTATTCAAAACTTGGATATAGAACACCACGTGGAATATTGCTGCATGGACCAAGTGGAACTGGAAAGACACTTTTGGCAAAAGCCGTAGCAACAGAAAGTGAAGCTAATTTCATCTCAATAAAGGGGCCTGAACTCTTATCAAAATGGATCGGTGAATCAGAACGAGGAATAAGAGAGGTATTTCGAAGAGCAAGGCAGGCCTCTCCATGCGTTATATTCTTTGATGAGATTGACTCTATTGCTCCAACAAGGGGGATGGGAGAAACTGCGGTTACAGAAAAAGTTGTCAGCCAACTTCTCACAGAACTTGATGGTATCGAAAGTCTTTACGGGGTGGTAGTTATCGCTGCAACAAACAGAGCAGACATGATAGATAGAGCATTACTTAGGCCTGGCAGATTTGACAAGATGGTATTGGTACCAATACCAGATAAAGCTGGCAGACTCAAAATACTTGAGATAAACTCAAAAGATATTCCAATGGAAAGAGAGATTGGAACTCAAAATGGCATAAACCCAGACTATGTAGACCTAGACAAGATTGCAGAATCTACAGATGGGTTTAGTGGTGCAGATGTTGCCTCCATTGCAAATACTGCAGTATCTCTTGTCATACATGAGTTTATTGAAAAGTATCCAGACCCAAAAGAGGCAGAAAAACAGGTTCAAGATGCAAAGGTAACTATAAGACACTTTGAAGATGCGATCAAAAAGGTAAAGATCCAAAAAGATCTAAAGATTGGTGAAAAAGTGTCAATATCACACTTTAGATAATTTATCAAAACCAAAGATTTTTTGTTGTCAGTTCAAACCTTTTCAAAATTTTTCAAATTCTAAAAAATTAGATTCAGAAGATGAAAAATTAAGGCGCCGGGAGAGAGATTTGAACTCTCGGACCCTTGCGAGTACGCGCTATATGGTTTTCATTTCCAGGCGCGCGCCCTACCAGGCTAGGCGACCCCGGCATCAATTCGCCAAGTCAACTTCGTTGTAAAAATCACCATATATTACGTTAATTGATACATCACGTAAACTCAGCCTCACTGAAAGATGTTTATTGTAACTGATTTTTTCAACACATTGCCTGCATCTGGAGATGTGTTTGACTCGATCTTATATCTGCCTTCAATGACTTTACTTCCATCAGTCTTTGTTTGATTCCAGACAAAGACTTTTTCTTCATGCGAATTTAATGTGGAAGCCACTGGTACAGATATCGGCAAGTAAATTATAGTACCGTCCAAGCCCCTAATTTTTAATCCAAATGAAGAATCAGAAAAAGCTAGAGGAACAGTGCCCGAATTAATTATCCTTATGTTAACAGGCTCACCCAAACGATAGTTTATTTTTTCTGTGATTATGGAAAGAGATGGCCCGTTTTGGTAGACTAGAGAGGGGGTCTGGTGCGATATTTGAAACAAGAAAGCCCCAATTACTCCTGCTCCTATAACTCCTACGACAAAACAAATAGTAGCTCCTTTTGGAATCAACTTTCAAAAGGTAATTTTGATTCCTTTTTAATTGTTAACTACTGCCTTTGAGCGCCAGCTTTTGGGATAAGTGTTAGGAGCCATGATGATTCTTTTTATCTGAAATGCAAACCCTTTGGTATTTTCAACTATCTCGTCTTCTGGCATTATGGCTTCGGCAAGAGCCACGATCTCGCCTTTTTGCGTATAGACACCAACCAAGTCTCCTTTTTTGAGTCCATTTGAGATTTCAAGTATTCCCGGTATTGCCAATTGAGCACCGTGACACAGCGCATCCACCGCAGAGTCTCTTATTACCACTGATTTTATCTCACTTAGACAATGTTCAATTGGCATGAGTATTCTTCTTATCTTTGACTCGTCATTCTTTTCTTTCCATAATGCATATGCATCTACAAGATCATGCATTTTCACGAGGTTGGAGTCTTCATTAAATTGTCCCACCCGAGTTCTCCTTAACTCGATCATTGTAGCTCCAGGCCCTAAAATTTCCCCCATATCGTAGAAAATTTTTCGGATGTATGTTCCTGCTTCACATAAAATACGCAAAAGTAAGAGTCGTTCCTTTTCTTCTACAACTTCAATTTCATATACATTTCTTATTCTAGTTTGTCTCGATACAGCTGATCGTTGCGGGGGTTTTTGGTAAATCTTTCCTGTCAATAATTTCAGCACTTGATTCAATTTTTCCTTAGAAGGTAGTGAATGAAGCCTACCTAAAGCATGATATTCCTTTGGTCCAAGCAAAAGAACTATCAGTGCCTTGGTTGCTTCACCAAAACCAATTGGTAAAAGCCCCGAGACTTGAGGATCTAAAGTGCCACTATGCCCCGCCTTTGGAACATTCAATATTTTCTTTACCCATGAAACAGTCTCATGGCTTGTGGGACCATTTGGTTTATCCAGCAATATGAAACCGTAATTGAGAAGTTGTTCTATCGATCTTTTATCATAGTATGTACCATACGAGTCATTCGTTATGTCTTGATCTATGACTCTAAGATTTTCTATTTGTTTGAGTGTCATAATGATTTTTCACTGCCTTCTTTGCAAGTTCAAGCACTTGAATTGGACCCAGACCGTCTGTATTTATTATTTCATCAAACACAGATAGATCATCTCCAAAATTAAAGCCATATAGTTTCTTGTATATCATTTTGTTTTCTTCGTATCTTTTTTTCACAATTCCAAGTGCATGTTCATATGATATATGATCTCTTGTTGTCATCCTTTTTGAACTAATTTCTTGTGAACCCGCAAGCCAGATTTTAATCCCGTCCTTAACCAGCCAAGGTAGAGTATAGCTCGTTATGACCACATCCTCTGTTAGGAACATTTTCTTTAGTTTCTCATCAACTATTTTATCAAATTCTGGGTTCCCTTTTCTCATGTTCAGAAACTTCATTCCTGCTTCAGTATCCCAGAAATCATCCTTTTCGGTCTGAAATCCTTCTTCTTTTGCCATCTCTTTGAGTACATCTCCTCCACTAATGTATTTCAGATCAAATTCCTTTGCAAGACTCTTTGCTATTGTAGTCTTTCCAATGGCTGGAGGACCTGATATTATTACTGATCTAAGCAATTCAACTTGTGTCCATAGTAGTCTTGGTGAGTCGCATGATTATGCCACTAAAGGAAGCAGATGACAGGAAATACCATGCCCAGAAATATAGATCGTTTACGTGTTTACATATACTAGGTGTAGATGCAACCTTCTCTGCAGTGCATGTAAGTTGGAAAAAGTTACCAGGAATGAAATTCAGTGATATTGGTGACACTGCTACAGTATACGAAAAAAGTGGAGGCAATACAAAATAAAATACCAGAATAAGAGGCAAGAATGTAATCATCATTGGCCTCATGTTCAATTGCATCAATTCCATATTCATCTTGTTCATGTAAGCAGATTTCTTGTTCAATTCATCTATCTTTTCTTGGTCTTTTGCTTTAAAGGCGGCAATACGTTCTTTTTGCCAAGCTCTAGTGTCTTTGAGTAATTTCTTTATCTTATTTTGATCTACCATCTTACGTTTTATCATTGCATTGAAAAGATTGAGTCCAATTGCAATGAGCATGATGCCGATAACAGATGGAATCAATCCCTTTACTATTGGATCGGTGCTTCCAAGAGGTCCTCGCGAAAGGCCTGGAATCTGCAATGATACCGTATTTAAGAAATCAAAGATTATGCTATGTTCCATTGTTAAATCCCATTGCACTTACGATCCCTTTTGCCGCCTCGTCAATCTTGCCTTCAGTGTTTAGAACCATCTTTATTGGTGAGCCACATAGTATAGAGCAGGTTGAAAGCATTGCACTTGTAACATCAAGTTCTTTCTTTATTGCATCAATTGATACAATATCACGGTTTCTCGTGTTATCTTTCATTCTCCTATTGTAGATCTCCTCAGGTCTGGCAGTAATCATGATAAAGCTATCAGGCATCAGAATTTCTAAAACATTGTGAGGCAGACCTGGATAGAACCCCTCTTTTGTTGAGATAAATGCGTGAGTATCTACAATTACTGCCTCATCAGATATAGAAGCTATTTTTTTTGCAGCCAGGGATTGGAGATCTTTTTGTTCTCGTACTGAAAGTTTACGAAGATCATCTCTGCTTTGAATTCCTTTGGTCTTCTTTGCTTCGTCAAACATCACAGTACCAAATATAAAGACGCTGACGCTGATCTTTTTCTCTTTTAATATATTAACAACCTTGGAAACAATAGTAGTCTTTCCAACTCCAGGAATCCCAACTATTATTACTCTTTTACTTTCTACCAAGCAACGCACCCAGGGCAGGCATTACCTCTTCTACTCTTTCTCGTACTAGCAGATTGTAATAGTTAATCAAGATGTCAACTGTAAGTAGCATTCCTGTCCCTGAGCCAAAGGTTCCCAATACATTTGAAATACCAGCTAATAGTCCAAGAATAATAGAACCTATTATTGTAACAGATGGGATGTATTTCTGTAGTAAGTCTTCTACGGGTTGGTTAGAACGTCTAAAACCCGGTATTTGCACATCTGCATCTAACAAGTTCTTTGCTGCACTTTTAGCAGACAATCCTCCAAGTTCAATCCAAAGTCTACCAAAGAGAACAACTATACCCACCATGAATAAGATGTACAGAACAGCTCTCGTAGGATCCAATGCAACGGTATCAAGACCAAGGGGAGCTGTTACATAGTAAAGCATCCCTCCCGTCGGAGTAGATGGAGAAGTTGGATCGAACATTCCTAAGAAATTCAGAATTGGATTTGCGTTTTTTGGATTAAAGTTAGCCCAGAGTATTTGACCAATAAACACCGCATTAGCAGTGAGCGCAGATGCCAAGATGACAGGAATGTTGGAAACATACATCAATTTGATTGGATATACAGCTGAGAATCCTCGGTATTTGGTGGATACAATAGGAATTTCTATCTTTATTCCTTGTGTATATACAAGAATTAGTAATACTCCGGCAGTAATAAAGAGACTAAAAACACTAGGCAGTTGGTTTACTCTGAAAAACAGGTTACTAAAGTTGCTGTGAATAAACGCATAGATGATATTTGCAAAGACCCCAACTGGTCCTCCATCACCTGCAGGAACTGGACTTATGAGTGACCAAATTACCTGCTGAGCTACACCTGCAGCAATGAATAAGCTAATTCCGCTTCCTAATCCCCATCCTTTCTGAACCAATTCATCCAATAGCATGATTATTACTGATGCACCGATGAGCTGTCCAATTAAAATAAAGGCAACTTCATGGTTAGGAAGCCTTGGCCCATATACAGCCATTCCATATAATGAAGACTCGGCAATGATTACAATATACGTTACAATTTTTGTTGCTGTTTGATAGAGCTCTCGATCCTCTGGCTTTTTGAAATCTAAATGAAATATTTCAGAACCCTTTAAGAGCTGCATCAAAAGTCCTGCTGTTACGATGGGCCCAATTCCCAGTTCTACCAAGGTTCCTTGTTGGGATGCAAAAATTACTCTTGCAAAGGCAAGAAAGTCAAATGCAGGGGTTGTTGCTCCGTACAGTGGAGTCTGCCCCATAATCATGTAAATGAATAGAGCTATTCCACACCATATCAAACGAATGTGTAAAGGAATTTTTTTCTTGGGTTTTGGCACCTGCGGAATGTAAGTCTCTGCTTTTGAAATTATTGTTCTAAGAAAACCAGTTGGTGTAGCTTCTTCGCTCATACTACAGCAAGCACCTCGCCACCAGATTTTTTGACTTTATCTTCTGCAGTAGCAGAAAATCGTCCTACTTTTATGACGTAAGCGTTCTTTGTTTGTCCTCCTCCTAACAACTTGTCATAGCCAAGTTCTGAGAGATCTATTACCTTCTTTCCACCTTCTTGTTTTCCATGTTTTGCATAGATATCATCTAGATCTCTTACACTTGCCCATTTTCTTACTAGGTTTGGATGTGGCGGGTGAGTAGAATCATGACCAAAATGTCTTGGATCTGTTAAAAGCATCCTGATAAAATGATGTTTGTGCATGCCAGATTTTCCAAGTCCTCCCTTGTGACCGCTGGCTCTATGTTGTCCTATCTGGCCCCATCCATGATTTCGCCCTCCTCGGAATTTTCTTGTCTTTCGTAGTCTTGTTGCCATCTTAAATCATCATCTTTACTTGTGTAAGAAGTTCCTTATGATTTCCCAATATTCCTCCCTCACCATACATCTTCTTGGTGCTTCTCTTGAATCCATGTCTTGGAGGAGACAGAGCAAACCATGGTTTAAGCGGTTTTAACTTTGATAATGCAATAGCACCGTCTGCCAACGATTTTGCTAGATCATCAGTGTTTTTGAATCCAAGTTTTTCAATATCCTCAGAAGTGAGTTTCCTGTAACCCTCTTTTCTGGCTCTTTTTTCTAAAAGTTCTTTTGCAGTTGAAATATCGATTTCCTGCCAAGAAACATAGTGCTTAATCTTGTTCAGCATTCCCTTTGTATTATCTCGTTCTGGGACTATAGTGGCTCTAAATCTCTTGTCTAAATGAAGCAGATCTAGAGTGGTGTTTGCCCAGTGTGGAACATTAATTGTTCCTTTCATTCGGATTACTAAGAAAGCTTTTCCCATCTATACTCAACCTTGACTAAATGTTTGTCTTAAGCAATTTAAAACTGCGCGTGATGTGGAAGTCATTGTATTTGTAGATCCTTTGCTTTTTGTCCACGCATCTTTCAGACCTGCGAGTTTTAACAGATTTTTAATATTTCCACCTGCTACCAACCCAAGACCTCTAGGTCCTGGAATAATTTCAACTGTTACACTTCCACCTCTGCCCCTGACCTTGAAAGGCACCGAATGTTTCTGATCACATCTACACTCCCAACTTCCACAGCCCAGTTTCACTGGACTTACGCTAAGATAAGCTTGACTGGTGGCTTTCTCAATAGCAATTCTCATTTGTTTTGATTTTCCTTGTCCTATACCAAGCCATCCGTTTTCATCACCTGCTGCCACGAGTGCCTTGAATCTTGTATATTCTCCGTTGGTAGTCTGTTTTTGGACGATGCCTACATCTATGACCTCCGTTTTGATACCGGGTAATAATTTCTTGATAATTCCTGATTCTTGGATCCTATAACCATTTTCATATATTTCTTTCATGGAAGTAATCTTGTTAGCAGCAACTAGCTTTCCCAATGTAGTTCTTGGTACCCATTCCACTTCGGGTTCTCTAGATCTTTGTCTTGTCTCTGATCTGCTCATTTGGTCTTTACCTCATTATCTATTGCTGATTTTACCTTGTCAATCTCATTCGCAACTTTGAGATGTTTTCCAGTGATCCTATCTGCAGAAGGAAAAGTTTCCTCATCTGCAGGTACCTCAAGTCCAGCATCTATTATTCCTTTCAACGCTGCGGATATTCTCTGAGTGTATCGTCTAGTACCAACATAAAGAACTGCACTGCTGATACCGTTAGCCAGTGCTTTTTTACCTGCAAGATAACCTGTCAAATATGCTGCAGGTATGCTTTTTCTCGAACCCCTCCAGCCTTTTTTCAAAAGGGACCTTGAATGAGCTGATGACAGAACTTTATCTCCCAGTAGTTCTGGCTTGTGAATCTGTACAAGTGTATTCTCATTTGATATCTGAACTGTGATAAAGTCTCTCCTACCCATGAGAAGATTTCTTCTTCTTCCATAGTTGGTTTTCTCTTCACGAGATCTACGCAATATTTGTGAATATGCCATCTATACTACCTATTTACAAAAAATTTTGGTGAAGCTCTTATAAACGTTAGACTCTCAACAGGGCTACTATAAGCGCCTTTTGAGCATGAAGTCTATTTTCAGCTTCGTCCCAGATTACTGACTGACGTCCATCGATCACTTCACTTGTAACTTCCTGACCTCGTTTAGCAGGTAAACAATGCATGAAGATTGCAGATGGACTGGCCTTTTTCATCAAAGCTGAATTTACTTGAAAATATGGAAGAAAATCATTTGTTCTATCGGTAGTTTGGTGATGTATCGAGACAAAGGTGTCTGTTACTACAACATCTGCGTCCTTTATAGCAATCTCTGGATGGTTTGATAATTTCACATCAATTAGTTTGTTAGATTCTTTTACGACATTCGGATTAGGTTCATATCCTTTTGGAGTAGCGATACTAATCTCAATGCCAGTTTTTGCACAACCATATATCATTGAATTACATACATTGTTACCGTCACCTATCCATGCCAGTTTAAGGCCAGCCAATTTTTTCTTCTTTTCTTTTATTGTCATGAGATCTGCAAGAGTTTGGCATGGATGAAAAGAATCAGAAAGACCATTCATCACAGGAACAGAAGAATTCTTTGCAAGTAGTTCTATTTCATCATGAGAATAAACCCTAGCCATTATCAAATCTACGTATCTCGAAAGTGTTTTTGCTGTATCTTCTATGGTTTCTCCCCTTTTTAGTTGTAATTCATCTGCAGAGAGATTTAATGCATGTCCTCCTAGTTGAAACATTCCAGTTTCAAAGCTTACTCGTGTCCTTGTAGACGGTTTTTGAAAGATCATTGCAAGTGTTTTATTTTTACCAAGAGGTTTAGAAATTCCCTTCTTCAAATCCTTCTTCATTTTTATTGCATTATCAATGATTTCAACAAGTTCAGTTTTACTAAGTTCATTTAATGTTAACAGGTCTTTTGTTTTTAATTTCATTTTCTCATCCATCCAAACATGGAACGTTTCTTCTTTGATTTGTCATCTTTAGATATATCAACATCTTCTTTTTCACTGGTTTTCTCTTCAATAGCATCTTTATCTTTTGTGGGTTTTGGCCGGCCGTCAGAAATCCATTTTCGTATTTTAGAGGCGAGTTTTTTTGCTTCGTCATCATTTTCAGGTGGATGAACATCAAACAGTTCAGAATATTTTTCAATATCTTTCGTTGTTACTCCCATAAAAGGATCTTGATCTTTACTTGAAATTTCTTCTGTTGGTTCCTTCTCTACATCTTTATTTATTTCTTGGTTGAGCTTTGGTTCAAGCTTTGATTCTGCTTTTGGTTCAGGCTTTGGACTTACAAAGGATTTGGACGATTCTTTTGATGATCCTTGTTCGGGTGTAATTTCTTTTTCAGCGCTGACTTGAATCTTTTCCGTAGATGATGCAGGTTTGGATTGTATAATTTCTGGTTTTATCTCTTTAATCTCAACTTTGGATTCTTGTTGTTTGTCTATCATGTTTACCTTTTCTTCAACAATAATTTCTTTTTGTTCTCTTTGCTGTTGAGATTTCTCTTTCTGCTGGATTTGCACCATGGACAACGATTCTTGTGATCCAAATAAGGATTCCAGAAATGAATCCTTGTTAAATGGTTTCAAATCTTTGTATTCTTGACCTACTCCCAAGTAGAGAATTGGGCGTGATGTTACTTTGACTATAGATATAGCGGCACCTCCACGTGCATCTGCATCGCTTTTGGTAAGAATCGCGCCGTCGAATTTGGTGTAATTATGAAATTCTTTTGCTTGGCTAACTGTGTCATTTCCTGCCAATGAATCACCAATGAATAATTTCAGATCAGGATTTACCACTTTATTGATTTTCGATATTTGATCCATAAGGTTCTTGCTTGTCTGCATTCTTCCCGCCGTATCGATTAATACACAATCTACCTTGTGGGATTTGGCATACAGTACAGCATCGCGTGAAACTGCTGCAGGATCAGAACCATAATTCTGTGCTATAACCTTTATGTTTAATCTCTTACCATGTTCGCTTATCTGTTCAATTGCTCCCGCTCTGTATGTATCTGCAGCTGCAATTACAGACGATAATTTATTTTCGCGTAAAAGATTAGCAAATTTTGCGATAGTGGTTGTTTTTCCTGTTCCATTGATTCCCATGAACGAAATAATATATGGTTCTCCCTTTTCCTTCTTCGTTTGTATATTAGATAAGATGTCAATTTTTCCTGCGGCATCGAACATGTTCGAAATACTTTGCCTCATGTTTTGTTTCACAAATTCTACTATTGTATCTTTTTGTACTGTAGCACCAATCAGCTGTTTTTTCAAATCAGATTTTAGTAAATCTATTACTTCTGTTGCTACATCAGATTCTAGCAAAGATATCTCAAGTTCAAACAAAACTTCATCGATATCTTTTTCCTTTAGCTCTTTTTCTCCAAAGCTTTTGACTGCTGAAGAAAACGCGTTTCGTAGTTTATCAAACATAATAGATTTCCTTACTGCGTAGAACTGCGACTTGATTGTATAAGTTTGTTCATTTCCTGTTGACCTTGTTCAAGTCTAAAGGATACTTCTTGTCTTTGAGCTGCCAATTGCTGAAGTACTATTTCCAATTCTTTAATTCTAGATTCCATATAGTTAATTGCTGAGTCCTTGTCTTGTTCAATTGAAGCTCCAGATCCTATATTGACAATTATTTTTTGGTTTGGCTCTATTGTAGCTTTTACAAAAGCTCCCATGCCTACAGGTACAAGGGCTTCATTGGATGTATCTACACGCATAGTTTTCATGGACTCTATAGCACTTGTTGCTTCATGTAAAAGTCTCATTACAGATTCTTCTTTCTGCATCAAATCTGCCAAGTATCCTTCAAGCGCTTGTAGTTGTTGCAACAGAGCTTGAGCTTGCTCTTCACTCATTTGCAAAAAATTCTCTTATCCACCTATAAATGCATTCTGAAAAATACTACCGTGCAAAGAATGAGGTTTTGTGTTTCGTTATTCTTTGTGTGCAATTTCTGGGCTTATGCGATGTATTTTTCTATTATCTGATTGATACCTTCTGCGATGCCTACGATTTTATGATGACTGATAGTTCTGTCACATGAGACTACAATTATCAAGTCTTTTACATAGTATAACAAGACATGAACCCTCTCTCGTATAAGATGAGCAAAATTCTGCGTTCCCAATACGTCGTCATAAAGATCAAAAATTTTCTTTAGAATTAACATGTCAAACCCTAAGGTCTTTTGTTGTGACTCTCGTTTTAAGAAAAATTCATTTGTCGATACATTGCTTCCAATCTCCTTGCCTTCTTTATCTATGATTGCTACGAACCGTATTGCATTGTCTACTTCAACAATTTCATTTACCAATTTTGGAAAATTCAATGATATATCACCAGAAATTTAGTTATTAAGTTTGGTTTCCAAATTTGGAAATATGATGATAGACGTTTATGCTTTGAAGTCAGTTTAATCCAATTTTTAATTTTATTCTGGACTAAATCCAATTTTATTCCTGCTCGCTCCGCAGGGAGCCTTTTTGACTTCAAGGTGTGAAACCACACTTCGGCACAGAGCTTGGAAAATACCGCTGTTAAGATACCAGAGGTTATACACTAGAAACTTATGTTGCTAAGTTTGTGTGGGTTACTAGATTATTTTCCAAGTCCTAATTTTTCTTCTATAGATTCCATTTTATCTTCTAACGCTTGTAACCTGTCCATTATGGATGGATTCCTGTCATTCATGTTTTTGCTAACAAGTCTTTGAAATTCCTCTTCTACTATTGCCTTTACTTTTCTTTCGTCCATTTCTATTTAGGTTTAGGAATTACTCGTTTTTATCAATTGTTAGAATATCATTTGTATACGAACTAATTACATTCTAAAATTTGGATGAAGAAATTCTTGACATACCCCCTAGCAACTTGGCAGAAATTAAAAAAAATACAATAGAAACAAAAAGGAGAAGGATTATGCTTTTGTCTTTGATAGTCTCTTGTCTACTTCATCCCAGTTTACGACGTTCCACCATGCACCAACGTAATCGGCTCTGCGATTTTGATATTTTAGATAGTATGCATGTTCCCAAACATCCAACCCCAATAATGGGATCAACCCCTTGGTTCTAGGACTAGTCTGATTTGGCATTGTAGTGAATTCAACTTTTTTACTTTGTGTGTTATACGCTAACCAACCCCAACCACTTCCTTGAATAGCGATTGTGTCTTTTGTGAATTTCTCTTTGAAGCCGTCAAAGCTACCAAATACTGCGTTAATTGCGTCACCCAAGATTCCACCGGGTTTTCCGCCACCATTTGATTTCATACTGTCCCAGAACAATGAGTGGTTGTCGTATCCTCCTCCGTGAAAATTCACGGCACCCCTTGTGTTCTCTGGAACTTTGTCTAAGCTTGCAAGCAATTTGGATAACTCCATGCTTTGCAGTTCAGAACTTAGAGTCTCCAAAGCTTTGTTCAATCCATCAGTATATGCTTGATGGTGTTTTGAATGATGTATTTCCATTGTTTTGGCATCAATATGCGGCTCTAATGCATCGTATGCGTATGGTAACTTTGGAAGTTCGTATTTTGCCATAATAACCCATCTAGTTCTTGCCATTTATGGCTTTGGTTGCAAATGCATTTTATCTAGCCAAATTTCAGATAATTTATGATTAACCGATTACTGATTTTTTCGCTCCTTTTCATTTTCTGCGTATTCCTGTTTTTATCAGAATCAAATGAACAGAAAATTTCAAGCAATTTACAAAAAAGTATAGAGCTTGTAGGTGTCAAAGAGGCTAGATTACATGGTCTTGAGGGCCAAGGAGTCAAGGTTGGAATCATAGATACCGGAATAGACTATAATCATCCTGATCTTTTAGGGTATGGCCCAACTGGAAAAGTGATTGGAGGGCATAATTATGTTGACTCGAGCGAGAAACCTCTAGATACTAATGGTCATGGAACAGAGGTAGCAGGCATTATTGCAGCCGATGGCAATTTTACCGGAATTGTACCCAAGTCAAAATTATTTTCATACAAGGTTTCATCAACTGGCGAAGCAGTATCATCAGATTACATAGTCAAAGCTATTCAACAGGCAATGCAAGATGGGGTCAATGTCGTAAACATCAGTTTAGGAGTTAATAGAACAAATGACCAAATCGATAATGCAATAGATAAGGCCGTAAAGAAAGGAATTGTCATAGTTGTAGCCGCGGGGAATAACGGTCCACAAGAAGATACCATTGGAAGTCCTGGTAAAGATATCAACGCAATTACAGTTGGTGCATCATATAACAACTCAACATCTAGTCTAGTAGCAACTTTTGAGGTCGGTAAAAAACAATATCAAGTTATTCCAATGGTAGGAGTCCAAGACTTGCCAAGTCCCATTGAAGCCAAGATAGTTTATGGTGGATATGGAAGGCTTCAAGACCTTAAAAATATAGATGTCAAAGGAGCAATACTTCTTGAAGAAAGAGGAAGTGATGTGAAAGGACAAAAAGTCTATTTTTCTGAAAAGGAGAAAAATGCCGCAGATTTGGGTGCAAAAGCATTAGTTGTGTTTAACAATGAGACTGGAATATTTTTTGGCGAGCTTGTAGGACCAAATAAGACTAATGGATATACGCCAAGAATACCCGTGATCTCACTGTCACAGGAAGATGGAGTTGCACTCAAGTCCATGTTGACGTCAGATACAACGGGAAGTTTGGATATGTTCTATCATCCAGATTTCATTGCTCCTTTTAGCTCCCAAGGGCCAGTATCACCTTTCTACATCAAGCCAGATCTTGTTGCACCTGGCGTCTTTGTGAATTCTACAACTATTGGAGGAAAGTACAATCTAACAAGCGGTACAAGCTTTGCAGCCCCTCATGTTGCGGGGGCTGCTGCAATTATCTTACAGAAATATCCGGGATTATCTCCTTCAGATGTTGCGTCACTACTTGTTACGACAACGGATCCAGTTACTGATGCATATGGTAATCTTTTTCCCATTTCTGCCGTTGGAAGTGGAAGACTGAACATAACTAGAGCGCTGGAATCGAATTTAATAATATCACCACACAGTCTGGTTTTCAATCTATCTTTTGACAATCAGTCTCAGACAAAAATGCTACATCTAAGAACCCTTGATGGTTCCATCATACCTCAACTGAAGGCAAATTTCTCATCCAATGAAACTAGTTTAGACGCGGATTATTCTCAATCCAATGATACTTTGAATGTCAAAATTTCTGATACCGTTAAAAGTGAAGGAGATTATGATGGATTTCTCATTCTAAAAGATGCCAAGGCAAGTTATCGTATTCCTGTTGTGATTCACATGACAAAGGGAACACTCCTAGTAGACCAAAGCAATGGAACTCTCCATTTTTCAATTGATTATCCTGACAAGTGGTCTTATGCAAAAATTTCTTTAATCAAGGCGGGTACAGATGAAATCGCCAGTACTTCGGTCACTCCCCAAGAAACAGGTTCAATTTCTGTTTTTGAAAAAGGTCAATATTGGATCTTGGCCCAGGTTAAGAGTTCAAATCAAACAGATGAGGCATATCAAACCATACTTGTCAATGAAGTTGCACAAAAAAATATCTCTGACCTTCAGGACATCATAGGAATTCCTACAAAACAGATGGCAATAATTTCAGGAGTTGTAATGATAATTGTTACAATAGGTTTGGTCTCTAGACGCAGATAAAATTAGATTCTTGGTCCTGCGTCCACTATTTCCTTTGAAACGTTTCCAAATTTTCTAAAGTTTTCTACAAACATTTGAGCAAGTTTCTTTGCAGAGATATCATATGCATCCTTCTCAGACCAAGTGTTACGAGGATTCAATACCTCTGATGGCACACCAAAACATTCGGCAGGTATGTCCAGGTTGAATACATCATCATGCCTATACTTTACAGCATCAAGTTCGCCTGTCAGCGCGGCAGTAACCATTCTTCTTGTATGATTAATGTTCATTCTCTTTCCTATTCCGTATGGACCGCCTGACCATCCTGTGTTGACAAGATATACAACAGTCTTGTGTTTAGTTATCTTCTCACCTAGAAGCTTTGCGTAAACAGATGCATGCAGTGACATGAATGGTGCACCAAAACATTCTGAAAATGTGGCTTTGGGTTCTGTGATCCCTCTCTCGGTGCCAGCAAGTTTACTTGTATAACCTGACATAAAATGATACATTGCTCCTTCTTTTGTCAATCTTGCAATTGGAGACATCACTCCAAATGCGTCAGCTGTAAGGAAGATGATTACTTTGGGATTTCCGCCTAAGCTTGGAATTATTGCGCCTGGGATATAATCAAGAGGATATGCGGCTCGTGTGTTTTCTGTCAAGCTGCTATCGTTGAAGTTTGGCATCATTGTTTTATTGTCGATTACTACATTTTCCAACACAGTTCCAGATCTTATTGCATCCCAGATTTGTGGCTCAGCTTCCTTATTGAGATTAATGCACTTGGCATAACAACCACCTTCAAAATTGAACACACCTCTATCAGACCAACCATGTTCGTCATCTCCTATTAACATCCTATTGGAATCTGCAGATAGCGTTGTCTTTCCAGTGCCAGAAAGTCCAAAGAACAATGCAGTGTCGCCATTCTTTCCCATGTTAGCAGAACAATGCATTGGAAAGACCCCTTTTTGTGGAAGAGAATAATTCATCACAGAGAACATTGCTTTCTTTATTTCTCCTGCATACGGAGTGCCTCCAATGAGCACGATTTTTTTTGTATAATTGAGAATGATGAAGACATCTGTCCTAGTACCATCAACCTCAGGAATTGATTTGAAGTCATTTATTGAGAGAAGGACATATTCCGGTTTATGAGATTCAAGATCTGTTGCTGTTGGCCTTATGAATAACTGTCTTACAAACAAGTTTTGCCAGGCATGATCTGTAACAATTCTAATTGGCAATCTGTGTTCTGGATCTGCCCCTACAAATCCATCAAAAACAAATATCTCCTTGTATTCTAGATATCTTTTCATCTTCTCTAAGAGTTTGTCAAATTTATCTTCTGGGAACGGGTGGTTTATCTTTCCCCAGTCTACAGTATTGTGAGTTTGTTTGTCATCGACAATAAACCTGTCATCTGGAGATCGCCCTGTATATTTGCCTGTTTTAACAGATATTGCATTATTTGCAGTCAAAAGTCCTTCATTTTTTTCTACAATAAGATCTACCAGATTCTTGACTTGTAAGTTTCTATGTATCTTTCCTGGTTTGATACCAATTTGTTCCAACTGAGATACTAGCAGACGAGTAATGACTGGCTCCAAATCCTCAATCATTGGATAAACCGGTTCGTTGGAATTTCCTTATTATCTCTTCGGATCACGTACGCATCCATCAAGAAACGTATTTATTGTAAAATTCAGGCAGAGACCTTTACATGCCGATCAATAAAGAAGCTTTGGAACTTAGGAAAAAAGTGACACAGAACAAGCCTAGTTTTGTTAGACAGGAAAGTTGGAGATATGCCAGACTTTCTGCTTCATGGAGAAAGCCAAAGGGAATTGATAATCACCAACGAAAGCAAAAAAAAGGCTGGCCATCCCTTGTAAAGATAGGTTATGGCGGACCTAGAATCGCAAGAGGGCTTCATCCATCAGGTTATACGGATAATTTAGTTTACAACTTGAAAGATTTAGAAAAACTTAATCCTAAAACTGACGGTGTCAGGTTTGCCCATGGCGTAGGACAGAAGAAGAGACTTGAGATCATCGCCAAGGCAAAAGAGATGAACTTCAAGGTTTTCAACGCGAGAGTGTCAACAAGTGGTAGTAAATCTTAGAACAAAAAGACAGCTAGTCTCAAGAATTCTGGGAGTTGGTGTCGATAGGGTAAAGTTTGATCCAACTTATCTAGATGATGTTGCTGATGCCATTACCCGTGACAATATACGAAGTTTGATAACTGCAAATGTAATAGAGATAAGACCAATCAAGGGCACTTCTAAAGGAAGGGCTCACTTTAAAAAAGCTCAACGAAGGAAGCGTGGTACCAAACATGGATCAAGAAAAGGCAGCAGAGGGGCAAGAGTTGGAAAGAAGGAAGTATACGTCAAGAGGATCAGAGCAATGCGTCACCAGCTAAAAGTATCAAAGGCACGAAAGGAAATTGCAAATGAGCCTTACTGGAACTTGTACAAACAGGTAAACGGAAATCAGGTAAGAAACCTTGCTCACCTTAGAAGTTTGATAGAAGAAGTTCGTTCTAAGAAATAAGTTTAGAATCTGTGAATTATTTTAGGATCATCAATTTTACCATCCTTGATTTTTACGCCTTCTTTTGCAAGCATGTTGATCTTAATTTTCTCACCCCATGCATACCCACCTACCTTTCCACTTGACATGATGACCCTATGACATGGAACTATCACTGGATAGGGATTCTTGTTCATGATTCTTCCAATTACCCTTTGGCCATTTTCTAGTCCAACGGCCTTTGCAAGTTCCCCATATGTTGTAACTTGACCTTTTGGAACTTCCATTAATTTCTTGTAGACTTTTTCCTCCAGATTCAAATTTTTATCATCTCTAGATCAGTAGTTTGTATAAGATTAACTATCTTTTGTTTATTTTTACCAAGACCGCCCCAATCCACAAGTGCATAATTGGCTACTTTATTTCTGTCTAACATATGGGAAAATAGTGCATCATCTAAATTATCTAATGCATGTTTTGGCATAACAGTACCAAGAGCAAATTCTCCTTCAATCAGTTCTTTGTTGAATTTCTTTGGATAATGCGTGCCACCAAAACAGATTGCAACCTTGTGTTTTTCTGGTTCTTTGCAGATTTCTTCTACTATTATTTTAGCCACGTTTTCACAGAGCTTCTTGTCGCTCCATTCCTTTTGGGTGGTACCAATTTCAATGAACAAAGTCGGTTTATTCAAAGCAGTTGGTCCGTGATGAGTGGCTTCAATAGTAATCTCAAATTTCGAGAAAATGTTTCTTTTCGTCCACAAATGTTTCATGTATGACTTTTGAAGGTACGGATGAGGTATTGCTATTTGTCGAGGGAAACCGCCAAATTGCGCTTCAGAGAAATTTCCAGTGCTATGACAAGTAAGTGCAAGAGTGCCACTTTCAGAGGCGTGTTTTGATAAAAATACATAACTATCATATTGATATTTTTCTTCAATCCAATCAGCAGATATTACAGGTGTAGAAATTACAGCAAGATCAAAATTTTTTCCATGGTAGATGTCTCCTTGTTTTCTCATATCTTGCATCATGTAAGATGCCATGTTAGAGCCAGCAGGATCAGATTGGTATGCTACAAGTAACTGCATAAAATAAGAATTATAAGGACACTTTATTAACTTCCTTCATTGGTTAACCCAAAACAAACGTTGAAGGATATGGTAAACACCATCAAGCTTGCCAGAAAATCAGATAAAGATGACTATATGCAACATTTACGATTAGTGCTTCTGGGTATAGCTGGTATTGGAGGTATTGGTTTCGTAATACAGTTTACATTTGCAGTAATAAATTTAGGGCATAGATAAGAATTGACACAAGAAATAAAATCTCACTTTTTTGCAGTCAGGACCACTGGGGGTCAGGAAAAGGTAGTACTCGGCCTCTTGGACAATCGAATCAAGTTAAAGAAGTTAAACATACAGTCTGTTTTGTTATTAGAGAACCTAAAGGGATATGTTGTACTAGAGGCAATTGATGCAAACGCTGCATTTGACGCCTTACAGGGAATGAGACACATAAGAGGTCAGCTTAGAGGAGAATTACAATTCAAGGACATTGAAGGATATCTCGTTAAGAAATCTACAGTATCAGAACTTTCAGTTGATCAAATAGTTGAGATAATTGGCGGCCCCTTCAAAGGTATGAAAGCCACAGTAACCAGAATTGATCACGACAAAGAGGAGGCAACAGTAATTTTGCTTGATGCGCCTTATCAGCTACCAGTAACCGTAGATGCAAACTATCTAAAACCGTCATCACAGTAGCAAGGATTAAATTTACAGTAAAGAGGGAAAAGAAATCATGACAGATGTTCAAACTGTTTCTGCACTTGTAACAGGCGGCCAAGCAAGCGCTGGCCCTCCACTTGGACCTACTTTAGGACCATTGGGTGTGAACATTTTACAGATAGTTGGCGCAATCAACGAGAAAACAAAGGATTTTGAAGGAATGAAGGTTCCAGTAACTGTTTCTGTAGATAAAAAGAGCAAGCAATGGTCAGTTGAGGTAGGAATTCCTTCTGCATCTGCTTTAATTTTGAAAGAAGCCGGACTTCAAAAAGGATCAGGAACATCAGGTGCCACGTGGGTTGGAGACATTACTATAGATTCTGCTGTAAAGGTTGCAAAATTAAAAATTGATTCCTCTTATGCTTTAGACTTTAAAGCTGCCACAAAAGAAGTCATAGGAACGTGTTTATCACTTGGAATAAAGGTAGATGGAAAGAATCCCAAAGAAATAACTGCAGAAATAGACGCAGGTAAGTGGGAAGACAAATTCAAGTAAACTATTCGGTCATAGAATATACAGAATCTTTGTCTGTTCTCTGAAGTTCTACAAAAGTTTCAGTATTTTGTATTCCTTCTATCTTTCCAATTTTTTCAATTGCAACAGTGTGTAATTCTTCCAAGTTTGTCGCCCTTAGAGTAATTAGAATATCGAATCTACCTGTAACTTCAGATATCTCTATAACTTCGGGCGTTTTCATGAGGTACTTGTGAATCTGATCCTTTAACTTTGGATCTCTGTTGATTCCCATTGTAGCCCTTACGCCAATCCCTATGAGAGATTCGTCTACTACTATTGTAAACTTTTTTATTAGTTTCTTTTTGATGAGTCTTTTGATTCTACTATACAGTACAGATGTGTTTATCCCCAATTTTTTTGAAAGGTTCGGTACAGAAATATTACCGTCTCGAGCAAGTTCGGTAATTATTTTCATGTCTAGTTCATCAAATTTGTGCAAGTTTGCGACTACTTTTTGTTACTATTTAATAAATGTAAGTTCTATCGTCCAAATCTGATGTTCTTACAACTTAAACTCCATAAAATGAAATTTTTAGATATAGGCCTTTCCCGAAGAATTCTGTCACTAAACGATTTTAAATAGGCATTCAGAAAGTCCTTTCGTAATGATCAACGAGTCCCAGATATCGCAGATGATAGTAGAAGCTAAAAAGAACCAAAAGGAGAGAAAATTCAAGCAATCACTAGAACTAATCATGGTTTTCAAGGATATTGATGTTAAGAAAGGATTTGCCATCAATGAGACAGTCCAATTACCCAAAAAATTAAACCAGCCGGCATCGGTATGTGTGATTGCTTCAGGCGATCTTGGACTAAAGGCTAAAAATGCAAATGCTGACAAGGTTGTGGATGGAACACAATTGACGCAGATTGGTACAAACAAGAGGGAATCACGCAAGCTGATTAATGGATATGACTTCTTTCTTGCAGATACTCAACTCATGGCTAATGTTGGTAAGACACTGGGTCAATTCATGGGTCCCAGAGGAAAAATGCCTACTCCAGTTCCATTCAATGCCCCCATAGATACAATATTGGAAAGATTCAGATCTTCAATCAGAGTAAGACTGAGAAATTCTCTTTCATTGGCATGTAAGATAGGCGACGAATCCATGGCAGATGATGATTTAGCTGCTAACGCAAATGCAGTAATCAGTACCATTGAGAAAAAACTTCCAAGCGGTGACAGGAACATCAAGAAAGTTATGGTGAAAACTACAATGGGTAAAACAATCAAACCACAGGCGGGAACAAAGTAAGATGCATCAAAACAGAACAGAATATCCTCAAAAGAAAACACAGATGTATCAACAGGTTCAAGAACTTCCAAAGAAATACAGAGTGATTGCACTGGTACGAATGGAAAAGGTTAGATCTTCCCAGTTATTACCATTAAGAAAGAAATTCAAAAACGACGTTGAGATTATTAGTATTAAAGACAAGGTAGCACAAAAAGCACTTGCCTCGCTGAAGATACCTGCAATTGAAAAGTTGGTTGACAAGCTAGTTGGCCAATGTGTCTTAATGTTCACAAACACGAGCCCGCACAAACTAAACATTCTACTTGGAAAAAACAAGATAATGCTAGCAGCTAGAGGCGGTGACAAAGCAAGTATAGATGTCATAATAAAGGCAGGTAATACTGGAATAACTCCAGGTCCAATACTTACTGATTTTAAGGAGGCGGGTGTTGCTACAAAGATTGATCAAGGAACAGTCTGGATAACTAAAGATTCTACTGCGGCAAAAAAAGGCGATGTAATTTCTGCAAAACTTGCAACCCTCCTTAGCAAGCTTGACGTCAAACCTGTCGAGGCAGGAATAATTCTAAACGCAGCAATGGAGGAAAATACAGTATACAACCAAGAAGAGCTATTAATTGACGTAGAAAAATACAGAGAGGCATTTGCAAAAGCACACCAGGAAGCAATGTCATTATCCATTGAGATAGGTTACATTACAAAGGAAAATGTTAATGCAATTCTTGCAAGGGCTGCACAACATGCCAGATCACTTGCTACCGAATCAGGTTATCTGACTGGAGAAACAAAGAAACATACACTTCAAAAAGCTCATGCCCAAGCAACTGCACTGACAGGCAAGTTAAAGAACTACACCTCACAGTAAACAAGAAATTTACTTTTCACGTGCCTTTGGTAAATTCCAGTTGTATTTCATGGCTACAAGTCTGAATACAGTTGTAACCACAATAGAGGCTATGGTCGCAATCTCCAGATGGGAATCAACACTAAGTGCAATATAAAAAATCAAGACCCCCAAGAAACTTGCAGAAGCATAGAATTCTTTTACAAACACCATAGGCACCTCATTTACGAACATATCTCGCAAGATTCCGCCTCCAACAGCGGTAACCATGCCTGCCATAACAATAGCAAGGAAATTCATACCATAGACTTCGTATGCAAATGTTGCACCAATAGCAGTAAAAACACCAAGTCCTATAGCATCAAATTTTAAAAACAGATTCCAGTGTTTTTGCATTTTTTTATATAGAAAGAATATAACAAAACTAGTTGCTACCGTTATGATCACGTAATAAGGATCAGATATAGAATGTGGCGGAAAATGTCCCATCACTATATCTCTTAGAGTTCCCCCGGCTACACCGGTTATTGTTGCAAGAATAATTATGCCAACAATGTCAGCTTTGTGTTCAATTGCCTTGAATGCACCAGTAACAGCAAAAGCCATTGTTCCAAAAAGATCTAAGGCAAGAACCGTATCCTGAACAGGTAATGAGATATCTGTCAAATTACAATGTATTAGATGAGATAGTAAATAATCTTTAGAAACTTACAAAAAAGGAAATAGAAATAACAGATTTAACCAAACAGTGCTGAAAGGCCTTCCATTGCTTGCTCTTCAGTCTTTGCAGAAGGCGTCTCAGACTCTTTCTTGTCTTCTTTTGATCCACCTGCTGGTGCTGCGACTGGTGCTGCGGCCACTGCAACTGGTGCAGCTTTGATTGCCTCTTCAATGTTCACATCGGCGAGTGCTGCTACGAGTGCTTTTACCTGAGCTTCGTTTACTGTAGCTCCTGAGGCCTTTATTATACTAGATATATTTGCCTCATTGATTTCCTTCTTTTCCTTGTGCAAAAGCAATGCAGCGTATACATATTCCATTGTAAACGAAATTTGCAAGAGCCATAATATAAAACTATGGAGATTTCATGCTTACAAAAACATGCGGTGCAATTGATTTAGCTAATTGAGGATCTTAAGACTTCTGCAAATAGAATACATGTATCTTTTTAGTTCTTTATCATATAATGTATCCATCCTTTGTTTCAAAACCCTTTTTGCCTGATCCTTATCTGGCCCATCAGGTAAAGAAAGTGCGTTGTTTATCAACTCTGGAACAGATTCTCTGACCCATCCAGTTATAATATTGTAAATGTTTTTGTGTAATTTCTCCACGTAGTCAGCACTTACATCAAAAACTCCCGTAAAGTTATCGTATTCGACTCTGTAAATTAAGGCAAAGATGATCTCTTTCGAGGTGGGATCTTTCAATATTTGTTCTGATTGCGGACCAGCCTTTCCTTGAGAAACCTTGTTCTTAAGGCCGACGGGATTTATCACAATGCCATTTACTCCTATTTTGGAATTTTCTATTCCTGTTATGATACCTACTACAGCGTCTTTATAATCACCATTTTGCTTGGAAGTAAAAACATAGTCTCCCTCTTTCCAGCCCTTCTTTTCAAATATGAACATAAGAAATTCTCAAAAAAGATCATATTTAATGTGTTGCTTCAGAATGCTTAATATCCATCAGGACAAAAACTTGTGAAATGGACAAGGGTCAGATTCTTGCCAAGTTTTCATCAGACCCCAGTAGGTATTACAAGGTATCTCTTTTTGAAAAAGAAGGATTCAAGAGAAAATCTTGTTCCAAGTGTGGTCGGTATTTCTGGGTGTTAGATGATGGACAGAATCTTTGCCCTGATCATGTAGAAAATAGTTATTCCTTCATAGGTGATCCTCCCACGAGAAAGAGATTCGATTACACACATGCTTGGAAGGAGGTAGAATCTTTTTTTGTAAATAACGGACACAAATCAGTGAGTAGATATCCAGTAGTGTGTAGATGGAGAGATGATCTTTATTTTACAATTGCTTCAATAGTTGATTTTCAAAGAGTAATGGGTTCTAAAGTAGTTTTTGAATTTCCAGCAAATCCTTTGGTTGTACCACAAACATGTCTTAGATTCAAGGACATAGAAAATGTAGGAGTGACGGGTAGACATTTTTCAAGTTTTTGTATGATTGGTCAACACAGTATACCAAATTCACAAGGTTATTGGAAGGACAAATGTGTTGAACTTGATTTTAGACTACTCACTGATAAATTTGGAATTAACAAAGAAGAAATAGTTTTTGTCGAAGATGTGTGGGCAGGAGGAGGCTCTTTTGGATCATCATTAGAGTATTTTGTAAGAGGGTTAGAACTTGGCAATGCAGTGTTTACTGAATTTCAAGGAGATTTGGAAAACTATTCTGTGTTGGACCAAAAAATTATAGACATGGGAGCAGGTCTTGAACGATTTGCGTGGATTACGATGGGAACTCCAACTGCATATGACTGTTGTTTTGGACCCATAACAAAATACATGATAGAAAAAACAGGCATAGACGTGGATTCTGATACTATATCTAAATATTTCAGAACTATTGCCAAGACATCATCTGAGTTTACTGACATATCAGTAGCAAGAAAAAGCGCTGCCTCAGCGGTAGGAATCGATAATGCGAAGATGAACAAAATGATCTCCCCATTAGAGGGAATCTACCTCATTGCAGACCATTTAAGAACTCTAATATTTGCGATCTCAGACGGTGCGTTGCCAAGTAATGTCGGCGGAGGATACAATCTAAGAATGCTACTTAGGCGTACTCTTGCAACAATAGATAGATTTGGTTGGAATTTTGATCTTGATGATCTAATCGATCTTCACGTAGATTATTTAAAATCAACATACCGCGAGCTTGAAGAAACTAGAAAGGATGTCAAAACAATCATCAGAATTGAAAAGGATCGTTATAAGGAATCACGAGTTAGAATGACAAACATCTCAAACATGTTAAAATCACAAAATAAGAAATTAGATGTGGATGACTTGATTCGACTGTACGAATCTGATGGAATAACACCTGATTTTCTAAAAGAAACACAAATCATTTCAGAGATTCCATCCACATTTTACGAAAAACTATCTGACCTGCATCAATCAGAGAAAACTGAAAAAGTAATACAATTGAATTTGGACAAAATTCCAGATACAGATTTGCTATATTACAAAGAGGATCCACATGAATTTGAGGCCAGAGTGCTCAAAGTCATAAATGGAAAGTATATCATACTTGATAAAACATCATTTTATCCAAGAGGAGGAGGTCAAGAACCAGATCACGGCAAAATTGGAAATTATGATGTCGTCGACGTGAGCAAACACGGCAATATCGTTATTCATGAAACAGCGGGAGGAGTCCCACAAGAGGGAGAAATTATAAAATGCAAGATAGATTTTGTCAGACGTTACGGCATAACACGACATCATACGAGCACACATGTTCTTAACGCATCTGCAAGAAACACCTTGGGTTCTTGGATTTGGCAGCATTCAGCATTTAAGGAACAAGATTATGCCAGACTTGACATTACTCATCATTCAAACCTTACAGAGGAGGAGATAATTAAAATAGAAGACCTTGCAAATCTTACGATTCGAAAAAATATACCGGTTCTTATCAATGAATTTGAACGTGGAGAGGCAGAACAGAAATATGGATTTAGAATATATCAAGGTGGAGTTGTGCCGGTAAAATTAGTTAGAATTGTAAACATTGAAGGTCTTGACGTTGAAGCGTGTGGTGGAACCCATGTCAATAAAACAGGGGAGTTGGGTCTAATTAAAATTACAAAGGCAGAAAGGATTCAAGACGGTGTGGTAAGATTAGAATTTGTTTCAGGAGAGGCAGCGCTCAAATATACACAGAATCAGGACAAAAAAATATCACAGATTGTAAAATCCCTTGGTTCTAGCAAGGAAAAAGTTCTAGAATCGTTTGAACATGTTATCAAAGATGGAGAGGATGCAAAAAAGAAGGTCAGACACATAATAAAAAGAACAGAAGAATCTTCTGCAAAGACTGCAATCGCTCAAGCAAAAACCCTTGGAAAAGTCAAGTTATTTATCACAGTTGAAGAAGAGCTTGACGACGAGTATCACATAGCAGTAGGGGAGCAGGCAGTCAAGCTGGATAAATCTCTCATCTATTGTGCCCTGATCATAAAAAATGGCTCAATTCGCATAGTTGCATTCTCCGGTGCAGACGCTGTAAATACTAAGAAAGCAGGAGATTTAGTCAAAGACGTAGCCAAAGTACTAGGCGGTTCAGGCGGAGGAAAAGATACGTTTGGGCAGGGCGGAGGAAAAGACATGTTCAAGATAAAAGACGCCCTTCTTACTGCTGAGCAATCAGTTCTTGGAAAGTGACAAAACAATGGATTGGATATCTATGGAAGAGAAATGGAGACAAAAATGGTATGCAGAAAAGCAATTTGAAAGTGATCCTGATGCAAGAAAGAAATTCTTTGTAACAGTAGCATATCCTTATCCTAATTCACCACAGCATATAGGACATGGTAGAACGTACACGTTAGCTGATGTCCATGCAAGATTCATGCGAATGTTAGGATACAACGTGTTATTTCCAATGGGCTTCCATTACACTGGAACTCCAATCCTTGGCATGTCAAGAAGAGTGCAAGAAAACGATAAGGAGATCATTGGGGCATTCCGAACATTATACAAAGTTCCTGATGAAAAAATAAGAGAATTCTCAGAGCCTGTAAAAATTGCAGATTATTTCCATCAAGAGATTAAAGATGGCATGATAGAGATGGGATATTCAATAGATTGGAGACGTGAATTCACTACCATAGATCCCTTTTACAATAAATTCATAGAGTGGCAGTTTAAAAAATTAAAGGAATACGGTCTTGTGATTCAAGGAACACATCCAGTAGGGTGGTGCCCAAAAGATCAGAACCCTGTTTCCCAGCATGACACTTTGGGGGATGTTGAGCCAAGCTTTACTGAGTATACGATCATCAAATTCAAATATGATAACTATGTTTTGCCAGCTGCCACTCTACGTCCAGAGACAATATTCGGTGTAACTAATCTTTGGGTAAATCCAGATACCAATTATGAAGTTGCAAAAGTCGATAATGAAGAATGGATAATTAGCTCAGAATGTGCGACAAAATTAGGATTTCTAAACAAGAAGGTAACAAAAACTGGAAACATAACAGGAACTGAACTGGTAGGCAAAAAAGTCAAGATTCCAGAAAGAAGTGATGAGGTCTTCATATTACCTGCCACGTTTGTAAAGAGTGATAATGGCACAGGTATTGTAATGTCAGTACCTGCTCACGCGCCATTTGATTATCAGGCATTAGAAGATCTGAAAAAGAACGAAGGAAAATATGTTAACTTGCCCTCCCTTTCAGGAATCAACCCCATTTCCATAATTGAGACAGAAGGATATAGCTATATTCCAGCAAGGGATATAATTGAAAAATTTGGCATAGACAATCAGAATAACCCAAAGTTAGAGGATGCTACAAAGGAACTTTATGCAAAAGAATTCTACGGTGGTAAACTCAAACAAAATACTGGCAAATTCGCGCAGAAAACAGTTACTGATGCAAAAGAAGATGTTAAGAGATGGGTTCTTGAGAGCAACAACGCGGATATCTTGTACGAACTCAATGAAAGTCCTGTGAGATGCAGATGTGGGGCTGAATGCGTGGTCAAGCTTTTGGATAATCAGTGGTTTCTCAATTACTCAAACCCAGAGTGGAAAAAAAAGGTTCATTCTTGGATAAATGAGATGAAGATACTCCCAGAAGAGATCAGAAATGAATTCAATCACGTGGTGGATTGGCTCAAAGAGAGGGCTTGCGCTAGACAACATGGGCTTGGAACCAAGTTGCCTTGGGATAAAAATTGGATAATAGAAAGTTTATCGGATTCTGTTATTTACATGGCTTACTACATCATAGCAAAATATGTCAATTCCGGCCAGATAAACGCAGAACACATATCAGATTCATTTTTTGATTATGTATTTCTTGATAAAGGGGATTTAAAAAAAAATGCATCAGATTCAGAAATAACTCCTGAAATATTAGAGAGTATAAAAAAAGAATTTCAATACTACTATCCAGTTAATGCAAGACATTCAGGTAGAGATCTTGTACCAAACCATCTAACGTTTTTCATTTTTAATCATTTGGCAATATTTCCAAAAAAGTATTGGCCTGAAGAGATAGTGGTTAATGGTTCAGTCTTAATGGATGGTAAAAAGATGTCAAAATCAATGGGAAATATAATACCACTCAGGGATGCAATCAAAATGCATGGTGCCGACTCTATTAGACTTGCAATCTTGATTTCTGCAGAACTGTTACAAGATGCAGATTTTAACCAAGAAGCAGTACGAGGCATAAAAAACAAGCTAGAAAGCATGCTTGACGAATGTGCCAAATACAAGGCTGCGAAGCATACTGTCTTGGCACAAGAAGACAGATGGATCCAAAGCCGTTTGCAACAATTAATTTCTAAAGCAACTTCCTCGATTCAAAAGATGAGATTAAGGGAAGCTCTTCATCATATTTTATATGAATTTGACGCAGATTTGCAATGGTATATCAAACGGGTTGAGGCAAAAAACAGAACAGATTACTCAGGAATTCTGCATGAGATATTTTCTACAAGGGTTGCAATGATGTCACCTTTTGCTCCATATGCTTCAGAGGAGATGTGGCACAGACTTGGAAAATCAGAGTCGGTATCAAAATCTTCCTGGCCAATTCCAGATGAAGCAAAAATTGATTTGCTTTCAGTACAATCCGAGACTCTTCTTAATACAACAATGCATGACGTCAAAAACATAATCAAAGTAACAAAAATGAACCCAAAGAAAATTACCATATACACAGCTGCTCCATGGAAAGTAAAGGCTTATCAAAAAATTCTAGAAAGGGTTACAGGTGGTGATATCAATATAGGCAACTTGATAAAATTGCTTATATCAGATAAAGAAACAGAAGAGATAAAAAAAGATCCTGATTTTGTCAAGAAAACAGTCAATGATATTTTATCCGATCCCCAAGACGAAAGAGACTCTAAAAATAAAGTAGGTCTTGTTGATGAAACAAAGATGTTATCTGAATTAGAATCGTTAATAAAAAGTGAATATGGAATAGGTCTTCAGGTTTTTTCGGAATCTGATCAGAACAAGTACGATCCAAAAAACAAGTCTAGGACTGCAAGACCGTACAAGCCTGCCATACTAATAGAATGACTGACTTTTGCGGCCACATCTTTTTATTAGGTAATTCTAGGTATAAGCTCGTTTGAAAATAGCTGTTGTTGGCATAGGGGTCGCTGGCGCCTATCTTCTTGCAAGATTGAAGAATCAACACGAGGTGGTTGGTTTTGAAAGATCTACAGAGGAAAATCATGATTCCATATGTGCGTGGGGTACTACAAAAGGCCCAATGGAAGCATTTGCAAAAAAATGTGATCTTGATTTTAATGATTACCTCATACATGATGGAAAAAAGATGTACATTAGCATGAACTCCGAGCGATTTACTATCAAATTGATGGGGTTATGCACATACAACAAAATTGGCTTGATAAAGGACATGTCAAAGGGGTGTAAGATCCATTATGGAAGTGCTCCAAAGATTGCAGACTTGGAATCAGAGTTTGACATAATCATAGATTCCACAGGTTTTCACAGATCTTATCTCCCAAGACTTTCTCGCGATTTCCATTTACCAACTTTTCAGTATAAAGTCAAGTATGAGAATGGGGTTCCTTTTGATGATTTTTATCTCAAGCCTTTCACATCCATGAGTGGCTATTTCTGGTACTTTCCATTAGGAGAAAACATTGCACACATAGGTGCTGGCGATAAAAATAGAAACCACATTGAGGAGACTAATGCCTTCTTGAAGAAGTATGGTGGCAAAGTCATAAAGACGGTAGGAAGACCTATTCGACTTGCCACACCAGACATGTGTGAGCCATTTTATCATGGCAAGGTGGTTGGAGTTGGAGAGTCAATAGGTACCGTTTATCCTCTACTGGGGGAGGGAATTATTCCCAGCATGACATGTGCGGACATATTTGTTGAGAACATTGGAAATAATGAAAAGTATCGCCAGAAGGTATTAGAAAAATTTGCAATATATTCCAGGGTATTGTCTTTTGTCAGAAACAAGATGGATAGCAAATTTGGCATGCTAAAGAATTTTTCAGATCTCATATCAATCTACAGATACATGAAGAAAAACGAATGGAGGTTTGGAATGGAGATTCGAATGGCCGACATGATGAAGGTAGCACGAGCCTAAAAACCCATACTTACATAACCAAGATTCTCGCGAGTAGTTCTGTTTGAGCTCATTGTGTAATCATAGATGATCTTCGAATATTCTGTAAGAACGTCTTTCATTTCATCAATTGATTTTGCAAAGTAGAATCCTGGACAATCTCCAGTAAATTGAAATGTTGCATGAACTCTTGCTCTGCCTTTTTCATTTTCAAGCCATGACGAAAATGGATAGAGGTAGCATACGCCTGGTCTTGACGGATGTAAGCCACAGTAGCCTTTTTGATCTAGAAACCTGCACTTGATATAAGTACCATCTTCTGTTTCTGTTTCATCGCTTTTTCGTTTAAGGTTAATCATAGTCATTATGACTGGATTACCAGTAGGACTTTGTTCCTCCCATGTGCTTACATTGGTTTCATTTTTTACAAAATTTGAAACCTTGCTGTACTTCATGTTCTTGCTTATTGTTATCAAGTCATCGGAGGTAAGTGGTAGCCTTCCCTGCCTGTTACAACAATTATGACATTCAGGCCAGTAGCATTTCCAAAGTACATAACCGTTATCTGAGGACAAATATGGTATGTGAAATATCACATCATTTACTTTTATCTGAAAATCCGATGCGTCTACTCTTTTACCCAAAATAAAGTCGCGAATTATAGGTTCAATCGTCCAGTCTTTGGATAACAATTCCAAGGATTCTTCGATTTTAGGCTGCATCAACCAATAAATTAAGAATAGACTTTTGAACGTTATCAATGTTAGGCCAGAAGGGAAAATATGCTTCTGCAACTCAAAACAGAAGATTAGTGTGGGAAAAAGTCATGTGGCCTCTAATTCTTGAAATAAACAACGTTAGTTTTACTTTAGAACAATACAAGAAAAAGCGCAATGAAGTCTGCAAGGAGCTAAATATTCCATCGTCTCGCATAGCTGGGGGATTTGTCTCACTTTTGCTAAAAGGAATACTGTACAAGGAAAAAGATCTGTATTCCATTCACTATAGACTCATTCCATACATGAGACTTAAAGCAGATTGTGATTATGCAATGGCTGTTCGCGAAGCTAGTACAAAATAGGGTTATCCATAGATCTTAATTTTGGCTTTATTGACTCATTTGTAATCATAACAAATTATATGATAATGTCACCAGCTAATTTCTTATTAGATTTTATAGTGTCGTTTTAAATGATACTTATGAAGTATTACATTGCAGGTGCAATATTGTTTGCAGGATTTGCAATACTTGCTTTGTTAATCATACATGATAATCCTCAGATTACAAAATGGGATTATTCGGCGTTTTTAATGATAAACAATCCTCAGGGTAAAATTATCAACCAAATAATGATTTCCCTAACAAAATATGGCAGAGAGGTAGTATGGATAGCAACTACTGCATTGCTTTTTATATTTGGTGGAAAGGAAGGTCGAAAAACGGCGGCCTTGCTTTTCATAGCGTTTATCATATTGATACCAATTGGAACAGTCCTAAAGGACGAAATTAACAGATCAAGACCCATGCCATCAACATATGATAATCTATTGGTAAAGGAAGAAACCGATCCATCCTTTCCATCGGGTCACGCAATAATTGTTTCTGCTGGTGCATTCATCATGCTTGCTAGATTCAACCAAAGAAAACAAATCATAGTATCGTTGATACTTGTAGCTGAAGCATTCTTGGTAATTTATTCAAGAATTTATGTTGGTAATCACTATCCACTTGACGTAATAGGTGGGATACTTGTTGGTACTGGCGTAAGTGCAATTGTAGTAGGTTCTAGTAGATATCTCAATCCAATATTTTCACGTCTTGATTCCATACGTAGGAAATAATTCAATTCTTAATCTTAAATTTGTCAGCGCTATGATTCGTATTTGATGGTTTACCTATATTCATCTCCGCAGTCTCCAATTCTTTCAAATAGATAGTGAGATCTTGATGTTATTGATTTTATAGCATCGCTATCCTCCTTGTCTAGTTGCAATTCAAACACTCGCGCATTATCTGATTTGTGTTCTGCAATACCCAGTCTTGTTCCAATTATTACACCTGCTACTGCAGGTTTATCCAAGATGTGTCTTGTAGCAACATTTGCGATACTAACATTATGTTTCTTTGATATACCATCAAGTACAGCGAGTAGCTCTTGAAATAGATTCCAGCCACCCCATACATCAATCATATTTTTGTATTTTTGCAAACTTGGCGTATCAAGTTGAGATGGGGTTAGTTCTGGTTTGCCTAGATACTTTTCAGACAAGAGTCCACCAAGCAGAGTTCCATATGCCAATAACTTGATTCCATGTTTTTGGCAAAATGTAGTCATCCTGACTTCAGGTCTCTGATCGATCATAGAGTATTGTACTTGATTTGATACTAGTTTGAATCCATTTTCTACCATAACCTCAATTCTTTCTGTATCAAAGTTTGTCAACGCGAGATGTTTTATTTTTCCCTCATCACGAAGCTTTGAGAGATGATGTAATGCGTCAAGATATCTTGTATCGTCATAGTCCCACCAATGAAATTGTACTAGATCAATTGTCTTCACATTCATTCTACGAATAGACTTGTCTATGTAATGTTCTACTATGGTTCTAGTCATAGGTCCTGGATTTGGAACAAATTTTGTTAGTGCTTGCATGTTATCAAGTTCTGCTTCTCCTTTATTTTTTGCGAGTCTTTTTCTAAATTCACCAATATATTCTTCTGCAGGGCCGTAAATATCTGCCATGTCCCATGTGGTAAAACCATAATCATGATACAAGAACATCTCAGAGATAGCAGATTCTGGATTGATTTGACCATGACTTCCTGCCACTTGCCACATACCGTTTAGAATACGGCAAATTTGCAAGTCAGACGTTAACTGGAATGTTTTTTGATGCGGTGACATGCTAAAGAGTAATCAAACTTTCTTAATATGACAACATATTCCATATTCCTGACATGATACCAACAAAATTTAATCAAAATAAAAATTTACAGGTTCTGAATTCAAAGATCATCTGATTTTGTTAGACGTTTATTACAAATGTCCCGTAAATCTCCTTTTTGTTCCAATAATGTCCGATTACTACACAATAATTATATTCTCAACTTATACCACTCGTTTTGGTAGCCCGATAGTCTAGTGGCCAAACAATTTTTGGGCTAGGGATTCCAGGCTCTGGATCTTATGAGAGGACACCTGGAGACGGCAGTTCGAATCTGCCTCGGGCTATCTTATTTTTTAAAACGCCTCTATCTAGAGGCCATTGCAATTCGTTCTAGCTCATTTTTCTTCTTAACAGAAGGTGCATTCATGTCATTTGCAGCTGCAAGTATCAAGTGCTCTGCAAGGTTTTCCTCTATTGCCTTTGGATTAGAAAATGTTGCATCCCTTACTCCTTCTGCTATGAACCTAAGAGCAAGATCAATTCTTCTAAGAGGAGCAACATCTACTGAAACATGGTATACGGTTCCACCATAAACTATTCTTGTAGTATCCTCATTGGGAGCTGAGTGTTCTATCGCCCTTATCAAGACCTCAACAGGGTTCTTTCCGGTTTTAAGATGCATAATTTCAAATGCTGTCTTGACTGTATTTATTGCGTGAATCTTTTTTCCACCCATTCTGCCAGTGTTCTTTGCGTATTTTTTTCCAAAATGAGATAGCTTGTTTACAAGTCTCTCAGTTATGTTGACTTCGGCTTTGTTGAATCGTTTCAGTGCAGAACGGCCAAAGGATATTGGAATTATCTCTTTTTTTAGCGAGATGACATTTCTCAGACCTGGATCTTTAATCTCAATTTTGGAGGTATCCCACTTTCTAAAAAGTAAAAGATTCTGTGTTTCAGTCATTTCTATCTTCTCGGTTTTTCTTTCTTACCGTAAACTAGTTCTTTAAGTGAAGTGCCGTTTACCTTGAATACTTTCCATCTTACTCCAGGAATATCTCCCATTGCTCCACCCATAGATGCACCCATTCCTTCTACGTGCACCTCATCGTGTTCATCAACAAAATTTAGCGCACCGTCTTTGGGAAGAAATGCAGTTACAGTCTTACCGTTCTTTATGAGTTGGACACGAACACATTTTCTCACAGCAGAGTTGGGTTGTTTAGCTTCAATTCCTACTTTTTCTAGTACAATACCACGAGCTTGAGGTGCCCCTCCAAGAGGGCTTGCCTTTTTATCCAGTCCGAGTTGTCTTCGCTTGTAAGTTCCTATCGACCATCTTTGTCTCTTTCTTTTATCTCTAAGAACTCTTCCTGCAAATAGACCAAGGGGGGATTTTGCCATATCCATTACTCCATTATTTTTTCAGGGCTTTGTATTAATACACTTGAGATTTGAAAGTATCTTTTCGCAAGCAATCTTGCCTTTTCAGCATTTCTACCTTCTCTACCCACCACTATACCTTTCTTCTTTGCATCGACAAGAACAATTGCTTGAAGAGAACCATCCAATCTTTTGTTTAACTTAACTTCAGATATCAATTTGGGATTTAACATATTTTTTAGAAACTCTGCAGGATCTTCAGAATACTCAACTAGTTCAACATTTCTTTTCACTACGTTTTGTAGGTTTCTTATTGTAGAGCCTCCTTTTCCGATTGCAAGACCCATCTTACCTTGATTTACTACAAAAATTACTCTGTCTTGTTTTTCATCTTCGATGCAGTCTCTTGCTGTTGCACCAGTCACATTTTGAAAAAGTGACATTAGTTTTATTTGATCTGTTGTTAGTTTGATTGTCTCAGTCATACCTTTTTTAAACTCGATCTCTTTGAGGGACATTTAAATCTTGATAGACAGTTTGAAAAAAACAAGACATTTATGCTTGCTTCTCTGTTTCTGCATCTTTTATAATAGCTTTAAGATTAGTATCGCTTAGAGTTTTTAGCGATACTGCCGAAATTCGAAACTGTGTGCCACACAGTCTACCTAGCTCTACTGATGAGCCATTATAATTTAGAGTTGGCACTTTGGCACTCTTTGCAGCTTCAACTATCTTTTGTGTCGTGGATGACGGAATCGAACGTGAGAGTACAATCAATTTGGAATTTTTAACAGAGCTTAAAGCTTCTTTGGTTCCAAAGAAACACTTTCCACCCTCTACTGCATCCTTGATAGCTTTTTCTAAGAGTTTAACCATCTTCTACCACTTTCATGTAAAGATCTACAGTGCCAGTACCAATTGGAATATTTGCTCCAACTATGACATTTTCGGTGACTCCTTTGAGTTCTTCTACCTCTCCTGCCAATGCAGCTTCTGCAATAGTAGGAACAGTAATCTCAAATGCCGCTCTTGCCAACACGCTGGTCTTTGTACCTGCAATTCCATGTCTTCCAATTTGTTGTAGGTATCCTCTAGAACACATCAAGTCTGCCACCAACATGATATATCTAACATCAACTTCAAGACCCTGATCTTCAAGAGTTGAGTTAAGCTCGTTTATCAATGAATTGCGAGCAGCTTCTATACCAAGGGTGTTTGCTATCTCAAAAACATTGTTTGTTCTAATGTTCTTCTTGTCAATACCATCAACTTCCATTACCTTAGCAATATTTGATCCTGATGTTTGGATAACCCATTCATCTCCTTGCTGTACAATTGTTACGCGTTCCACATCGGTTACTCCCTTGACTGTAGCTGAAAGAACTTTGTTTCTCATACCAAGTATTGTCTGGGCATCAGATTCTTCAGGAAGAGTAAGTGTAATGGAATGTCCACTAGATTCAATTTCAAATTTCTTCTTCGATGACTGTAATGCCATTACGACGTCTTCAACGGTGCAAGCTCTTTCTTTTAGCCTGTCTTGATTTAGATTCAGTTTTATTTTTGTAGAATAGTCAGTCTCCGTACTTGTGATTAATGCACTTATCTTGGTATGCAAAATTTCTCGCGCTACCTTTATTGCCTTTTCTTTTGATTTTTTATGATGTTCCTCCAAATAGATGTCCATGGTTGGAGTGACTGGCTTCTTTCGTGCATCTACAAGTTCAATAAGTCTTGGAAGTCCCAGTGTGACGTTTCTCTCTCTAATACCCGCAAAGTGGAAGGTTCTAAGTGTCATCTGAGTACCAGGCTCACCTATGGACTGTGCTGTGACAACACCTACTGCTTGTCCGGGTTCAACCTTGGCACCATCATAAAGTTCCAATGCTTTCTTCAGCACCTTCTCCACTCCGTCTCGGCTAAGCTTCGATTCTGCCAGAGCATCATGAACAGTTTGAGACAAGCGCGGATTGAATGTCTTGGTATACTTTTTTACAAGATCTTCAACGTCTTCCTTGGTTGCTTTCTTTCCAGAATCAATTATACTTTCAGATTCGATTAATCTAGAAATTCTAAATGCCTCACCATGATCACTTTTTGAAACATCAATTCCGTCTTCACCATATAGGAACTGTATGATGTGGCCATGTGGATCTCTTACTGTCTGATCATATTCTAGTTTGAGATGTTCTAGTGCATTTATCAATCTCCTTTGCATGTATCCACTTTGTTGGGTTCTTACTGCCGTATCAACAAGACCTTCTCTTCCACCCATTGCATGAAAGAAAAACTCTAGCGTTGATAGACCGTCCCTATAGTTTGATTTTACAAATCCTCTTGAATCAGGATTTGTATCGTTTTCCTTGAAGTGTGGTAACGCTCTGTTACTGTAACCTTTGTGAATTCTTCTGCCTCGAATTGACTGTTGACCTAACGCACCTGCCATCTGACCAATATTCAGAGAAGAACCTCTCGCGCCTGTTGTTGCCATAATTCTACCTGCGTTTGTTTCATCAAATGATTTGTCAGCCATACTGCCTGCCCTATCTCTTGCTTTGGATAGTTCGTTTACAATGTAAGCTTCAAGAGCTTCATCAGCCGAGAGTCCTCTGCTAAGCTGCAATGTTCCTTTCTTTGCTTGCGATATGAAATCGTAGACCTTGTCATAAGATTCTTGAATGTCTCCCAATATGGAATCCTTGGTCTTCACTGAGAGTTCCAAGTCAGCATAACCATAGCTAAATCCATATCCTGTGATAAACTGCTTTAATATGATTAGAACAGAATTGAGAAAATTCTTTGCTTCCTCGTAACCATAATCTTTAGCTATTCTATGTAGAACGCTATCAGGTTCCTCTGCTCCTATTGACGCTTTGTCTATTACACCGCTTACAAGTTGACCGTTTTTAATTACGACATCCTTTGCCGGTCCCTTGGTTCCTTTAGACCATTTTGATGTAATAACATAGTTGAAATCTTTTGGTAAGAATAATGAGAATAGCTGTTTACCTGTATATAGTGGACCGCCCTTTCCTTTGATCTGAGGTTCCGGGAATGTATCTGCATACCCACCTAACATTGCCAAATTTGCAAATTCTTGTGGAGTAAGTGTGGTATCGTCTTTTGTCAGCAAGTATGCGCCTGTAATAAAGTCACGTAGTGCGCCAATTATCGGTCCTCCATATCTAGGTGAGATTATTTGATCCTGTACTCGCATTAGGAGAATGGCTTCAGCTCTTGCCTCCTCGCTTTGAGGTACATGAAGATTCATTTCATCTCCATCAAAATCTGCATTGTATGGAGGGCATACTGAAGGATGTAACCTGAAAGTCTTGTTCGGTAAGACCCTAACGTAGTGACCCATTATAGACATTTGATGCAATGATGGTTGTCTGTTGAACATCACAATGTCTCCGTCAGATAGATGTCTTTCAACAAGATATCCTATCTCTATATTGTTAGCAATTGTCTCCCTGTCCTCAACAAAGTCTAATCTTATCTTTACACCATCTGGCCTTACAATATAATTAGCGCCAGGATATTTGGTAGGACCATTGATGACAAGTTTTTTCAGTCTCTCAATGTTCCATTCCGTTACAACTTCTGGAATTGTGAGCTTTGTTGCAACAGATTCTGGAACTCCAACTTCAGAGATCGCCAAGTTTGGATCTGGCGAGATTACAGTTCTGCTGGAAAAGTCTACTCTTTTTCCAGAAAGAGAGCCTCTGAATCTACCTTCCTTTCCTTTCAGTCTTTGTGTCAGTGTCTTGAGCGGCCTGCCAGATCTGTGATGGGCTTGTGGGATGCCAGATACTTCATTATCAAAATACGTTGTAACATGATATTGTAACAAATCAACAAGATCTTGCACAATGAGGGGCGGGGTACCAGCTTCCTTGCTTTCCTTTAGACGTTGATTTACTCTGATGATATCGACAAGTTTGTGCGTCAAGTCGTCTTCAGATCTAATTCCGGTTTCTAAAATTATCGATGGTCGTACTGTGACAGGTGGTACAGGTAAGACTTGGAGCACAAACCATTCAGGTCTTGCAGTTGCTGGATCATATCCAAGTAGTTTCAGGTCATCATCTATCATATGAGAAAATCTTTCACGGATAGTAATTGGAAGTAATCTGTTTTCTCCTAGCTCTGTTCGTTCAATGAAAATTGTAGGTTTTGTAAATATCATCTCGTATTGTGATTTCCCACAATGAGGACATGTCTTCTCTTTTTTAGCCCTCTCAATTATTTCATCAGGAATGTGTTTAATCGAGATTACGTTGTACGCGGCCTCTTTTTGGATTATTTTGTGATATTCGTCAAGTTCCTCTTGCGGTATCTTTAGTCTAGCACATGACCTACAGGTGGTCAATAGAAGTTTGTAGATGTTATCAATAAATGCAATATGCAATACAGGTTCTGCAAGCTCAATGTGACCAAAATGCCCAGGACATCTAGCTGCAGTGTTTCCACATGTAAGACATTTTTGACCTGGTTCAAGAGTACCAAGTCTGCCATCCATCAATCCACCTTGTACAGACATTCCATCTTCATCATAAGTTTCAGGGGCTGTGATCTCTGCAACAGAGTATTTTCTAATTTCGGTTGGAGACCATACCGAAAACTTGATCCCATCAATTACTTTGATTGTTTCAACTGCCATTAGACTCTCTCCTTTATCAAAAGTCTTGGCGCTACGTCAAGGCTCATCATTTCCTGCAATAGAAGTTTAAAGGCGTAAGCGACTGAGATTGATGTCACCTTTGCTTTATCTCCACATACCCTACAGACAAATCGCCTTTGTTTGATATCATAATATGACACAAGTCCACACCTTTCGCAGATATAGATTTCAGCTTTGTCAGATTCTTCAAGAAGTCTATCCTTTAACATCATGGATGCGCCATATGCAATAAGACAGTCTCTTTCCATTTCACCAAATCGTAGACCGCCACCCCTTGCACGACCTTCTGTTGGCTGTTTTGTCAACATTTGTACCTGACCTCTTGCCCTTGCATGTATCTTATCTGCAACCATATGATGTAATTTTTGATAGTATACAACACCAACGAAAACCTCAACTGAAAACGCTTTACCTGTTCTACCGTCATACATCATTTCCTTACCTGAATACTTGAATCCTGCCGTTTCGAGAACCCCTTTAATGTCCTCTAATTTTTCACCAACAAACGCAGAGCCATCCATCTTTGAACCACGCAAAGCTGCAGCTTTTCCTGTTACAGATTCAAGAAACATTCCCACTGTCATTCTAGATGGGAATGCATGAGGATTGATCATAACATCTGGTACAACACCGTCAGCAGTATAAGGCAAGTCCTCATGGTTTACAAGTAATCCCACAACTCCTTTCTGTCCATGTCGTGATGCAAACTTGTCTCCAATCTCAGGAATTCTCACATCTCTTACTCTGATCTTGTACATTCTGCCACCATCATGAGATTGTGTCATAACAACTGTATCGACAACACCGTTCTCGGATGGTCTTACACCTATTGACGTATCACGTCTATATGGTCCCTTAACCTCAAACTCCCGATATTCCTCCATAAATCTAGGAGGACTTGTTTTTCCAATGAGTATATCTCCACCTTGGACGGTGGACTCTGTTGCTATGACTCCGTCTTCTTCTAATAATCGATATGCTTTGTCGCCACGAAATCCACGAATGTTACCATCTGCAGTTGGAATCTCAAAATTATCTCTCATTCCTCCAGGATATTGTTTGGCCTCTGCCTCGTAGATCCTATAGAAGAAGGTTCTACCAAGTCCTCTATCGACAGATGATTTGCTCAATACTATTGCATCCTCAATATTGTAACCGTCAAAAGGTAATACTGCAACAACACAGTTTTGTCCTGCGGGTCTATCTTCTAGTCCTAACAGACCCATTGCCTTTGTTGTAACAATTGGGGTTTGTGGATACAGCATAAGATGTTGCCTAACGTATGTACTTGCATTCATCAGTGGAGTTGAGAAACCAAGACTTTGTTTTGCCATGGCTGATTCATATGTATTTCTTGGAGACTGATTATGTTCTGGATATGGTATTATTGATGCACCAGCTCCGAGAATTGCGGATGGGAATATTTCCATATGGGTATGTTTTTTCATGTCTGTTTCATCTATTGCAATGTAACAGTTTTCTTCTTCATTTGCATCAACTAGCTCAATTACGCCCATATGCAAAAGATCTGTCCATGACGAAAATTTTTTGCTAACTTTTTCTATTAGCTCTTGTGTTAATAGCAATTTATTGTCCTTAATTACAATCAAGGGTCGTAGAACTCTACCCGCATTACAGTTGACATAAAGTCTCTTAGTGGAACCTTCCACACTTGACTGATACAAGAAAATGCCAACGTGTGGATGAATCTTATAATTCCTTCTAAGTTCTCTCAGTGAGTCAACAAGTTTCTGCCCATCTTTATAATATCCTATTAATCTCCCATCTACGAAAACTCTTGTTCCCTCTTTTTTCAGATCATCTTTTGCGTCAGAAACATAAGTGGCACCTAGATCATAAAGCTTTTCAACTATATCTTCGGATGCTACGTTTACTGATATTATAGCAGACAGTGCCAAGTTCTTTACCAAACCACAATTAGATCCCTCAGGAGTTTCGCTTGGACATATTCTTCCAAAATGAGTAGCATGCAAGTCTCTTGCCTCGAAGTTAGGTTGACTTCTACTAAGTGGGGATTGTATTCTTCTAAGATGACTTATTGTAGACAGATAGTTTGTTCTGTCCAAAAGTTGTGTAACGCCGACACGGCCTCTTCCCCAGTTTCCTGTTGCTATTGCATTGTTTAGTTTATCTGTAACTATACCTGGTCTTACTGCTGCCGCAACTGCGTTTATTCCTCTTTTTTGTCCTGATCTCTCAAGCTGGTATTTCATGTCTCTCACCAGATTTCTGAAGGCTGTTCGGAAAAGGTCAGCAAGCATTTGACCTGCAAATTTTATGACTTTATTTCCATAATGATCTTTGTCATCAGGAGTAATCCATCCTAGCTTCAGTTCAATCAATTTGCAAGTTGCTTCACCGAGAAATAGAGACTTTTCCTTTCTATTATCAGGATGTTTTCCCAAGTGCGGCAGGAGGCCCCAGTCAAGCAAAGTCTCTGCTCTTTTTATCTGGAATTCTTCTAACATACCTGGCGCAATTCTCTTGCTGATATACACTATAGCGTCTTTGGCGGTTGGTACATCACCTGATTTCTCGAACGAAGCTTCTAGTTCATCTTGAATCTCATCAACTAGAGAAACCGCTGCTGCAATTTCTCGATCAGATTCAAGTCCCAAAGCGCGCATTAAAGTAACTACAGGAATATCCACAGGAGAACCCGGAATCTTTGCTACTATCAAGCCGTCATTTTTCATCACAAGTTCAAGTTTTGCGCGATAACCTACAATGGATGAATATACTTTGGCTTTGAAAACTGTATTGCCGCCGACAGTTTCTTTATCAACTATAATTTTATTGTAGGAAAGATCTTCCAATCCAACAATAACGCGTTCAGAACCATTGATGATAAAATAACCACCAGGATCATTTGGGTCCTCACCATATTCTATGAGTTTTTGTTCAGAAAGGTTATGTAAAATACAAGCATTAGATCTAACCATCACTGGCATGTCACCTATGTGAACATATCGTGATTCTAGAATTTTTCCATCTTCCACTACACTTGCTTCAAGCATTATGGGAGATGCATAAGTTACATTTCTTAATCGAGCTTCCATTGGAGCAATATGTGTGATTGAACCATCTAATTCCATCATGCGCGGTTGTTGAAGCTTTACTTTTCCAAGTTGAATTTTATACGGATACTCTGCACTCTCTATCTCTATCTGCCCAACTTCATCAATAATACTTTGAAGTCCTCTTTCAAGAAACTCATCATAAGAATTCAGATGTTGTCTTGCTATTCCCTCTCTTTTTAGAATGTCCTGAACTATTGGCCATCGTTTATGCGAAATGTGTGTCATTATTCTTCCACCACGTATCTATAGTAGATGCTTTCACCAGCTGTAGGACTTTTTCTTGCTATCTTTATCATATCACCTGGTTTTACTCCCAGACCTCTAATCGCAGGATCACTGACATATATCAACGGCATCTCAGTAGGCTTTGTGTGATATTTTTCTAATATCTTTTCAGCTTCTTCTTTGGTCATTATCGCATGCTTTGGAACATAGATGTGATCTGGAATCAGTATTTTCTCTTTCTTGCCTAGCATATTAAAAATCCCCTTTGAACATTAGCTGTAATAGATAATTAATCCACAAACTACGTTGCTTCCACCGAGAGGTTAATATATATCTAATCTATGGCATTTTAAAATTGCCATATTTTATCAATCGCTTTTTCAACTTTAAATAGTGAAAAAACTCGGAGAATCGATTAATGCTCGCTTTGAAGACTTGAATGCATTTGTAATTCTGATTTACTGATACAGATTGGACTCGCATGAAGGGTATCCTAGTTTGCCAGATCTACAGAACCATCTGCACTATAAATCCAATATCACGTCTGTTGATACATAATGGTTCTGCCGTAATGCATGCAATAAGAAATGAAAGGCGTGTGATAAGGCAGAGTCCACAACCCTTTGTTGCATCAATAAGGCCTCTATTGGATATGACATACGAATCCTCCAAAGAATAAATTGACTAAACAGACAACAATCAAGGCAGTTCTTTTTGTTAAATAACGGTAAGAAAGGCGCCCGCTTACTCGTTTTTTGAATATACATAAATACCCATTCTACTTAATCGCAGACAAGATGAGTACTCATAAAGAATACGCGTTGATCGCTATTCTTGCAACGGCAGCCATTGTAGGTGTCGGTCCTGCATTTGGATTCTGCCCACCAACATGTGCACCAAAAGCTGATTACACTGCGGCAATGATGACAGGTAATACTTCGAGTCTTTCGACAATTCAACAACCCGGTAACATAATACCAATTACGATATCGACAGACAAAGCGGCTTATGATCACAGTTCAGTCATAATGGTGAGTGGCCATGTGTTAAACCCATATCCTGGCCAGGATGTGACGATGAAGGTAACTAGTCCATCAGGAAATGTAGTATTTGCAGCTCAAATAGCATTAGACAATAAAGGGGACTTTGCTACCAAAATAAACACAGCTAGTTCACTCATGGCAGAAGATGGGCAGTATACCTTGTATGTACAACAAGGTGATGAACAAGCAAGAACCAATCAGGTTCAGTTCCAGATTTCCGGACAAGCACCAGCAACAACAAGCATTCCAGAGTTTGGCCCGATCGCAGCTCTAGTACTTGCAATTGCAATCATATCCATAATTGCAGTATCTGCAAAGACTGGACTAAGATTCATGCCAAAATACTAGAACACTCTACTTTTTCATTTTTTAAATATACATAAATACCCATTCTACTTAATCGCAGGCAAATGAGTACTCATAAAGAATACGCGTTGATCGCTATTCTTGCAACGGCAGCCATTGTAGGTGTCGGTCCTGCATTTGGAGATAGTATGTCAGGAATGTCTTCATCGGGTAACAGTATGCAAGGCATGTCAGGTAGCAATACAACAACTGTTCAACCAATCATAATACCTGTCACATTACCACTTAGTCTGACAACAGACAAGACAACGTATGATAGACAATCGGCAATACTTGTCACAGGACATGTCCAGAACATAATACCTGGAGTGCCAGTCACATTACGAGTTTCAGATTCATTAGGTAATGTCGTAGATGTCGAGCAGTTAACTGTTGACAACAGCGGAAACTTCCAAACAAAAATCAACACATCAAGTCCGCTTTGGACAAGTGGTGGGACATATACCATCTATGGTCAGTATGGAATACAGCAAGGTATGCGTACAACACAAACACAGTTTAGTATTGGTGGCGGTGGAGCATCAAGTTGCCAACCAGATCAACTCTCAGCTACAGTAAATAACGAAATGTACTGCATCAATTACAGCATTAGCGGAGGAGCTGCCACAGGAGCAACTCTTAGCACGTCATCTAAAACTCTCACTGTGAACTTGCAAGCAACCAATGATGGTCAGATAACTCTCCAGATACCAAGATCAGTGCTAGATGCAAAATCCGGTGTCAAGGATGACAGCTTCTTTGTCCTAGTAGATGGTGAAGAAAAAGATAGTTTCACAGATACGCCAAGTGCAGATACTAGAACTTTGACGATACCATTTAGCATGGGAGCGGAGCAGATACAGATCATCGGTACACAGATAATTCCAGAGTTTGGCCCGATCGCAGCTCTAGTACTTGCAATTGCAATCATATCAATAATTGCAGTATCTGCAAAGACTGGACTAAGATTCATGCCAAAATACTAGAACACTCTACTTTTTCATTTTTTATCAAACTATAGTAAAGGAAATATACGACATAAAGACAAATCGAATATGCGTTTAACAGCATTATTAGCCATTTCTTTCTTAACATTATCCGTAATGTCTCTCAATGCATTTGCCCAACCACCAACAACTCTTACACCTACTACTGCCCCGACCGCACCCTCAATTACAGTTAGCACAGACAAGAGTGCCTATCTGGCAGGAGATACCGTAGTTATCTCAGGCCAAGTTCAAGCTGTGGTGCCAGGAACACCACTCACTGTACAAATATTAGATTCTAATACTAATTTGATCCAAATAGCCCAGATTGACGTTTCGTCAGATGGAAAATTTACAAAGTCATTCCCGGCATCAGGCCCATTATGGAAATCAAATGGTGTCTATACAGTTAAAGTCCAATATGGCCTTCCAAATGTAACTACCCAGACCACATTTACTTTTCAGAGTTCGGTTGCACCCATAAGCAATATTTTCCAAGTAAAAGATCCCAACAGCCAACAGACCTTTAGTGTCAATTATACCATAACTGGTGGAAGTGTAAATAGCATGACAATTGATGCGCAGAGCATATCACTCATTGTTTCTATCAACTCAACAAGTGATGGTTCCATTACATTGCAAATACCAAGAACGCTAATGGACGCAAAAACTAGTTCTGGTCAAGACGACTCTTTCATAATATTGATAGATGGTGCAGAGGTCAAACCGCAAAGCGAATCAGCAAATGGAGAATATAGAACATTGACAATACCGTTCTTGCAAGGAGATCAAGATATAGAGATCATCGGTACACAGATAGTTCCAGAGTTTGGCCCGATCGCAGCTCTAGTACTTGCAATTGCAATCATATCTATAATTGCAGTATCTGCAAAGACTGGACTAAGATTCATGCCAAAATACTAGAACTAAAAGTCAAATTTTCTTTTATCAATACATAAATACTCATGATCCTTGAGTATTTGCTAGCAAATGAGAACTTCAATCGTCTTTTGTGCAACACTAGTTGTAATTATATCAATTTTTGGACTATCTTTTGTCATTTTAACTCCCGCACATGCTAGTTGTCCTCCAACTGGATGTGTACAAGGTGGAGATACACTAAATGTTGTTGTAACCCCAACTACCGGCACTGCACCACTAACAGTTTCCTACAAGGCATCGTTTACCGGCAGCAGTATAATGAAATCTGTTGTCTGGAGTTTTGGAGATGGTAGTTCAGTACATGGCGTCATGAATGGGATATACACATATCAGTCAGCTGGAAACTATACCGGTAGTGTAGATGTAGATGCTACAGATGGCACTAGTTACGTTCAACAATTCACAATGGCAGTCACAGGAGGCATAGGAGCTAATGTGCTGAATGCCACAATATCAAATCCAAATAATGGTACAATGAACGCATACAAGTATCTACTGCAAGAACATAATGGCAGCATAGCGGCATCAAGCCTTCCACCCCTCTCAATACAAACTAATTCACCATCATATGGACAGGGCGATACAATAATCATCAACGGAGCAGTCAAAAACGTATCAAATCAGACTGCTGTGACTGTAAGAATTATGAATTCATTAAAAAACATGGTTTCAATAGCACAAATTGCCCCCAGTTCTGATGGTAGTTTTTCTACCAAAGTTCTAGCCACTGGCCCATTATGGACAAAGGCAGGCACTTATACAGTAACTGCACAATATGGTCCATCCACAAATGCCACTACTAGCTTCTCATATAGTGGTGGCGATGGAACGTCGAGGCTAAACGTGGTAACAAATAGCACTTATTCGTTACAGACTAGCGCTGGAACATTCAACATACCATATACAATACAGGGCGGAACTATACAAAACATGCAGATACTCGGGCAGCAGACCACACTTGTAATTACCATCAACGCACCATCAAATGGCTCATTGTCTGTAAGTCTCCCAAGAGCACTCATAGATGCTAAAGCACTACCACCTGTAGCCACAGGACCAAATACGACATCAACAACGCAGGTTAATCCAGCAGAGATGCCAGATGAGTCATTCATAGTGCAAGATGGCGGACAAAACGTAAAGTTTACAGAAGTGAAAAACACAAACACTAGAACACTAGGCATATCCTTCCACAATGGAGATACAACAATAGATGTCATCGGTACAGTTTCAATTCCAGAGTTTGGCCCGATCGCAGCTCTAGTACTTGCAATTGCAATCATATCTATAATTGCAGTATCTGCAAAGACTGGACTAAGATTCATGCCAAAATACTAGAGAATGTTTTTTGGGCTTTAGATACAAACCATATTCTTCAAAATTCTTATTTTCCAGTTTTATTTTTGTCGTTTGCTAACACAGTGAATTTGTTTATCGTGTACTAATAAGGCACTTAGATTATTATACAACCGAGTGAAATATGGAACGATGAATTTTGAGTTCGAAGAATTTGATTCTCCAGAAGACATATTTGTATACATGGCAACCATGGCACCACCAATGAAAAACATGCTGCCCATAAGCTCCTACAAAGGATACATCTTTTCAATTATTCCCCTAAGCCCCGCAACTGGTAATTCCTACCTTATAATATATACAAAAGGCAAGATCGAAGGAAAGATGTTGGAATTTGACATGAATCTAAAAAAATACAGATCAGTCGATGTAGCAGAACGAGCAGATAAAAGCTATTTTGTCGTTCTAACCCCAAAAAGAAACACAATTGCAGATGCAGCAATTAAGGAACTGGAGAAATCTACTTAGTGTAAGCAGGAGCATTGACTGACCTGCTTCGGGCATACTTTTCCATGATATCCTCAGGAAGCTTGCCATTAAACAATTCCTTGCATAAACCTCGTAAGTAACGCATTATTGCCCAAGTTCCAGCTTTAATCATGCTATACATCACAGGCTTCATCAAAGTACCATATGTCTTGTTTCTAAGAATTATAGGAATAATATCATTAATTACTCTCAAGTTGTGTTCCCAGCATTTCCAGAATAATGTAAATTGTGCTTCATTGAGATTGCCAAAGTGCATCGAATTCTTTTCGTTAAAGTCTTGATAAAGTAACGGTGCAACAATACCTCTCATGTTTGAGTGTTTAAAGTCTTCAATTAAATCGATAGTATACTGTGTTTCGTCTGGTGTTTCATCCGGCCATCCAATAATCAAAGTTGCTGCCGGGAACCAATGGTTCTGGTTCATTATCTTTGCTCCCTCTCTGACAACCCATCCCCATTCATCTGCAGAAAACGGTTTTGTCTTGACTCCAAGATGCTTCTTCACCATTCTTGGTGCTACTGTTTCAATACCAAGATTTGTTGCCAACCACTTTTCATTACTCATGCCATTAATTTCTGAAATATCGTGAAATAGTTTAGGATCTGCACATACAGCAGAAAATGTCATGTGAGTAGTTCCTACGAACCTAGCTCCTAGAGATTTGAGTCCCTTCCATAATTCAGTTATTGCGTCATAGTTTGGCCTAAATTCCCGGTTGTCGCAACCATAAAGCAGCATCTCATCAGAATGCAACCAAATTGAATCAAATCCATAGTCTAGATTTATTTTTGCTTCTTGTTGCAGCCTTTCAAGCGGTAGATCCTTCTTTGATCTTTTGTTTACATCGCAAAAGTCACAACCTCTTCCACATCCCCGCATGGCTTCAATAAGCGAGTTAACAGTAGGACCTTGAATCATTGGAATGTTTTGAATATTTTTTACAAAGCAATGCATCAATTCGGGAGCATCACCCTTTTCTAGATCATGAAATAGATCTAACGCAAGTTCATCAGCTTCTCCTACGACTACGGTATCAAGACCGTGAATTTTCATCCTTTCAGTTTTTGCAAGCTCCCAAGCTCCGTTTCCACCAACAGCTACATGAAAATTATATTTTTTCTTGAGCTGAATAATCTTCGCACACATTCTTTTGAATTTCATTGCAACATACGATAGTTTTTCAGGAGACATGGTAGTAGTAACAGGTGCCATTCCAAGTGGGTCCATTACATTTATCCCTACAACTTTAGTATCTGGACCTATACATTTTTCAAGATAATCTGGATTTGCAATAAATATCTCATCGCGTTTATAACCTTGTAATAGTGCAGCTTCCACCCTGCGTAATCCAACCTGAGCAACTTTTGCTTCACCAGTTACCACATCAGTTTCTACAGGAGGACAAAACACTTTATCAAAAACCCATTCTGGGACAACCTCATAAGGTCCACATGCAATGAAACCATAGAGAAAATTACCACGATAATTAGTCATCAAACTACGATCTGCGGTAAGAACTATCCTCTTGCCTGCCATTCCTCCTTAATCTTTTTTACTACGATATAAATCGTTTACCTTATTACCCTATTTTGAAAAATTTCTCTTTTGACATATAAACGGGTATTGTATAATCTACACTGTGGACATATCAGAACCAAGACATATTGAAAGACATCAAAAAGAGACTAGCTCGATAAGAGATTTCGTATTTGGCTTCGGAGATGGAATAAACACATCATTAGGGTTGGTGGCTGGCGTTGGCGGAGCAGACCAAACCTCTAGCATAATCATCTTAGCTGCAATAGTAGCAATGTTTACCGGTGCAAAAGCAATGGCAGTTCAGAATTATCTTGCAGTTAGATCGCAAAGACAGATCTTACAATCTGAAATTGAGCGAGAAAAATGGGAGATGGAAAATGTTCCAGATGCTGAAAAAAATGAGATAGAGAACATCTACAAAGCAAAAGGATTTACCGGAACTGAACTTGAAAACATAGTCAACAAAATTACTTCTGATAAAAAAGTGTGGTTAGATACAATGCTCACAGAAGAACTAAAATTAAATCTAGAAATAGTAGGAAGCCCGTTGAAGAGCGCTTTCCGTATGTTTGGCGCATTTTTAGTTGGAGGAATTTTACCAATTATTCCATATTTCTTTGCAAGTGGATATGTGCCATTGCTAATTGCTGTAGGTACTAGTCTATCTGCATCATTTGTCATTGGAGCAATCAAATCCAAGATGGCTGGGCTAAACATAGTATGGGGTGGATTAGAAATGGCGGGCCTTGGCACTGGAATAGCGTTAATAGGATATGGTATTGGTTCAGAATTAGGCCATATCGGAATAATTAAGGCCTAGTTCTATTCACAGCAACTCTGTTTGCCACATTTGCCGCAAAAGCTCCAGCACCTATTCCATTATCTATATTTACAACTGAAAGTCCCATGGTACAACTCTGCAACATTGAAGCAAGTGCGGCAACACCTTTCGCTCCATATCCATATCCTACTGATGAAGGAACCCCAATCACTGGAATATCCACTAAAGATGAAACAACGGATGCAAGTGCCCCCTCCATTCCTGCTACTACAATGATTACATCTACCTCGCCATGGATCATTTTCTTAATTATTGGAAAGATCCTATGTAATCCTGCTATGCCTACATCGTAGCTGGTAATGCATGTACAGCCCATTGCTTCGCACATCAACCTAGCTTCTTCCGCAACACCAATATCAGATGTGCCAGCAGTCAATATGCCCACTTTACCACCTGAAGATGACATCTTCTTAAAGAACAAAATTGATGTGGTGTTTCTTCCTGTCTTGATCTTGAGTTTGTGTTTCCTAGAAAAAGAAGTGATACTTTTGTAGTAAAGTTTGTTAATCCTTGAGGCCAGAACACAGTCTGATCTAGACATTGCGGCCAGAATGATTTTTTTTAAATCTGGCAGTTGTTTTTTTTCAGCAAATATTACCTCTGGGATTCCTCTTCTAATTTTTCTTCCTACATCAAATTTAGCAAAATCTTCTATTTTTTCTATAGAATAAAGAGAAAGCAATTTTTTAGCCTTGGCTGCATTAATCTTTCCCAATTCAAGTGATCTCAGTATTTCTATGAGCTCCAACAGTATACCTAACTGTTACGAGTTAAAAAATTTAATCAGAGTTCAAGACCAGAAATGGCAGTCTTGACGCTTTCTACCCCTTTCTTGAACCATTCTTTTTCATTTGAATCCAGATCTAATTCTATGATTTTTTCAACTCCATTCTTGCCTAATACTGCTGGCACTCCAATTGAAACATCCGAATACCCATACTCACCATCAAGATACGTAGATACTGGTATAACTTGCCTTGTGTCTCCCATTACAGCCTCAATAATGGCAGAGATTGCATTTCCTGGTGCATGAACTGTTGCTCCTTTGAGTTCAATCACTTTGGCTGCAACTTGTCTTGTACTTTGTATAATTTCATCAGTTTTTTGTTTTGGCAACATAGAAGTCAGAGGAATACCTGCTACTGTAGAATATCTTGGGAGAGGCAGCATATTTTCCCCGTGCTCGCCTATTACCAAGGCACGAATTGAATTACGAGAATAACTTGTTGACTCGTGAATGAATTGTATAAATCTAGATAGATCAAGCATGTTACCCATACCAAATATTCGGTTTTTTTGAAACCCTGAAACTTTGTATGTAAGATATGCCATAGGATCTAAGGGGTTAGTCACAGGAATTATCATTGCATCTTTTGCAAATTTCTTTATGTTTTCTACTACTCCTTTTACAATTGATGCGTTAATTTTCAATAGATCCATTCTTGTCATACCTGGTTTTCGTCCTGATCCAGCTACAACAACCACAATGTCTGATCCTTTCATTTCAGAATAATCATTTGAGCCTCGGATGTTTACATCTATTCCCTTTTCCGATAACATATGATTAAGATCCATTGCTTCTCCCTGTGGAAGTCCCTGTACAACATCTAGTAGAAGAATTTCATCTGTTACTTTTCTTAATGCAGTAAAAAGTGCAGCTGCTCCTCCCACTTTACCTGAGCCAACAATTGTAATCATAATCAGGCGTCAATTTAATTCACTAATTAAACTTCACTATTATTCCAGGTAAAATCAGTGTCAAGGACAGGTTCTAATTTTTACATAGAATTACAATTTATATGCATTCAGATCTGCTTACAGAATCATGGCTCTTGTAATTGATGCCCAAGTAGCAGGTATTTCGGGAGACATGTTACTTTCTGCTCTTGTAAACATAGGCGCTAATAAATCCAAAATAATTGAAGGTGTATACACATCTGAAAGTTATCTTTCAGGTTCGAAGATTCAGAATATCAACTTCGAAAAGACAACAAAACATGGAATTGAGGCGACCAGATTGGTTTTAGACATAAAGGAAGAACCTCATGAAAGAAAGGGGATCGAGATTCAAGACTGCATATTACAAACATCTGATAAAATAGAACTATCAGACAGAGCCAAGGTCTTTGCAAAGGAAAGCATCAAGTCTTTAATCAGAGCCGAGTCCAAGATCCATGGGGAACCACTAGAATCAGTTCATTTTCATGAAGCATCGAGTATAGATACTGTTATTGATATTATTGGTTCTGCAATAGCTCTTGATGATTTAAAATTTTTTTCTGATGAGGTCATTTCTACTCCAGTTGCTGTTGGCGGTGGAACTCTGAGCTTTTCACATGGGATTACGTCAAATCCTGCAAGTGCAATCCTAGAGATATTTCGCGGTTCTGACATAATAATGACTGGAGGCGGTACAAGAGAAGAGCTCACTACTCCTACCGGCGCAAGTTTACTGGTAAACCTTGCAAGCCAATGTTCTGAATTTTATCCATCTATGAAGATTAAATCAATTGGATATGGTGCAGGCAGCAAGAATTTTGAGGGGTTTTCAAATGTCTTAAAAATTGTCAGAGGAGAATTGACATATCAATTTGAACAGGATGCGGTTCAAGTTATTGAAACAAACATTGACGATGTTTCAGGAGAAGTAATAGGACAAATGATTGACAAATTAATTGCCATGGGGGCAAAAGATGTTACCGTCGCACCAGCTATTACAAAAAAAAGTAGGCCAACTCATCTCGTTTCTGTCATATGCGATTCCTCAAATCTAAACGATATGATTAGTACCATTACCTCCGAAACTGGTACGCTAGGAGTTAGAATCATGACCTCAAATCGTCGCATCATTCCAAGAATTATCGTCTCAGTTCCAATTACAATTTTGGGAAGAAACTTTACAGTGCAATGCAAGGTAGTGAAAAATGATGACAGTGTAACAAAACACTTCAAAGTAGAAGCAGACAATATAAAGTCAGTCTCGGAATCGTTAGGCATTACCTTTAGTGAGGCAAATGCGTTGATTACTACCGAAGTAAAACAAAAGCTTCACCTAAAATGAACAAATTAGAACAGTTAATCAAGTGGTTTGATGGGAAAGGGAAGATTTTGGTAGCTCTGTCTGGCGGCGTTGATAGTGCACTTGTAGCCTATGCCTCATACAAATCACTTGGAGATCTCTCAGTAGCTGTTACTGCAGATTACAAAACTCTTTCACAGGAGGAATTAGAATCAGCAAGGAAGATTTGCTCTGAGATAGGAATAAGACACATCATAATAGAATACAATGAGCTTGATAATCCAGACTTTGTTAAAAATGATAAGAGTCGATGTTTTCATTGTAGAACACAACTAGCAACACATTTGACAGAAATAGCCAAGAATGAAGGAGCTGGTATAATAGTTGATGGTACCAACCTAGATGACCTCGGAGAATATCGGCCTGGCATAGCTGCATTGCGAGAAAGTGGGGTTCAAAGCCCACTTGTGGAAATAGGATTTACAAAAACAGAGATAAGAAAGGTTTCAAGAGAAGCAGGACTTTCAGTTTATGACAAGCCTTCAAATTCATGTCTTGCATCTCGCATTCCCTGGGGTCACAGAGTTACCGCAGAAAAATTAATACGGATTGAAAAAAGCGAAAACATGATCAAACAACTTTTTGGAGTAAAACAGGTAAGAGTGCGTGATTTAGGTAAAGAAGCAAGAATAGAGGTGGGACAGAATGAGATTCATCTGCTTTCAGATTTGCAAAAGGTTTCAATATTAAACGAGTGTCTCAAAGAAGTCGGGTTTGAATCCATATTGATAGACCGGGATGGATATAGGCCCGGCAAACTCAATGTGATAGTAGATTGATCTATCTAGATAATGCGGCGTCTACTTCTGTTCATCAAAAAGTAGTAGATGAGATGATTCCCTACTTTAAAGAACAATATGGAAATCCGTCTTCCATACATAAGTTTGGTAGGGCTGCCAACGTAGCAATCCAAAATGCCAGAAAGAGAATAGCTGATTTGATCAATGCCGATAGCAAAGAAATTCTTTTGACATCTGGAGGTACTGAATCAAACAACACTGCAATTTATGGCATAGTTTTCCAGAGTAAAGGTAAACACATCATAACATCTTCTATCGAACATGATGCAATACTTGAGCCCTGTAAACGTCGTGAGAGAGAAGGATGCAGAGTATCATATCTTCCAGTTGATAGACATGGCCTTGTAAATGTAGATGACGTTAGAAAAGAAATCTCGCAAGATACATGCCTTATTACAATAATGTTTGCAAATAATGAAGTTGGAACCATTCAACCAATAAAAGAAATTGCTGGGATAGCACATGACAATAACATAATTTTCCACACAGATGCTGTTCAAGCTGTAGGCAAAGTTCCAATTGATGTCAAAGAATTAGGAGTTGATTTGCTTTCCATCTCTTCACATAAAATAAACGGTCCTAAAGGAGTAGGTGCGCTATATATTAGAAAAGGAATCACAATATCACCCCTCATACTAGGCGGAGGGCAAGAAAATGGATTAAGATCAGGAACCGAAAATGTTGCAAGCATAGCAGGTTTTGGCATGGCTTGCAAGTTAGCAAAAGATAACATGTGCCAAAACACATCTTATTTCAAGGACCTCACTTCTCAACTGATCACAAAGACTCTATCCGAAATATCAGGGACCAATCTTAATGGACATTCTGAAAAAAGAATTCCCAATAATGCTCACTTTACATTTCTTGGCGTAAATGGTGAGGATCTCATCATTAAGCTTGATGAAAATAGAATTGCCGCTTCTACAGGCTCGGCATGCTCTGTACGAGTACAGAAAGCGTCACATGTACTTAGGGCAATGGGCTTTTCACGTGAACAGATAACTGGATCGCTACGTTTGACTGTAGGAATTACTAATACTAAAGAAGAGATAGATGAGACGGTGGAAATACTAAAGAAAGTGGTACAAGAGCTACGTGCTGTTTCCCCCTACAAGAACAAGTACAATTTCTAGATCTATTGAGGCAAAACTTGGAATTGGTATCCATTTTTCTCAGTTAGGGGAATTAGAGAATCCATTCCATCCCATACATATACTTCAGCAGAATATTTTCCTGGAATAGTGGTGGTCCATTGAATTTGTTCATTTACTTCATTTGATGGATTTATCGTGTCATTAATCCATTTCAAGTACACAACTTTGCCTTGATTGTTTTTTACTTGAACAATGTATGAAATTTTCTGACCATTTTGGTAATCGCCATTTGAAATAATATCCTTGAAAGTTATCGTCTGACCAACCTTAGGACTTTGTAACAGAGGAAGTCCGTTTATGTCGCTAATTTGTCCAGCTTGGCTAATTTTTGGAAGATATGCTTCTTGAGGAACACTAGATTGATACGTTTGAGCGGATGGTTTGGATGTCTGAGTGGATGATGGTGAATATGTTTGTGAAGACGAAGCAACTGTTGAACCTATTATGACAGATCTACCTAGAGCATCCATATAATCATGGTACCAAGCTTGTACTGATCCTCCAACAGGCGATATCAAGGCAGTTCCATCTTCGCTACATATCCAAGATGGCATCTTGAACACTCCTTTGAATATTCCCGAACTGGGAGCAGTTTCAGTAAGTGTAAAGCCTGAAGCAGCAAGTCCCCCATGAAATACTCCATTTATTGTACATTGATGAAATCTAAAGCCCTTTATCCATACCTCAAGGAGTATATTTCCACTGGCATCTCCTACCGTATCCACTGCAGGAGAATTTGGATCGCTTACAGTTGTAAACGATTGGATAGTACTACCATCAGACACAAGATCTGGATCGTATAATGTTATTGTGACTGGCGAGCCTATTCTATAATTTGCCGAATCAAGCGTCACCACACCCGTATGTGTTGGAAGATTATTTTTTGAGGTAACAGTAGTTTGTTGGTCAGCCGATGAAGAACCTAAAATAGAAAAGTTGATTCCATTTTGATCTACCATTTGACCACTTACAAGAAATACGATATTGCTACCAAATGTCTGTAGGCTTTTTATCAAATTTGGATCAAATTGATTTAATTGGTTTACTACTACATATGAAATTGTACCAGTAAAAATACCTGAGCCGGCAGCTGTTTCTTGAAGTTCAGCACGATATACAGCATTGTTCACTGTTTGACCGTTTTTCATACCAAAGGAAAATAGATCAAAAACGATTGGTTGCTTATCAGTTTCATGCGAAACACTGCCGCCTGAACTACCAAAATTAATTTCTAGATACACTGGAGACGATGGAGATTGAGATTCGATTGAAGATACCACGGAATCGCTTATTTGAACAAGACCATTTCCAGAAGAAATGGCGCCAGGTGAAAGGATTTGAACAGATGAACTACTGGATGCACTACCAAAATGAAGAGTCATGCTAGTATCTGAGAAGGAATTAATTCCTAGCTGTTGTTGAAACGACCTTAAATCATAATTAACCCAGTTTGTTCCGCCAGAATTAGGCTGGCTGACATCTACGAACAAATTTTTTAGAGTAGCAGTAGTGATTCCAAGATTCAAGGTAATCTCATAAAAATTAGTAGAAGGTGTAGATCTGGCGTCTACCATTAATCTGGCAGAGTTTGCGTCAGGAACACTAGAAGAAATAGAGATGGGATTTGAAAGACTGTTTGGATTCGGATAAAAATTCACATTGGAAGCACCAATCAATGTTACTGGGCTTCCAATCTTTAATGTGGGAATTACAGCTGAGCTTCTATAGTCATCAAGATTCTCAATAATTCCTGAGTTTAAAACCTGGTTACTATCAGACAGCGTAATGGTTTGCTTTTGTCCTGGGCCAAATTGACTTTGACCAGAACCAAGAGTAAGACCAGCTGTAGGTATGATGCCAGAAACTATAGATGTTGATTGTTGATCATATTCTATACTGCCTGATTGTCCTCTAGGAGCGTTCTGCAAAATGCCAATTGTAGAAATGCTATTGTAATCACTCTCAAAAACTCCAGTGTTTGGGCCAGTTTCTACAAATGTTACTAATTGGTTGTAAGTTACCCCATTTGCAGTTATTGATGAACTGGTTTGAAGACCATTTGTCTTCAGGTTAACAACACTACCAAGATTCATTCCTACCTTTCCGTTGTTCTGAAAACCTAAGCTACTAAGGTATGGTACAAGATTTACAAGTCCAGAGATATCACTTGCCCCAGATTCTGAAAATGCTTGATAGAAAGTTGCTGTAGGATTATTGACATTAAATGTCCACGAATCTATTGCAGTTGGATCCTCATCTAATTGAATATCATTTATTGTTGCAAAAACTTCAGAGCCTGCTGAATATGCATTTCTATCAAGGGTTATTGAAATATTTGGAATTTCAAAGTACGTAAGATCAACACTTTGCGTTCCTGTGGCAGCATCGTATTCTACATTAACATCATTACTAAATGAGAAAAGTTGAATGACTGGCCATATGTTTGGATTAATTCCAATTTGGCCTGCACTTACATTGGGGTTTGTATTCAAAGAAGGAGGATTTCTAACTACATTATTCTGATTTACAGATGGTGGTTGCGGAGTACCACTACATGAGTTAAATGATGCAAGTCCTTTAGTGGTGCCTGAAAGACCACTAGAGTCTGGAATTGCAATGCCATCAGTTTGTGAAAAGTCAACCCCCAGTACAGATGAAGGAGTAGAGCCTGAGCAGAACACTCCAAAGTCTAGATTTTGTCCCGGTGTACCACCCAATGCTATTTGATCTGCATGTTTAGCTGCATCGACATTAGCAAAAAATGCATACCAATAGCCATCTGATCCTTGAACCATACGAAGTTGTCTCCCATTTACATTTACATTCGGTTCTCCTTGAACTTGATTCAATTGTATATTATCTCCTTTGACTATTACTTCAACTACCATTGCACCAGAGAAATGATTTTGAAAAACGCTATTTTCTGCAGATACGAATAGATTTGGATGATCTGAGTATCCTTTCACATCATATGATAACATGGATGGAAAGACAATCAGTACAACCAAGACAAGAGCCCATGTTTTGTACAACAATATAACACAGTGAGACCATTCTTGGAATTAACCTTGTCTAATAATTCATACATATTATAATGGCTTTTAAAATAAATCGTGAAATTAAGAAACAGCTAAGTTTTAACTAAGGGCCTGGTGGAGCCCAAACATGGCAAGCCCAAAGACTATCCTGATAATTAGCGGAATCCTTGTAATAAGTGGCATAGGGATTTCATTTCTCCAAACTGAATCTGAAATGGGCAGTCTGGCTAGCGTACAGCAAAGTCTAACCGCAGGTTCATCGATGAATGTTAGCAAGAGTTTAGACCCGATAAAGAGTAAAGATGGAGTTTATTCAGTTCAGATATCAGATTTTAAAGATGGTGATAATCTCGGTATCAGCATTATTGATCCTAACGGAAACGTCATCACTACAAAATCAATGACAAAAAGCCCAGTTCAGGAAAATTTTACAATCTCTTCATCAGGTAACTATGAATTGAAGATACATAACATGGTCCAGACAGATGTGCAAGTGCTTGGGATTATTGGGTATTATCCGCAAGGTGCAACCTTGCTTGATGTATTAAGCATCATAATTTTGATAGTCGGTCTAAGTGGCCTTGCTATAGGCATGATGTATTTTATAAAAAATCGAGGTAATTACAACCGAGACAAAAAAGGGTATGCAGAGTGAATAAAAAGAACAAAAAAGAAATACGAACCGATGAAGAATGACGCTGGAATATCACATTATAAGATTTTAGGTGCCAAGACACACAGTGCAAGAAGAAATAATCAATTATGATCTAATTAAGGAATTGGTCTAGATTGGTCAATCCATCAACCACACTAGCAAAGTTTTCATCTGTTTCCATGATTTTATTGAGTTTATCCCTATCTACGCTAAAATTTGTATTTTTTCCATCCTGTCGCACAATAACAAATCCATGTTTAGTAACATATGACAGTCGGGATTTTATCTCATTTTCTGATATTTGTAATTTTTCAGCAAGATAGGTTGAATTCTTTTCACCATTCTCTAGTTCAGATAAAATTACGGAAACGTCAGGATCTACAAGTCTGTCCATCATTTGTCGTTTATCAAAATCTTCGTTCATATTTACTAACCATGTTTTGAGCCAAGTATCCTTTTCTTGTTTGAAATGAAATCGCTTATTAGAATTTTATCAATTTTTTCAGGATTAATGTAGTAAGCCCTTCCTTTTAGGTGCTTTTCTAGATTTTCAACATAGCTTAGTAGCTCTTCCTCTTCACTTACCATGATTGTATCAATCTCAATTCCCTCACGCTTACATTTTTTTGCCTCCTGTAATGTTTTAGCATCAATAGCAGAATCAACTTGCTTGTATCTATAACAAAGGTATACCATTTCATTTCCAACATCTAGTTTTATTTCTCTCTCATTTTTCATTTTGGTAAGAGTTACATCATCTGGTTTGTAGAAATGCGAGTATGGTTTATCCGACAAGATTGCATTTTTTTGAGATTCGTCGTCTACAAAACACGCAGATGGTTGACCATCGGTAATCATGACTATACGTTTATTGTGGGAGCCATCTTTTTTTAGAATCTTCAGAGCGAGTCGAAACGCGGCTTGGTAATTTGTATAGTGTAAAAAATTATCATTTGCGTCAAAAGTCTTAAGGTATGGTATATCACGCTGTTTGATTTCTGACGCCAAAGAACCAAAGCCTACAACGTAGATAGAGTCATTTGGAAAGAATTTTTTATTTAAGACATACAACGCCCATAGAGCTTTCTTTGCAGCTTCTATCCTACTTCCTTCACCAGAACCAAGAGAGTATTTCATTGTGGAGCTCAGATCAATGCAGTAGACAACTGCAACCTTTACTTCTTCTCTTGTTTCAAATTTTTCAAAGTCTTCAAACTCTAATTGAATTGGCAGTCCCACTGTTAATCGTTTACGCTTGGATCTTTGTACAGAATTCAATATCGTCTTTGGTATGTCTAGATTTTTGATATCATCCCCTATCTCAAGTTTTTTTGTAGTATCCAATATTGTACTACCAGATCCCATGTTTTTTGTTTCATGAAGTCCAAATCCTCCTTCGTTTATTGCTTTTATTATATCCTCAAGCATTCTCTGACCAATTTCAAAAAATCCTTTGTTGGTAAGCCATCTTTTATCATCTTTTAGGTAACCTTTTTTCTGGAGGTATTTTGTTATTGGTTCATTGTTACCATGAATGTCTAGCTCATTTTTAGATTCTTCATCCATTTCAGATTGTGATGACTGTTCCTGCGTAATTCCCTGAAGTATTCTCTCCAAATCTTGTACAGAAGACGCATTCTCTTTTATCACCTGTTTTGCCATTGTCTTTAGAATTTTCCTGAGCTGTTCGTTTGATACATCTGAATCAGAGCTTTTCGAATTTTTCTTTTCATTTAGGAAATAGAGGAAGTTTACCATGTTATGCTGCAATGTATATGCCTTCTTTTTTATCCAAAATTTTAGGTTCCACATAGCAAAGCCCGTCTAGTACTAATTCCAAAATTGCAGATCTAAGCTCATGACGTATAACTTCAGAAAACACTAGAGAATCTTGGTTCACGTTGTGTTTTTTGGCATGATTTACAAATTCGCTTTGTTCAGATAATGTGTTTTGGTAAATTTTATCCACCAAGACTGATAGAGATTTAAAATTTTTGAGTTGATTTTCATAGGAAGTTTCTAGACTATTAGAGCCTAGAATTGCTTGGGAAACTACAAATGTTTTACCTACAAATTCCATTTTAATTGTTTCAAAAATACTTTGTTCAACATCATTGAGATATTCAAGCGAGGTATCCTTTACTGCAGTGTCGATCAAATGCTTCAATGTTTTTTGGCGATTTTCTGCAGTGTCATCTAATTCAGCAAGTTCGAATTTGGCACATTGCTCCATACAAAAGACATCACTTGGCCTAGGCACTGGCAATATATTATGAGATAAGGATCTGGTTCTTTCCGCCTCACCAACCAATAGCTCAAGACTGTGAACACCCATTCTCACACTAACACCTTTATCCTGATTAATTTCATGACTTGAACGCGCATTTTGTGCTACTCTTGCCAACACTTTGAGCATAAAGACAGGAATGAATGATTTGGGCACCTTAGATTCTTGAGCAATAATGAGCATTTCATGATCCAATGTTTTTGGATAATGTGTACGTATGTGACTCTTTAATCTGTCATAGAGAGGCTCGATTATTTTACCGGCGTGCGTGTAATCTATTGGATTTGCAGTGGCAAAAAATGCAGTTTTTGGTTCAAAAATTACTGGATACGCACCTGTAGTAAATCGTCCTTCTTGTAATACTGAAAGAAGAGAAACTTGCTTTCGGGTATCAAGTACTGGAAGTTCATCAATGCAGAATAAACCATGTTTTGCCTGCATTAGTTGTCCAGGAGAATAAGATTCAATCTCATACATTTCTGTTCCTTTTTTTGTTATTTTTATTGCATCAATCTGTCCCACTAGATCTTTTACAGAAATGTCAGGTGTTGCAAGAACATATTTGAATCTGTCTTTCCCCCATAGCCATTCTATTGGTGTTTCAAGTTTATCATTACGAATCTTTTCCATGCTGTTAGAATCTACATAAAACCTAGGACTTGGCATGGTGTTTTCCCTATCTTGTAGTAAACAAAGTAATTCATGAGATGGTAGATCCATCGGACAATCATTTGTGATGCTTCCTCTTATCACAGGCATTGGTGAAAGTAAGTTTTCCGCGATTGTTTGTGCAATCCTTGTTTTGGCCTGGCCAATTTGGCCGACCAATATTACATCATGGCATGACAGTATTGCACGATCAAGGGATGGAATGACGTCATTGTCAAATCCTATGATGCCTGGATACTTGATATTATTTGTCTTGATCTTCGAAATCAAGTTCCTTCGTAGTTGTTCTTTAGCACTTACTATTTTGTAATTAATTTGCAAGAGATCTCCTAATGTCTTGACCTGTTTGTAATCCTCAGGAACGCCTGCCATTACTTCAGTATATTTTGGCTCCGAGTTGTAACTTCGATTAATAAGATTTTCAAGATCCTGCGTCAATACGCTAAGTACCGCAGAATTCTGATTTAAAGTATTATTATTTTAGCATGGTTTTTATCGGGGATAGAGGAGATTTTCCAATACTTGTCTTCACAAGAATTTAGACACATTGTCAGGATTGCGGGTAAAGATATACCTGGTGCTAAAAAGACTATAATAGGCATAAGTCAAGTAAAAGGAATAGGTTACAATTTTGCAAAATCTATCTTAGATATATTAAAAATAAATCCCAATAGTAACGTAGGTTTTCTCAGCGAGTCTCAAGTTGAAGAGATAGAAAAAGCAATGAGAAATCCATCATCAGCTAATATTCCACCATGGTTCCTTAACAGAAGAAAAGACATGGATTCAGGTAACAATTTACATCTGATTACTTCTGACATAGATTTCAATGTGAGAAATGATGTTGAAAGAGAAAAGGGAATGAATAGCTGGAGAGGATTTCGTCACACTTATGGATTAAAGGTAAGAGGACAAAGAACTCGCACAACTGGCAGAAAAGGTGGCGCGGTAGGAGTTCGCAAAGGCGGAAAGGTGTTACCAGCTGGTGCACCGGTTGAAGGGGCAGCAGCTCCTGCAGCTGGTGCCGCAGCAGCTCCTGCAGCTGCTACAACCGAGAAAGGCGCAGCAGCTCCTGCAGCTGCTACAAAAGGGGCAACAGCTCCTACAAAGGATGTAAAGCCTGCTGCAAAACCAGCTGCGGAAAAGAAGGCCAAATAGGTGAGATAGGTGGGAGATCATCCAAAGAATTCTCGCAAAATGTGGAGAAAACCAAAACGACCTCTAAATTACGATCTATTGAGTGAAGAACTGTATGTTCTTGGCACTTATGGGCTCAAGAACAAGAGAGAACTTTGGAAAGCACACACAGAACTTTCCAGAATAAGAAATCAAGCAAGATCTCTTTTGGCTTTAACACAAGAGGTAAGAAGCAATAAAGAGCCAATCCTAATGAGATCGTTGACACGGATAGGATTAGTAAAAGAAGATTCCACCCTAGATGATGTTTTGAATCTGAAAGTAACTGATTTACTATCGCGCAGATTACAAACAGTAATTCAGAAAAAAGCCAATATCAAAAGTCCTTACCTTGCAAGACAAGCCGTCGTACATGGACATGTTATGATAGGAGAGAGGACAATAAACATCCCATCATATACTGTTACTGTAGAAGAAGAAAATCGGGTGAGTCTATCACCTGAGGTAGACTTGGGCAAAGTCAAGCAAAAGCCCATTGAAGAAGTAAAAAGTGAACAACTAACCGAGTAAAACATACACAATTATTATTTATCCAGAAGTGACATAGAATAGCGATATGTGTTCAATCATAGGATATCTGGGCCTCAACCAAGCTGCACCGATAATAGTCAAGGGCCTAAAGAGGATGGAGTATCGTGGCTATGACAGCGTCGGCGTTGCCACATTTTCTAATGATCACATTCTAGTAAGAAAAGGGGTAGGAAAAGTAATTGAAGTAAATAGGGCAGTAAGACTTGACGAACTTTCTGGAACTGTCGGAATAGGACATACAAGATGGGCCACGCATGGCATGGTTACTGATACAAATGCTCACCCCCATCCATCTAGTACTGGAGAGATAGCTATTGTTCACAATGGAATAATAGAAAACCACGAGGAATTAAAGAGAGAACTTCAAGAGAAGGGTTATGCATTCAAAAGTCAGACAGATAGTGAGGTAATTGCAAATCTTCTTCAATACCATTATGATAAAACAAGAGACATAAAGCAGTCAATGGTTCATACTGTTTCTGATCTTAAGGGAAGTTATGCTTTTGTCGCTGTTTTTGAAGATGGAACATTATCTGCAGCAAGATTTCATGAACCTCTCATAATAGGAATTGGAAAAGAAGGATACTTTGTTTCTAGTGATGTTTTAGGATTTGTGGAGAACACGGATGAGGTTATTTATTTGGATAACAGGGAATTTGTAATTATCAACGCGTCTGGAATTCAGATTTTCGATTTTGACACAAATCCTGTACAACATCAAATAACCAAGGTGTCAAAGGAATTTGCCGATGTATACAAGGGAGAATATGCACATTTTACTCTCAAGGAAATATCAGAACAACCTGCTACGATACTAAATGCCGGAAATAATACAAAACTTGAACTGGAATTAGCAACTGATTTTGTCCGACATGCAAAAACACTTTACATAACTGGCAGCGGAACAAGCTACAATGCTGCACTTGTAGCCAAATTCCTTTTTTCAAAATATGCAAAGATCAAGATAGAACCAATAATATCAAGCGAGGCACACTTTTCTCCTGATATTTTCGAGCAACAGTCCATCTTGATAGCATTGTCTCAGAGTGGTGAAAGTGCAGATGTGTTGGAGGCTGTAAATATTGCAAAGAAAGCAGGCACCAAAATTATTTCAATTGTAAACATAATGACATCATCCCTAGTTCATTTATCGTCTATATCCATAGGACTAGGTTGTGGTCCTGAAATAGGAGTGGCTGCCACAAAGAGTTTCACTGCACAACTTGCAATACTATACAAAATGACCGATAAGATATGCAATGGTAGTGCTGGCATGGACTTTACCAATGCATCAGAAGCAATCAAAAAGATTCTTTCTGATGATTCTAAGATTAAGGAGATAGCAAAAAAGATCAAGGATGTATCTGACATATACATACTTGGAAGGGGAATCCATTATCCTATAGCGTCAGAAGCTTCGCTAAAGTTAAAGGAACTCACGTACATACATGCAGAGGGTCTTCCAGGAGGAGAGCTAAAACATGGTCCACTTGCATTAATGGATTCTAATACATATGTCATTATGATCAATCCAAGTGATTCTACCTATTCTGATACGTTAACTAGTGCCCGCGAAATAAAGGCCAGGGGTGCAAAGGTCATCGGAATTTCAGACAAGCCTAGCGACGTTTATGATTACTGGGTAGAGATACCACAGATGGATGAATCCATGTATCCGTTAGTGGAAATAGTACCTGTCCAACTTTTGGCTTATTATGCAGCGGTTGAAAAAGATACGGATCCTGATTATCCAAGAAACTTGGCAAAATCTGTGACAGTTAAGTGATTTTTTTGTACTCTTTTTCTGTGAGGGCAAGTAATTTTTCTGCATCCATTCCAGTTTTTAACATACATGCTATAGAAGCTCCTCCTGCACCTGCTCCTTCTTTAACAAATCCTTCAGCATAAGAACGAAGACCTGGAATGCTGGATTGGCCAAGTCTAAGTTTGGCAACTAGTATTGGCATATCAAATATTTGGCCAACCGTTTCAGCTAAATTTGCTGACTTGTCATCTGCAACATATGAGGTGGTGCCTATAGCAGTGTTTTTACCTCCAAAATCCATACTTTTTGCAAAACATAAGACTGCCGCCATCTGTGTACCACCCGCCAATAGCACCTTTGTGATTTCAGATGAGGTACTAAGTATTCCAGCAACTGTAGGTATCATTGGATCACCAATCTCTGCAACAATGTCAAAAGGATCATTTGATTGCACTCTTTTTAGTGCATTTTTTACAACTTGAGTCTTGAGATGCATTGGATTATCAGGCATGCTGCTGCTTACCAGTGCTTTTAGACCAAGTCCTTCGAGCACTCCAAGAGCTGTTGTAGTTCCTCCCGGAATACTTTCCCCAATTACTAAACAGTCAGTTGAAGCACCAAGAAATCTACCAATTATTCTTCCATATTCTACTGCTTTTCTTACCTCTTCTTGACTTAATGCAGCTTCGCTTGAGATATTTTTTCCATATTTTAAATTCATGTCTATGAATGGAAGTTTTGGAGCAATCTTACTTCCGGCATTAATTACTATGCTTGGTATGCTTGCTGCTTCTAAAGCTGTTTTTGTCAGAAGAGCTGGTGTGGGTTTGCCATCAGGGGTCATAGGTATGACAGATATGCTTTTACAATATCCATAGTGGATGAACTCAGCGTCTGCTGGTCCAGTATATTTTATTAGGTCTGGATGTTCACCAGCAATTGTAATACCTTGAATTTCTGAGGTTGCAGTATATGATATCACTAAAGAAAAAGCAAATCGCTTTTGCTTTGTCTTATCAATAAAATCTAAGCCTTCTTTTTTGTTTCCTAGTATCTCTATATCTTGCAAAAATTAATCACTGCTCATAAATTCTAAAAATTCTTTTTCTGTTCTAGGTTGGAGCACAAAATTGGTTTTCTTTTCTCTTCCTATTGTAGATGTGGGTGAACTGCCATAGTTGTGACCTGGATAAAGAGTCAGGTTCTCATCCATCTTGGAAATTACATCAAATAAGCTGTGATAAAGCTCTCTAGCACTGCCTCCTGGAAGATCAATCCTACCACAGTTTCCCACAAATAACGTATCACCTGAGAAGATCCTTCCATCTCCAACAAGACACATGCTGTCTTTTGAATGTCCGGGGGTATGAATAACAACAAGTTCCGAATTTCCAAATCTAATTTTGTCACCTTCAGATACTGTCATATCGTTTTCTAGAGTTGAAGATGCATGCTGTAAGATCTTAGCTCCAGTCTTTCTCACCATGGCATCATTACCTATAGTATGATCAAAATGATGATGAGTGTTTATGATGTATTTTACTTGTAGACCGTTCTTCTCGATTATCTCTACTATCAGATCAAGATCCCATGAAGGATCAAGAATTACAGCCTCGCTTGTTTGTTCATCCTCAAGTATGTAAGTAAAATTTTGCATACTTCCTACTTCAAGTTGATAAACTTTCATAATACCCCCACTTCGGCCTCGGGCGGAATTCCTATTTTTTCAACTATTATTTTTCCGCACATGTCTACTCTCTTTGGCATTCCAATCTTCATTTTATGATACGTAACTGTCACATCTGCTTTTACACATTTATCTATCACAGAACCGGAATCAGGATTCAATCCAGAAGGTACGTCGACCGCCAGTTTGAAGGCGCTAGATTTATTTATCAAATCTATTGCAGTAGCATAAGGTTCCTTTATTTTACCTGAAATTCCAGTCCCCAGAATACCGTCAACAATTATATCAGCATTAAAGAGAATCAAAGTTGGATCAGAGGTAACCATAAGATTTACTGAATCCATTTTTTCTAGAATTTTCCAATTGGAGATAGACTCGTCAGTTTTTATTTTATCTGGATTTCCCAGTAAGACAACATCTGGTTTGCACCCAAATCCTGCGAGATGCCTGGCTACCACAAATGAATCTCCCCCATTGTTACCTAATCCTGCAAATACCGTGACTTTCTTTTCCTGCAAGTTCGTGTATTTCTCAAGTAGATATCTTGCTGTTGATGCCCCAGCATTCTCCATCATCAGTTTTCGAAGAAATCCCATCTGATGGCCATTTTCCTCAATTTGCATCATTTGTTTGACTGTAATTTCCATATGGTTTCAAAAATTTATGTCAAATAAGGGCTTTACCAAAATACAATTATCAAGTGCGGGAGAAGGGATTTGAACCCTCGAAATCCTAAGATACTAGCCCCTCAAGCTAGCGCCTTTGACCAGGCTGGGCGACTCCCGCAGATGCAATACCCATGTATGGTTTTTATAAGCCTTGATTACTTTTTTAAAATGTGCTAATTCCTGTCAGATGTTTTACTTGTGGAAATTTAATTGCAGATAAATTCAAGGAATACCAAAATCGTGTAAAAAGCGGCGAGGACCCAGCAAAGATCCTAAATTCCTTGGGATTAAAACGATATTGTTGTAGAACTATGATGTTAACATCAGTGGAAACGATTCATCAAGTTATTCCATTTTATGAAGCAATAAGGAGAAGGGAGCAAGAAGTTCAATCCGAGCTAGAGTAGAATGGCACGGGTTGCGTCAATAAAGGGGAGATTACTCTACAACAGCAGAGGATGTAAAACAATCGAAATAGATGTAATCACAGATAATGGACATATTGGAAGGGTTTGTGCACCATCCGGTGCAAGCGTAGGAAAACATGAAGCAATAAGTTTTCCAGATAATAGACCTGAGAAAGGTCTTGAGATCTTAAAAGCAAACGAAAAAAAATTTATCGGGCTTGATCCTTCTGATTTAAAATCCATTCATGAAACACTGAGAGAAATAGATTCAACTTCTAATTATTCAAAAATTGGTGGCTCAATTGCATTCTCCCTAACTATAGCATCAACAGAGTCTGCAGCAAAATCAGAGGGAATTCCAATGTTTAAATTATTAACCAAAGATTCTGATCTTAGATTTCCATTTCCTCTGGGCAATATTTTAGGTGGCGGGGCTCATGCAGGTCCTGGAACTCCAGATATTCAAGAAATATTAGTTTGTGCTACGGGTTCAAAGACCATAAGAGATTCCATTGAAGTTAATTTTTCAGTACACAAAGAACTTGGGAAGATACTAGCAAAAAAAGAACCGAAATTCACAAATGGAAGGGGGGACGAGGGTGGCTGGGCCCCAAAACTCAATAATGAAGAGGCATTGGAAATATCTGCAAGAGCCTGCGAACAATTAGGATTTACATTAGGAAAAGAGGTTTCGCTAGGAGTAGATTTTGCTTCAACTACACAGTGGAATGAGAATAAAAAGAAATATGTCTATGACAGGGCAGGCTTTGAGAATACGTCAGAAGAGCAAATCGATTTTGCTTCTGAAATAATAAGTAAATACAAATTAGCGTATGCTGAAGATGCAGTTCATGAGGAGGCCTTTGAAGATATGGCCATCTTAACGAAAAAGTTTCCAAGCGTCTTGATAACTGGGGATGATCTTTTAGTAACTAATACTGAAATTCTGAAGAACGCAGCAAAGAAAAAAGCATGTAATGCGGCAATTTTAAAGGTAAATCAAGCAGGAAGTCTTTACGATGCTATCGAATTTGCAAAGGAAGCATCCAAAAACAACATCAAATTAATCACGTCCCATAGATCTGGAGAATCATCTGATTCTCACATATCACATATTGGAATCGCTACAAAATCCAAGATGTTAAAGGTAGGTGTAATAGGCGGAGAAAGAATAGCTAAACTAAATGAATTACTGCGTATCTCAGAGTATGATTTAATACGTGGAATGGTCGAGATTTAAGAACACGTCATGATTAAACAGGAAGAATTTGAACATATGGAAAAGTATGTGTTGTCTACAGGGATAAGAGTAGGTACTCAAGTTAAGACAAAATTCATGATACCGTTTATTACAAAGGCAACAAACGAAGGTCTCTACATTATCGATAGTAAGAAAACACTGTCTCGCATTCAAACAGCTGCCAAATTCATCAATAGAGCAACTATCTCAAAGGTATTCATTTGCTCAGGAAGAGAATATGCAAGTACTCCAATTGAAAAGTTTTGTGAACTTGTAGGTGCAACCCCTATGCTTGGGAGATTTATGCCTGGCACTCTCACAAATCCACTTTTGCCTTATTACATAGAGCCAGAATTAGTTCTCGTTGCAGATCCTCAAGTAGACGAACAAGCAATTTCGGAAGCTACAAACGCTGGAATACCAGTAATCGCAGTTGCAAATACAGACAATGTTACGTCCAAAGTTGATCTAGTCATACCTGCAAACAATAGAGGCCGGAAATCTCTTGCTGCAATCTATTGGTTATTAGCTAGAGAAATATTATTACAAAATGGAAATATCAAAGCTGACGAGTCAATGAAATACGAAATAGAAGACTTTGAAACTAAGATAACAGAAGAAGAATTAGAAGAAGAATCTGAAAGAATGCAGCCACTGAGAACAAGAAATCAGAGGCAATAACACAATGCAGATAAGAACACCAGCTGTAGCTGGAATGTTCTATCCAAAAACGCAACAAGAACTAAGATCAACTATTAGAGATTGCTTCCTACATAATTTTGGTCCCGGAAAATTACCTCCCTCTCCAGATTGTGAAAACGTAATAGGGGTCATTTGCCCTCATGCTGGGTACGTGTACTCTGGCCCAATTGCCGCATATTCTTATTATGCAATTTCTTCATTAAAACCAGAACTTGTAATAATCATAGGGCCAAATCATTGGGGAATCGGCTGCAATATAGCTACTATGAAAGGCGGTTTATGGAGGACACCGCTTGGAGATGTTGAAGTTGATGCGGATGCAGCGCTTGAAATTAACAAGGCATCAAGGAACGTAGAATTAGACTTTTTTTCACATACAAGAGACCATAGCCTTGAAGTGCAAATACCAATGCTACAAGAAATCTATTCTCATAAATTTAAGATACTGCCCATAATTTTGATAAATCAGAGCTGCAGTACAGCAACAGAAGTAGGTATGTCTGTATCAAAGATAGTGAAAAATAAAAAAACTGTAATAATTGGCTCTTCTGACTTTACACATTATGAAGAAAACGAATTTGCACATAAGCAAGACAAATCTTTGATCGAGTCCATATTGAAAATGGATGTTGACAAATTTTATAACATTTTACAGAAAAATCAAGTTAGTGCATGTGGATATGGAGCGATAGCTTCTACCATTATAGCCTGCAAAGAATTGGGTGCTACTAGAGGCACACTAGCAAAGTATGCCACCAGCGGAGATGTCACAGGCGAAAAAAAATCAGTGGTAGGATATGCGTCGATCATTTTTTCATGAAATCAACAGCATCAGCTCCAGGCAAGGTAATTCTTTTTGGAGAACATTTTGTAGTATATGGTGTCAAGGCAATACTTTGTGCCATTGACAAGAGGATTACAGCAACTTCTCAGTTTTTAGACGAGCCAAAGATACGCATAAAATCGGAACTGGGAAATGCAGAAATTGATTTGAATGCATCATCTGGCCTGAATTCAATACCAACTAGATTTATGAGGCCTTTTTTCTACATTGTAAAGGAAACTTTAAAAGAATTTAATGAAAACAGAGGCATAGAGATAGTTCTAAAATCAGATATTCCTGCTGGGATAGGTCTTGGCTCATCCTCAGCTTCATGTGTTGCCGTAACTGCATCAGTTGCTGGGCTATTTAATAAAAAGTCAAAGGAACAAGTTCTAAAAAGATCCATAGAATCGGAACGTGTGATATTTGAAGATGTATCAGGTGCAGATTCATCCGTCTCTACTTTTGGTGGATTGATGTCATACGACAAAAATGGGTTTGAGAAAATTGATTCTAAAAATAATCTTAGCTTGATAATAGCAAACTCAAATCAGCTTCACAACACAAGAGAAATTGTTTTGAAGGTAAGGGAATTTAAAAACAAGAATGAAAAGAGGTTTGCAGAAATGTGTAAACAGGAGGAGGAATTGGTAAGAGATGCGTTGTTGAGATTGAAAGAAAATGATCTAAACAAACTGGGTTTTCTAATATCACAAAATCAAGAATTATTAGAGAAAATAAACGTGTCAACAAATAAACTTGATCTTCTCATAAAAGAAGCATCCAAGACGTCATATGGAGCTAAAATAACTGGGGCCGGCGGGGGTGGTTGCATAATTTCTTTAGTAGATGAATCCAATGTAACGATCACATTAGAGAATTTAAAAAAAATTAGCGACTGTTTTATTGCAAAGATAGACTTTGAGGGATTAAGCTATTTGTAATCCAAAAAACTCCTTCATAATGATTATAGGCAGAAAGACGGGAAATACTTTTTAAAACCGACCATATCATTGTTAAAAATCATGATTTTGATCAAACTTGGTGGATCAATAATTACAAATAAACAAAAACCACTAACGGCCAATGTATCTACAATCAAACAAATTGCTTTTCATTTGAGAAAGATAAAGGAGCCATATATGATAATTCATGGGGGTGGTTCTTTTGGACATTACTGGTCTGTAAAATATGGCATGCATACAAAACCTGACAGATACAGTATCAAAGGTGTTTCAGTTGTCAAGAATTCCATGGTAGAATTAAACAAACTAGTTCTTCAATCATTTCTTCGATCAAATCTTAACCCATATTGCTTACCTCCAACTGATTTTATTTTTGGAAACAAACCAATAATAAAAAAAGTTAAAGAAATTCCAAAAATTGCCAATACTGGATTGATTCCTATCTCTTATGGCGACGTCATGTGGTTTGGCAAAAATAAGTTCTACATATTGTCTGGAGACAAAATAATGGGAATGCTAACTAGAATCCTGAAACCTCGTCTTGCAATTTTCGTAACAAATGTAGATGGAGTATATTCTAACATCAAAACTAAAAAATTAATTCATGAAATAACTACAGAAAGACCTATCATCGCAGATGTAAAAATGGACGTTACTGGTGGAATGAACCGTAAAATAAAAGAGGCCCTTGTCATGTCTAAGAATGGTACTAACGTCTTCTTTGTGAATGGAAAAATACCTCAAAGAATAGTGAATGCAATAAATGACAAAGAATTTGAAGGGACGATATTCAGAGGATAAACAAAGTATGGAATATTTAATTCTGGTAGACAACAACGATAATCAGGTAGGAACCGAAGAGAAAATAAAATGCCACCTGCTTAATGGAAAATTACACAGAGCATTTACAATTTTGTTATTCAACAATGATGGAAAACTTTTGTTAACACGGAGGAGTATGAGCAAAATGCTTTGGCCTGGAGATTGGGATGGGACAGTCGCAAGTCATCCCAGACAATCTGAAACATATGTGTCTTCAGCAGAAAGAAGACTCCCAGAAGAGCTTGGAATAACTTGCAAGTTGGATTACTTGTTCAAGTTCGAATATCATGTACCATACAAAGACATAGGTTCTGAAAATGAGGTTTGTGGCACTCTCATAGGCATAGTAGATGATTCTAAGAAAATAAAACTCGTAGAAGATGAAATATCTGCAATCAAGTTGGTAACATTTGATGAGCTTTTATCTGAAATTGAGAAATCTCCGCAGATCTTCTGTCCTTGGATGCTAGTTGCACTGTATTTTCTTTCCGAGTCAAAAAACAACATAATAGAAACTCATAAGAAAATTCTTAAAATATGGAATAGAGACGACCTCAAAAATCGTTTAGAAACATCTTTGAAATATCATTTTCCAGATCATCGGTGGGAGTTGAAAGATGAATGCAATTGAATAATGTTGTTAAGATTGCAACAAGAATTGATTCATTTCTCTTGTCTAGGCTAAAAGGCGAACCCTCGGATCTATACAAGGCTGCCAGTTATCTAATTGAGCATGGAGGAAAACGTCTAAGGCCATATTTAGTCCTAAAAAGCTGCGAGCTTTTAGGAGGATCCATAAAACAAGCAATTCCAGCAGCTGTTGCGATTGAGATGGTACACAACTTCACATTAGTTCATGATGACATAATGGATAAAGACGAAGTAAGACACGGAGTTCCTACTGTACATATGAAATTTGGCATTCCGGTTGGAATTCTAGCTGGTGACCTACTTTTTTCAAAAGCATTTGAAATTATTTCAAATTCTGCCATACGCGTTCCAAAAAAAGTGAGTCTTTCCATCATATCTACACTTTCAAGAGCATGTACTGATGTGTGTGAGGGACAAGTATTAGACATAAGTATGGCCCAGTCAAAGATCATTCCCACAGAACCACAATACATAAAGATGATAGAAAAAAAGACTTCGTCTCTATTTGTAGCGGCTTGTGCAATGGGTGCTCTTTCTGCAAACACTACAAAATCAGATGTTAGAAGACTTGCCATTTATGGCAAAAATCTAGGCATAGCTTTCCAAATAGTTGATGATTTGATTGGAGTCATAGGAAACCCAAGAATTACAAAAAAGCCCGTAGGAAATGACATAAGAGAAGGGAAAAAATCTCTACCTATTCTTTTAGCCATAAAACTTGCAGAAGGAAAAGAGAAAAGAATCATTCTCAATGCCTTTGGGAACATATCAATATCAAAGACCGAAGTGGAAAAGGTCGTGGAGGTAATATCATCTCTTGGAATTGAAAAGACAATACGGAAAAAAGCTTCTCATCACTTGGATACTGCAAGGAAATCCATTTCTAGGTATGACAATCCTGCAAGGAAAGATCTGCTTTCCTTGTTAGATTTTGTAGTAGAGAGGAGTCTATAATTGGATGACGAGATAAGGAAAATAATACGTGGAATAGCTCTGTTAAATGCCTCCGAACATGATGGAAAAACTAGAAATGATACAGTAATTTCAAAAGTTATGGGGTCTAGACCCGAACTTAGAGGAAAGACAAAAGAAGTAATACCTATCATTTCTGAAATAGTATACGAAGTAAATACACTTTCACTATCGACACAAAAAGCAGAGCTTGAAAATAAATTTCCAGAATTGCTAATAGTTAAACCAAAACAGGATAGAGATGGTCTACCGCCTCTTGACGGGGTAGAACAAGGTAAAATAGTCACTAGATTTCCTCCAGAGCCTAATGGATATCCACACATAGGCCATGCAAAAGCTGCAATAATAGATGAAGAATATGCACGAATGTATGGGGGCAAACTCATCTTTAGATTTGACGATACAAATCCAGAGAAGGAACGGTTAGAATATTATGCCGCAATAAAAGTAGGGCTAGATTGGTTGGGCATAAAATATGATCATGTGAAGAATACTTCAGATGACATGGAATTAATTTACAAGAAGGCAGAAGAAATAATTCAATCTGGAAATGCCTATGTCTGTACTTGTAATAAAGAAATAATAAGTAAAAACAGACGTGAAATGGCATCGTGCAAATGTAGTTCAGGAGATCTTTCACAAAACACAAAACGTTGGAATGATATGTTTAAAAAATATAAACCGGGAGAGGCAATTGTAAGATTTCGTGGAGACATGCATGCTGAAAACACAGTTATGCGCGATCCCATATTGCTAAGAATAATAGATGAGCCTCATCCAATTCACAAAGACAAATACAGAGTATGGCCAAATTATGATTTTGCGGTAGCTATAGAAGACAGCATTGATGGCATAACACATGCATTTCGAACTAAAGAATATGAGCTCCGAAATGAGCTTTACTATGCAATTCTGGATAAGCTCAAAATGAGAAAACCAAAAGTTCTCGAATTTGCAAGATTAGAATTTGATGGAATGCCAGTGTCTAAGAGAATATTGAAGCCACTTGTAGAAGAGGAAAAAGTTTCGGGTTATGACGATCCAAGATTACCAACTCTTGAAGCAATGCGAAGACGTGGAATTGTTCCTGAGGCAATTAGAAAGTTTGTGCTTTCGTTGAGTTTCACAAAATCTGACACCTTTGCACCGTTTGAAACTTTAGAGTCATTCAATAGAAAAATAGTTGACCCCACAAGCATTAGGTTATTCATTGTCACTGATCCTGTAAAACTAAAAGTAAAAAACAACAACCTGACAGAGATAAACATTCCAAATCACCCTCAGAAAGACATGGGTAAAAGGAAAATCCAAGTCGATGGATCTTTTTACATATCAGGTGACGACGCCAAATCTTTGAAAGTTGGAGATGAATTAAGGTTGTTGGAACTGTACAATGTAAGGATAACCAAAACTGGAATAGAAATAGAGGCAGATATGACCGACAATAATTTCAAGCCTCAGATTCCAAAGATTCAGTGGGTTCCTAGACAAAATGTTGTAAAAATAGAGGTTTTAATTCCAAAAATTCTTTTTGTAAACGAGCAATTCAATGAAAACAGCTTGGAAATTAAACAAGCGTTTGCTGAACCACACTACTTAGAATTAAATGTGGGCACAGAAATTCAGTTCGTAAGATACGGATATTGCAGAAAAGATTCTGCAAATCAAGTGATATACACACACAAGTGAATAAAATGAAGATTGCTAGATTACTAAAAGAAAACATGGAAACATATGGATTTGTCAATGAAGATAAAGTTCTTACAAGAGAAAGCATTACCGTGCAAACAGGAATTCCAATACCACAAAGTATCAAGGATTTTTTGTTCGACGGTTGGTATGATGAAATAAAACAAAAAGCTTCTCATCTTAACTATGATGGCAAAATATTAGATTTTAAACTTCTTCCACCTATTCCAAATCCATCAAAAATAATTTGTCTGGCATTTAACTATAAGGATCATGCAAAAGAACAAAACCTAATACCTCCAGATGAACCTGCCATAATAATAAAACCTAGATCAACACTTAACGGAGCAACTTCTGACATAATTTGTCCAACATTCGTATCAAAGCTTGATTATGAAATAGAACTTGCGTTAATAATCGGAAAAGACTGTAAAAATATTTCGGAAGATGAAGCAAAAAAAATCATATTTGGTTACATGATATTAAATGATGCATCAGCCCGGGATATACAAGCTAAGGATAAACAATTCACTCGTGCAAAGGGATTTGACACATTTGCCCCGTGTGGACCTTGGATAACTACTTCCGATGAAATATCTGATCCACAGAATCTCAAGATGGTAACTAAGGTAAATGGCATAATTAGACAAAATTCATCCACCTCAAACATGCATCTTAAAGTATCTTCAATAGTTTCAATCCTAAGCAAGGTAATGACATTAGAAAAAGGAGATATCATATCAACTGGTACTCCTGCAGGAGTCATGCTAAACAAGCCTGATGCTGTATTTTTGAAAAATGGCGACAAAATAGAGATGGAAATAGAAAGGCTTGGGAAATTAGAAAATACAATAAAGTTTGTCTAGAGTTTTCATTCCAATTCACGTAGAACATTAAAATTATTAAGAGTCACAAAAAGAAGATCATATGGGAAAAATAATTGTTGGCAAGACCACAGATATTCCGCCAGGCAAAATGCAAAAGGTGACAGCTGATGGAAAGGAGATACTAGTGGTCAACATAGATGGCAATTTTTATGCAATGAATGATACTTGTACTCATGCGGGGGCAAGTCTTTCTGAAGGAAGTTTGGATGGACATATAGTGACATGTGGTTGGCATGGAGCAAAATTTGATTGTAAAACAGGAAATCTTTCAGCTTTTCCGGCAAAAATAAAGGATTTACAGTCATACAAAGTAACAGTAGAATCAGGAAACCTCTTTTTGGAAGCATGATGCAAACTTTATAAAATAAGTACAATTAGTTTAGCGTGATCCCTATGACAGAAAAGAAAAATCAAAATGATGAAACTCTCAATGCTGCAATCATCACTCTTGAAGATACAGCTACAAATCCTTCAACCCCAAAAAACATAAAGAAAAATCTCTCGGATCTGGTGATCGAACTAAAAAAACAAGAATATTCCGTTTCTGTAAGAGCTTCTAATGCAATAAGCGTACTTGACGAAATAACACAAGACCCAAACATGCCATCATACGTGAGAGTAACGTTATGGCAGGCTGTGTCAACCCTAGAGAGAATAAGGGAATAAATTTAGTCTAGAAACTTCTTTTAGTGTGAAAATAGAGGAATATCTAAACACGCTTCCCGTGTCAATTATGACTGGTGAGAATGTTGAATTACAAGATAATACACTCAATGAGATTTTTGAGTTTGCCTCCTTGAGCAAAAATGACGTTTTTTATCATTTAGGATGCGGCAATGGGCACAGTTTAATCGTTGCATTGGAAGAATTTGGAGTAAAAAAAGCAATTGGGATCGATAACAATAATGAGAAAGTTTTATCTGCCAAGAAAGCACTTGAAGACAAAAATCTTTCTAATTGGATTTTAAAGTGTGAAGATGTGTTAGAATCCGATATCAGCGATGCAACGGTAGTTCTATTTTGGTTTTCAGACGAGACCATTATAGAAAAAATGATGCAGAAATTTTTCACATTGAAGAAAGATTGCAGAATCATAACCATATGGAGTCCCTTACCTGATTGTCTACCTGATAAGGTAGAATTTCCTTACATTCTTAATATAACTCCATTCAAAAAATCAGATGATCTAAAAGAACAAGTTGTTGCAATATTTGGAACTGATTGCATAGATTTTGTTACCGCATGGGAATTTGCGGAACGATATTCAAGGGCAATATCATCTAAAGGTGTAGAAAATACTAGATTTCTAACAATCCTTCAGACTCTCGTGATTTGGATAAATGCAAAGAATTTGGGAATAGCATGTGGAGATGAGATCCCACCACCGATAAAGAGTTATATGAATATACTAAAAACATATTTTAATATCGAAGTAGAACATTTACTGAATCAAAATACCTAGTAGGCAGTCATGTTTTTATTTGTAAACCTTGTTTGAATAGTGATGGAAGAGAGAATAAACATCAATGTTTCTGCAACCGACTATGAATCTACTAGCAAGGCAATCATATCCACACTGAGCAAACTTGAACAAATGGTCCATGGAGAGAAAGACTTTATCGTAACTGATTCAGAATTTGCATTTGGATGGCATTTTTATGTAGTGTGTATTAATAAGTCACTTGTAAGAAAACTATCTGATCAATTAGGTCCAGATTTTGAAAAAATAAAGGGAAAGACACTGGAACAGAAATTTTTGAAGTGGCTTGAACAGAAAATCATTCAAAAAAACACAAAGGTAAAACTTGCGATAAAAGAAGAAATGGAATCTAGCAAATACGGAATATTTTGAGAGTTTTTTATATTTTTTACCTCTAATTTTGTTCACATAATGCCTAGTGAGATTAAGATAAGGCCCTTGAGGGGAATCGAACCCCTGTCCGGGGATCCACAGTCCCCTATACTCGCCACTGTACTACAAGGGCCACATAAAATGATGTCCTTTTCAATCCAGTATTAATCTTAACTGATTTTGTTCTTAGCAGATCTTCTTTTGGGCGATTTGATTATAGTTCACAACATGAAATAATCATGGGTTTATGATTCCTCGCCCAATTATCTTTCCCTGTTTTAACATTGTAAGCGCCTCTGTCGCTTGATTTAGTTTGAATTTGTTTGGGATTACGGGTTTTATGATATCTCGTTGCGCTAGAGACACTAATTCCAACATGTCAGGCATAGAACCAGTGTATGAGCCAATTAACTTGTATGCTCTTGTAGGCATAGATACAAGATTTAGTTGTAATGCCCCTGGTTTGTCACATAAATTTTCTTCGCCTACTCTGCAAGATGGACATGACCCTTCACCAATCCACGGAAACACAAGAACTTTGTCATTTTTTGCAAATCCTTCCACCTCTTCTCCCATACTTTCCATCACACCAGCAACTTCATGGCCTGGAGTTAGAGGATATTTTATACCTCGATCGGTTGTCTTCAGGATTTGACCTCCTGAACCTTCATAGCCTCCATCCCAAAGATGAATATCACTGTGACACACACCGGCAGATTCTACTTTAACCAACACTTGAGACCCCCTAGGTTTTGGAGTTTCAAGATTTTGAATTTCAAGTAGCTCTTATTTTAACAATTCTTGCGGCCTGCATGATTCGGTTTACCGATAGTCAGATAAGATAGTTTTTGTGATTCCTTTGCCTAATCTAAGATTACCAAATACGACTAATTTTCAATTCATTTCATAATTGAATTGAAGATTGGATCTGATCTTTTTAAAACTCTTTGCCTCTAACCTGACAATCAACCGTAAGTTTATTACTAACAGAAAAAATATTTGCAAATATGAAATTTAGAATGTGGTATGTCTCAATGGGAATCACTGCAGCGGTGATCTTCTACAGCATGCTCTATTTGGGACATGTGCTTTGTGTTCCTATGGAGAGCGCACCATGTGTCTCAATGATAAACTCTACGTAGATTTAATTAAAACCAAGTAAAATATTTGACATGAGCTGCTCAGGTGAAACCGTAGAGGCAAACAACGAATTTATCCAGATAAAGCCAGTAATTTTAAATCAACTCAAAAAGGCAAAATACGGGGTGTCTGATCATAGCACAGTAGAGCTATGCCATTGGACAAAAAAGTCATTTAGAAACGAAGGCGAGTGTTACAAACACAAGTTTTATGGCATTTCAACTCATAGGTGTATGGAATTTTCCCCTGCTGGAATGTTTTGTGAGAATAGATGCGTGTATTGTTGGCGTCCAATGGAGTTTTATAGTGCAATGAAAATGCAGCCTGAGAAAGTTGCACCACCGGAGGTCATTCTTTCAAACTTGATGGAAGAGCGAGAGAGGCTGATAATGGGACATTATGGAGATGTGCGAAGTGATAAGAAAAAAATTGATGAATCACTCCTTCCAAGTCATTATGCAATATCACTTTCAGGTGAACCTACAATGTATCCTCAACTCCCTGAATTGATAAAATATCTCAAGCAGCTTCCTGCAACAAAATCTGTATTTTTGGTTACAAACGGACAGGAGCCTGAAATGCTTGAAAGATTACAAGATGAGGATGCGTTACCAACCCAGTTGTATTTATCTACAAATGCTCCTAATGAAGAGATTTTCCAACTTGTCAATAGGCCAAAATACAAAGATGCTTGGGAAAGATGGAATGTTAGCCTTGAGATGCTCTCAAAGATGAATACCAGAACTGTACTTCGTGTTACTTTGATAAGAGGCTACAATGATAGTAACCATTTGATTCCAGAGTATTCTAGAATATTCAATCATGGAAATGCCCATTTTATAGAGACAAAGTCTTACATGCACATAGGACGTTCAACCAACAGACTAGAACGTTCCGATATGTTGGACATGTCAGAAGTGAGGCGCTTTGCTAATGCGTTGATAAGACAAGGTAAGAGGTATTCCGTAATGGATGAAAGTGAAATTTCAAGAATTGTAGTACTACAAAATCAGGAGCGATTCATTGACCGCTGGATTTCTTCTTATTTAGATACCAATTAGCAAATTTTTTTAATGCCAAATACCGATGTGAAATAATATTTTTATTCCTTAGTTGTGAATATGTCAAAGTTTGTCCCTCTGGAACAAATATTGGATCAAATCCCCACTTGCTACCTTGTATTTTTTCAGATATTTTTCCACATACATTAGCACCAAATAACACAACATCGCCTTCCTTTTCACAATATGCAATAATAGATCTAAATGTGGCACTCCTTTGTTTTGACAATAATCTTAGAATTCCCTTATTTCCAATAGTATCAAATACAAAGGATGAATATGGTCCAGGAAAGCCTTTCAATGATGAAATAAACAGTCCATCATCTTCTATTATTACGGGTTTTGAACAGAATGAAAATGCTTTTCTAGCTTTATGTTGTGCCACTTCTTCCAAATTATTTGCTTGTACTTCCTGAAGTTTACACTTGAAAAATTTCAGCGATATGCCAAATCCTGACAAAATGGCATTTGCTTCCTTAAACTTGTTCGCGTTGGATGAAGCAAAAAATACACTAGACGACATTTGCATATCTACCTCTTTTTTCTATATCCGATACCTGTGAGACAACTTTCTCCTTCCTCGAATTGCCTACAATTTTACCATATCCCTTCAAAAATGATGACCATGCCTGATTTACGATTGAAACGTGAGCACTGTTTAGTACCTCCTTGAACAACCTAAGATCAATGGCGTGATCCTCGATTCTTTCTGTTCTCTGGGCAAGCCCAAAATCTAAGATTGTCAATTTGTCAAATGCCAGTATGAAATTTGAGGTAGTAACATCTCCATGCATTATACCATTCTTGTGCAAAGTACCTATTATTTTTCCAATTTTTTCACATGTTTTTATTATCATTTTATTTGGTAAATCTCGCACCAATTCTCCTGGTACAAATTGCAAGTAAATTTCAAATTTATTTTGATTCACGAAATAAACAAGTGGAGTATTGACTCCGAATGATTTTACTTCTGAAATCATCTTTGCTTCCCTAATTGTTCTCAGTATACGAATTCTATTATCAAGAATTACATTACGATATTCTTTTCTTTTTCTAATTTTAAGAATAGATTTTCTGCCATTCCATGATGTTAGATAAATATCTGCTTCCGCGCCTTTTTTTATTAATCTCAATATCACCAAGTAGTATATCACATAATTTAAGTTACAATTATATCAGAAGAATTCCTTTCATTACCAACATCCACTCATGTAACAACATGAGTAATAAATACAAATGCGATATCAATGACTCTAAATTAATGATTGTGTGATATACAGTTATAACATACGATAAAAAAAAGATTTCATGGAGCCAAACGAGAAAAAAATCATGCAAGAGGACTGTTCAGAAGATACAGTAGGTATTGGTATCCTTACTCTTACTAACATGAGAATCGCTTTTGACAAAACACAAGGACGAATTATGGATTTTTCTAAAAAGTTTGGTGAAACTGTGATAGAAGCTAGGCTAAACGACATAGTTGAAGTCTCAAAAGAGGGAAGATTTATCAAAAAACTTCGAATTAAAATTAAAACTAACGAAGGGGAAAAAACATACAAGTTTGGTGTTTTCAATAACGGAAAATGGAAAAAAACAGTGCAAGAGGCTATTTCTAACTACAAGGATCAGTAAAATATCTCTACAGTGTCTAGCCTCCACGATTGTCTTACAAATGTATTTTCTAGCTTTACACCAGTTTTTTTTGACGATTCCAATAATCCAACCCAAGAGATCTGAGAACCGCAGTCTCCAGAATATTCCTTTGGAGATACAAAGAATTTACAATCATGTCTTTTACATATGCTTTGAAGAATTTCTGATAGTCTCCTGTTGGCTGCTACGCCGCCCACTACTAGAAATTCATTCTTTCCTGTAAACGATAATGCCCTTTCTACAGCTTCTCCCATCATTGAAAATGCTGTTTCTTGCAATGAAAAGCATGCTGTCTCGAGTCCTTTTGGAATTATTCTTTTTGTGGCAGAAAGAAGACCTGAAAAAGAGACATCATTTCCTTTGACTACATATGGCAGAGGCTCATAATTAGACGACTTGGATGCAAGTTCCTCGATTTTTGTACCGCAAGGCGATGCAAATCCAGCATGTCTTCCAATTTGATCCAATAGTTGTCCTAGCGTTATGTCTAGCGTTTCACCAAATACCCGCCATTTCTTACCTAGAAATGCAAGAATCATAGTATGCCCCCCGGATACAAGTAAAACTAGAGGATCTTTTGCTCCGGTAAGCATCTTACCCAATTCAATATGACCAAGCGCGTGATTCACAGGATATACTGGTATACCATAGTATGAAGAAAGAGATCTTGCTACAACTGCGCCAATTCTAAGGCATGGACCGAGGCCTGGACCTGCAGCGTATGAGATTAGATCAAGTTCAGTGATTTTTACACCAGCTTTCTCCAGACATTCTGAGAGTACTTGGGGAGAGTTTTCAGCATGGTGACGAGATGCTTCTCGTGGATGTATTCCCTCACCTTCAGGTGGTCTGTATATTTTTCTAACATCTGACAGAATCCTTCCAATTTTGCCCTTTTTCTCAATAACAGCACACGAAAAAGTGTGAGCAGTACTTTCTATTCCTAGACAAAGCATATTATCCTCTGCTTAGAGTTGACGTTATTTTCAACACGTCCCCATTTTTTAATTGATGTTCAGCACCCACTCGTTGTTTTGTCTTGGCGTCTACTGCATAAAGGAATCCTTTTCCCAGATCTTCATGAACCGTCCTAGCGAGATCTCTTGCAGTGGATCCTGCTGGAAGTAATCTTGCATCTGGCAAGATCTCCCCATTCTTGTTTGACAGTTTTGATTCATCCTCTACTGGAAAGACTGCAATCAATTTTAAAAGATCAAAGCAGGCATAATCCAGTATTTGCTGAATGCCAGTACCTTCAATCTTAAACAATACATTTTGAGCCAAATCTAATGCTTTTTGTTGCTGTGGACTCAGGTTTGTTCCTTTTATTTTGAAATCTTTCTCCCCTGGAAGATAATCTACAAGACCACCTTTTGCAGCTTTTCTCAACAATAATTCAGTCTCTGCGCTACATGCTATTGTATTATGTATTTTTTTTAATTCATCCAATATGCCAAGATCATGGCAGAGATCAGATTTGTTGGCAGCAATTATAATCGGTCTAGTCCTCTTTCTTAATTCCTTTACAAATGAGAGAATATCATTTTCAGTCCAATCTAATGGTTTTTTTATCTGTAAATTCAAATGATGCAAGACAAATTCAACATCATATTCCACTATTCCAAGGCCACTAAATCTTTGAGTAATAGCATGAACAATTTTACCACTCTTGCTTTCTAGCTCTCGTGTCAACTTATGCCATTCCCTATGAAGTATCTGCTTCATCCATTGATCAAATTCCTCTTCTACAAACAACACATCTTCAAGTGGATTATGAGTGCCAACTGGCACAGGTTGTCCTTGAATGTCAGTTGACCCTGATGCATCTACCACATGGATCAGTACTTCTGCCTGTCTTGCATCATCTAGAAATTTATTTCCTAGTCCTTTTCCTTCATGAGCCCCAGGAACAAGACCTGCCACATCAATTAGTTTCACAGGAATAAATCTAGTTCCTTTTACACATAGCTGATGAACATGATTTATCCCAAAATGTTTGCACGCACATTCAGTTTTAACATAAACAATACCAACATTAGGCTCAATTGTAGTAAAGGGGTAATTTCCAATCTGTGCGGTAGTTTGAGTTGCAGCTGAGAAAAATGTTGATTTTCCAACATTAGTTTTGCCCAGTAATCCGATTTGCATGAAAATAAGTCCAAAGTCTTCTCTTATTAGTATTGCAGAAGCGTTTAATTGAATTCATCCTTCAACTTATTCGTTGAAAATAATAACAGGAAATCCTGGAACAGGAAAACACACGGTGGCAAGAAAACTAGCAAGAAAACTAGAGTTAAAACTAGTAGACGTAAATAAACTGTCAATAAATGAAGGTGTGGCTGAAAAGAATGGTCAGGTATTGGATGTAGATGTTCGAGAACTAAAGAAGATTTTAGACAAAAAGATACCGAAGAATGCATTACTTGTTGGGCATTTAGCTCCCTACATCATTTCAAAAAGCAAGATAGAGATTGCTGTCGTATTGAGACGTAATCCATACAACTTGGAGGGGATTTATAAGAAAAGAGGGTATGATAAGAAAAAAATACTCGAAAATTTGGGTAGTGAGATAATAGGAATTACATACTACGATACGATAAAAAATGTAGGACGTAAGAAAACTTTCCAATTTGATACTACTAACAAATCAGTATCCAGTACAGTAAAGAAAATTGAGTCTCTTTTTGTAAAAGGCAAAGCAGAGGAAGACAATGTTGATTGGCTGAAAATAGTTTCAGAAAAGAGTGACCTGAAGAGATTTTTCCCGTACTAGGTTCAAATTACGTTGTGTTAAATCAAAACATGAAATGTTTGAGATAAAAAAATCTGATCTAGCAGGAAGAATAGGAATACTGCATACCAATCACGGAAAGATTGAGACTCCAGCATACGTGCCAGTAATTCATCCAGTACGACAGTCAATATCTACAAAAAAAATACGAGAGATGGGTTTTGATCTTGTTATAACAAATGCCTTTATCACACTAAAACAATATGGCGATGATGCCATAAGAAAAGGAATCCACAAAATAATTGACTATGATGGCGCAGTGATGACAGATTCAGGTGGGTATCAAGTTCTAGAATATGGTAACATAGATACAAATTACAAAACTATGGCATTATTTGAAAAAGGAATTGCGACAGATTTTGCCATTCCACTGGACAAACCGACAGGTTTGGGTTTACCAAAGAAGAAGGCAAGAGAATATGTAAATCACACGCTAAAGGTATCAAAGGAAACTCTGGAGACAAGAGATGACAACGGACAGATATGGATAGGGCCGATACAGGGAAGTGAGTATTCGGATCTAGTTAAAGAATCAACCAGAGCTTTGGTCAAATACGGTTTTCAAATGCTGGCACTAGGGAGTCCAGTCGAATTCATGGAGTCATACGAATACAAACTTTTGGCGAAAATGATAATTACTGCAAAAAAAGAGATGCCTGATTCTGTTCCGCTTCATCTCTTTGGCGCAGGCCATCCCCTTACAATCCCGCTAGCCGTGGCTCTTGGCTGCGATACCTTTGATTCTGCCTCCTACATGCTCTATGCCAAACATGATAGATACATAATGGAAGACGGTACCGCTCATCTTAACGAGATATCATATTTCTCTTGCACTTGTGAAATATGTAGTAAATACAAGCCAAAGGAGATCCAATCACTTCCTAGAGATGAAAAAATAAACAGCGTCGCTTTACACAATCTTTATTCTATAAAGGCTGAAGTTGACAGAGTAAAGGAATGCATTCATGAAGGGAGATTATGGGAATATGTATTAAAGAAAGCACGTGCGCACCCAAAACTCTTTGAAGTCATATCAGTTCTCACATCGAACACTTCGTTTCTTATAGGAAACACACCCAGATTCAAGGAAAATGCAATATTTTTGTTTTCAAGGGAGGACCAATTCAGGCCTGAGATATCCAGATTTCACAATATGGTAAGGAAATTCAGGACTAGTAAGAAAAACCTTGTAATTATTCCAGACGGTACTATGAGACCATTTTACCTCTCAAGAGAATATAGCAAAGTGAAAAAAAGATTTGCAAGTATTGCAGATTACACGCAGTTCTGTCAGTACAATCCATATCTAGGAATAATACCACTGGAACTTTCAGATATTTATCCTGCAGCACATTATGTAATGTCTGATTCTCGACATGACAAAGATGAGTTTTCTGAATTTGCTAAGACTTGGAACATATTTCTTAAACAAAACAAATTCAAAACAATCCATGTTGCAAATGATGACTTTCTAAAATATCACGCAAAACTAACAAAAAAGAAGATCAAGTTTTTCAATTTAAAAAATAAGAAAAAATGGAAGAACGGTTTCGCTTAAAGTGCAGCGTCTTCTGCCCAGCCTTTTACGAAAACACCATTCTTGTGGAGAGGAACTGGTTGACCAGGTGTGTAAGTCATTGGTCGCATCCAGAAGATTGCCTTTGTTGGGCATACACCTATGCATGCACCGTCTGAGATACATCTCTCTGGATAGAACACAAATGCTTTACCTCTCTTCCAGCCTTCAACAGGCTTTACACGAAGAACGTCTGGGCCAAGAGAAGTACAGATCTCTACGCAAAGCGCACAGCCTATACATCTCTGTTCATCGATGTCTGGAATGATTGCTATTGGCATTCTAATTTTGATCAACTACCGTTTGCTATTTAAACTATCTGCAAAATTCATAACGGAGTTATAGAATTATTTCACAGTTAAAGAATAAAAGAAAAACAAAAAGAAAGTATAATTGAAATTTTTACTTCTTTATTTGGCGCATTGCTTCAATCTGGCCTGATGTTACCCAGTCGAGCAATTCTGCAGATGTAGGATTTAGATCACCTTTTTGATTCATCATATTGTGAACCCAAATCCAATTTATCTGGTTTAATAATGGTTTGTTACCCTCATCGCCTTTTCGAACTTTGTCTCGAAGATCTTTTGGGATGGTATTCCACCATTGTTCAAAGGTTCTACCCATGTTCAGATCAATTTTGATTCATATAATTAAGTCTTTTGTAAATTATACAAGTAATATAACGAGGTTAGTTTTTCCAAACGCTAAACGTTTAAAGGTACTCTGAAAAGATTTTCAATTCTTGCAGGTCAAAGTCTTAGGGGCGGCAAAAGAAGTAGGCAGATCCGCCTTTCAAGTTAATTGTGATGGAGTGAGTTTCTTGTTAGATTATGGAGTAGAGTTAGGAAAGGAATCGTTATATCCGCTGCAAATAAGCCCACAGGAGATTAACGCCGCCATCATAACCCATGCCCACCTAGATCACTCAGGCAATATGCCTTCACTTTTTGTGCACGGTGGCACAGATGTCTATGCAACCCCCCCAACTTTTGACCTTTCAAGATTGCTGATAGAGGATATGATAAGACTTGAAAAAAGCAAGCTTCCTTTTGACTTGTCTGATTTGTCCAAAATGATGATGCGTTCAAAGGAAATCAAATATAGAGAAAAGATTACTCGTGGAAATGCCTCCTTTGAGCTATTAGAATCTGGTCACGTATTAGGCGGAGCTTCTGTCCTTGTAGAATCACAGAAAAAGAGATTATTCTATACCGGCGATATCAACCCAAGAGGATCGCGTATGTTAAGGGAGGCAGATCTTGATCTAGGTGAGATTGATTTGTTAATCACTGAAAGCACTTATTCACAGACAGATCAGATGCCACGTCTTGAAGCAGAAGAAAAATTCATTGAATTTGCGTATGAAGTTTTGGATAGAAAGGGAATACTCTTTGTACCTGCCTTTTCTGTTGAAAGATCACAAGAAATAGCTGTGGTATTAAAAAATGCCAAATTTAAACACAAAGTCATCATGGATGGCATGGCGGTAAAGGTAAATGAAATAATGTTAAGATATCCAGAATATTTGCGCGATGCAAAGGTTTTTGCAGATTCTGTGAATCATGCAGTTTGGGTAAGAGGAGAAAGGGAAAGAAAAAGTATGTTAGATGAACCAGCAGTAATAATTTCTCCTGCTGGCATGTTAGTTGGAGGTTCCGCTGTGTTTTATTTACAAAATCTAGCTCTTGATAAGAAAAATGGCATAGCATTAGTTTCTTATCAGGGAGAAAGAACTCCTGGAAGAAAACTTTTGGAAACAGGTCGTGTGAGTGTTAGAGGTAAGGAGTGTAAGGCAGAAGCAGAGGTAAGGCAGTTTGAATTTTCTGGTCACGCGGACAGAACAGCTCTTTTTGACTTTATAAAAAAAGTCAAAGGAAATCCAAAGGTTCTCACCATTCATGGCGATAACGAATCATGTACAAAATTTGCTGAAGAGATACATCAAAAATTCGGGTTTGAAGCACATGCACCAGACGCAGGCGAAATAATCACTATATAAAATGCTGAACAATTCTACAATAGATCTAAATTTTACAATCAACAGTGGCCAAGTATTTCTCTGGGATAAGAGGGGGGATAGATGGTTTGGCATTAACGGTGACGAGCTTTTAGTTATAACAGATCCTTTTCAAATAGGTTTATCGTCAAAAAGTGTTTGCCACTTTTTTAGACAGGATGACAATTTGAATAAGATACTATCAGACATTAGCAGAGACAGTCTTGTTGGTACTACAGTAAGACAGTTTTTGGGCTTGAGATTGATAAGACAAGATCCTTTTCAGTGTTATATTTCATTTATATGTTCATCCAACTCGTCGATACAAAACATCAAGAATATGCTACTAAGACTATGCCAAAAATTTGGCAATAAAATAGAATTTGAAAACCAGCAGTTTTCTGCTTTTCCCAGTGCAGAAAGGCTAGCAAATGCTACTACCAAAGATTTACTTTCATGTGGACTTGGATTCAGGGCAAAATACGTAAAAGATGCAGTAAAGGCGGTAAACTTGGGAAAAATAGAGTTTAAATCGTTGAGGAAAGCAGACTACAAATCTGCGCTAGATACCCTTAAGACAGTACGAGGCATTGGCAATAAAATTGCTGATTGCATACTTTTGTTTTCACTTGACAAGCTGGAATCTTTCCCTATAGATAGATGGACACAGAGAATTTTACAAAAATATTATCCAAAAATATTTGACGCCAGACATGGAAAATCTTTAACAGAAAAAAAATACACCAGTCTACACGAAAAAATTGTAGAGCATTTTGGACCCTATGCAGGGTATTCGCAACAGTTTCTTTTCAAAATGGAAAGAGATCTCAATAAAAAAAAATGGTTGTAAAAACCCTTAATATGGCTACTAATTGCCCGATATTTGGGCCTGTAGCTCAGCATGGATAGAGTGCTGGACTTCTAATCCAGTGGTCAAGGGATCGAAGCCCTTCGGGCCCGTTTAATCAGTTTTAGTGCGACCTATTTTTTTGACACTTGTTCATGTGTAATAGATTGGCGAAACCTTTTTTGCGAAAGTATCACGGATTTTATGCGCTTGTCGTTGTTTCTTGTACTGGTTTTGGATTGTTTAGTTTTTCAAGAATGTTTTGCAACAGTGCAATTTCTTCTTGTGTAGGGTTCTGAAGTTTTTACTTTTCCGTAGAATCAATCATGAGTGATGCTTAAGTTGCCTGGATTTATATCTGACTTTATATATGAAAGATCAATCAATATTATTTAAAATTAAAACAAATGCTTTGTTCATGTTAGCACTTTACACAACTAGGCTTTCAGAATATTTACCAACATATCTGATAAGGTTTATCCATTAATTACTATACATCGTGATTTTTGATCTCAGATTATTCTAGAATTAAATAAAAAATTCAAAAAAATTTGGTAGACATACTAAAGCTGAATAGGGCGCGAATTTTCGGTTTAATTACCTTGAATAGGAACAAAAACATCTTCAAGGTTTTGAATCCATGATAACCAAGTAGATTGAATGTTCCTAGGTCCACCAACGTAAAAATCAGCAAAATAATAACCAGATTCTTCCAGATTTTTTGTATCTATGTTTCTACTTTTCAGCAACTCCAGAGTATCATTCATTTCAGTTTCGTCATAAAATCGCCTTTGTTTCAGTGGTCCTATCTTGGTTTTTAGCAATTCAAAATTGTTTTCTTTGAAAACTCTTTCAATACCATCCGATGGAAAAATCCTAAGTAGCGTAAAAGCAAAGATTGGAAGAGGATCCCTGTCGGCTCCAATTTTTTCAAATATTTTTGCAAATGATTTCCAGCCTATATATCCGACACAACCAGTTGAAATGATAAGATCGATATCATGCATTACTTGTTGTAGTTTAGACGAAATGGTCTCTTTTTCCAAATTTATGCAAAAACTACCTTCACACAAGCCAGCTTTTTCAGCAAAATCCAAGGCAGGTGATGATGTATCAACAAGATAAAATTCAAGGTTGGGATCATTGTTTGGCAGGTCATCAAAAAAGTTCTGCGTTGATTTGATTGAAGGGTTAGGATTGTTTTCTACAAAGAACGCGTCTAATTCTGACATTATTAATTCGTGGTTTAACAGCGCAGAGTTTATTCCATAAGAACTTCCAAGATCTAGAATTTTAACTGGTCTTTTTGTATAATTAACAACACGTTCTGCAAGATGTTTGTAAAGCGGTTTTGTTTGATCAGGTATTCTGTATTCTACATTCTTCATTTCTTCAAGATAAGGAGCTGGATATTTTTGTATGTAAACGTCTGTAAAATCTTTCTTTATTACTAATTCTTTCATTTAGGACATACTGTGTCATCCCTTATAAAAGAAACTATGTGGATTATCCTAAAAAAACACAGGAAAAAAATTTATTTTTATTCTTTGTCAATGTATCTGCGTACAATATGATTCAAAATAAAAAAGGATTTTGCAATCACATTAGAAATTATCATTATTAACAAATCATCAATAATTTATTAAAAAATCAAAAAAATTGGTTAGGTACGCTAGAACTGTTTTGTCGTGAACCTTCGGGTACATTTTTAGAATCTTGAATAATTATTTTTAAAAAATACAACATTACCACAATTTATTATCTTCAACTTTGGAATCACATCATGAAAGACATAGAGTTAAAATTGGAAAATTTGAACATAAAATCTCACGAAATAATCAAAGGCACAGTACAGGTAAATTATCCCGGCAGGTATGACGGCATAGTCATAAATACACAGATACTAAATTCCAATCAACTCATAGTGTACAAATCATACAATAACAAGACAATTTCACAGAATGTCTCACGACTATTTATCAATAGAAATGACATGCCACAAAATTCTGCCGAATTTACAGCTTCAATAGAGTTTGAACCAAAAGAACCTCATGAAGTGAAGTTCAGAGCTTCAATAATACAGGAACACAAGGAAGTTGAAAGTGATATTTTGTTTGCAAAATTAATTTCCTAAACGATAGATTGAGTTTTTTACAGCCCGCTAAGATGTCAATGCCCCTGGAACTATGTCAATTTCTCCTTTCATCCACGGATGAACCTGGCAATAATACGGAAGAGAGATTTCATGCGTAAACAAGAAGGTGTACTGTTTTCCAGGCAATATTGCCTCGGAACCAAAATCTCCACTATATGCATCCTTGTATGATTTATCAGGAGTAACATAATGTGCGGCAGAATCCTGGTTTGTCCATACTACAAGATTATCCACACCGAGCTGAACGTCTTGCTTCTTTGGAACAAAGTTTTGTTGCTGGTCTTGGTTTACGGAACCTGCAACAATCGATATTTGCGTGGTTTGTCCAGGATTTAGGATTTTCTCTGAAATGACTGGTTTAGCATTATATTCTGGAATGTAATATTGTTGATAGTACGAAATGCCAATTGCTGTTCCCACTATGACTGCAATCAGTGCTATTCCATATGCATGACTTGATGTTGGAACGCTCAACTAGTCGTTAATCTTTTTTAATAGTCTTATAAAGTTATACGCCCTACGTGATGCCTAGGAATTTTTGAGATCAGACTTGCCTATTATATGATCTTCCAAATTATCCATGTTCGCTGTTTTTATTTCAGGTACTATTGCAGGCGGTTGAGATGGTGACGGTTTTACAGACTCTTCCTTTGGTGGCACTTTTCCTGACAGGTCAGGTCCTTCTAATGACTTTGGAGATTCGGCTTGTGGTTGCGGAGGAGGTGCAGGTACCTTCTTTGCCTCATTTAGGCCATGTCTATAGAGATGGAATAAACCTGCAAACACCATAAGACCCAGCCCCACTAGGAATAGCGAGAAGTTCTTCATTCCAGCTAATACCGCATTGTATGCAGCGATGTTTATGTATACTTGAAATATCAGGAGGGCGATGATGAGCCAGTTTATCCATTTGCCTGAGAAATTTATCTGGGCGGTTTTATGAGGTCCTTTCGAAGCGGCTAATTTCGCCTTTCTCTCGGCTTCCTTGGCAAGCGATATCATCATGTATGAAAATCCAAAGCCAATAGGTACAAGAAGTAGCATTATTGCATAGAAAAATATCGGATCTATCACAAGCCTTGCGACTAGTGGTTTTGCGACATCTGGCGAGATGTAAAATCCCCAATAAGTGGTTACCATGACTTGGGTTATGCCGGTGATTCCAAAGGCTGTAACTATTGGTCTTTCTTTCCAAGAGAATTTCTTGTACCTGTCAATGAATGGCGTCATAGCTATCGCTACAATGAATACGCCTGGCCACAGAACTCCAGTTACAAATTTGTCATATTCAGTTCTAAGGAAAGCATAGATCCCCGTAAGATACCATTCAGGTACCGTGATACCTGGCGGTACAGTGGGCTGGAATTTTGAGCCCAAGTCAACTGGGAACACTCCGCCTGTTATCAACACTGCACCAGAAATTGCCATCACCATTGGTACGTCAAATACCATGAATCTGGGTAGGTGTACCGCCATCAACCCAAGCATCACTACTGGCAAAATGAAGACGTGTAACGTATAGAATCGCAATATGAAGTCTGCAAAGCCAGAACCGAACATGGCATCTCTAACAGTTGGTCCAATTACAGGCATAGAATTAGTAAGCGAGGCCGCAATACTAATTGCAAGCTCTGCACGTTCACTGAAGATGATATCATAACCAGTGAAAGCCTCCAGAATGGTTACTGTGCCCAGTACAACTCCTGTTACCCATATAATCTCGTTTCTTATCTTGTATCTTCCACTAAAGTACTGATAGTACATGTGAAGAACTGCAAGAAGAACCATTGCGTTTGATGCATGATAATGAATATTCCTGATCATAAACCCGTATGGAACCGTATTGTTGATTTTAGCTACACTGTCCCATGCCCTATCCAATATAGGTTCATAATAGAACATCAGCAGTGCCCCGGTGACTCCCAGTATTATGAACATGACAAATGTCAACATTCCAAGGAATCCAAATGGACTCACGAACCTAGCTGGAAATGAGAACTTTGTACCAATGAATACAGTTCTCTCTAACCCATCCCATATCCAGTAGCAGAAATCTGCAAATCCGCTTCTACGTTTTAAGGAAACGACCATATCCCACTATTCCGTTTTGATTGACATTCCATACTGCCGGCTTTATCCATAGATCCCCCTTGTCATCAGCTTCAAGATAAAGTGTTGCTAATACATTTGATGGCGGAGCTTGAAGAGATGCAGGACCTGCAAATGCTTTTCCACTTAATGCATTATACATGCTACCATGACATGGGCATTCGCCTCTTTTTCTACCATCCTGAGGCCAGTACTTCCACAAACACCACAAATGTAAACACACCATACTATAAACACGAAAAGCGCTAATATCATCTGCGTCACCGCCTAACTCAGAAGGCAGTCTGATAAACTGCCATTTTTTAAATGCCTCTTGATCAAGAACTGGATCTCCACTTTTCGGATAGGTTATGACTTCAGAACTATTCTTTGGAAACGTCTTAACATTGGCTACTGTTCCGTCTGGTAAGACCACCTGAACTTTTGATGGTACTATGTTTGAAGGGTTAGGCATGAATTGACCCCATGGAACAAACGGTGCAAAGGTAGTTGCAACACCTGCTGCCCCTAGAAGTTTAAGAAAGTCTCGCCTAGTGACTGTACCCCTAGTATCTTGCTCAGCCATCCAAAGCTTCGTGATTAAAAAATTGCATATAAATCTTGTCTAGGTTCTTCTTGAAAATCCGAATTTTTTAAAAGTAATAACAGATATCAAAGCCGCTATTGTAATTACAACCAATATTTCGATCAAAGTTATAAAATTCTGATCGCTTTTTCCTAGGACAAAACTAGTATTTGCAATAGAATTATTTACATTAATTGCAATCTTTTCGTCAGAAATGTTTCCTGCCTTATCTTTAGCAATAGCCTCAATATAGTATAGACCATTCTGAAGGGTTCTAGTGTCATATTGTATTGTATCATTATCAAAAACTGCTTGACCTGGGAGATTTACTGCAAGCCAGTTCTTTTCCAACAGATTAGTGTCATTGACGCTTAAATTAACGTTGATTATTCCTGAAACGGTAGAGCCGTTTGCTGGCGACTTGAAAGTAATTATTGGTGGAATATTATCTACTACAAATTTTAAATCCTTTGAAACAACATGTCCAACTGTATCTGATACAACGATTTTAAGATCATGTGACCCCTCTGAAAGGTTTTCAATAACAGTTGGAAATGCGGTTTCGTTAAGTATCTTCGGCTCTGACGAATCTAGATAATATTTCTCATATTGTATATTTTGGCCAATTATTGCTGGCATGACCTCGTAAGTATTGTTGATGAATTGTGGAATTTCCAGATTTATCTGCGGCGCATTCTCACTTGGCAAAATGGTTGAAAACTTTGTTGCCATTGTTATTGGTTCTACAACCGATTCCCCTCCAAACAGGGTGGTATGAATCAGGACAGAATACACTCCGGTTTGGTTAATGGGAGCATAAACTTCAGTTGATGTTGTATCTTTATTTTTTACTGGATAAAATCCACCTCCTTCGCTAAACGGTGTGCTTGGACCTAGCCAGTCCCCACTTGGCCATCCCTGAAAGGGCCCCAATATTCCAGCCGGAACATTTGTTTGAATTATTCTTCCTTGAGGATCGATGACAAATATTGACAGATTGGTGTCAGGATCTTTCCAAGAAAAAATCATTGTAGCTGTGTTTATGGTTTTGTCAGCAATATCAAAATAATATTCCCTCCAATCACCTGCGTTATATCGGTTGGACATGTCAAACCCCCCTCCCACGTATCCGTTTCCAAAAAGAGGATTTCCATTTGATCCTTGGATAACAGTTGGTAGATCTTTTGGTTGTAATTTTTTTAACACAACATATGAAACAGGTACGTTAACTATGTGTGATTCATCTCGGAATAAGATAAACCCTTGATATACCCCCGCTTTTTTATCAGATGGAACAACAAGTGTTGCAGACATTGTAGCTTGGCCATGAGGTTTTATCTCCATGTTGTTTGAATCAAGCCACACCTCATTCCATTGCGTTTTTTTGTAATAGCTGGCCGTGACGGTATAATCAATCGAGGTAGAATTTTTCTTGGTATCTCCAGACCAATATGAGTATCTTGTAGGCACGGGATACACACCGACTAGAGGCGTATGTTCAAATTTTGAATTTGGATCAGAAATTCTTACCTCTTGAACCGTTCCCCAAGAACCCCCCCTATTTACAAGCGAAAGTTCTTTGGATGTTGGTTGAGTGTCATTGTGTTTATTGTTCCAGTCATATATGTAGAGAGACGATATTTTCATATCATCAGCGTAGGTTTTGGCAGAAGAATTCATGAATTCTGAGAATGGGAATGTAAGGTCAAGTATCATCAGAGAGGCATCGCGCGGAATTGGATTTTGTTTTTGGAAAAAGGACAACAAGTTTGTATGATTTGTTATTTGAGCAAGTGGCACATAATCAGGCCTGTAAACCCCTTGCTTTTTAATCAGGGAATCCTGTAAGCGAGGTTCTGTTGTTCCATTATATTGAGAAATTTTCATCAGATCAAGTTTTTGAGGCTCTATGGTCACCTCGATGTTATTATCGGTTGGATTTTCAATGGTAAAAGTTGCAGTAGTTCTGTCTCCTGGATATAATCTTCCGGCAAACCAAGGCGTTTCTGGAAATGATGATGTGTTTCCTAGATGAAACGTATTTAATCCAAATGTGGAATTCATTGAACTAATTGCTGGTTCCAGTACTTTCCGCACATTAGAAAACGTCGCGTTGTTGTAAACTGCAAAAGTATTGTCATTTCCCAGTACATAATTAATCGCACTTGTTACGTTAACCAGCCCAGATCCTTGTGCAAAAGGATCATTTCCCAGATCTGTCGCAGTAGACATGAGTATGTTTCGTACCATAAACGGGTTGTAAGAAATTCCCTTGTCATGTAAAGCTTGCATCACAATTGCGGCGGAACCTGCTACAAGGGGAGATGCAAGACTTGTTCCGCCAAATAGAGAAAACGAGCCTGTCGAGTTTTTGCTGTATTTTGTAACAGAGGTGGGTGTAAAGCTGTATTCACCTACTGCCATTATGTCAGGTTTTGGATCTCCTATCAATGATGGTCCCTTACTTGAGAAACCTGATATGTCACCATAGTAAACAGTGCTATTTCCAAATCTTGGTTGACCTTTAAAAGGGCCATAACCCACAAAGATATTATCAGTTGCAGCGCCTACCGTAAGACCAAAGGGTGCAGCGTCAGGAGTTCCTATTGTTCCATATCCAGGTCCGGCATTACCTGAACTACTTACAGTCAATATTCCCGGATATTTTTCATCCAGTGAGCCTGGAACATTAAGTGCACTAAGTAAAAGTGATTGAATATCAAGACCTGGTACTGACTCTAGTGCAGGAAAAGTCGAAATCCCCCAACTATTAGATAAAATATCTACTCTCGGTTTTCCTGAGAATTTCCAATGGTTGTCATTCTGATCAAATCCTGCTGCCCACAACCATCCATATATCGCATCACCAATCCACAATGCCTTTATGGGAACTATTTTAGCACCGGGGGCAATACCTCGAATTACATATTTTGTGGAATTTCCATAGATATCATACTGTTGTTTTCCTTGAGATGTAATAGAGGCCGCAGTGGCAGTTCCATGCCCACCATAATCATACATTATACCAAAAAAATTCCCATGTGGATCAAGAGGAGGTAGCAATGTCCCGTTTATTGCCCCAATTTTTTTATCAATTTTAGCTGACTTTGCAATTACACCGTATAAATCAAGAACTCGCGCACCTACTGTGCCTGCACTATATATCGGATTTCCACCGTGATTTTTATCATATACCAAGAATTCGTTTCCGCTCCCTAATGTAATTGGTGTTTGTGTAGTGAAATCAAAATCATATTTTGGAGATGATAGAGTGTTCTCAAGTCTTAAAAAATCTTGGTATGAATCATACATGTCTGGAATAATGGTATCGTACACGCCTGGCGTCTTGGAATCAACTACAAGAACAGGTACTAATTGCAGTATTGAGAGTTGACCTTGTGAGACGCTTTCATATATCATCCCAAAATGATACATCCCGCTTTTTGACACAATAAAGTGCCTCGGGTCTTTGCCTATTTTGTAATCATCAGAAACTGTACCATTTACTACAGGTGTACCACCTTTAGGATATTGTGAATTATATACCTGAATGTATGTCCCTTGTCCTTCCCTGTTTAGATCAAGAAAAACGCCGTTTGAGTTTACGTAGACAGAAGAGGTTATATTTTTTGGAATTGGTTTTGTGTAGTTTTGTATGACACCATTATTACCAATATTTGCAACAAATGTTGCATTTGTTAACACAAGTCCTTGACCATCTGCATCAATCATAATAGGAATATTGTTTTCATCTCTTGCAAGAGAAGACCTCACATCAGGGTTTGAAAAGTCTGTTCCGGTATCAACTATTCCTATCTTGATACCATTGCCTGTGTAGTTATATTGTTGAATTGCCTTATAGGAACCAAGTATATCGCCTACCCTAGAGACATCATTAGATGCAGGATGATTGGTTTGTGTAGAATCAAATTCCAATGGAAGATCTTCAATTACATTATAACCATCAAGTTTTAGATTTGAGATTTCATTTGGATTGAAAATACCTACTGCAAAGGATCCATGTCCTGAGTTTAATTCATAAATCATATTGTCTGCGCTCTGTGCTATATCCGAAATTGGTCCTGGGCCAAAAATTATGTATCTCTTTTCCGAATTCTCTACTGAAGTAGACTGAAAAGTTACTAGTCCAGATGTTTGTTCTGAGACAGAAATTTGTGTTTGTTTTGGAATATCCACATCGTAATATGCATTAATCTGCTTTGGAATTAAAGATATTAGAAGAATACATATCAAAAAAAATGCTACTTTTGACATGGTATGTGATTTGTTATTTACCATTATTGTTATCTTCGCCTAGCAAGAATAGTTATTTGTAATGCAATGATTACAGCAATCAAAGCAACTACTGGTAGAAAAAGCGAATTGAATTGGCCTGATGCTGCCTCTATATTTTGTACAGATTGGGACATTGAAGTTACACTCTTGTTCATGTTTTCATTTGCTTGTGTTATCGAATTCTGACTGGTATTCAATACATATCCAAACCCTTGAACTTCTGTTTTTATCTTATCAAGTTCTGTTGATGTCGTATCTAGTACAGAGTTTAATCTTATGATTTGGTTCGAAATTCCTTCTATGCTTTGCTTGAGTACTAGCGTGGCAGCTACTCCGTTGGATTCAGCACCTTGAGTGAGAGCAATTATATGAAAAACATATGTTCCTTCTTGGGTAGGCGTAAAATCAACATAGTAGAGTCCTTGATGAAGAGTTGTAAAGGAATTAGTGAGATCAGCTACGTCTCCATTTGGCAGATGAACGTGGGAATTAGCAAGTAGTTTCGAGGGATCGCCTGCTACCAATAGACCATCACTAGTTACTTGAACAAAAACTCGAAATGTTTGGTTAACAGCCGCAGTTTGGGGAGCATAAACTGTTACTAACACCGTTCTCTTTATTGGAATTTGTATCAGTGATGAAGATGATTCAAATGCTACATCGACTTTTTGTGAGAATCCCTGTTCTTTGGTGGCAATTGCTTCTACAGAATATGTTCCGTATGGATAATTCGTTGTTGCATTAGGCCATTTGATCAATATTTGGTTAAAATCACCGTTTCTGTCAGCTGTAATCTGATTGAATTGTTTTATGGTTCCATCTGGAGCAAATAATCTAAGAATTACCGTCTCGTTTGACAAGGCTTTGCCATATACAAGAAGTGGTTGACCTTCTGAATATACCTGAGAATCAGTGTACAGTTCTAATGGTTCTAGTGCAGCATAAGCTTGGGTCAGAAAGCCGCTCATGATAACAAAAAACAGGAGTCCCGCCATCAGTAGTTTCAATCTATTCATGATGACGCCCACCCATAGATATTGGTTCTGTTAGAAAGAATATGTTAGTTTGTTAAAACATCTTAGATATGATCAGTATCGAAAAATAATTCTTTATTTTACATTCATTCTTTCTGGTAACGTTCTGGAGACATGGAGTTAATTGATATTATAGAAAGGTTAGATTGTTCTTTTTTGAACATGGTCAAAGACGCATTTCTAATTATTAATTCGTATAAAGATTCAGGCTTTAGTTGCATTACAGTAGAAAGCATGGACTTGATTGGATCCATGTGAGTTACAAATAGTATATCTTCATCACTATATTTTTTAGAACAATATTCAACCAAGTCAAGAACTCTTTTTTTAATACTGGCAAATGATTCGATTCCGTTTTTCTCTATTATTGGATGCCCCTCGTAGAACTTGAGAAAAATATTTCCATGCTTTGCAAACATGTCACCAAAAGTCATTCCAGATAGATATCCCATGTCGATTTCTGTTAGCCTTTCATCTATGCTGTAGCCTAGTCCCAATTTTTTTGCCACTATACTCGTAGTTTGTTCTGCTCTTTCTATTGGGCTTGAATAGATAGCAGTTATGTTGAATGGTTTGAGAAAATCAGCTATCTTTTCGGCTTGTTTAATGCCTTGATCTGTTAGAGGGTATCCTGTCGTTCGTCCTGCAAGAACTTGTTCTACATTATTTTTGGCTTGTCCGTGACGTAGAAAAAGAAACAATGTTTATTCTGAGACGATTTGTTGAATAAAGATAATAATAAGATTGTCAGAGGCAACCATATAATGAAGATTGGAATAATTGGCGGTACAGGCGGAATGGGAAAAGGATTTGCTTTACGATGGTGTGTTAATCATGATGTCCTGATAGGTTCAAGAGATTCTTCAAGGGCTGATGAAGCAGCTCGTGAATATTTTGCCGGTGCAGTTAAAGAATATGGATCTCCAAAGGGCAAGATAACCGGTATGGACAACATCTCTACTGCAAAAGAGAGCGATGTATTAGTACTTTCCATCCCGTATGAGAATATAGATGCAATATGCTCTCAGATTCTTCCAAATGTTAAAGATGACTGCATTGTCATATCCCCGATAGTGCCTCTCACCAAAACCGACGCAGGCTTTGAATTAATTTCGTTTAAGGAGAACAAGTCCTCTGCTTTTGAGTTGGTGCAAAAATATATGAAAAATAAGTCTCGCCTAGTATCTGCATTTCACACTATTTCAGAGAAGAAGCTTATAGATACAAAACTTGTCTTAGATTCAGACATATTTGTATGCGGAGATAGTGATGATGCGATAAGTGTTGTGAATGGCTTAATCAAAGAAATAACTAACCTAAGACCCATTTTACTAGGACCTGGGTCTCTCTCATATCTTGCCGAAGCTGCAACGCCGATTCTTATTAACGCGATGATAAAGAACAAGATGAAAAATCCAGGCATAAAGATAATTTAATCAGTATTTACAGAAATAAAAGATGGGAGAAAGTCCAAGGAAAAATTGGTTTACTGCTATGGGTATTTTATTCATAGTTGCGGCAGTAATTCCCATTATCAGAGATTTATTGATCTGGGGGCCTGACTTTGTATCGGATTTTTTTACTTCCTCGGAGCTAACAAGTGAAAAAGTATCTACTGCAATGCTCGGAATCGGTGGATTTTTGATTATTCTAGGTCTCAGAGGTGGAAATTATGAGGGCTAAGGATTTCATAAGAACACAGAAAATTTTGAGAATTGCCACAATAGATGCCAAAGGTAATCCACACATAGTTCCTGTTTGGTACAATTATGAAAGCGATAAATTCTACATTGGCACTAATACCAGAACAATAAAAGCAAAAAATGTTAAGCAAAACCCAAAAGTTTCGTTTTGTATAGATATAGGAATCAATTCTCCTGAGATTTTTGGTGTGATGGGAATCGGAAAGGCAAGGCTGATTTTGGAAAATAGCCATGTAAAGTCGGTTGCCAAAAAAATTCTCTTGAGATATTTCAAAAGCTTGAAAAACGAATCTGCCCAGCAGCTCTTGAAAGATACTAATTGCATTATTGAAATAATACCAAAAAAGATTGCGACTTGGAAATTTTAACTGGTAAATTCTTCTATTTTGTCAAGCGCTTGCTCTAGAACAGGAATCTCTGGAAGAAACACCATCCTAAAATGTCCGCTACCATATTGAGTTCCAAAACCTGAACCGTGTACTGTAAGAACTCCTTTTGATTTAAGAAGATCTAGAACAAATTCCTTATCTGAGCCATACTTGCTATTCTCAATCTTTGGGAATACGTAGAAGGCGCCTTTTGGATTTGAACAGCTAAGATTTTTCATTCCGTTTAGTCTCTTAATCGTGTAATCTCTTCTTTTTTTCAGTTCTGATACAAATTTTGGTATATAGTTTTGTGGTCCTTTGAGAGATTCTAAAGCAGCATATTGAACTGGTAGGTTTGTAGCAATTCGGACTCGTGCAAGTTTGGGCACATTTTCTCGCAGAGATTCTAGTTTCTTTGATTGATTAAAAGCGATATAACCAATTCTCCATCCTGACATGAGATGAACTTTGGAAAATCCATTTAGTAGTATCACTGGAGAATCACCACTGACTTTTCCTATTCCCACAAATTTTTCATCAAATACAATCTGATCGTATATCTCATCACATATGATGTAGAGATTGTGTTCGTTAGCAATATCAATCAAATCTTTTAATGATTTTTCACTGAAGACTGCACCTGTAGGATTGTTCGGGCTTATCAAGCATATGGCAACTGTCTTTGGAGAAATCTTTCTTCTAATATCATCCAAGTCAGGTGTAGAGTTGTGCAAGTCAACCGAAAATTCAATCGGTTTTCCTCCAAATAATCTTACATAGGAAGCATATGGTGGATAATATGGTCCTGGTATGAGAACCTCGTCTCCTGATTCTACTATTGATGCAGTAATCATCTCAAGTCCTTCTGAGACACCATTTGTCACAAGAATATCATCTTCAGCTACACCAAGGCCTTTTTTCTTTTCTTTTCTTGCTATCTCTTCACATAACTCTGGTAATCCTTCTGAAACCGCATAATAATTTTGACCATCCTTTACTGCTTTTATTAATGCGTCCTTGACATTTTCTGGCGGTTGAAAGCCATGTTGGAGAGGGTCTCCAATGTTAAGATATGTAATCTGTTTACCTTGTTTTTGCAGCTTTCGCGCCTCAAGTGCAATATCTCGAATGGCGTATTCAATACCTGTTACTCTTTGTGATATTTTCAATTACCTAGACAGATATTTAGCCCCGTATAAAACTTGTAAACCCAGAATTTAATTTAATATAAAACGATATTTAATTCGGTTCTAGCATTTATAGAGTCATACAGAATTCAATTTCTTGGCCATTATAACATAGTATGCGGGAGAATTACTGATATGTGTTGTTTTGAATTTTTGAAGTAAATTTTCAGTTTCATCTTTTGATAATGCAAAAGTAGGATCTTTGTAAAATTCTATTTTTGGCAGTTGAACAAAAAAAGTTCCGCCTTTTTTCAGGACCCTATAAACTTCGTCTGTGTAGGATTGTTGTACGTCTTTTGTCATATGTTGAAAAGCAAGCTCGCAATAAACAACATCAAAAGTATTATCATTGAAAATGCGTAGGGTTCTGCCATCAGTTAAAACAAACTTTGCATTTGAAAAGGAAGAATTGTAACTTTTTGCTTTGTCTATCATTTGAGGAATAAAATCAGCGCCTGTGTATTGTTTTACCTTTGGTGCTACCCATTTACAGGTACGGCCCATTCCACAAGCAAGTTCCAATACATCATCTTGGAGGGAGACCTGAAATTCTTTCATAAAAATGAGACTATCTTTTTTCGTCTCAAAATCTTCCTTGTTGAAACCATCACAAATCTTTCTCATGGCTTTTTCATTACTTCCAGATGCTGCCTTTTCCCAATATTTCACACCTATAGATTTTATCTTATCTCGTCCAAGAATTTTTCTAGCTATCTTTTTTATCTTTCCCAAAACTACTTGAAATGAAATATGATTATATTTCAAGGTTCTTAATCTATTTGATTCTCACAACTTATGACTCAGTTATAATTTACACCTTTTCTCTAAGAGATTCACTTCAAAAATTTTCAAAAGAAATAGAGTAATACCAAAGCATATTTTGATTTAATGCACTTTTTAAAAATTAGAAGAGATTTTATCTACATACCTAATATGATCCATAAGTTATTGTAATATCTTTTAACCTAAACATTATAGCACCGTTAAATTCTTAATTTGATTGGACCCGTTGCATAGCCAGGATAGTGCAGGTGGCTTCGGACCACCAGGTCGAGGGTTCGAATCCCTCCGGGCCCTTGAGATATCATGGAATTTTACTGCCGGTAAACCACTAAAATGAGGCCCTACATAAGCGTCTAGATACAGTAGTAAGTATCCTGTTAACTTCCCACCATGCCTAGATTAACTACATAATTCAGATTTTGGCTCACCCCAATTATTGCAAGAGGTAAACCTTGAAGAAGATCATGAATAAACCAACTTAAATTTAGATGCAGCGACCCTAGAAAATTATCGAGGGTCACCACAGAATGTTTTCCAATTCGTCATCTAGGAATGTTTTTTTCTGTGATCGTCATAGGTTATCATCCTAGTTAAACCCTCATTTGACCTTCCAAGAAAACGAAAATTCCATGTGTAAATTAGGATATAAGCCACGAAAGCCATTAAATCACATTGCAAAAGGATAGATTTTCCGAATGGTTTATTCCAAAATTTGGATCGAGAAATTTCAGGCTTTGCTTCGGTATTCTCTTTTTACCATACACAGGGATGGTTGTTTCCTTTGCAGTGTGGGGCTCATTTGCAACTAACTTTACCACAGAAAGACTTGTCGCAATATGCATTCTGTATTTTCTTGCTCTTGGAATATCTGGACATTGCCTTGATGCTATAGGAAGTAAGAACAAGCCGTGGGGTGTTTTATCGAAAAAGAAGATCTTGATAGTTTCTTTATTATCCTTATCTGTGGCATTTGTCATTGGTTTGTACTATGCCTTTCTTGATTCACCGCTCTTATTACCAATAGGAATTGCCGAGACATTCTTTCTTTTTGCGTATAATCTAGAATTATTCAAGGGCAAGCTTCACAACGATGTGGTCTTTGTGATATCGTGGGGAATGCTTCCTGTCTTTGCAGGTTCTGCTATTGAGACAAATACCATATCATTGCAGGCGTTTGCATTATCATGTATAGCTGTAGCACTAAGCTTTATTCTTATAAAAGCATCAAAAAAATACAAGAGGCAAATGCGTGAGCTTCAAGATGCACATAGAGAAGAAATTATTTTGAAATTGGTCAGTATTGGAGTTATTGCCTCTACAATCTCATATTTTGTTCTAAGATATGCTTAACTGAAATGAACTAGATATATCATCATGGAAGCTGAGATAGAACAGATAGGAAAGAGAATTTTGGATGCTCCAGTAGGGTATGTCGAACAAACAATATCTGAAATAATCAAAAAGCCAGTTTATCTTAAAGTCGTTGAACAAAATTCGATATCAGGCACAAAATACCTAAGAAAGGTTGTGATAGGACATGACAAATTTCCAATTCTTCGTGCCAATGTAAAATTTGACTCCAAAAATATACCTGCATCTGTAATGACTGCCCTTTTACAAAAAAGAGAAAGCATGGGCAAGATATTACGAAATAATAAGATAGTTGCGCAAAGAAGATCTACATCAGTTACCTTGGACCCAGCTGCAAGTACAGTTACAAGAGAATACGAGATCTCGTGCAATGATTCAGTCTGGTTCCATGTATCAGAAGAGATAAGATTAGACTTTCTTCGTGCCTGTAAGTATGGCTGAACAACCCATGGTGAGGTATCTGACCTCTACACTCATTCCATTTCTTTTCATGATGTCTTTGCATTTATCAACCCAGTTTTCTGATCTAATTAGTTTTGGGAGATCTTTTAATACATCCTTCCAGCTTGGCACAAAAAACCCAACCATTTGTAAGATGACAAAGTAAAGATTCCATAACAATCTGATGGGCTTGCTTGTAGGATAAGTAAAATCGTGCAAAATTATTTTACCGTGTGGATTTAGGTGGTAGAGACATCGTTCTATTAGAATTTGTGGAGTGCAATATTTTGGAATATAAGATGATGTTATACAGTCAAATTTTGTATCAAGACTTAGCTTTTCTGCATCATCAAGCAAAAAGGAGATTTTATGATGAGGGTTTAGCTTGCGCTTTGCAATCTCAAGATACCCTTCTGTAATGTCAACGCCGGTTATCTTTGACTCTGGAAATTTCTCAGCTATCTTAAATGTCAATATTCCAGTGCCACAAGCAAGATCAAGTACGGAATTGCATTCTTTGATTCTTTTTATGATCTCTTCTTTCCAATATGCGTCTCTTCCAAAAGTTGTCAAGCTCACTACTTTTTCATATGATTCTGCATTGTTACCAAAGAACTGCCTGACTAGTCTCTTTGAGGGTTCTATCAATCATACATAACTTTTGCACCCAACCTTATAGATATGGCTGTTTTAGGGGACTGCTAATCTTAACTATAATCAAATATTGATGAAGCATGAGAAGTATTTCATGAATTTTGGAGAAAGGTCAAAAATCAAATCTAAGGACAAGATAATTCAGTTCCTACAAAAAGAGCATGTGGGTAGATTCACTACCATAGACAAAAATGGGTTTCCGTTTATCGTGCCAATGAATTTTGTCTACTATAATAACGTAATATACATTCACGGTTTCCCAAAAGGAGAAAAATACGAGAACTTGAGATCAAACTCAAAATGTGGGTTCGAGGTTGATAGGGAACTGGCATTTTTACCCTCATATTTCTTTGAACCTCCTACAGATGCCTCCCTTACAGACACTCTCTACATTAGTGTGGTTATCAAAGGACATGCCGAACTGGTGACAAATAATGAAGAAAAAGCGGACGCACTCAATGCCTTAATGGGAAAACATCAGATTGAGGGAGGATATGGAATACTTAGACCAGAGATGGCAACGGTACGAGGCGTGGCTGTGATAAAGATCAAACCAGAGATCATGACTGGAAAATACAAACTTGGAAAATACTGGGATCCTAAAGACAAGATGAGAATAGCGACAAGAATCATGGAAAGAGCAGTTAAAAATCCCAAAAGAACTCTTGAGCTTTTGAATGTTGTTGGACTAGAGAAGCTTGATGCTAAGACTACAAATGAGATAGCGTGGATTCATTCAGATGAGATTGTGCAAATGATGGGCTTTCGAAATAATGCCAAATATCCAGAAATTTCCTTGTCAGTTGTAGAGGATATAGACTGGTAATGGTTGGGATCTGAATCTACAGAGTTAGAATTAAAAAAAAGAGAATAGGAGAGTTGAGGAGTGACTTATCTCCTACTTGTTTCAGAAAATATCTTCTGCAACTTTGATTCAAGCTCTTTTTTGCCCTCTGCCTGCATCAGCATTGATTGCCAGACTTTACCGGCTGTTTCAATCATCGCATCGGCAGACTTGTCCAATCCAGGTCCAAAACTGGCGTCTATCCTCTTTTTGAGTCGTTCTACATGGACTTGGTACATTGCATCATGAAATGCCTTGTGTAACATCTCCATTGACATTTTTATTGGATCAGATGTTCCACAGCCACAGTCATTGCATTCCATTTCAGAGCAATTGCATGAACAGGTTGCGTGTTCTTCTATATCACATGTTCCTGATTTGCATTCCATATTACTTTCTTATATCAACTATAGAAAGGTAAGTATATAAATTGGAAAGTAACCACATCGAAAGCAGATGAGGTTTTCGTAAGTTAACCCCAGAAAAGCTCAAAATTTCATCAGACAGGATTAAGTGTTGACCTATTGATAACGCATTTAAAATCATGGGCATAAAAAATTTACCGTACACATTATTTACAACATGATATAGATATCAAAGAACAAGGCATCATGGAAATGTTTCATATCAAATATTCAAAATGTTGCATATTGTTAACACCCAAAATTCAGTGTCTTGCCTTTCTGAAATAATCCAATATGCATTCTTCGTGAGTGTACCTAATTATCTCACATGATGTCTGGCAAAACCAACAGGTTCCTTTGCGCAATACTGGGAGCCAGGCATAGTTATGTCTGACAACAGGAGATTGCATCTTCTATTTCGATCCTCCTATTGTACCGTTACTTTGTTGGGAAGAAACAGAGATGTGCCCCCTTATGGTAACATATCTGACTGATGAGGGAATTACCTTCTGCGTAGTGGATGCTTACTATGCCTATGGCCACAAGTATTGCAACCACTATTATGGCAATTCCTATCCACCTGTACAGTTTACGGGATTCCCCTCGGTTCTCTATGTCTTCAGGTTTTCTCGAATGAACTTGCATGTATTATAATACGTGTAGGATGAATATACGGATAACTAATAATTTTATGCATAAATATACCTAATAAGGCTTAATTACTGCATAATCATGTATATCAGTATGATATTTGATGAGATCGATGAGCGAATACTTACCGAACTCTCAAAGAATTCAAGACGCTCGTACAATCAGCTAGCCGGCATACTTGGAATCTCGCCAAACACCGTGCTCAAACGAGTAAAGGACATGGAATCCAGAGGAATAATAAAGAATTATTCTCTAGTTGTAGACCACAAGAAGTTGGGTTATGATGTAACTGCCATAATAGAGATAACCGTAACTGAGAAGCTAGCAGAAATCGAAAAAAAAATGGCAGAAATTTCCAACATATACGAGGTATACGATACTACTGGAACTTCTGATTGCATAGTAGTTGGAAGCTTCAAAAATACAAGTGAACTGGGCAAATTTACAAAAGAATTATTGGATAATCCTTCAGTCTACAGGACAAATACTCATATTGTTTTAGAGAAGGTTAAGGAAGATTTCAGATTCCCGTTATAGTGTAAGATTTTGCTTTAAAGTCAAGTCTTACGAGTCTCACCATGATCAATTTACAAGAAATGTGAAAAGTAATAAAATTAAGGGCAAATAAATTTCCACCATGATGGGTTCGTAGCCCACCAAATGTGGTTTATTCCCTATCTTTACATATAGTATAGGTAAACTAGCACAAAAAGATACTGATCATGCCTATAAATAAGATCAACAATATTAGCCACAACCACGTACCAAACCAATGTTCTCAAACATGCTGATAGCAGTCGACGGGTCTGAATCAGCAAATAAAGCATTTCAGAGAGCAATCTATCTTGCTCAAAAATGTAATTCAAAGCTGGATCTTGTTCATGTGGTACAATGCGAGGTAGGGGGCGACAGTGCCAATACATTTGAGATAATTGAGGATCTCAAAGACAAGGCCATGAAAATGCTAGAAGAATACAGAATTGAAGCTGTGAATAATAACATATCCATGCAAATAACGATAATGCAAGGCGATCCTGCTAAGATCATAATAGAACGTGCAAAAGCAAAAAGTTACGATCTTATTATTATGGGAACAAGAGGTAGATCATCTTTTCAAGAATTGTTAATTGGTAGCGTCTCACAAAAGGTGATGCATCATGCTAGCTGCCCTGTAATGGTCGTAAGATAGAATTCTGATTTCAGAGAAGACATGGTCTTACATGACTCACACTTTGTATGTTGAACTCGCTTTCAAATCTCTTATTGGATTTCTGTTGAGACAAAAACTGACTATTCACATTTATGATAAGATAATAAAATTATTAATCATGCAATAAACCAATTCAAATTCAGATGCGGCGATCCTAGAAAATTATCTAGAGTCACCATAAGTATACGATCGAACCTACCTTGAAAAGAGCAGAAGATTCGAGATTTTTATACAATCATGACCAATTTAGGACATGATCTCAAGACAATTGTATGTATCATTTGCTCTCAGTGCGGTCATGATCCTTGCAATAACGCCACAAGCCTTTGCTGCTACTGATGTCACTATACCAAAGGGCGACTCGGCCAGTCAGGCCTGCGTTACTGCAAAGAACTGCTACGAGCCGGATGTTGTAACTGTGGCCCCTGGTGACACAGTTACCTGGACCAATGCAGACAGTGTGTCTCATACAGTGACAAGCGGTAATCCATCTGACAACCAGACTGGAACCATATTTGACAGCAGTCTTATCAGACCCACCTCAACATATTCATTTACCTTCAAAGATCCAGGTACGTACAATTACTTCTGCCAACTCCATCCATGGATGACGGGAGAGGTAATTGTTGCTGCTGGTGCAACTAGCACTACATCCGCTAAGGCTCCCGAGTTTGGCTCGTTTGCCACAGTGATACTGGCAATTGCAGTAGTAGGAATGGTAGCATTCAGTGCAAGGAGAACAATAATTTCAAAGCTCTAATGAATTTTTATTATGCAGTTTTTTTTAAATTAGCTCAAGGTTTTGGTATTTTTATATATATAATCTGAATTCTTCAATCTTACAAAATTCGACTTATTAAAAATAGGATTTCCATGAGACTAACAATTATTATACTTCTACAATCTAGTCAATTCATGAGTCCTGGAATTGGCCTAATGAAAAGAAGGCTGCCCACTGAGAAAGAAGCAATACCATTAGCAATATCTGGAATAATTCAAAAATATGGCGTAGTCGCAGATTCAGTCAAGACTCTTGAAACCAAATATGACGATGACGGTGGAGATTGGTATGTTGCTTTAGGATTTGGAGAGAAAAGAGCTATTGTAAAGATGGATTCTGTCCAAGGTACGATAACTGAGATTAAAGAAATTTAACATCTACTTTCTGAATTGAACGTTTGAGACATCAGGTTCTTTTATTATTAACAAGCCGCCATCTCGTAGTTGTTGCACCAGTTGGAGTACCTCTTTTTCTACTTGATTTCTTTGTAAACCAATTTTTTCAGAAAACAGGTCTACCAACTCTGTTATTTTCCTTTTACCGTTACACATTTGCCAGAACTCAACTATTGCCTGATTAACCATGAATCCTTGTTGGTTCTCATCCATCAAGAGTAACGAGTCATCTTCTTGCTTTACAACTGACCCTATTCCTTGTGGCATGGCTGTTTCATAGTTTATTGGAGTTATGGTCTTCTGTTTACCATAGTTGATCAGTTTCTTGCCCTCCTCTGACATCTTCTCCGGCGTCCAAGGCGGGTCCCAGACTATTTCTACGTTAACAGAAGATACTCCTGAAACTTTGGTTACGTATCTTTTTACATCGTTTACAAGCGTATCATGCAAGGGGCAACCACGTGTAGTCATTGTCATTTTTACATCTACCTTGTTATCATCAGATACATTTACTCCATAAATGAGCCCCATATCCACAACATTGATTGGAATTTCTGGATCCATACATTGTTTTAATGATTCCAAGACTTGCTGTGGTGTAACAGATGTCATGAATTGAGATGAACAAGCCTTGAAATAAATACCTTACAGCTTTGATTCAAACAATTTTTTGATCGACTCCTCAAAAGGAGGTTTTGCCACACCGGCTTCGGTTATTATTCCGGTTATGAGTTCTGGTGGCGTCATGTCAAAGGCTGGGTTTATTACATTAATGTCGTCAGGTGCGGTCTTTTTGCCTGCCATTCCAGTGACCTCGCTTGCTTTTCGCTGTTCTATGACAACATCACTTGGAGCACTCTTCATATCAAATGTGGAAAGAGGCGCTGCAACATAGAATGGTATGTTATGTTGTTTTGCCATCAAGGCTACCTGATATGTTCCAATCTTATTGTATACATGCCCAGTACGCAATATTCTATCAGCTCCTACAATTACCTTTGAAACAAGACCGTTTGCCATCGAATATCCCACTGCCGTATCAGGAATCAGACTCACGTCTATTCCATCATGTTTTAGCTCAAATGCTGTAAGTCGTGAGCCTTGCATTACAGGCCTGGTTTCCGTTGCAATCACTTTGATCTTCTTTCCACTCTCTTTTGTGGCCCGTATTACGCCAAGCGCCGTTCCGTATGCAACTGTAGCTAGAGCACCTGCATTACAGTGCGTCATTATAGTATCATTTTCACTAAATAATGGAGAGCCATTTTTTCCCATCCGCATGTTTATTTTGATGTCTTCTTCTGCCATTTTTTTTGCTTCTTCAATGACATTATTTCTGATTTCTGATGCATTATTTCCTGCTCTTGCAACATTCATTATCTTTTCTAGTCCCCATGACAGATTAATTGCAGTGGGTCTTGTTTCAAAAAGAATTTTTTTTGCCTGTTCTAGATCTTTGATAAGGCTGTCTTTGTCGGTTGCCTTGCTTTGTAATGCAGCCAAGGCCAGTCCAAAAGCACCTGAAACTCCGATGGCTGGGGCGCCTCGTACAACAAGATTTCTTATTGCATCTGCTACATCATTATAATCGGTATACTTGACATAAACAAGTTCATTTGGAAGTTTTGTCTGATCTATCATCATAACAGAATTATCTTTCCATTCTACCGTTCTAAGACCAGAATGAATTTTTGTTTCCATATGTTTGATTTCAGGCTGCTGTACTATATATCATTCAAATAGAATTAGTTGGACGCAACTTGCATTAGTCTCTTGATTCCATCTTTTAATCTGACTTTTGGTGTATAACCCAGATCTCTTTTTGCCAGAGCAATAGATGCTATACTATGCCTAATCTCTCCTGTTTTTGGCTTTTTGTGGATTATCTGCAGTTTTTTACCAGAAATAGAGATTATCAGTTTTGCAAGTTCGTTTATTGAAACAGAAGTACCGGTAGCAATGTTGTATACATCACCTTTCTTCCTGTTTATTTTCTTCATTGCAAGTGAAATAGCTTGTACTATATCTTCTATAGATACAAAATCACGTGTATTTTTTCCATCTCCAAAAATTATAGGTGGCTTATTGTGTGCAACACGCGTCATGAATCTATCTATCACTCCTGCATATGCGGTGGATTGCCCAAGTCCATATATGTTAAAAAATCTTAGAGAGACAGAATTTATTGGAAAACAATTAGAAAATGCCTTTAGATAATATTCTATTGCAAGTTTGGTTGCACCATATGGAGATATTGGTATTGGGACAGAATTCTCATAAAATGGCATTTTCTTTGAATCACCATATACTGCTGCTGATGATGCTATGATTATGTTTGGAATTTTATTTACAATACATGCTTTGAGTAGATTAATAGTTCCAGTCACATTTACGAGATGAGTTAGTTCGGGGGACACAATAGATTCCTCGACATTAGTTTTTGCCGCAAGGTGAATGACAAAATCAAAATTATGGGAACTATTGAAGACGTTTTTGTAACTAGCAACATCGCCCTTTACAAAAGATGCTCCATCCCGTTCTAGTTTTAATACCGCAGATTTTGTTGCATTGGATAGGTTATCAAAGATTGTTACTTTGTGCCCATTATTTAAAAGTGAATGAACTAGATATTGACCAACAAAACCTGCTCCTCCAGTAACAAAAATTTTCATATTATTTGAATGTCCAACTACGGTTAATATCTTAAGACTTTCTGTGTTCTACTTTAAAGGTAATGGTGCTACTTGGAAAATCGGATATTCCTATTCAAGTCAATTTCATTAGGGTTTTTTATGTGATTGGTATTTTTTTGCAATAGATTTTGAGTTTTTCACCTTCTTAGCATAGACAGTGTTTAATTCCTTAATCATATCTAGAGTTTGATTATGTATCAAATCAAGATTCGGTAAAACACAATGTCCCCCAATAAATCCAGGAAACATTTTTGGCCTGTTTCCAAGATATTTGTGAATCTCATCTGCAAATGACCACATCTCGTCATAATCTACTTTATGTTCAATTGCAATTACATTACTGAGTTGGGCATATGTGATTAACCAGCCATAGTAGGATGTATCTACTATGATTTTGGCAAGCTCAAGTACTAATGGATTTGACATCATCTTTGTCTTCACACCAGCTTTTTTCATCCTGTTTGCAAAAATTTTTTTTGCCCAATCTGATTTCGGAGCCCAATCATATACCGAAAAAAATTTTTGATATCTTTTGAGATCGTTTATCATACGTTTATGAATTCCTCTTGTTGCACTATAAATAACCGGAATAGTGAGTTTTTTTTGTAATTTTTCTGTTGTATCTGGTTTTATTGTACTGTGGATAACGATAGCTTCAGGTTTGAACTTTGATACTAGGTTCAAAGCATTCTTTTCGAATTTTTCAGAGTATGGAATGCAAACATGTAGTAATTCCGTACGAACTGAATTTAGATCGGCAAGCTTTTTCTCATCAGATAAGCTCGGATTAATATCATATCCTACTGTTTCTACACTTTTGGAAATTAATTTTAAAATTGGCATACCAATTTCTCCTAGTCCGCATACAACATCTTTTTTCAAACAGCAGAGATTTTGAGTATGCCCTAAATTAACTAAGTGTTAATAATCGTCAATCACTTCAGATCAAATCTCTTTAATCAGTATAAAATAAAAGATGAACCAGAAGATTGACTCTCTTCTTCACGATATAACAGTGAGAAAAGTATACAAAGCTTAAAAGATTTTGATAATTTAAGGAATTTAATGAAAACAGTGATACTTGCGGGTGGATTTGGTACTCGCATTAGTGAAGAGACCCACCAGAAACCAAAACCAATGATTGAGATTGGAGGCATGCCAATTCTTTGGCACATAATGAAGATTTATTCTACTTATGATATTAACGAGTTTGTAATTTGTTGTGGATACAAGGGCCACATGATCAAGGAATATTTTGCCAATTATGCGTGGCATACTTCTGATTTTACGATTGATATAAAGAGCAACAACATGAAAATTCATCATAGGCTTTCCGAACCATGGAAAATCACACTTGTTGATACCGGTTTAGATACAATGACAGGAGGTCGTCTTAAAAAGATAAAAAAATATTTAGATAACGAAACATTTTGTCTTGCCTATGGCGATGATTTGAAAAATGTTAACATATCAAAACTAATTTCTTTTCATCATAGAAAAAATACTTTGGCGACGGTAACTGCTGTTCAGCCACCTGGACGATTTGGCATATTAAATTTCAAAAATGACAAAGTATACGAGATTAACGAAAAACCGCCTGGAGATGGTAGTTGGATTAATGGTGGATATTACGTGTTAGAGCCAGAGGTATTAGAATACATCAAGGATGATCATACCATTTGGGAACATGAACCGTTAGAGAGATTAGTACGCAAAAATCAACTTTCCGTGTACAAACACATGGGTCAGTATAGACCACTTGATACAATGCAAGATAAAAAGCATTTAGAAGAGTTGTGGAATTCTGGTAAGGCCTATTGGAAAGTTTGGAAATGAAATGTAGGTTCTGTAACGCAATAGTAAATCAGCTTTTTGTAGATCTAGGAATGTCCCCGTTGGCTAATTCTTATCTTAACAAGGATGAGATAAATCAAATGGAACCATTTTATCCATTACGAACATTTGTGTGCAATAATTGTTTGTTAGTACAACTAGAAGAGTTTGAAACTCCGGAACACATTTTCACTAATTATGCTTATTTTTCTTCATATTCCAAAATGTGGCTAAAACATGTGGAAGATTATGTGAACCTAGTAATAACTAGATTTAATTTTAATCAAAAAAGCCAGATAGTTGAAATTGCCAGTAATGATGGATATTTATTACAATATTTTAAGAAAAAAGGCATTCCAATTTTAGGTGTTGAACCTGCTGCCAATGTTGCAAAGGTTGCTGAAGACAGAGGCATTACAACAATAACAAAATTTTTTGGTACAGAAACTGCAAAAGAATTAGTTAGGAATGGTAAGCGAGCGGACCTTTTAATAGCTACTAATGTCATGCCGCATGTTCCAAATTTAAATGATTTTATTGAAGGTATGAAAATTTTGCTCAAACCAAGTGGTATAATTACTATACAATTTTCTGCTTATTTATTGCAATTAATACTACAAAATGAATTTGATACAATTTATCACGAACATTTTTCTTATTTTTCATTGTATTCAATTCAGAAAATTCTTTCCTTTCATGGATTAGTGATTTTTGATGTTGAAGAATTACCAATACATGGTGGTTCATTACGAATATACGCTAAACATGGAGAAAATAACACCCAATCTATAAACAAAAGCGTAAATGATCTTATTGAAAAAGAAAAACAATTTGGGCTAACAAATACTTCTACTTATTCAAATTTTCCAAAACAAGTTAATATAGTTAAACGAAAAATATGGCAATTTTTTGTTGATGCAAAAAATGAAGGTAAGACTATAGTGGGGTATGGTGCACCTGCAAAAGGAAATACTTTATTGAATTTCTGTGGGATAGGATCTGATTTTATAGAGTATACAGTAGATATCAACCCCCACAAACAAGGACTATATCTTCCTGGCACCCATATTCCCATTAAGAGTCCTGAAGAGATACCTCAAACTAAACCAGATTATCTATTAATTTTGGCGTGGAATTTGAAAGACGAAATCATTACTCAAATGAGTCATATTCGTAGTTGGGGAGGCAAATTTGTGATTTTGATTCCAGAGGTACAAATCTGTTCATGATTTTTACCAAAACAAAATTTGATGGTGTATTTATCATAGAACCTGAAAAAAGTGAAGATGAAAGAGGTTTTTTTGCACGTGTGTGGGATCAGGAGGTATTTGAGGAGAAGAAGTTAAATCCAAAGGTAGTTCAATGTAACATCTCTTTTAATAAAAAACGTGGAACAATACGTGGCATGCATTATCAAACATCTCCTTATGAAGAGGCAAAATTGGTTAGATGCACTAAAGGAAGTGCGTTTGATGTAATGATAGATTTACGACCAAAATCAAAGAGTTTTAAGAATTGGTTATCGGTAGAAATAAGCTCTGAAAGTTATAAAATGATTTATGTTCCAGAAGGATTTGCCCTTGGTTTTCAAACTTTAGAAGACGATACCGAGTTGCATTATCAAATGTCTCAAAAATATATGCCAGAATATGCTAGAGGAATTCGCTGGGATGAGGAAATATTTAAAATTTCATGGCCACTAAAACCAACGGTAATCTCAAAAAAAGATCTATCATACGATGCATTCAAGTGATTTTTTCTAATGTTGTACATAACATAATTAGAATTTACTTAGTATGAAAAACTAATCAACGAACAAAATATTAATTTGACATTGAAAAAGCCTAAAAAAACTATGTATTGTGTAGTCAGAGAATTTATTTAGAAGAAACTGTCTTTAAAGTACAAAAGAAGAAAAGGTCTCAATTTTTCAGACCAACTTCTGATTGGTTAATGCCTACGATTTCAGACAATTCAGGATGGATTTTTTCAAAAGAATTTCCTTCTTGCAGACCACCTTTCCAACCGTATGATATTCCTACTGGATCAAGGAAATCAAAATATCGTGAGATCATGGCCCATCGAGTGTACTTACTGTGATTATGTGTGCTCCGATGTAAAGCCAGATAATCTGATACTACTAAATCCCCGACCTTTACCTCCGGGATTATAGAAGTGTACCGCTTTACGATTTTATCTTCATCTTTTACTTTCAATCCGTAAGAACCACCTCCATCCTGCACAATTCTAAAAATTCCATCTTTATGTGATCCAAGACAAAATTCAACAGGCCCCATGTCTAAGGTCACATTCCTTAAAGGACTCCATAAAACAATTCCATTTTTTGCGCATAGTTGTGATACATAATCTTGATGCCATTGAGTCAGATACTTATCTTCAAATGGATTATCCATACGTATGCCATAACCGCGAGGAGCAAAGCCGACAAACTCCGTATTTAAAAGCGTACGAGCTACTTCTTCATTTTTTTGGAAACATGCCAATTTCACATAACTAGGAATTTTTTTGACTGCATCATAGATTTGAGAAACCAATGAACGGTTAATTTTCAAAATATCCTGTAGTCCTGAATCAAATGTTAGTGAAGAGAAGGATTTCTGTCGGATAGAGAGTTTATTCTGTTTTATCAATATAGATATGATCTTGTAGATATCTTTTTGAATAGGCAAGATTTCTGTCTCGATATCATAAAATGATGGAACAATTGCGATTCCATCTTTCCTATATTTTTCGACAATTTTTGATGAAATTGTCATGTAGCCTTCCTTTTTAGAATTATTTTATTTTCCCAAACTTTCCAATTTGAGTTCAAGATTTATCCCACCACATCTTTATGTCTCCCCGAAGGATGTCCCAATTTAACAATTCCTGTCCTAGCCCTTAAACCTGATTTACCGTTATCGGTAATAATCAAAGGATAGAGTTTTTTCTCAATACAAAAACTAAAAAATCCATTAGACCAGTCTAGGTCATCAGCAATAATCACCGCATTCTTTGATAGCTTTTTCCAGACTAACGACATCTCTTTTCTAATAAAATGAAATGCGTGTTCACTATCATGGATATACAAATTGATCGGTTTTTTTATTTTAGGAATTTCCTGATGGCTATCACCTCGAATGAGCTGCCAACGTTTCTTTTGAGATTCGTGAACTAAAAACCCAATATCCAACCCAAGCGGAATATCTTCTGTATCACCTACCAAATGATGTCGTTGGATTGGTTTAATAGTATTAGATGGAAGATCAATGGAAATCAGATGACCATGCTTGTTACGTCTTAGAGCATTAAGAATAAAACAAGTGTTACCACCGTAAAAGACGCCTGTTTCCAGACAAACTGTAGGTTTAAACAATCTCACAAGGATATAGAGAATAATCCTCTGGATGGCCATCCAGTCGACTGAATCCAACATTTCCTTTTTGCAAATTCCTTTCTGATAAAACTTTCTAGCATAGTGGATCTGTTCATTGATTTCAGCGAGAAATTCTTCGTCTTTCAATAGTTCTGTGTAATATCCCTCAATTTTATCTAATTTAACATTCAGGTACATTGCTAACTGCTCTAGGCTCATGTGATTGAGTGCTCTACACAGATGGGCATCCATAAATTTCTCCTGAAATAATCATTCCTATCCCATAAGATATATTTTTACATTAGCTCTTTATCAGAAGAAACATTATAACTAACCCATGTGATTACCAGATGAAATAATGAAAGAATATTCTTCAGAAGAGATTAATAAGATTAAAAAGAGATTGAAAGACGAATTTACTTATTGGTATCACAAGATTGATTTGGGTCATGGAATTGTGACGCCGGGTTTTGATTATGAACCATTATGGAATAACATACGCAAGGTCAGAGAATTGGTAGATTATAAGAATAAAACCGTTTTAGACATTGCTTCCTTTGATGGTTTATGGGCCTTCGAGGCTGAGAAACTGGGGGCTAAAACTGTTATCGCCACAGATTGCTTGTATAGATCTTTTAAGAATTTTCTTTTCTGTAAAGAAGTATTGGAAAGTCAATGCGTCCCATATTATAACATTTCACCATATAATTTGTTTGAGCGCCTTAATGTTTTTTTTGAGGAAAATTATGATAATGAAAAACCATATGAACGAATGTTTGACATAGTCCAACATTTAGGATTACTATATCATCTACGGGATCCCTTTTTTGGTCTTGCTCAGGCCAGAAGCTGTCTAAAAACTAATGGAACTCTTTTGATTGAGACAAACGTTGTCTTGGACTCTGATGAATCATTCATGTTATACAATGGAATTCCATTTACCCATAGGGTATCAGATAACTACAGTGTATGGTGGATTCCCACCATCAATTGCTTAAAAGAAATGCTGATGGGAACGTTATTTGAACCAGTTGATTCTTCGATCAGTATTGTTGAATTTGGACTACCACTTCAAAGCAAAGTTAGTCGTTTCCCAAAGAGAGATCATCCCGGCATTAAAGAAAGAGAATACAAAATTGGTCGTCTTTGTATTACTGCCAAGGCTTTAGATCCCCAAAAAGCAGAACCAGAATTTTTAAGGGAGATATTACGAACATTTAGAAATCCTGGGTTGAATATTGAACACGCATAGGGTAAATACTTGTTACCTCGATTAATTTCAAAAGTAAAACTAGAAAGATGTATTTAGAGTAAGAATATTCTAGAGATCAATAGATATTCCATATTCATCATGGATTCGAAATACCTAAGTATAAAATGCCGATCAATTATCAGAATTTTATTGAGAATTCAAATTATAGAGGTTAGAAAGGCTTGCTAGTCATAACTGGTTCTGAGAGTTTTGTTGGGAGAGAATTGATCTTACAGTGTAAAAACAAAGGTTTGAACGTAGTTGGATTTGATTCAGTTAATGCAACAAATACGGGTTATGAGTTTCACCAAGTAGATATTAGATCTCCCAACATCTCAGATTTTATTCCATCAGGAGCAGATGCAGTTATTCATTTAGCAGCTTTATCAAGAGATGCAGATTGTAAAAATAGAGCACATGAATGTTTTGATGTTAATGTTATTGGTACCTTGAATTTAATCAAAGCGTCATTAAGAAAAAATATCAAGCAATTCATATTTGCATCAAGCGAATGGGTATATGATGAATTTAAAAAAGACGAGGAAAAAGATGAGGATACTTATATCAACATATCAAATCTTGGTTCAGAATATGCTCTCTCAAAGCTTGTTAGTGAAATTAACTTAAAACAGCAGTACAAAAATGGGTTTTGTAATGTTACAATTCTACGTTTTGGAATAATATACGGCCCACGAAGAGATAATTGGTCTGCCGTAGAATCTATTTTGAACGGAATTAAAAACAAATCCGAAATAACAATCGGATCATTAAAGACTGGAAGACGTTTTGTTCATGTATCAGATATTGCAAGAGGCATAATCATGTCGGTTGGCTTGAGTGGATTTAATACCATCAATCTAACTAGTGATAAAGTAGTAACTTTACAAGAAATAATAGATGTAAGCCAAAGAATTCTGAATAAATCAGTTAGAATCATAGAAACTACGCCTTCCCAAGTAAGCGTAAGAAATCCGTCCAATAATAAAGCAAAAAAAATATTACATTGGGAACCAAAGATAGATTTAGAGACAGGACTAAGAACAATTCTCGATTTCGTATGAAAGAAAAAATAAATGTATATTGGAGGTATTTTTATATTTCATCATATGTACTTACAAAAATGGATCAGAAAATTAGTAAGATAAAACACGGCAAACATGTCATAAAAAACTATGTAAGACACACTTTCAAAACTTTTCTACTATAGAGGAAAAACATGATAACACCAAATAAAGACATAAGAAGAACAATCCTTCAAATTGTTCATAATTCAGGTGCAGCTCATATAGGATCTGCTCTTTCAATGGTTGAAATACTAAATGCCATATTTAAAAGCGTAGACTTGGAAAAAATAAAAAATAAAGACAGCGATCGAGATAGGATAATTTTGAGTAAAGGTCATGCTACGTCTGGTTTGTATGCACTAATGTTCCATCATGGTTTGTTAAGTGAGCAAGAATTAAACACGTATTTTAAAAATGATTCATTATTAGCTGGTCATACAAGTCATCATGTTCCCCATGTTGAACACTCAACCGGTGGACTAGGGCATGGCTTACCCGTAGGATTAGGTATGGCCATTGGTGCAAAATCAAAAAAATTAGGTTTAAATGTTTTTGTGGTCGTTGGAGATGGCGAATTGCATGAAGGATCCAATTGGGAAGCAATAATGCTTGCAGGAACTCTTAAGGCTGGAAATCTCATAGTGTTTGTAGATATTAACGGGTTGAGTCAAGTTGGGGAAGTAGAAAAATGTTGTAGCCTTGAGCCATTAAAATTAAGATTTGAAAGCTTTGGTTTCAATGCTTTTGACGTAGACGGGCATGATGAGAATGAGATATGCAAGATAATTCACAAATCTAAAACTGCTCTCAAACCAACAGCAATACTTTGTCACACCATCAAAGGGAGAGGAATTTCTTTTATGGAAAATAATAATTTATGGCATTATCGTTGTCCGCAAGGTGATGATTATGAAAAGGCATTGTTGGAGCTAAAGGAGTAAAAAGATTCATGCGCGGAGATTTTTTTAACAAGTTAAAAGAAGCCATGCAAAAGGATGAAAAAATTTTCTTTCTCATGGGAGACACGGGATTCAATCTTGTAGAACCGATTTTCGAACAGTTTCCTGAAAGGACTCTAAATGTAGGAGTTGCAGAACAGAATCTAATAGGCATTGCATCTGGTCTATCCAACATGGGTTTTAAACCAGTATGTTATGCCATTAGTAATTTTCTTGTACACCGTTGTTTTGAACAAATTAGAAATGATCTATGTATACACAACTATCCTGTTGTATTAGTGGGCACATCTACTGGCTTTGACAATGGAGCTTTATGGGCCACTCATTATGTGGTAGATGACATAGGTTCTCTAAAGGCCCTACCAAACATCAAAATCTATTCACCAAGCAGTGTAGAATCAATCAACAGTATTTTTGATGAAGTTATGAGATCATCTAATCCATCTTACATAAGAATTACTAAAAGTAATTTTGTAGAAGGAAAAAATATTGATGAACCAAATCGTTTTATTTTGAGAAACGATCAATCTGATATCTTAGTTGTTTCACATGGAAAGATGATAAAAAATTCAGTAGAGGCAGAAAAATTATTTCCGAAATTTTCAATTTTTGCTATGGATAGGATAAAACCAGTTGATGAACAGAAGTTAGAAAGATTATTCAAGAAATACAAAGCCATAATTGTTATTGAAGATAATTTTAGATCCGGTCTTTATAGTACAATTAGTCAATTTGCAGCCGAAAAAAGAATACATGACATAGATCTGTATTCCATAAGTCCCATTGAGGACTTTGGAACACGTGTTGGAGATTCTACCTATCTTGAGGATAAACACGGATTGAGTCCTAAACATATTGCTTCCTTTGTAAGCAAACTGACTAGACAAAAAAAGAGTGGTAAGATAAGAACCAAATTAAAATTGAAATTTAAAAGCAAAAAAATCTCAGGAAATGAAGACGGCGAGTTTTATTAAGGCAAAATTTAATTTTAGTATTTCAATATTTTGTTATTTTTTATTTCTTGATTAGCCAGTAAGAACTACCAGTATGGCGTAAGACATTTAGGATGATGAATAATTGTTAGTTATAAGAATGACTGAAAATGAGTTTGAGAAAAGAAATAAAGAACATATAGAAAATATGTCTAGCGATGATTCATTTAAAACATTAACTAGGTCATGGTTCCGCGCTAGTGAAAAACATGAATATTCTTATCACTTCAGTTGGCTAGGTCGTCCAATTATACAATATCCTCAGGATATCATAGCTGTACAGGAAATCATATGGAATGTAAAGCCAGATCTGATAATAGAAACTGGAATAGCTCATGGTGGATCACTTATCTTCTCTGCGTCCATGCTAGAATTGATTGGACATGGGGAAGTCTTAGGAATTGACGTAGATATTCGCGAACACAATAGGATGAAAATTGAGGATCATCCAATGTACAAGAGAATCAAGATGATACAAGGTTCTTCAATTAATGATGAAATTGTTAAAAAAGTCTATGAAATTTCTAAAGGAAAAAATCGAGTACTGGTGTTTTTAGATTCCAATCATACACATGATCACGTATTAAGTGAAATGAATCTATATTCACCACTAGTACACAAGGATAGCTATATGATAGTATTTGATACTATCATAGAAGACATAGCAGAAAGTACATCGTCGCCAAGTAACAATAAACGACCATGGGGAAGGGGAAACAATCCAAAAACTGCAGTTAAAGAATTTCTTAAAACAAACGATCGCTTTGAAATTGATAAAGAAATTGAAAATAAGTTACTCATTACTGTAGCACCAAGTGGATATCTAAGATGCGTCAAGGACTAACAGATTGTTCTGTATGTAGTGTTCACTAATGTTCAGAAATTAGCTCAGAGTATAGTATCATTAAGACTGAATTCTTTTACAAGTTTTTGAGATGCAAGTAAGTGTTTGTACCATTCCACAGTTATGGTTTTTGTCAAATCTGATAATTCGCCCTTTTCAAGTGCATTATAAATCTCCCTAGAGCCATCTCCCACATTGTATCTTGTTGTAAATCCCAACTCTTCCTTAATTTTCTTAAATGATGCAACATAGGAACGATGATCATGAGTATCTTTGGCTTCAATTTCATATTTCCTGCCAATAGAATCTCCTACTTCTTTTGCAAGAGTACCTATTTCGTAATTTTGATCATCAGAACCAACATTGAATATTTGACCAGCTACTTTTTCAATTGGAGATTTTATAACAACAAGATATGCTCTTGCTGCATCTAAAATATGTAGGAAGGGGCGTTTGTTACTTTTTCCTCTCACGGATATCTTGCCAGTGTTATACAATTCGAGAGCCATACTGTTTACAGCAAGATCAAATCTCATCCTAGGAGATATACCATAGATACTAGAGAATCTAAGAACAGTTACAGTAAATTTGTTATCATTTAAGGGAAGAACATCGATTTCTGCATTTCTATTTGCCTTAGAATAATCAGTTATAGGGTTAACTACAGAATCTTCATTTACGATGTCTTGTTGTTGGCCATACACACTTGCACTAGAAGCAAGAATGTACTGTTTAATTCCCAGTTTTTTACTTAATGTAGCTACTCGTACTCGTCCAAGATGATTAATCTCATATGTTTTTTGTGGATCTATATCTCCAACAGGATCATTGGAAAGAGCTGCCAGGTCTATTACTAAATCTATTCCATCAAGTATCTTCTCATCGAACCATCTGATATCATCTCTTATCAGTTCAACCTTACCCTCAAACTGTTTTCCAGCCAGATATTTAGTTCCAAAAAAAAATCTATCCAAACATTTTACAGAATGACCATCATTGACAAGATGTGGTATAAGTACAGAGCCAACATAACCCGCTCCGCCAGTTACAAGTGTTTTCAATTAATTACACACCTCATAGTCGTAAAATTATAGTTTGTTTTTGCATTTATCATACACCTATTCTCTCGGACATATTTAACAAAAAATGAATTATTTATAAATTAACAGCCACTCGTAGTTATCATAAAACTGATTTGTTAGTGATAAGATGAGATTATTGAGTAAAACTTAAGATAGTTCGAACAGCCTCACTCAAGCCACCATTAGGTTGAATTTTTATAGAATTACAACCAACTAGTTTGGCTGCCTCCAAATCAGAATCGTTATCACCTATCATCCAGCTTGATTTTTGATCAATCTTAAATTCGTTAATTGCCCTCAATAAGAGTCCAGATTTTGGCTTTCTGCAGTTGCAATTTTCGTCTGGCCTATGTGGACAATAAAAAAAGGCATCGATTGAAGTTCCATTTCTTTTACAATACTCTTGGATGATAATATGAATATTCTTAACACTATCGTGGTTTGTCAAGCCACGATTTATTGCAGATTGATTTGTGATTACAATTATAAGAAAACCGGCATCTTTCAATTGTTTAATAGATTCTGCCACACCTGACAATATTTCTAATTCAGATGATGTTTTTACATAATCGGTTCTTTCTTTATTAATTACGCCATCACGATCAAGAAAGATTGCTTTATGGAGCTCATTCATATTTGAATACAGGTTTGCCCAAATTCCTAATTGCAGTCACTATACAATGACATAACATTACATGTACTGACTCTATAGCGAGCATATCATAACTTGGAACTATAAAGCAGATATCACAAATTTTTGGAAAATCTCCTCCCGACATACCAGTAATTCCAATACAAAGTGCCCCATTTTTCTTGCCATATTTCATTGCGTTTATAACATTTTTTGATTTCCCACTTCCACTAAAACCAATAATTACATCCCCTTCGGAAAGGAAATTCTTTAACTGTTCTACAAAAATATCTTCATATGATGCATCATTAGCCCAAGCCAATATTACTGGCATGTTATCAACTAAGGATATTGCAGCAAAACGTTTATCCTCTTTTGTTATGGCTGTTTTAAGTAGATCAGATGCAAAGTGTGAAGCTGTTGATGCGGAACCCCCGTTTCCCATTGTGTAAATCTTTTTCCCTTTATTACGTGCATTAATCAAAATATCAATTATTTTCATAATGTCTTCAGTCTGTTCAAAAATTTTTTCAATGCATGAATTTTGTTGTCTGAGAAATGAATTAACAGAGTCTTTTATTTGTGACATCAAAATCAGTCATCTGCTAAAGTCATATAAGTTTAAAACTTTAGGACCTTCATTATGAAAGCTAAATTTTACTTGCTTTAAACCTAAACTTTCCATTTTTTGTATAAACCCCTCTTGGTGTTGCAATTCACAATAAAATAACATATGTCCTCCGCCGCCAGCACCAGTCAATTTCCCCCCAATAGCACCATATTTTAAGGCTAATTCATAGATCTTATCAATATGTTCATTGGTTATCCCTTTAGCAAATTTTTTCTTTGCCATCCAACCTTTGTGTAATAACTCCCCAAAGGCCATTATATCAGAATTGTTTAAAGATTCATACAATTCTACTGCTAATTGTTTTACAAAATGTAAAGAGTTTATTGTATCATTTTGATTCTGTTTAATACGTTCGATCTGAGAAGATAGAATTAATGAGCTGTTTCTAATATCATTTCCAATGAAGAAAAGCAATAGATTTTGTTGCAGCTCTGATAATGTAGATTTATTCATATTAAGTGGGTGAACTTCTATCTTATCCTTTTCAAATTTTATATAATTAAATCCTCCAAATGCTGAAACATATTCATCTTGTTTTCCTATTGGATGATGCAGAATATTTCGCCCTATGTGAAATGCTGTTTCAGCTATCTTCTCTTTTGACCAGTTTTCTCCTTTTAATGTAGATATCGTTTTTACAAAATTAACTGTGAGAGCACTAGATGCACCAAGTCCAGAACCGGGTTGAACATCGCTACTAACTAGAAAATTTGCACCTTCCTTGTAATCAAGATATTTTACAACAGAAACAGCTATTTCTGAGCCATCTCGTGGTTCCAGATCATCATAACTGGTTGTCTCATGATGTGCCTGTAAATCAGATGAAAACGATTGAAACTTGTTATCATGACGTGGATTAATTATTACATATGTAAATCTAGTTATACATGAAGAAACAACGCTTCCTCCATATTTTTCATAGTATTCTGGCATATCAGTTCCCCCACCTGCAAAGCTTATCCTCACTGGAACCATACCAAGGAACATATGAAATAGCGTTGTACTGTAGCATTTAACTTTTACAACAACAATGAAATTATTATTCTTAATAACTAGAGTTTAAGGATTGAATTTTCACTATCAACTAGATTTTGATTTATTTAATATAAAGGAAATTCCTGTCTCTATATCACAAAAAGTGTATTCTATTAATTTTTCTAGTTTTTGTGCATCCAAACATGTCTTATGGGGTCTTGGCGCATCCTGTATTTTTTCAAATGAGGTAACCGGTTTTATTAAATTTCTATCTAATCCAAATCTGTCAGCTAAGAGTAGTGCAAAATCATATCTAGAAATACATGTTCTACCAACTGCGTGATACAAGCCAGATACACGCATTTCGATTATTTTTAGAATGGCTTTTACTAAATCATCTACAAGCGTAGGCGTATTATATTGATCAGCAAAAGGGTCTACTATTTTTTTTTCTTTTAATGTTTGAATTATCCAGTTAGTAAAACGAGAGTTTTTATGCCATCCATAAATTACTGCAGTCCTGAGTATTACATTTTTATTTGAAATATTTTTTACTATATCCTCAGCTATCAGTCTAGTTTTCCCATAATAGTTAACGGGATTTGGAATATCATTTTCCACATATTTTCTATCTAGTTTACCATCAAATATAGCATCAGTTGAAAAGTGAATTAATTTTGAGTTATTTTCATTACACGTAATTGCAATTTCTCTAGTAACATCAATATGTAAAAGATTTGCTAGTTGTGGATTGGTTTCACATAAATCTACACTAGAAATTGCTGCAGTATTAATAACAATATCAGGATTCACAGATTTTATGAATCTGATTATTGCTAATCTTTCTTTAAGAAGATCAACCTTAATGGATGACGATATACCAATAGATGTTATCTTATTTGTATTGAATGTCGCATGAATTTCATAATCTGAGACGGCATACTGACTAAGAGTGCTTCCCACCAAACCACTACCTCCAATTATTAATATTTTAGATTTCATGTTTTATCAAAATACCATTAGATTTTGATTTAAGTATTTGTAGAATGTTTTATACAGACATCATACATTGAAAATTCATAATGTCAGAAGATGATTAATTATGAGTTCAAACAGAAATTCTGTAAATTACCCCAAAGTTAGTATTGGTATGCCTGTTTATAATGGAGAACGTTTTATCTGTAAAAGACTAGAGTCATTACTTTCACAAACTTGGACAAATTTCGAATTAATTATTTCAGACAATTGTTCGACAGATAAAACCTCTACAATATGTAAAGAATATGAAAAAAATGATGAAAGAATCCGCTACTTCCGTCAAGAAAAAAACATGGGTCCATTATATAATTTTATTTTCGTTTTACAGCAAGCAAAATATGATTATTTTGCATGGGCTGCTGTAGATGATATATGGCATAATCAATTTCTTGAAAAGAATATCAAAGTTCTTGAATCAGACAAAAATATCATTGGAAGCATAGGAAAAGTAGAGGCATATGGAACTAATTTAAAACAAAAATCCAACACAATTCCTCTATTGGTAAAAAAGAGCATAAGGAAAATTCTTTTCCCCCAACAACCAAAAGGAATCTTTTCAATATCAGGCTCATTTGAGAAAAAAGTAAGATTTTACTTGAAAAATTCATCGTGCAGTATAATATATGGAATTCATAGAACAACCAATCTACGTAAAAGCATGATAACAGATCTATTTCTGGGTAATGACTGGGCAATCAATTTAAACCTCCTAAAAAATGGAAATTTTCACGTAGTTGACGAAAATTTAATGTTCAAATTTGCTCAAGGATTTTCATCAATAGATAGTGTCAGCTTGGCAATGAAAATGAATAAGGGTAGATTAGGAAGTTTTTTTCCATGGTTGCCTTTTACCTCATGGTGTTCAAGGAATCTAGGCTTGGGAATTTTTTTAAAAAATATTGATTATTTTTTCTTGTTAAATTATATGGGATTGTCATCACATGTGACTAGAAATTATTTGTCTTTTAAATACAAAATATTAAGAAAAGTACCTTGACATTAACCTACATATAGTAATTAGGTTTTGTTCATGTCATCTCATCCATTTTAGTTATACAAAAGGCTGTCACCAGCAATTAGATATGATCCCATGGTTAATAATATTCAGATGAAAGTAGTGATCTATTTCTGCCTGTAAAAATTTGTTACGGTTTCCTTTTTGGATTACCTACATATCCGCCTTTTATCAATACGTCAATTTTGTTTTGTAATTCAGTTATTTCTTTGAGTTCTTCTTCCGTTAGTTTTTGATTGTTTGCCATTTTGAGTAGCAGGTTTGTCAATGAACGATATAGTGGAAATAAGACTTCCACATTATATCCAGGTGGTAGTTTGTAATAGTATGGATTAGCTTCTACGCCAATATCGGCTTCCGCTGTAAAAGCAGGACTCTTTTTGTAGTGAAAATAACCAATACCTACAAGTAATGGTATGCCTATAATTGTAATTATACCAGCATAGATTGCAAATGATGGGAATATGGTTTTAAGTACTGGTATATCCTTGATGGCCAAGTAATATGTTGTGACCATAGTATTAATCGCCGCAAATATGAACGCAAAATATGTACTCCATCCCATTCTAAAATAAAACCAGCCACGAAATGCTGTTCTTTTTTTCATATTCCATCTAATCTTTTACTTATATATCAATTAACAACTAACCAAAAATAACCCCTTGGTAAGAGATATTTGTTGAGCTATACAAATGATAAAGTTTCCATAGTCATTCCTGTCTACAATGTTCAGGAGTTTATACAAGAATGTGTAGAGTCAGCGTTGAATCAAACGTACCGTGAAATAGAGATTATTGCAGTTGATGATGGTTCCACAGATGGTTCCCTCGGCATTTTAAAGAAATATTCTGACAAGATAAAAATACTCAGTAAAGACAATGGCGGAACCGCATCAGCATTAAATCATGGGATAAATGCTATGACGGGTACCTGGTTCAAGTGGTTGAGTGCGGATGATGTACTATACCCTAATGCTTTAGAAGAGATGATCTTAGAGTCTTCAAAGGTAGAAAACAAGGAAAATACAATATTTTATTCAAATTATGACATTATAAATTCAGATGGAGATATAGTTGAAAAATTCATAGAGCCAAACTACAACCAACTAGAAACTTTGCAACAAGGTGTAATTTTGCTTGACCATTATTTTGGAAATGGAACTACCAGTTTTATCCACAGATCAGCAATTCAGAAATATGGCCCCTTCAACGAAACAATTGGCTACAAGGAAGACTATGAATTTTGGTTAAGATATTGTGTTTTACATAAATGTAGACTGCATCTAATACCAAAAACATTAGCAAAATACAGAGTGCATCAAAAACAACTTACAAAGGAAAAAGTAGCTATATCTTTAGATCAAACCAATAAGATACGAAAATTCATACTGGATAAGATTCTCCCAGAAGAGCGAACAAAATACGAAAAAGCCATAAAAGAATATCAAAAGACCAAACCATTGACCTCAAGAGGTCGTCACATGCTAAGAGACGCAATGTTCAAAGTATTGCCAAAATCTGTTTCAGGCGCCATACTAAAGTCATACATGAACATGAAAGAAAAAACCTAATATGAAAAAAGATATGTGTTTACAAGATACGTATAAAATCAAGTAATCCATTTAAGTTTCTTCATAAGTTCCATCAACTCATTTTTGTTCAGATGTTTGACAGTGGCAGAACCATATTCCTTTACTTTAACATGCCTTTTCAGCGATTGCAAATCAAATTCTTCTTCATGCTTTATCACAAAATGATCCTTTCTTTCTTCAACTCGTCGCATCTCTTCTTCCGATACTAGGATCTCATCAATTTTTTCTCCTGCCCGTATACCTATGTATTTTATAGGATAGTCTTTGTGGTTTGTCTTCAATTGGGCATATGCTTTTGCAAGATCAACTATTTTTGCAGCAGGTGCCTTCTTGACAAATATCTCGCCTCCTTTACCATTTTTTATCGAATAAAAGACAAGATCTATGGCCTGACTCAACGTTAACATGAATCGAGTCATGTCAGGATGAGTAATAGGAAGCGGTTCTTTTTTTGCTATCTTCAAGTCCCATAATGGCGTAACACTCCCTCTGCTCCCAAGAACATTGCCATACCTGACACAGGAAAATATCGTATCATCTTTTGACAGATCATCAGAGAGAATTATTTTTTCTTGCAATGCTTTTGTCATGCCCATGGCATTGACTGGTTTTACTGCCTTGTCAGTGCTTATCGCAACCACTTGAGATACTTTTCTGGCAACAGATGCCTTGACTATGTTGTATGCCCCTATGATGTTTGTCTTTACTGCCTCAAAAGGATGAGATTCTACAGTTGGAACTTGTTTTAACGCTGCAGCATGAAATATTATATCAATGTCTTTTGTTACAGTGTAAAGCCTATCATAGTCTCTAACATCACCTATGGCAAACTGCATTTTTTCAATTATAGAATCATTTGCAAACTCTTGTCTCATAAGATGCTGTTTATCTTCATCTCTGCTAAAGATTCTAATAATTCTTGGTTTGTATCTCATTAATTCTTTTATCATTTGATGACCAAAGCTTCCTGTACCTCCTGTTATCAGAATATTTTGGTCATTTATGACCGATGAATAATCCAACTCAAATGCAATGATTGACGTTGAGTTAATAAGTCTTAATTGCTCAATTGTGTAAACCTTGAAATTAATTTTGTAATCATCTGAAAACCTTTTAAATTTGGCAATAACATCATGCCATATCACATGAAAATAATGTCTATTTTTGGGACAAGGCCCGAGATAATCAGATTGAGTAGGATTTTCTCCCTACTAGACGCAAATTTTGATCATGTGACGGTCAACACGAGTCAGAATTACACCTATGAGTTAAACTCGGTCTTTTTTGATGAACTTGAGATTCGCAAACCTGACTATGATCTAAAAATAAAAACTGGCAAGTACGGGCCAGAGGTTTCAGATATCATAACCAAGTCAGAGGAGGTATTATTTAAGGAGAAACCCGATGTTTTGCTAATTTTGGGTGATACAAATAGCGGTCTTGCAGCCATTCCTGCCGCTCACCATAGGATAAAGATAGCTCATCTCGAGGCCGGTATGCGTAGTTATGACTTTCGTATGCCTGAAGAAAAAAATCGAGTCATAATTGATCACCTCTCTTCTCTTTTGTTACCATATACAACATATTCCAGAGAGAATCTGATTCGAGAAAACATCCATCCAAGTAAGATATACGTTGTAGGAAATCCAATAATTGACGCCATAGACTATTTTTCACCCAAGATAGAATCAAGTAACATCATGGAAAAAATTAATTTGGAACCAAATAGCTATTTTTTGGTTACAGCGCATCGCAGCGAAAATGTCGATTCTCCAGAGACCTTGGAAAAAATCTTTTCATCTCTTCAATTAATAGGCAAGAGATTCAGAAAGAGAATAATTTATCCAATACATCCAAGGACGCTAAGCAAGATCAAGAGAAGAAAGATACCAAGTAATCTCGAATTGATAAAGCCTCTTGGCTTTTTTGATTTTGCAAAGTTAGAGAAGAGTGCATTTTGCCTCATTACAGATTCAGGTACCGTTCCGGAAGAAGCTTTGTACTTTAAGAAACCCTGCGTTACAATACGAGAGAGTACCGAGAGACCTGAATACATAGAAGAAGGCTCTAACATACTTTCAGGATTAGATCCAAAAAATGTAGAAACTGCAGTCAAGGTGATTACCTCACATGAAAATGATCTAGAGTGGAATAGATCACTGGGGGATGGTAAGACTGCCTTGAGAGTTGCTAACATATTGAGTGGAAAAATAGACAGATTGCAGTACTAGTTTTTCAGGAAAGGTTTACAACACGGTTTACTTAAAAAATCAGAAGAAAGTTGAGCATTTTAATCACAGGTGGAAATGGAGCTCTAGGTACTGAATTAAAGAAGATTTTTCCAAATGCACTAACACCGTTACATCAGGAACTTGACATAAGTAACAAGAAAAATGTCATTGACTATATAAGAAATCATGACTTTGACACCATAATACATGCTGCAGCTTTGACTCACATAAGACCATGTGAAGAGAACCGACCACTTGCATGGAATACAAACGTGGAAGGTACCAAAAACTTGGTGGATGCAGTTCTTGACAAGAAAAGAGGCACTAAATTCATCTACATAAGTACTGCCTGTGTTTTTGACGGACATACTGGGATGTACAAAGAAGGATCCATTCCATATCCTGAGAATTTCTATGCCTTGACAAAATTGATAGGAGAATACGAAGTAAACAGGCTTCCTGAGTATTTGATTATAAGAACCAATTTTGTGGCAAAGAAAAAATGGCCTTACCCGCGTGCGTTTGTAGATAGATTTGGAACATATCTTTTTGCCCAAGATGTAGCCAATGGAATATTGGATGTCCATAAAGAAAACTTGTACGGTTATGTACACATTGTAGGTGACAAAAAGATTTCAATGTTTGAATTGGCTAAATTAACTACTCCTGAAATTCAACCTATGACAATCAATGACTATACAGGCCCAAGATTGACAATGGATATGAGTTTAGATACAGAACGATGGAAAAAATATCACATATCAGACCCATAGCAATCATTTAGTTTCCCACATTTTCAATGAAGTTTGTCATAGATTTCTTAAAAGTCTCCTTTCCATAAACACCAATTGAATTTCTAAGCTGATTCAGTAGACCATCATGCTCACCTGAGAGCGCCTTCTTGATTTTTTCTTTGGCATCTTGTTTGTCATCTGGTTCATATCGTAGGACATCAAATGGAACAGTTTCCTTATGTGCAGAGTTGTTTGGAACTATTGGTATACATCCAGCCGCTATGCTTTCAACAACAGAAATTCCAAAGGTTTCAGGTGAGGCATGAAGATACACTTTCGATCTCTTCAGGGTATCTATTACTTTGCTGCGTTCTATGTTTTTCATTAGCACCATTTTCCCAGTTGATTTTCCATTCCTGATTTTTGTGACAAGATTATCATAATATAGCTCATTTACTCTAGTTTTGGTATTGCCAATAATGGTATACGGCGTATCTATCTCGTTTAACGCATCTATTGCAAACTCTAAGTTCTTTTCCTGAGAATATCTTGATATGGTAATTACTCTTTTTTCTTTGTTCAGATTATTTTGAAATGCATCAATATCAACTGGAGGGTAAATTACAATAGAATCTTTTCCGAATTTGCTCTTAAGAGAATCTCGCATGAATTTTGAATTTGCTACAAGTACAATGTTTTCATCTCCTATCTGGCTAACAAATTTTTGGCTCAGCACATAATATGGCTTGTAATAGGCTGACCATATGCCCTTGTACTTTGTGACATCTTTTTCTGTCTCGTTTCGAAAATCATGGTGGCAGTAAATTATAATTTTTTGACCTTTTCTATTTGGTATGGCTAGACCTCCAGACACCTGTACTATAAGATCGTCATCTTGCGCCTTTTCCGTTAGTTTTGATTCAAGATATCTTTGATACAAACCAAAAGCTGGCAAGCGAAAAGGAAAGATTGATTGAACTTTGATTTTTGGCAATTGAATTGTGGGTTTTGAAACTGTGTATAGATTCACAGTATGTTTGTGTTCCATCAATGCTTCAATTAGGGCAAGCAGAGTTGTTTCTGTCCCTCCTCCACCACCCACAAATCCGTGAATGATTCCTATTTTCAATTAGAATTGTAGTGTAATACTCTTACACTTAATCTTTAGAATTTAAATTGTAAAATGAAGAGATTTGGAAAATTACATCAAAGCTTGAGACGCTTCGTGGAACATCTGGCTTTTTGCACATCCTGCGGCAAGCTCGTCACCTGAGCCTCTTCTCATGATACCCCTGTAGAGACCGTCTTCTAGTTTTGCCCCAACTCTTTGTTCCCATTCTTCTACTGTTGTAGAGTATTTCTTTTGGATTCTGTCTCTATACCATTCTGGAATTACGTTGAATGCACAGAATGGAATTATCCTAAGGTCTGGTGTCACATAGTGAATATCGCATCTTTGCAGTCTTTCCAAGTCTTCGTTATACTTGTCTTGGAAGTGCATCATGCCTAAGAAGAGTCCCTTTACATGCCATGAACCAACCGAATCAAATGATCTCTTCATCAATATGTTGCCAAACATCTTTGCCAAGTCAAGGCCTGCTGGCTGCTTCTTTCTATCAACAAAGCTTGAGAGTTTTCTTACAACCTCTAGCATTGTAAAGTACTTGTTTTTACCGGAACGAATCTCTTCTGCCTTGTCTTCAAAGAGCTCCAACATTCCTTGAATATCTGCAAATTTCGTTAATGGGACAAACTTTTTGGTATCCTGATCTTCAAAGATGTAGGTTCCGGCACCACATGCAAAGTGAATCGATAATTCATATTTTGGTTTACTTGAAAATGCCTCAATAACGTTTGTCAGCGGCATGCAGCTTGGAACTGGAAACCAGTCATCTACTGTTACTTCAGCGCCTGTTTGCTCTTCAATTCTTTGTATGCAGTCTGGTATTGTGATTCTGTATTTCTCACGCTCTTTCTTGCCCATTCTTCCTGTCAGCGAGACTGGCTGGAAGTTAACTGCGTGTACAACATCAAGATTCTTTTGTGCATATCTGATAATACCACCTAGTTCATGATCATTAATTGATTTGATAACTGTAGGAACAAAGACAACAGTGGTTCCTGTCTTTCTTGCACTTTCTAATGCATATGGAATCTCCCAGTGATTTTTTGGATTTGTTCTTGGAGTTACACCGTCAAAGCTAAGATACAGATTATTTACACCTGCAAGCCTGACCTCTCGCAACGCTTCTGGATCTAGAGCAAACCTGATTCCGTTTGTGTTCATCTGTATGTGGTCTACTCCTTCTTCTTTCATTATTTTAATAACATCAGCAATGTCTTCTCTTAGCATCGGTTCACCGCCGGTAATTTGCATAGAGTTACCAGGAATTGGTCGCTCTGCCTTTAGAGTCTTCATCATTGCTCTTACCTGATCTTGTGTAGGCTCATACATGTATGCGCCTTCAAGACCTTTCTTTACATAGAAGAAGCAATACCAACAAGTCAGATCGCACCTGTTAGTTACTATCATGTTTGCCAGTCCACTGTGTGAGAGATGGTTAGAACACAATCCACAGTTGTTTGGACAAGAACACTTGTCAATCATAACGTTAGGGGCATGAGCACCCTTTCCGTCCATCCAGTATGTGCTAAACTTCCTGTACATCTCGTATGAACCAAAGTAGAGCTCCTCACATTCGCCATGTGTGGGGCAGGTCTTTGTCATGAATACCTTGCCGTCTCTTTCAAAGACCTCGGCATCAAGTATCATGTTACAGTCCGGACAAATGCTTTGAGTAAACCTGATGGTAGACTTTTTACCTATAGTAGGAGTCTTTAGATTAGATATCTGAATTAGTTCCATGCTGTTATTGGCATATCTTAGGAAAGAGTATTTAATACATTTCCAACAAGACACCAGATGAATAGGTAGAACTCGTGCGTGTTTGGCCTTCGATCAAACCCCTAATCCTAGACATATATATCATGAATCGTTCGATTGATGTTACATGAGTCTTTCTGATAAGGCTAGAAAGGCCCTTGAGAAGATGGGGCTTACAAGTTATGAGATAAAGACGTATGCTTCCCTTCTTAAGACTGGTCCAATAACAGCCTCTGATCTGAGTCAAAAGTCAGGTGTGCCCTATTCCAAGATATACGAAGTGCTAGGTACCCTGGAAGATAAAGGATGGATAGGCTCTGACGATTCACGCCCCACACAATATTTTGCAAAATCTCCGGCTACAGCTGTACAGACGTCAAGACAACAAACGGAGACAGATTTCAGAAATAATGAGAGTGTGATACTGAAGGAACTCACGCCACTTTACGAACAAAGCGGAACAAGCGAGAGGCCTGATATTTGGATCATTTCCGGAGTCGTAAACATAGCAACCAAGATTCTAGAGATGGTTGACTCTTGCAGAAATGAGGTCATGATTGCCATACCCAAAGTCGCCGAGGTCGTGGCAAAGGAAGCGTTGCCAAAGCTTAGATCATTGCACGATAGAGGCGTAGATATCACTATTCTTGTATCTGAAGATGTTGATAATGACACGTTAAAGTCATTATCACGAGTATCCAAGGTTAAATTAAAAAAAGGACTCTTTGGAGGAGGCATCATCTCAGATAAGAGATACGTAGTTTTGCTACTTGGAGAAGAACTAGGTACCTCTGGTTCAAAAGAAGCTGTTGCCATATGGGCTGATCATTCAGGTCTTGCCGGCTTTGCACGCGAATACTTTGAATATCTATTGAGAGAATCAAAAGACGTAAAGTAAGGTACGATATGCAAAATATTGTGAAAGACCAAGAGGTCCTGTTTGTTGGAACTGCAGAGGCTGAACATGTTGAGATGTACTTGAAGGCAATATGGCACATAAAGGAAGGCGGAGATCCCGTAAAGATAAGCACGATAGCAAAGATGCTAAACGTAAGACAGCCAAGTGTGGTGCAGATGTTAAAAAAGCTTGATGACACCAAACTTGTAAACTACAACAAAGGCGGAGTTTCCCTGACTAAAAATGGAGAGCAAATTGGTTCCAACATGATGCGAAATAGCAGATTGCTTGAAGTCTTAATGGATAGTGCCCTCAAGGTTGACATTGATGAAGAGATGGTTTGCGGAATAGAGCATCACATGAACGAACAGTTCACAGACGCCCTATGTACAATGTTAAAGCACCCAAGAAAGTGCCCCCACGGACATGAAATTCCCCGTGGAAAGTGTTGTAAGGTTTAGTTTTGAAATAAGTTATATCATGGATTAGGTTTTGAAGTAAGTATGACTTGTTTCTGTGGCTGTGAGACATATGTGAAGGATTCTAATGGCTTTAAGGTCGGCTGTGTCAAATGCAGTCATGGCCCTCAGAACCACGAAGATAGTTTTAAGAATACACCGGTTACAGAAGGAAGTCAAAAACGCGGTTCTTTGAGTTAGTTATTCTCCAATAATCTTTACAAGCACACGTTTTGATCTTCGTCCATCAAACTCACCATAGAATATCTGTTCCCATGGTCCAAAATCAAGCTGACCGTTTGTTATCGCAACTACAACTTCTCTTCCCATGATTTGTCTCTTAAGATGTGCGTCTGCATTATCTTCTCCTGTTTTATTGTGTTCGTATTTTGATATGGGTTCATGGGGTGCCAACTCTTCGAGCCATCTCTCATAGTCTTGATGAAGCCCACTTTCGTCGTCGTTGATAAATACACTGGCTGTAATATGCATCGCATTAACTAGGCAGATGCCCTCTTTGATTCCACTCTTCTGAATTATTTTTTGCACATCAGGGGTAATATTCACAAATCCTCTTCGTGATTGGACATTAAACGTTAGATATTCAGTGAGTGATTTCATGATATAATAGAATTTCTTATTTCATAAAAATCAAGTGCAGGCTCAGAACTCAAGATCCTTCTCATCAAATCAAAGGGATTTGGTCATCAACGCCTGCAGCAAGTAATTTTTTGCTTTCCTAATTGAGTCTTTCAAGAAGCTTGATAAAAGGCGGTTGCGAAATCTATACAAATGGTAACAATCGACGCTACCTGTTCACTTGAAAGTTTTAGGAAATTCGTAGTCCTAAGTACGTGTAATTCGTTTGTTCCTGAAAGTTACTTGGAAGATTATGAAGTGTTTCCTGAACGTGAGACTTCGCCTGGTCTAATCTATGTAGAGGCAGCAGACAAGGTAACTCTTAAGAAGATTCGCGATATGATTTTTGTCAACGCAAAAGAGGTTCTTGGCATAATTTATTCATCAAAAAGTGGCAATACAAATCTAAAGTGGAGACAAATTAGACGTACCACAGGAAAGGTGACTGGTGAAGCATCAACCAATACACTGGTAAACTTGACCGAAGCCGGAGTAATAACACAGGAATGGGTTCAAAACTACCTTAGGAAAAAGGCAGAAGAGAAACAGGTCAAGTCCAATGAATTAACCAATTAGATCACTCTTTTTTATTATCTCATATTCTTATAAGATACAAAGTTGATTACAAAAAAAATCGATGAGAATTCAGTTGCATTAATACCTGAAGAGTCTGATGATCTTTTTACATTACGAAGGGTCATACATAACCAAGACAGAATAATAGGAGATACTACCCGTGTTGTAAAACAAGACAAAGACTTTGCAAGGCCTGACAGAGGAGAAAGGATCAAAATTCGTGTTGCACTAGATATAGAAAAAATCTCTATTGATGATGTTGTTGATAGATTGAAAGTTCATGGAATCATTACAGAATCAGACAGTGAATCGGTTAGCAAGGGCTCACATCATTCCATAACTCTGAGAATTGGCGAACCGATAACTCTGATCAAGAAAAATTGGAGCGATATTGAAAAGAAATTGATTTTTGAAAAAAAAGATACCGGTAGCTTCTTACTTGTTGCAGTAGATACTACGGATTGTGGCATAGGAAGGTTGACTGGTACTCATCTCAAGATCATACCTAACCTATACTCTGGTGCAAGTGGAAAAAGATACAAATCTAAATTCAATATTGAAGATTTTTTCAAAGAGGTTCAAAGTGCAGTATCATCTACAATAAGGGAGAGAGATGGCATCATAATATTTGGTCCCGGAGAAACAAAAAAAAGATTAGGAAATTTTCTTTCTGAATCAGCATCTATTAAGACACATACAATTCGTGTAATAGACGGTATTGATTCAAGTGGAGAAGATGGCATCTACACGTTTATCAAGTCAGAAACGATGAGACAGGCGTTAACCGAAAGCAAGATTGCAAAGGTGTCTTCTATCTTGGATGAGATAATGCTCATGGTAAATAAAAAAATTAGCAAGTTTACAATGGGCTTTGATGAAACGTCAAGAGCAAATGAAGCAGGAGCTGTACAATCACTAGTCTTCTCTGACAAGATTTTTGAAAATCATGATGAGGACGAGGTTATTGCATTTCTAAATCAAGCCGAAGGGAAGGGAGTAGAGGTATATGCTGTAGATTCAACAACAGACGTTGGCCTTAGGATCTCATCTCTTGGCGGCATTGTTTCTCTTCTTAGGTTTAGCCTTGCGAGTTGAATTCATGAGCCAGATCTTATATGGTGTGTTTACAGAGTCCATTTTTAGCTCTACAATTTCTGGAACTTGGTACGGATGTGTTTTTGCAATCTCCTTTTTGAGCAATTCTTTTGTTTTTGCCGTAGTCTTGAAAAGTGCCAAAAACTCCTCAGCATTTTCTGTCTTTTTTTTCCATGTATATACAGAGTTTATTTTTGTATAATTAACACATGCCGCTAATCTCTTGTTTACTATCATATTTGCGATTTTAGATATGGATTTTTTGTCCGGATATGTTGAAACTATCACAATTCCCATATAGCAACTGATAAATTTGACCTGACTAAAAAGAGTATCAATTAATTTGACATTTGGATTTTTGCAACAGAATTCTATCATCTATGTTTTGATTGCATGGTGCATCATATTTGCAATAGCGAAGGTCTCAAAACTGGATAAGCGTGGCTTTGAGATAAAACCATACAGCATTACCTACAAAAATCAAAATGTTCAAGTACTTTTGACTAGGCTTTTGGGCAGAACGGAACGTGCCACAAGAATTTTCTCAAATGCAAGTGTTGTATTGGGATTTATAATGATGGGAGCAGGTTTTTGGTACCTCATTTCGAATCTTTCCAACTTCTTTGTAAAGCCAGAAGCATTTGCAGAGATGACGATACTCATACCAGGGGTTACAATTCAATCAAGTGCCAACATAGCATACTTTCTTCTTGCCGTTCCTATTGTGCTAGTAATGCACGAAGGCGCACATGGAATAGTGGCAACCCTTGAAAAGATAAAGATCAAGACAGGAGGTTTTGCTGTCTTTATTGCACTATTTGCAGGTTTTGTAGAACCAGATGAGGAAGAATTTGCAAAAGCCAAAAAAATATCACGGCTCAGAGTAATAGGCGCTGGTGCAACATCAAATGTCATATTCTCTTTCGTAATTGCCGGCCTTCTTTTGTTCAATCCATCCTTTGCCCTAATCATGCCAGACGGTATACGAAATGTGTTCTATAGCGAACCTTTAGGCGTTCCAATAGTTTCTGTCGAGCCTGGCTCAGGAGCTGAAAAGGCAGGATTGCAAAAAGACGATATCATAACTGGGATCAATGGTATTCACATAGCTCTTCCACAAGACTTTGCAAAAGTTCAGCTAAAGCCTGGAGATACCGCAACTGTGACTCTTACCAGATCAGGACAAACTCTTCAAATTCCTGTGATAACTACTCCATCAAAAGATGATCCTCAGAAGGGCATGCTTGGAATCATGAGAGCTGCGTTACCTTCCTATCAACCAGTCGTACCCTATTACATACACTGGAGTCCAGAGGTATTCATGTTCTTGTTATGGCTGTGGATGCTATCATTTTTCATCGGGATATTCAACATGCTGCCTTTACCCATACTTGATGGTGGCAAATTTGTCCATAGCATAATTGAAAAGAAGATGTCTGAAAAAGCGTTAAAGGGAACTATGTTGTCGATATACATCTTTACTTTCATTTTATTTGGACTAAACATAGCGCTATCAGCACTCAAATCTGGCTTTATCACAATTTAAGAAACTCGAAACAAAATATAGTTAAATTGAGGAATGAGAAGACTTGGTCATGAAATGCGATTGGTGTGAAAATACAACGGTTTATTCTAGGAAATATTCTGGGGAAAACCTTTGTTCAGGTTGCTTTTCAAAGTCAATTGTGCGAAAGACTGCAAAAACTATCTCAAAATACAAGATGATCAATGGTGGAGATGTGGTGGGAGTTGCTGTTTCTGGCGGAAAAGATTCTTTATCTCTCTTACATGCATTGAAGCAAATTTCATTGAATCATGACTTTACGCTCAAGGCCATTACAATTGATGAGGGAATTCCAGGATATAGGGACGAGGCATTGGAGATAGTAAGAAATTTTTGCAACAAGATTCAGGTTGAACATGATGTTTATTCGTACAAGGAGATTTTTGGCACTACCTTGGAACAATCACTTGAGCTACGAGAAAAGGAAAAGATCTCATCTTGTTCCATATGCGGCATATTAAGAAGACGCGCCATTGATTTTGGTGCAAAAGAGTTAGGAGTAGACACGGTTGCAACGGGTCACAACATGGATGATTTTATTCAGACTTTTATCATCAATCTTCTTTCTGGGGATACAAGTAAGATAGGTTGGATGGATCCCGAACTATCAAATAACAAGACAAGAAAGATAAAGCCGTTTTGCGAAATTTATGAAAACGAGATTGTATTCTATGCTTTTACAAATGATATTCCATTTCAGTCAGAAGAATGTCCTCACATGAATGAGGGTATAAGAACAGAGATACGCAATTTCCTCAATTCATTGGAAAAGAATCATATCGGAATAAAGAACAACATGTACAAATCAATTTTGAAGGTATCCTCCATACTTAAAGATGAAACGGGCAAGACATGGAAAAATTGCTCAAAGTGTGGAGCAGAGTGCACTGGAGACGTGTGTGCCGTATGCAATACATTATTGAATCTAGGACTGAATCGACCCTAATGCACATAAAGATCTTATCATAACGATATTTTGGTAGTAGGTAGGACTGGGGCGCTAGCCGTGCCCTGTCTCTGAAACCGGCTATATGCAGAGGTCAGCAACTGCTGGGTAAATCTCTAGATGGATGATACTCGCTTGACTTGCGGAGATGAAATCACGCCGAAGCGGGTGGATGCAGGACTGAGACTGTCCGAAGGGATAGCTCTCAAGTTCTAACTGCTGAAAGGGATGAGGTCCGGGAGGGAGCAATCCTAAGGTAGAGCATTCACGCTGCGTCGTCTACGTGGCGGATCTTGCTTGACTTGAGATGAGGCCATTTGCCTAGACTGGAGCTAGCAGAGCTACTACCTAAATATTCCATCATAAAATGACAAAACATGGACGGTCTAATTTCCGGGCATACAAGAACATATGATGATTTCAAAAAACAGTTAATGCCTCAAGTAAAACCGTTATTTGAAGAACTACGAAATTATTGCTTTTCGTTAGGCAATAACGTACTAGAAGATGTACGAATGCACAGGATAGTATTTTGCAAATCTATGACCTTTAGATATTTTGTTGATATTGAACCACAAAGAGAATCTGTTATTGCAAAAATCAGAAGGGCCAGAAAGGAGCCAGTGAAGGAAATTGAGATAAAAACAAATCAAAACCTTGATGAAATCAAGACTCTGCTCTCCGATGCGTATTCAAACATACACTAAGAAAGAATTTCAAAATCTACAAGCTCTTCAATATTATCTTCGTTTACAACTTTGAGTTCATCTACCATTGCTCCAGGAGGGCCAAAATTACTCCAATCTATCACAGCGTCCACATTGGATTCTTCACCTTCCAAGACTGCTTCAACGCTTTTATCTGGAAGATTTCTCACCCAACCTTTCACATTATTTTTTTCTGCAGTCTCCTTCATACCTTGTCGAAAATAAACTCCTTGAACCTTTCCGCTAACGTAAAGATGAACTCTTTTTTGTCTCATAAATCCGGTTTTGCCTTGACTATTAATTAGCTTTAGATTACACTCTTTCTTTGACTCTGGATCTTCCTGTCTTTCTTGCTGCGATGCTACCAACTTTGCGTCCTGGAGGAGCGTTCCTTGAAACAGTTGAACTTCTACCAACGTGTTGATGTCTTCCACCACCATGTGGGTGCACATACACCGCTTGGGCAACACCTCTTACTATTGGATACTTTCTACCCCTAGCGCGCATTTTACGCCATGCTACACCTGCCCTCATGAAAGGTCTATCGCCTGCTCCACCTCCAGCAAGGACGCCAATCATGGCTCTGTTCTGTGGGTGAAGAGTGGTAAACTTGCCTGACGGTAGTTTTAGTGTTACACCTTCGTTGCCATGAGAAAAGACAGTAGCATAAGAACCTGCAGATTTTACTAGAGATCCTCCGTCTCCAAAATGTCGTTCTACATTACATACAAGCGTCCCGTCAGGAATGTTTTGTATACTAATTACGTTTCCAGAAGAAATACCTGATTTTAATCCAAATTGGAATTTCGAACCTATCCTAGTACCTAAAACTGACGGAACAAGGGACCATGTTCCATTCTCAAATCTTACTCTGGCAAGAGGCGCGTCACGGCCAGTCTCATGAACTATATCAACTACCTCGGCCTCATGTTGTTCAGATAGAGTAAATCGTGGGTATTTTGCTGGAGATAACTTGCCAGTAGATGCTGCACGAAATTGCATTCCGCCTCTACCCCGTCTTCTCACTAGTGGCCTTTTACCCAAAGCATCGAATGTGCCCTTTCTTGTAAATTTTAATCTTCTGATCTATTTGTTATAGATCAAAGACAACAAAGGTATAAAAATTAGTTTGCGGCTGTTTAAACTATGAGTCAGAACATGCTCTCCCTTAAGGTACTTGAGGCATATACACGTGATGTAGGAAGAGGGGTGGCTCGTATTGATTATGATTCAATGGATTCACTTGGTGCATCCACTGGAGATGTTATTGAGATAAAAGGCAAGAGAAGAACAGTGGCCAAATGTCTTCCACTTTATCCATCTGATGAGGGCAAAGGAATAATCAGAGTAGATGGACTTGTAAGGAATAATGCTGGTATTGCTATAGGAGATACTGTTGCGGTACGCAAGATCAAGGCGGTTGCTGCAGAAAAGGTAGTAGTTGCTCCACTTGAAGCAATACCACCAATTGATGAAAGGTATCTTGCAGATGCGTTGGAAAGTGTTCCTCTGATAAAAGGAGACAACGTAATGGTTCCATATTTTGGTGGAAGGCTTACTTTCCAAGTAATAGGTGTCACACCAGCAGCAGATGCAGTACTTGTAACTCAAAAAACTGTATTTCATATCGCAGAAAAAGGAGAGACTTTGCGCGGTGTTCCACAGGTAACCTATGAAGACATTGGCGGTCTAACTGATGAGATTAAAAAAGTTCGTGAAATGATTGAGCTTCCACTAAGACATCCTGAAATATTTGAAAAACTTGGTATTGAAGCGCCAAAGGGCGTGCTTTTGTATGGACCTCCAGGAACTGGAAAGACGTTGCTTGCAAAGGCAGTTGCAAATGAAAGTAATGCCCACTTTATTAGCATTTCAGGTCCAGAGATCATGAGCAAATTCTATGGTGAAAGCGAAGCCAGACTTAGAGAAATTTTCAAAGAAGCCAAGGAAAAATCACCGTCAATAATATTCATCGATGAAATTGACTCAATAGCACCAAAGAGAGAAGAGGTGACAGGAGAGGTAGAAAGAAGAGTTGTATCTCAATTGTTATCTCTTATGGATGGTCTTGAGGCAAGAGGTAAAGTCATAGTAATTTCTGCCACAAACAGACCTAATGCAATAGATCCTGCACTTAGAAGACCTGGTAGATTTGATAGAGAAATTGAGATAAAGGTACCAGACAAGAAAGGTAGAAAAGACATTCTCATGATTCACACAAGAAACATGCCTCTTAGTGACGATGTGAATTTGGACAAGATTGCCGCAATAAGTCACGGATATGTGGGTGCAGACTTGGAATACTTGTGCAAAGAGGCAGCAATGAAATGTTTACGAAGACTTCTGCCTGAACTCAACCTAGAAGATGAAAAACTTCCTCCTGAGACTCTTGACAAGTTAATTGTAAATGACGATGATTATCAGAATGCTTTCAAAGAAGTGACTCCTTCTGGAATGCGTGAAGTTTTCATTGAAAATCCAGATGTCAGCTGGGATGAAGTCGGAGGGCTAGAGACTGTCAAACGCGAATTACAGGAAGCAGTAGAATGGCCTATGAAATATCCAACGCTGTATTCAAAGCTAGGGCACAGAATGCCAAGAGGAATATTGTTGCATGGCTCAAGTGGAACTGGAAAGACGTTGCTTGCAAAGGCAGTTGCTACTGAAAGTGAGGCCAACTTCATATCAGTAAGAGGCCCAGAACTATTATCGAAATGGGTAGGAGAGTCAGAACGCGGAATACGGGAGATATTCAGAAGAGCAAGGCAGGCATCACCTTGTGTAATATTTTTTGATGAAATTGATTCAATAGCACCTGTCAGAGGAATTGGAGGAGAGACAGCTGTGACCGAGAGAGTAGTTAGCCAGTTGCTAACCGAACTTGATGGAATAGAAAGCCTGCGCGGCGTAGTCGTCTTGGCTGCCACCAACAGAGCAGACATGATCGATACGGCACTACTAAGACCCGGCAGATTCGACAAGATCATTTTGGTACCTTTACCTGACAAAGACGGAAGAAAGAAGATATTAGAAATCAATGCAAAAGACATTCCAGTTGTAAGAGAACCAATGATAGACGGCGCAAAGAATCCAGACTATGTAGATTTGGACAAGATTGCAGAGTCAAGCGATGGAATGAGTGGTGCAGATGTAGCATCCATAGCCAATACAGCAGTATCTCTCGTCATACACGAGTTTCTTGCCAAGTATCCTGACCAAAAAGAGGCAGAAAAACAAGCAGCTGACGCCAAAGTGACCATGAGACATTTTGAAGAAGCTGTTAGAAAAGTAAGAACCCAGAAGGAACTCAAGATAGGCGAAAAGGTGGCAGTGCCCTACTACAGGTAATTTTAATTAAATAACAATTCTAATCTTAGCAAATGTCACATAGTGGTTATCGTGGAAAGGGCCTTGAATTCCTAACTGAAAATAAGATAGAGATAGGAGATCTAGTTAAAGTTCAGGCAGATTCAACCTATTCAGGAATTTTGATGCCTCGGTATGAACACAGTGATGATGATCACATTGTTCTCAAACTGAAAAATGGTTACAACATAGGATTACAAATCGAAAAAATCACCCAGATAGAAGTAGAATTACATCCTTCCGTGAAGAAGGGAAACATTACACAGCCGCAAACAGATCCCAAACTGCCCAAGATATTACTGATATCAACTGGAGGAACCATTGCAAGCAAGATTGATTATAGAACTGGAGGTGTGTATCCAGCTCTGACAGCTGCAGAACTCAATGCAAGTGTGCCAGAACTATCCGAAATAGCCAACATTGACACGGAAGTTTTGTTCTCCGAATATTCTGAAAATCTCCTGCCAGAGCATTGGATGAAAATTGCAGAAAAACTAGATTCCTACTCTAGGTCTGAATACAAAGGCATCATAATAGCTCACGGTACAGACACTATGCAATATACAGCAGCGGCACTATCATTTTCATTGTCAGGGTTTCCAAAACCTGTAGCTTTGGTAGGTTCCCAAAGATCTTCTGACCGACCTTCTTCAGACGCTGCACTAAATCTCATTTCAGCAGCTAGATTCCTAGTTGAGACTGATACTAATGGGATTTTTGTAGTAATGCACAATTCAATAAGCGATGATGAGGTTGCATGTCATTGGGGAACAAGAGTAAGAAAGAATCACACTAGCAAGAGAAACGCATTTCAGACAATAGGAGGATCTCCTGCTTTCATTGTAAAAAAAGACAGCATTGAGAAAAATCCATCGTTTAGCCCTTTAAAGAAAACATACAGTCCTAAGATCAATTTCGACAATCAAGTCATGTTGGTAAAATATTATCCAGGCCTTGATCCAAAGTTGATAGATTATGTAATTAATTCAGGTTACAAGGCAATTATTTTTGAAGGAACTGGTCTTGGCCATGTGGGTAAGGTAATGTATGAATCCATTGTACAAGCGAAAAGAAAGGGGTTATTCATTGGAATGACGTCACAGTGCATAGACGGAATTGTGCGCATGACAGTTTATGATAGTGGAAGAGACTTGATGAATATGGGTGTGGTTCCACTTGGAAATATGATTCCAGAAACTGCTCTTGTTAAAGCCATGTGGGCATTGAGCAATACCAAAGATGTCAATGAAATGAGGGAGATCATGCAAGAGAACATCGCCTTTGAAATTTCAGACTAAGATTTAAAACAAGTACAACGCTAAAAAAAGAAGTGTCTGGTATTCAGATAGACAAAATTGGTCTGAGGGTAGGACTTGAGGTACACCAACAGCTTGCAACAGGCACAAAACTATTCTGTAATTGCTCTTCAACAGAGTCAACTGAATATCCACTGAAATTTGTTCGGAGGTTAAGAATAGCAAGAAGTGAGCTTGGAGAATTTGATCCAAGTGCGTTATTTGAGTCTAGCAAACAGAAAACCATATTATACTATGCCAACCCTGAGAGCAGTTGCCTTGTTGAGCAGGATGAAGAGCCTCCACATGATCTCAGCCCTGGCTCAAAAGAAACTGCCTTGATAATGGCTTCTGCGTTAAGAACAAGCATTTTCAATGAGATTTATGTTATGAGAAAATTGGTCATAGATGGCTCAAACACATCGGGTTTTCAGAGAACCATGCTAATTGGACTTGGCGGGAGCCTTGAAGTAGATGGTAAAAATGTCGGTGTACAGAGCATCTGTTTAGAAGAAGATGCCGCAAAACTTCTGAATGATTCAGTTGACTTTAGAGAATACACCTTGGACAGGTTAGGAATACCGTTAGTAGAGATAGCACTTGAACCGGTGAGTGGAACACCAGAAGAAATTAAAAAAATAGCACTGACGCTTGGGCGTTTGTTGCGAGCAACCAAGAGAGTTCAGAGAGGACTTGGCTCAATAAGACAAGATGTCAATGTCTCTATCGAGGGGGGCGGAATTGTGGAAGTAAAAGGGGTACAAAAACTTGATCAGCTTGAAAGAGTGGTTGAATACGAGGCCAAAAGGCAACACGGCCTCAAGATAATAGCTGATAAACTAAAAGGGCTAGATATCGAGCGTATCGCAAAGGAAAGAGACGTAAAAGATGTAACAGGTGCTTTTAGAAATTGTAAATCAAAGACCATTCAGAAAGCATTGGTAGATGGCGCGGTTGTAAAAGCAATCAAAGTCAAGAATTTTTCAGGCATGTTTGGTTTTGAACCATATTCTGGAATTAGACTTGGTAAGCAATTAGGAGAGTTGGTGAGATTTTTTGGTTTGGGAGGAGTTTTTCATTCAGACGAGCTTCCAAACTATGGAATCGAAGAGGTTGAGATACAACAGGTGAAAAAAATTCTAGAAATCCAACAAAATGATGGTTTCTTGATTCTTGCAGGTGAACCAAAAAAACTAGACATAGTGATTGAGTCCATAATCAAAAGAATAGAAGATGCGAAGATTGGCGCACCGGCAGAGACAAGGGTTGCCACAGTCACAGGGGAAACAGTCTATCTCAGGCCCAGGCCAGGAGCCTCTAGAATGTATCCAGAGACTGACATACCGCCAATTGTGGTAACCGATAATGAATTAGAGGAGGCCAAAAAAAAGGTACCAAAATCTTGGGAAGAGAGCATATTTGAACTTCAGAAACAATACGAGTTAAATCCTCAGCTTGCTTTGCAGATATTTGATTCTGAATATCTAGACTTATTCGAGTCCATATGTAAAGATAAAAGAATTTCTCCCAATTTTGTATCATCAGTTCTCAGTGGGACCATCACTAATCTTGAGAGGCGTGGTCTAGACTCGAAGTTATTGAAAAATTTTGATATTTCAAAAGCATTTGGTTTTTTGGCAGAAGGAAAGATTGCAAAGGAATCACTTGAGATCATCTTTGAGAGTATGATGAATAAAACAGCTAGTTCTATAGAAGACGCGATTCAAAAAAATGCAATTAATACAATAGAAGATGGCGACCTAAATAACATATTAGATGAGTTAGTATTATCCAATATCAAAATAATTGAACAGCAAGGATTAAGATCTATTGGACCATTGATGGGACTTGCAATGAAAAACCTTCGCGGAAAGGTCGATGGGCAGAAAATAAATCAGCTGTTAGAAGCAAAAATAAAATCACAAATTGACACAATCTCAAAAGGAGGATAACATCATATTGCATGAATTCCTTTTTGGCCGCTTCCTATATCTACTGCAGTGTCTATGTCATCGACAAAGATCTTTCCGTCACCTACAGAGCCAGTACTTGCAGCTTCAAGAATGGCACTGATTACTTTGTCAACAATTGAATCGTCCACTACTGTGAGAACATAACTTTTTACATTGAGCTTTGTGTACGAGCCTGAGGCTTTCTCAGCATCACGTACGAGTTTACTTGATCTTCCCAATCCTTTAGCATCAAATATAGTAATACCACCAACGCCAGTCTTCTTTAACGCCTCAACTACGTCATCAAGCTTATCGTATAATATTACCGCCTCTACTCTCTTCATAAAAGCCAACAATTGACTAATGGATTATAAATTTTTCATTACTTAAAAATTTTGTAGTGCGGGAGGTGGGATTTCTGCTCTGCATGCAGAGTGGAAATTCTGCCCTGATCGTACAATATTATAACCACATCTTCCCAGTGGAGTAGTTTATTATTATATAATCATACAGGTTCCAAAAATCCCTACGTGCTCTAATTTCCTATTCAATCCTATGTGTTCGAATTAGTGTAGATAAATATGATGTGTCTTCGATCTCGAAGCTTGAGACAAGGAAGATCACAATTTTTGAAAATTATGGTAGATGACCCCAACCGCGTTCTACTAGAATTTGTGCGGTAGGAGGGGTTCCACAAGCAGGAGAACCATCCTCAGCTTTGAGTATTAACTGCAATCCCTCATTACAGATTACATTTTTTGCCAGAATTCCTGAGTGTATTTGGTTTAATGGGGATCCCGTTTTTGACGGCATATAATATGTTCCAGTACTATTAGGATCTTGATTGCTTGAGGATGGACCACAAGCTCAACTCTATGACAGAGATGCGATTATGTTGTTGGATAGTCTTCAGGACTAGTACAACATGAACCTTATTTTAGAACCACTGACGTGGTTTATTTCACATCCTTTTGGTTTCAAGTAGATTTTAGTTATTGCGAGATGTAGAGGATCCAATCCTCACGATTCAAAACTAAATAGAGATACGGAACTCTTTGGAAAGTTGCCTGTCACGTAAACATTGCCACTGCTTGGATTTACTGCAACATTAAAAACACCATTATCTGATTTTAGGTATCCTGTTATCTTGTTATTTTTTCCGTCTATTATCGCAATGTCAAAAGATCCTATTTTGCCAACAGGGTCCACAGCCATTGCAGCATACAACGTATTGCTATTTGGATCTACCGCCAAGCCACTGGCAGATATGGGAATTCTATCAACAACATTATTAGTTGTACCATTAATAACTGAAATCCAATCACCTCTGCGGTGCTTATCCGGATCTAAACATCCCCAGCAGGTAGCATAAATCGAATTATTTGATGGGTTTACTGCAAGTGGAACCACTCGTAATGCAGCTGGAATTGTTGAGACGCCAGTAATGCCGCTGATTCCAATTGTCACGTTAGTCAAAATCTTGTCAGTTGTGCCGTCTATCACAGTAACATCAAATGGCATCCCATGAACATCTTGAAAATTGTCGACATAGATTCTGTTAGTATTTGGATTAATGCCAATACCGTAAGAAGCTCCTCCGAGCCCTAGGATCGTGTCTATAACAGTATCCGTCTTTCCGTCTATTACAGTTATTCCACCATCTGGAAAGTTCCAGTCATTTACGTAGACTTTGTTGGTTATGGGATTTACTGCTACTTGTACTGGTTCAATCTTGTAGTAAGTAGGAGGATTTCTTCCTGCATCAAATGTCATTTGGGGTGGTTGAGTTCCCATGTCAATTAGATTTATGGAATTTATTACTTGGTCAGACGAGCCGTCAATCACTGTTATTGCAGTGTACGAGTCTCTGTTTACCACATACACCTTGTTTGTCACGGGATTTACAGCGACATCCCACGGATTGCCGTTTATTTGAATGTAAGCAAGGGTTTGGTTTGTTTGGGCATCAAGAACATGGATTTGTTTTTCACCATAATCACACACATACACCTTGTGGGTTATTGGATTTACTGCAATTCCAGCAAAATATGGTTTCGTATTGCTTGACGATAGAATTCTAGGATTTCCCGCAATGGTATGAGGAGATAGCAAAACAAGCAAACCAAGTGAGACAAGAATTCCCATTCCGACTACAATGACTATCGAAAGATGCAGACTCTTCATACTTGATATGGACGGTACATGGAGTTTTCCCCCAAATGATTTGAATATCATCGGTCTTATTGCGTCAAGTTTTCTAATAAAGCTTGATAAGTATGTACTGTATTCGAATTATATATTTATCATCTGTTTAATAAGAGGATCAGAATATTATCTGGTTGTGTGTTTTTTGTCAACACGTAGAAAAGAAGCAATACACGTTTTTGAAATCTAAATAAAAAGAAAGATGGTGTTTGGATTTGACGGTTGTTCTATCCTAGCATCAATAACTCATCGTTACTTTAGCAGGAGTATTCGAAGTGCTTATAGTTGGGGTGGACCCGTATCCAGTTGCGTCGCCTGTCGCACTATTGTTAGATGTCCAACCATTAACAGATGTGTATTGTGTTCCTAGAACAGTATTTCGCAAGCCAATGTTGTAGACCATACTTCCCCAATGATAGGTTTGCGTGTTATCTGTTGACGAGTCTTCAGTCATTGGCCCCGAATCTGCATATCCTTTAGGATTTTTATACGTTAGTTGGAAGTAACTCGTATTGTCATTCGGGAAACACTCTGAAAACGTATATCCGTTACTAGACGAGCTATCATCTACTGCTGCCTCGTAACATCCACTTCCCAATTCATATAGATGTTCAGCAAAGCTATCTGTTTGTGAATTTACAGTTACGGACAGACTCATCGGATATCCTGATTCTTCATTTCCACTGCTATCATGAGCGTCCATTTCAGCATACCAAGTATTCGATGATAGCCCACCTTCACCAGCTATGTTGTATAATAGAACACTCTGTAACCAATCACTACCACTTCCATCCCATCCATTGAGATCCATGAGTAAGTCGGTGTATGAATTGGTTGATGCTTTTGCAGTAAAACTCGAGTCAATTTCAGCTGGTTGTGTATTACTACCTCCATTAGGATATGATGTTGGTGTTATTTGAGCCGCTGCTTGCTGACATGGAGGGGAACATGGGCCTGCCTCAACTCCACGATGGTAGGGGTTTTTATCTGCTGGTCCAAGATAGTGGATGGTAGTACCAGTGGCATTCCAAGATAGAACTCCTACCCAACCTCGATGAAGTTTTATCTGTTCAGTTATGTGTTCTTGAAGTTGGATAGCCTGAGCAGGTTCACGGATTTCACTTTGAGGTTGTGCGCTTATGTTAGGCAACACAGTCATTGGTGATAGCAAAACTAGTCCAATTAGCAGTAATGCCATTATTGTCGTTGCGATTTTTGTATTTTTGTTTTGTATTTTCATGTTATTGTCTGAACGGTACAAAAAATAATAGATAAGCTTTGAGGTGAAGAATTCCGAAAAATTCCGAATTTGCAATCGTTTGCAAACTCGTATAAACAAAAATTCTACAATCTAATATTGACTGGATTGAAACACCAAAAATGAGATCTAGTAGTTTAGAATAGCTTTCTTCTTTGGTATCACATTAAACATGACAAGATTGTTGTCAATGTTGTAATCTACTTTTTCTGATATCTTCTCAAGAACTGTGAGATTGTAATCTGCAAGAAATCTAGACCATTTTATGCCTTTGTTATGATGCAAAATTATCTTGTGGTCTCCATCAATTTCATGTTTAAATGAATACCATCCAGAGTACTTGCCAAACCTCTTGTAGTATGATTCTATTATATCGTTGAATTCTGTCCTGCCACCAAAAAGTGATAATATGGTACTGAAATTTTTGGTTGACTGTTCTAGCGCTATATCATGGAGAACGTCAGGACTCGTTTTGTTTATAATGGATTGAAAACATGGTTCTGCCATGGTAACAGTTCCAATTGTTTGCAAGGGAAGATCAAACGCTAGCCATTTTCTCATAAGCCTAGAAAGCAGTGTGCTAGGTGACCCATCTAGGTTTGATGCCTCCGTATCAAACGATGCTGTTATATCCTCTGGTAAGCTGTACGATCTGCGCACCGATCTATGTTTAATTTCTCTTATCACGGCTTTGTCTCCCAGCCGTAACACTGCAGTTATCATATGTATGATTCAAATCAAACATTAGATCATATGTGCGGGACACATTTTATTTAAGTATGACGTATGATTATTCTGTAACATACAAGAAAGCTGTAACAAATTTTTCCAAATCATAGCTGCCAATATTTATCAATATGATACAACAGAAAAAGATTGTGCCAAAGCAGGACCTTCGAATATTTACTATACACGAAGATATCATATTTTTTATCAAATCTTCTGTTTGCATGAAAATCATGGACAGTTTTATCTAGTCATGATATACAAGAAAATAACAAATCTACATGTCATCTTACCGTGATGAGAACAATGGAGAGGATTCCAAAAGTAAGAAGAATTTCACATTATCTGATGAGTTTGCCGAATTTTTGACAATAGAGGCAACCGGCAAGGCATTACACCGGATGAGCTTCTCGATGATATCATAAGAGAAGAGGTCTTGTTCAAGTGTCCACTCTTAAAAGCTGGATACGTAGAGATTCCAAATCCAGAGTTTCAAGGCTACCTAGACATGTTAACAACAAACGACATAAAAAAAGTGGCAAGGGAACAGGCCGCAAGAAACTTTGACTCTGTCTTGTCTTTGCTGTGCGGTAAACCTGGAGATTTCAATTCCATGATAGAACGATTTTACAAAATATTTTCCAAGTATTCCGGATGGTTTACCTTTGCGTATACAGTTACGGGAAAAAATGGACTTGTGTTATCGTTCAGGCATACCAAAGGAATCAAGTGGTCTATATTTCTAGCAGAGTACAACAGAGTTGTGCTAGAAAAGTTTTGCAGCAAGACAAGCATGCAGACACTTGACAACGAGGTAATCTTTGATGTGGTTCTAAATCAGGATTGAGATGCGTGCACAGAAATCAACTTGTAACATAGATCTTGATTACAGATTCTATATGGATTTAAGAAAACATAAGAGGAATAAATTGAAGAAAAGAGGTTGTAATCATTCAGGGCTGTTGCCGGAAAAACAGCCATCAGAAATAAGAATACTTGAGTCTTTGGCATTCCAAAAAATAGAAAACAATTGATCACCACAAGGTTTGGTGGACTGATTGAAAGAAAAACATTATTTTTTCCTAACTATTAGAATCAATACGATGATCAACCCAACTATAATTATAACCAAAGAAGCTATGGTAGACCAAAATACATCTTCCGGTACTCCTTGTGTTATAGGTTTCTGGTATTGTACTCCACTGTAAAGTTGGTGTTGTATAGAACCACGCACAAACCAAGGAATTAATGCAGCTATTCCTATAGACATAAATGCATAGATTTTTTTTAGTGAGCTTAGAAGAGACTTGCTTCCCTTTGCTTTCTCCGATACTTTTGGAGGCACTATTAAAATTGCAAATTTGTTTGCAGAATAGAATTTCATATCGTGCTCTCTGCTGCTTTTTTCAACTCTGCATACTTTTACCACTCCAATTTCTTGCATTTTCTTCAAGTGATATAAAACAACTGGCAGTGTGATCTGAGTGGCCTGTGTAAGTTGATTTGCAGTCTTGGCTTCATCAAATAACATCTTTAGAATATTGCGGCTTGATTCAGTACTCAAGATCTCGCCAATAATTTTTATCCTCTCATCGTCTGTGGAAAAAATTTCAATCTTATCTTCAAAATCTTTCCTATCAGAATCGTTCATAGTCTGAATATATTTCGATGTCTCGAAATAAAAAACTATTTAAATTTTCGGTTTCATCCAAATCTAATCAAAGCCTATTAGAATGTCCGTTCGTGTACAGGACAATGAGAGAATTCAACTTCAAAAACAACAAAACCAGAACAGTAACAACTATCATGGCAATACTAATGATTGGACTGTCATTATTATCACCACCAGCTATAATGCCAAGTGTTAACGCGCAGCAACAACAGCAAGCTAAATTACAATCCGACAATACTTGTACTAAACAAGTGGAACAACAAATGCAAACAAAAGGGCAACTAATTGACAGTAAAAAAGCCATACAACTAGCTACTGGAAACCAAGAATTTCAATCAATGGTGAAAGGATATTCTTCAAACTTTGACAGCATATTCTACAACTGGACTTTTGACAGCCAATGTAACACCACGTTAAAGAATGTAAACGTAGTTTACTTTCTTCACTATGCCAATGGAACCCAGAAAAATCTAGTCGTTACCCTAGATCCAACATTGGCCAAGATTGTCGGTTTTAATGAATATGTTCCACCAAGATATAGTACTACATCATATCCACCTAATTGGGCTGGCTATGAATTCCAAGGCAATAGTGGCGCAACTAATCCAGTATATGAAGCAGATAATAGCTGGACTCAAACTACAGTAAGTGTTCCTTATACTGGTGGTTGCGTGTCACCACAGACTTGTGACCTAGCGACTTGGTCAGGGTTAGAGGACGAATTGGGCGCATATCCAGACCAGAATCTTGCGCAAGCAGGGACTGATGCAGTGGTCGATTGCATTCACAGCGGTTGTACATATACCTATAAGGCTTGGTATGAATTTCTGCCGAACAATCCAGTTATTTGCACTGGAGTGAACGTACATGCAGGCGATTCAATGACTGCCGATGTTGTTAATTCAAACAAGCCGGGATCTGCATATCATATTTCTGTTGTGGATTCCACAAGCAGTACCTCTTGCAGTATGAACTATACGTACTCTGCCATGACCACGCCATACTACGGCGATTTCATAGCTGAAAGATCTTGTCTGAGCAATTGTAGTGGTTCTAATCCGACATATTCAACACTGGCTAAATTCACTACCTTTTCACAAGGTGGAACAATCTATTACACCGGAGCCACACAGTACATTGATACTCCGTATTCAAATGGCTGGTACAACCAAGATATCATGACAAATTCTGGAAACACTAACATCTACAATGGTGCAGTTACTCCTAGTTCAACATTTAGTGAAACATGGCATACTAGTTCCGGCACCTAACCCCACCCTCTTTTTCTTTTGAAAAATTTGATTTTTTCTGTTATTAAATTGCTTAATTTAGGCCCAATCATCAGCATTGTTTTATTAATCTCAGGCATACTAATTGCAGTCTTTGCTTATTTTTATGATACAGGGGTATGTTATGGACCGTGCATACACACCTTTGATCAATTTCGCCATACAATATTGATAATAGCCTTCTCAATTTCGATCACAGGAATAATATATTTGATCAGTGCATTACGTAAACATCTGTAAATTTGACTGTGATTGTGGTTGATAATTTCTACAGCGATACAATCAATATTTCCATGTAAAATTGGATAATAATAGAAGAAAAAACAGTAGTTCCGAATAGCCTCTCCCGGGCACCTTTTCCTGTCTTCTAAAACGGTTTACGGCCCAATCCTGCAAGAAGGCATATTCAGGATGAAGACCGTTGAGCGCATGGTATCACAAGGGACGCAAGACGACAGCCTATAGCTTACGCTACCACACAGTTTCAGCCCTCTTCTTGCACGGCCTGGGCAATCGAAAGAAACATGCCCATCTTTACTGCAAGCACTATCACATGCCCGCCCTTCTGTCCCAGGTTGAAGAGTACCCACAGGTTGTACATCCACACCGCAAAAAGAAAGTAGTAGAGTCTCACGACATATTTCTTCGATGTCGTCTGCGGCATGAAATCCTCGACCATCCTGTACGACGTCTCAATTCCCCACCTCCTCTTGTACATTGCAAGGATCTTCTGGGGCCTGCTGCGCATGTTTGTGGCAAGGTAGTACCTCTTGCCCCTGGAATCGTCACAGCAGACAAGGCCAGTCCTTGTGCCTCCGCCAAGCTCGTACTGTATCCACTGGCCGTTTTTCATGCGCATCTTTTGGATCTTCCTGTTGGCAGGCATCCTGATTACATACCTGTAGCCTGTCGAATTTAGGTATCCCGTCATCTCCTCGGAGAAGAATCCCGCGTCAAGGCACACGCTTGCTATGGCGATGCCAAGCCTGTTTGATATGGTAGCGATGCAGTCCCTGACGTAGTCAAGCATCGCGCCCCTTGATTTTACCGGCATCACATAGATTACGAACCTGATGCCATCGACAAGGACGCTGGCAGTCATGTACTGGTATGCATATGATGAACCCCTGGCAGGCTTTGTCCCGTTGACCATCTCGGCCCTCTTGCCGTAGTACATGTCATCGTGCCAGTCAAGCGCGATGTCAAGCGATTTGTTGAGCAGACCCCTTGCTCGCAACATGGATACAAGGTTCTCGGTCATGAGGCATGATATGCTTTGCAGCTCGAGCCTGTCAAGTGGCTTGATGTACAGGAGCAGTGTATCGGCCGAGGGGCACCTCCGGTAGTGCAGGAGCGAGTTTGAGGTTCCCTCGGCGCACGATCCGAAGATGCTCATTGCAAGCAACACGTCAAGCATCTGGTTTTGTGAGTAGATGGACCTGGATGTGTCAAAGGCAAGAAGGTCAGATATGCCAGACCTTACTATCGGCTCAAACCCGTGGGCCAGAACCTTCATGGCTCATGTGCGGTAAAGGGGTGATCTTATTGTTTGCATTTTATGGGACTCAAAACACGTCATTCGGAACTACTGAAAATGATGTGTAACACATCTGCTTATATGGTATTGATACAGATTCGGCTGTTAAAATAATCCAAGTGTAAATATAGGCTACAGAAGAACTGAATGAAAAGTTGAAGGCTGCAAATTAGATGACGTGATAAAGGTTGAAATATTTCAAAAGGTTCACAGGATAGTCTTGATGATAACGAAAACAAATACTACTGAATTCAGGCTTTAAAGAATGAAATGGAAACTGGAAACCTTTTTTGGACCAATATAGAAAGGAAAAATATTATTGAATGAAAAATTCTAAAAGAAATATCGCAAGAAGCAAATATCAAAACGACAGAAAGATATCAATCTAAAAACTATATGGTTTTCAACTGAAAGAAAACTAGAGAAAGTAAAATGTTGCACGAACTGCAAAAAGAAAACAAGATACAAAAATAAAAGGAGAAAATAACAAATGAAAATACAAAACAAGTGAATGTAAAAAAGAGTACATGTCTACAACAGGAACCTGAGGTAGGTATCAGAAAGGTTGTAGAATCAGTAGAAAGAAAAATTGTAAAATAGTAAAAAAGAGAGTGTTAATGAATTGTAAAAAAAGTGTATTGTGTGGTGTGAGAAAAGAGAGTATAATAATAAGATGTAGTTTTGCGCAGTTTCTGTAGTTTTGCGCAGTTTGTGCAGTTTTGCGCAGTCGGGCATGTCTGTTCTGCTAGGCCTGTTTGAACATTACAGAATTCCGTAAGGGTTTCCAAAATACTATAGCAGATTTTCAAAAGACTAAAGCATCCTGACAAAAAGACTAGAGTCTTGACAATAGACATTACAGAATTCTGAAATGGTCCAGAAACCGGTTTTTTGTAGTGACGGGGGTTCATACAAGATGAGAGTCGATGAGTCATCATTACCAGTAGTCTTCCTCTAACATCCGTTTGAGATTGGCCTTTCCACCTGTGTAATTGTCTGGTTTTCCTTCCGTGTCCAGCATTGATGTATGGTTTGTCACAACTTTCTCATCCTGTTCCTTTGATAATACCACTCTGTCTACCTCAAGTGTTACATACAAGATAGATCCCTTTGCAATGCCAATCTCCTTTGATATCTTCGATGGTATGTTGATGTAGACCGATTTTTTTATCATACCGACCTTGCGCCTGTACGTTCTTGTTATATCATCAGGCAGATAGAATCATCTCCCTGCATGGTATCCAACACATCAGGCCACCACCCCAAATGATGCAAGGACTGACGCAAAGTCTTCTTCAAGCCTCCTGCCAGATGCCTCGTCGTCCTTTGCCATGATAACAGGGGTCGAGACCCCCTCCCACACTGCAAGCTCGTCTGGCTTTACTATCTGTGCCCACTTTCTGCCGTTTCTTATATTTGTGACAAATAATATCATCGGGACTTGGAGTTTTCGTGCAAGCACAAGCTCGGGCTCGACATCCTTTGACGATATCCTCCTCTGCATTCTTTTTGGCTCATCAACTAAAGTGTATGCCTTGTTGGAGCCGACTGCAACGATATCACTGTCATACCGTATGATGTAATCGGCCTGGCCCGGTCCGTTTGACTCTGTTACCTCAAAGCCACGGCCTTCAAGGTATCCTGCCATCTCGTGCTGCATCTCAATTCCAGTCGTCCTCGATGCCCTGCCGTCAAGTGTTGTAAGCTTGGTCTCAGTCAGGATATCATCATCCTCTTTTTCTTTGTCCTTTGTACCGGAGAGAGCCTCAATCCTTGCTTCCAGAATCTTTTGATCTTCTCGGAGGTGATCCAAGACTACGATAAACGATACTGTGATCTCACTCAGCTTCTCAAGATTCTTCTCGGAGAGCGCCTGCGTCTTCTGGCTTTTTTCTGCTGCAGAGATTAATGCCTTCCTTGAATCAAAGTCCTGTATGCAGGCTCTTGCAAAGTCGTCAAATCCCGTGACTATCAGCTTTGCGACACCATCAAAGTGTGCCATGTAAGAACCAACCTTGTCATCGAGTAGCTTGTTAATACCATTCTCAAGGCGTGACGCATGTTCCTTGAGTTTGGGCTCTAGTATCCTGAGAGATGTATCTGCTGCCTCGCGCCCTATTTTGTTATTCTCATAGACCTCGCGCCCCATCTTCCCTCCAAAAATAACAAACGGTACCGAGAGAAAATATGAGAATACTCCAAATATTATCAGTATGATGGTGCCCCAGTCCGGATGGCCAAGCTCAAGACTCACGGGAATGCCTGCCTGTGGCAACAACATGTAACAGAGATAGCAGAGCGGGTAGATCCCGGTTGCAGGTCCCGCAGCCTTTGCCAGCAGATGTACAGTCTCGCTTGTCGACTTTTCCTTCAAGGCGCCTACCAGTACTGGTATCGCAAGGGCTGTCGATGTCAGTATGATGTCAAGTATCATGGTATCTCTTCCAACTCCAATCCCATCAAAGCCCTCCTTACCTTAGCTTGGTAGCTCTCAAGGTCTTGTCTGAGGTCCGAGATCTGAGACTCTATCTCCCTCATCATCGATTGTATCCTGATGTCTATCTCTTGCAACACTATAGTATACGCAAGGCATGGGCAAAGCCGTGTCGTGCCAGAAATCAGGAATCTTGGAACATTTGATGAGAATCGCAAGAGTAAAGATGCTGGTACCTGTGTTATATCATGGGAATATGAGATGGCCGAGCGAGATTGTATCGAGTTTTCTATATCTCAAGGTCAGATCTGGCGTCATCAGATAGTAACAAACTGTTCCAAGACCATCCCAAAGGCTACGCTTTACAGGCGCCTGAGTCCCACCGAGGGCGACCGTGACCTTTGCAAGATAATTGTAAGAAAAAAAGTCGGGATAGAGACGGAGGTTGAGAGTACTGGCGGCAAGACCACAGAGCACGATGATATCATGCAGAACATGGAAGGATATCTGATTCGATCAAAGGCTCTTGATACCGTCTTTGCAAGAAGATCAAATGATACATTCTCCTTTGAGTTACTTGAGACGCTTGACAATTACGCCAAGTACTGTACCGTGCGCGTAAGGAGTACAAAGGCTCTTGAGAACTGCACCGCTTCTGTTACCCCAATCAGCGGCATCATAAAAAATGATGTCCTCGACGAGTACCATACTTTATGGAAGAGCAAAGCAAGTGGAACCAGTATCGACCTCAACCCAGGCGAGCCAGCTGACGCATATCTTCTTGCAATGCCCGCAATGGACTCGACATGGGACAAGATCGAGCATCTGAAGCAAGACCTTGAGCTGGCACGAAACGAGACAGCCAAGGACCACGTGCAGACAAGGATACAAAAATATTCAGAGACGTGGGCTGCGATAACTCCGCCCTGCTATCTGGTGGGACAGACAGGTACCTCACCTCAAATTTCAAGTTCACAAAGTTTTCATCTGCCCGTTCCACTCTCCTACAAACTTGCCGATATATTTCCTCACGTCCTTGTCTTTACAGTCTATTCCTCAAAGGGCTCTGCATGGATCCCGTTTCTCCTGGAGAGGGAGTCGCGGTCTACCATCATGCCACACATCATATCGGAGTACCAGTCAAGGGGAGGGCCGCACTGGTTACTTGACAATACAAAAAGACGGCCAAGAAATGAAGATGCAGGCTGACCATACAAGAGCTGCCTTTTTTTTAAGACTTGGGTTCTTTTCTGTTTCATCTGGTCTTCTTCTGGCCTGCCTTGTAGCCAAGCCTCTCTGAGACCATCTGGGTGAGCGCATGGTAGCTCTGCTCCAGGTTCTCCACCCTGTCCTGCAGGATAACATTTTCCCGCTCTAGTGTGCCAACCTTCTGGTCAGATGTTACTATCTGGTGCTCTAGCCTGTCCTTGAGCTCGGTTGCCTCTGATATGGTAAGGTATGGTACTGCCTTGAGGTATTCCTCAAGGAGATATTGTTCATGAGGCTTGTAGTAATTTTCGGCATGGCCCATTAGTTTCTCAACATCTATAGTCTTCATGGCACGTTCTGAGCTTGTCTTGAAGAACTTGCGGAACCCGTGTATCTGCTTGAACTCGTAGTTTTTCCCGGTCTTGGATTCCCTAAGTCTTGTCTTCTTTAGAAACTCGCCCATCTGGTTTGCTATCGATTTTGAGGCAAGCGGTATGGCAACGGCTGGATCATCGTGCCTCTGCTTTCTGTACCTGTTGTTGTCCCATGCATCGCGAATCAGGGGCGAGGATGGGGTTATCTTCTCTCCGACTGACTCGCGAAGCTTTCTGTACTGCGATAACGCATTGTAGCACTCGGCTGTGACAAATGTATAGTACTCGTCTGGCTGGCCTTTATACGCTACAAGCTTCGCTGCAACAACCTTTCCTTTCTGGGTTATCGGGATAACGTTTCCCCACACAAGACCATCAAAAGCGCCAACCCTTATGCCTGAGCTGCAGCATAAAAGTACGATACACTTTGTCCTGATATCGGCAGCCTCAAGTATGGTCCTGACCTCGTCCATAGATGGCGCCCTGTCACTCCCAGTCTTCTTTGCGTGCGGTATCATCTTTGCAATCCTGGACCATTTTATATCCTCGATATCGTTCATCTCAAAAAAGTGCTTTAGCGCATCGCGGAACTGGTGCAGCGTGGAACCTGAGACCTCCCTTTTTCTATTCTCGATGTAATCGATGAATATATCCTGGAATACCTTGGGGTTCTTTCGGGTCTTGACTGCAAGCTCGTCAGGATTCATTTGACAGAAATCAAGAAACTGCGAGAGCTTCTTGGAATACGATTCTCTGGTAGAATCACTGTGGAATCCCTTCATGAAACTCTCGATAGACTTGCCCTGCAGGATCAATGGTATCATTACGACACTAAAATATTTAGACTTTCCGCCCTAAATGTAGTGCGGGAGGTGGGATTTGAACCCACGAACTCCTAAGAGATAAGGTTCTGAGCCTTACGCCGTTGACCAGGCTAGGCGACCCCCGCAACGTGAAAATTAAAACTCCAGAATAAGTGTCTTTTTTTATGACATGGAAGAACAATTACGACTAATTTCATTTATGACAGAAACCGCGTTCTTTAATTCATAGATTCTTTTTGCTCTAGGATCAGGAAAATCAAGATTCCATGGCTGGTTGTAGAGTATTATTGATTTTCCTGCAGCAAGCATACTTTTGGCATTCATGGGGGAGTCATCAATGAATATATCGTAATCAAGTTTTGCCTTTTCTGTTCCTTCTACTACTCCCACATAGTTCTTGAAGGTCACATTATGCATTTTGAGCCAATTTTTTACATCATTATGGGTAGAGTCCTCTCTTGCGGTCACTATATCCACAGTCCCCATCTTTGAGAGTTCCTTTGACGCAGAGGAAATGTCACTTTCGGTTGGAGGAATAGTTTTCCAAGATTTCCAGCACATTGAGAGCTCTTCATAGAAATCAAATTTACTTATGTTGTATCTTTTCCAAAAGTCCCATTCGGATATGTCTGATTTCAAGATGGCCGCTCTGACTTGATTATTGTATGATATCCAAGCATGTATAACATCTGCAAGAACTCCATCTACATCTAGTGCAATCCGCAAAATGCTCATTCCTCCTGATTGAAGCTATCTCGTAGATCTTCAAGTAATTGGCGTTGATGTTTATCTATTTTCTTTGGAATATTGATAACAAGCCTGACATACTGATCTCCTCTACCTCTAGATCCTTGATGAGACAGGCCTTTTCCTTTTATCTTTATTATCGTATTTGGCTGACTTCCTGCTTCAACTTCAATTTTTTCAGTTCCTTCCAAGGTTGGTACGGTCAATTTCTTGCCCAGCACTGCATCAGTAATAGATATGTTTGCGTCATGAAATATGTCTGCACCATCTCGCTTGAACTTGTCATGAGGCTTTACTTTGATTCTAACAATAAGATCACCACTTATTCCGTTTGACATTGATTCTCCTTCTCCTTTAATTCTATATTCACCGCTTTCAATGCCCTGAGGAATTTCAAATGAGAAGTGATGTTTTCCTTTTTGTTTACCAGTTCCTTTGCATTTAGAACAGGGTCTCTCTATTATTTTGCCTTGGCCCCTGCAAGTATTACATGGTTGAACAGTGACAAATGTAGAAAATCCACTACTGTGAGATGTTCTTACCTGACCATGACCGTTACAAACAGAACAAGTTCTCATGGATGTCCCAGGAGCAGCACCTGATCCCTTACAATCATCACATTTAATGTCTCTTGGAAGCTCAATCTCCTCTCGCTTTCCTCTAAGTACGTCTTCAAACGTTATTTCTGTATCATATACTAGATCTGCTCCCCTTTCCCTGCCGAATCCAAAATCAAAACCACCAAATCTAAAACCGCCCCCCCTACCAAAGACATTTTCAAAAATTGATTCAAAACTGGAACCGAAGATATCTTCGAAATTGACTTTAGAGCCTTGAAATATGTCTTCGGTACTGTATCTTCCATCAACCCCAGCATGACCATGAATGTCGTAGATCTTACGCTTCTCAGAATCCGATAATACTGCATAAGCTTCTGATATCTCTTTGAAATGTTCTGCTGCATCAGAGGATTTGTTTCTGTCGGGATGAAATTTAAGAGCCAGTTTCCTATACTGAGCCTTCATCTCATCTTGAGAAGCATTTTTCTGAATACCCAAGACTTCATAATAATCGCGTTTTGCACTCATGGCTGTAAATTAGCGTTATTTATTCTCCGGTATAAACATCAGTTTGTGGTTTCTCCAGTAGCCTGGCCTGGACCTTCTGTAGATTCTTGTGCACCTGCCCCTGGCGTACCTGACCCCGTGGTACCTGCCCCTGGGGGTGGAGTTACATTTTTGTAAAGTTCAGTACTAATGTCATTAACTAATTTCTTCAAGGCATCAAGTTTTGGTTTTATTTCAGCAACATCCTTGTCAAGAACATCTTTGAGTTCCTTTATTGCTTCACTTACCTTTATTCCCTGATCTTGAGATATCTTGTCTTTAAGATCTTGATTTATCAATTTTTCAGTAGCATAGATGTACTGTTGAGCTTCATTTTTTACCTCTACCTCTTCTTTCTTCTTTTTATCCTGTTCAGAAAAGATTTCAGCATCCTTTTTCATTTTCTCAATATCGTCTTTTGAAAGTTTAGTGCTTGCAGTGATTGTAATTTTAGCTTCCTTTTGGGTTGCAAGATCTTTTGCGGTAACATTGAGGATTCCGTTTGCGTCTATATCAAATTTTACCTCGATTTGCGGTACTCCTCTTGGAGCTGGAGGAATACCTGATAAGTTGAAACTTCCAAGTGAGACATTATCCGAAGCCATGGGCCTTTCACCCTGTACAATATGAATAGTTACAGCAGTTTGGTTGTCAGCTGCAGTTGTGAAAACTTTACTTTTAGACGATGGAATGGTGGTATTTCTTTCTATAATGGGTTCTCGCAATCCCCCAAGTACCTCTACTCCAAGTGTTAATGGTGTGACATCCAAAAGGACGATATCGCTTGTTACTTCACCTGCTATGATGCCTGCTTGTATAGCAGCGCCTAACGCTACAGCTTCCATTGGATCTACTCCAGATTCTGGGTCCTTGCCCATTACACTTGATACGAATTTTCTGATGAAAGGCATTCTAGTTGGACCGCCAACAAGTATAATCTTATTTACATCTGACGGTGATAGTTTTGCATCTTCTAATGACTTTGTCATAGATGGTCTGCATCTTTCTACTATGGGATTGATGAGCTCCTCAAACTTTGCTCTTGTTATTTTCAGTTCTAGATTTTTCGATCCAGAAGATGGATCATGCGATATGAAAGGAAGGTTAATGTCAGTTTCAAATACCGATGAGAGCTCTATCTTTGCTTTTTCGGCTGCTTCTCTTACTCTAACCATTGCCGTACTATCTTTGTTAAGATCTATTCCAGATGATTTTCTGAAATTGTCAACAATATAATCAATTAGAACCTTATCCATATCGGTTCCACCTAATTGCGTGTCTCCAGAGGTACTCATTACCTCAAAGACGCCTCCTCCCATTTCCATTATTGTTACATCTAGAGTTCCACCGCCCAGATCAAATACCATTATTTTCATGTCTTGCTTAGATTTATCAAGGCCAAAGGCAAGTGCTGCAGCAGTAGGCTCGTTGATTATTCTAACTACCTCTAGTCCTGCTATTTGTCCAGCATCCTTAGTGGCCTGTCTTTGATTATCGTTAAAGTAGGCAGGAACTGTGATTACTGCTTTATCGATTTTTTCACCAATGAACGCCTCAGCATCTTTTTTTATTTTCTGTAAAATGAAAGCAGAGATTTGCTGTGGTTTGTATTCTTTGTCATCAATCTTAAAGGCATAATCAGTTCCCATCTTCCTTTTTGCCGCCACCACGGTTCTTTCGGGATTTGTTACCGCTTGTCTCCTTGCTGGCTCTCCCACGATAAGTTGGCCATCCTTTGTAAATGCAACTACAGATGGAAAGGCTTTGCCTCCAATAGTAGTACCCTCGGCTGCAGGAATAAGAGTTGGTTTTCCTCCCATCATAGTAGCCGCCGCAGAGTTACTAGTTCCTAAATCAATACCAATAATTTTAGCCATCTTAGTTCTTCATCTCTTTATGTTTTTTCGATATTTCTACTAAACTAGGTCTAATAACTCTGTCCTTCAAAATATATCCCTTACGCAGCTCTGCCGTAATTGTGTTATCATCAAGAGAAGAATCATCCCTCATAGAGATAGCATCATGTAGTCGCGGATCAAAAACTTCGCCTAATGCCTCAATAGGTCTTATCCCACATTCAGACAGGAAGGAATTCATATTCTTTAAAATGGAGTCTAAACCATCTACGTTTACATTTTGTTTAGACAAGACATCTCTTGCGCGAATAAAATCATCATAAATTGATAAAAATTTTAGAATTAGATCGTCAGTTATAGAATTTACCTTGTTTTGAACATCTGTCTCAGTCCTTTTCTTTAGATTTTCAAAATCTGCTAGCAAATATTGGATTTTTTTTTCTTGTGATGTTGCCTTCTCTTTTTCTCTTTCCAGTTGGTTTTTTAGTTCCTCAATATTTTCAGTTTCTTGTTCCTTTTCTTCCGCACTATTTCCAGTTACTTCATTTAGCAGATCATCAATTTCATCATTATTATTGGTCAAGCCTATTCTATTATTTTGCATAGTATTCCCTTTATTACAATATCTCACATAATGGGTTAGTTTTTATTATTATCACATCAGAGTCTTTTCCATTCTTAACAACTTTATCATAATCAAATTTTGAGCATGCTACTATAATGGTAGTCTTATCATTATGGAAAAGATCAAGTCTAGGACCTTCTTGCACCTCTACATCCCCTATATAGTCACGCAGTTTGGTAACAAGGGAATTTAACATGTCTACTTTGTCTCCCCTCATCTCATAGGAATCTTGCGTCCAGACTAGAACCACTCTAGTTCTGCTTGCTTTAAGTTCATTCTTCTTCAGAGTAGACCGGATCTCGTCAATAAGTCTTTTAACATATCCCTCAATTCCCTTTATACTTCCATTTACTAGATACATCATGGTGCCTGCTCCTTCAACAGATGTACCAAGTGATCTCAGATCATACAGTCCATTAGTAATGTCATCCAAAAATAGATCCTTGTAGTCAGTGAATACAAGATCATTTCTTGTAGCTGAGTCTTGTGCAAATTTACAAACTTCAAGAATACTTGCCAAGCTTGAAAATTGTGTCAAAACCTTTATCGCGTGAATAATTTCAGATGAAGGTATGGATACAAACTTTTTTGTCTTTTTTTCTACTTCTAGCAATTTGCCTAGTTTATCATCTATCTTTCCATTAAAAGATCCTATTATTTCTGGAACATATCCTTTTGAAAGAGGATAATAAAAATATGATATTCCCTTTCCGAGTTCAAGTCCAGTAATATGTTCCAAAAGCGATATGGTTTCATTATTGCCACCTATTCCTGTAGGAAGGTTGTAGATGACTGATCCACCTTTTTTCATAGGAGATGTAGAATCTTTGAATTTTGAATGAATCTCCATTTTTGCCTCTTGTCCGGTTTTTCTGATTCTTGGAGCAAAGAAAAGATATTCGGCATGTGATATCGCTACATCAATTGGCTCTACACCAAGCAAGGGTTCGTCTTCTTTTAGTGATGTAACATTTGGATATGTCTTGGCTATTTCCGCCTTGAGAGAAATTGCCATGTGCGCGGATTCATCCACAATAAAGACGTCTGCTCCTTTTATTGCCATTTGACACGCGATTGAGTATCCCTCAGTACTAAGCCCATAAACAACGATCTTTGTGGCGACCAAATCATCCGAACTAGGAGTATAGGCTAAGAAAAACTTTTTCCACCCCCAAATTCTATCAAAAATGTTTGAAAATCTGGTTTGATGTCCTTACGCCAAAACAGCTGCTATTTTTTGGTCCAATGGCACAAAAATTAGGTAAAAATCACAAAATACTGCTCACTTCGAGGTATTATGGTCAGGTTGTCGATCTTGCAAAACTAAAGCGTGTCAATCTTACCATTGTGGGAAAACACGGTGGTTCAGGAAGAAAAGAGAAGCTCAAAGCAAGTGCAAAACGAGTTGATCATTTGACTGACATTGTATCAAAATTTTCCCCAGATTTGGTCATAAGCTTCTGTTCTCCTGAAGCCTCAAGGGTTGCATTTGGCCTAGGCATAAAACACATAGTTTTTTCTGATTCTCCACATGCGGAGGCAGTAATGAGACTTGCACTTCCATTTGCACAAAAGCTACTTATTCCATGGATAATACCAAAAGAGGAATTTGTAAAATATGGAATTTCAAAAAGTAACATAATTCAATACAAGGCTATTGATGCTGCAATGATAGTAAAAAACGGTTCAAATGTTAAACCGATTGTAGTGAATAGTAATAAAAAAACCATAGTCATTAGACTTGAAGAATCTTCTGCAGCATATGCTCTTGGAAAAACCAGTATTAGTAATAATATAATTTATAGATTTAGTCAAGAGAGAGAAAAATACAATGTAATGGTCTTGACAAGATACAAACACCAAATAGAGAATCTTAGAAAAGAATTTGGAAATAAAGTGAAGATCATAAAGAAAGTTGTTGATGGAAAATCTCTTCTTTCTGTTACTGATCTTTTTATAGGATCTGGCGGTACAATGACTGCCGAAGCTGCGTTGATGGGGATTCCAACTATATCCTATGATGCAGTACCTAATCATATTGAAAAATATCTGGTAAAAAGTGGACTAGTAAAAAGAGAAACGCGCCCCAGAAATATTCTTCAATTGGCCAGAAAAATGCTCATTGAAGGTCCAAAGAACAAAGATAAGGCACAAAGAATATTGGATTCTATGGAAGATCCTTTTTCAAAATTAATGTCTGTGATTAAGACTTTGTAAATAATTCTAAGCGTTTACCAATGTCTTATACAATGCGATTGCAGAATCCTCATCTTTTTCTCCCACAATAACTGCAGAACCTCTCTTTAGAAAGCTTACAAAGATGTCATTTGTCGATATGGAAAGACCAAGTTCCCCCTGACTTTGTATCTTGAATCCTTTTGTTGATGCTGTATTTGTAATTTTTGGCATGTCAATTTCTAACATTGTCGTAGGAGTTATTGAAAAAGTTCTCTTACCCCTGCTACGACCACAAAGCTCTTCAATTATCAGTTCTTGTTTTGGCAGTTCTTCTTTTTTGCCTTTTCCGCAGACAGAACATTCATCAACTTTCTTGAATTCTGCAGTACTGAAATCCAGATTGTCTAGATCTATGTAGAGTAGTTTATTTGTTAAAGTTGGAGATCTCCCAATGGATATTTTAACAGCTTCGGCAACCTCAATTCCTCCCACTATAGAAAGAATTGATGGATGCACTCCCTCAGTACTACATGTGGGCATTGAATTTTCATCAAGTGACGGAAAGACACAATGATAGCAAGCAGTTTGATTTGGGATGATGGTAAATACTTGCCCTGAAACACCCACAGCTGCTCCTGTCACAAATGGGATATTCTTTTTCACACATGCCTTGTTGAGTGAATATCTTGCATTTACACTATCAAGGGCATCTATTACTACATCACATCCTTCTACAATATCTAAAGCAGTGTAATCGTTTACAGATACAGGTAGAGCTTCAATTACTACGTCAGAATTCATTTTTTTCAACTTCCTTGCTGCAGATTCTACTTTTACTTGTCCTATGTCTGATTCATCAAACATAGTCTGCCTGTGTAGGTTCGATAACTCTACAACATCCCTATCTACAATTCTTATTGTACCAATTCCCATGGCTACCAGCCTACTTACTATAGGATTACCAAGGCCGCCTACGCCTACAACACAGACTTTTGTATTCCTAAGCTTTAGTTGTCCTTCATAACCTATCTCTTCAAGCATAACTTGTCTAGAATATCTTTCAAGTTCCTTACTAGATAGTTCAGAGCCACCAGCTACTGCCGGAAGTATGTAGATCTCGTCACCGTCCTTTAGTGTAGTTTCCATCCCTCCCGAAAATCGCATGTTTTTTCCGTTTACGTATATGTTGATTAGAGAACGAGGAGTGCCATCAGGATTTAGAACTCTTCGTTTGAACTCATCTCCTAATTGTTCTGAGATCTTGTTGAATGCCTCATTTAGTGTAGAAGCCAAGATGTCAACTTTTTTTTCCCCTCCACCTTTGTTTAGTACTGAGGGTATAGTGAATTTGATATTAGCCATATTATCTCACCAGTGCCGCAATCTTAGCTATATCAGCTTGCATGGTCTGAGGCTTTGAGAGTACTTCCATCATTACTTCGGTAGTCTTCAAACCATTTCCTGTTACATAACATATAACGGAGTCATTTTTGTCAATTTTTCCTGCCTCTACCATCTTTTTGAGAACCGCAACTGACACGCCTCCAGCAGGTTCTGTAAAGATTCCTTCGGTTCTTGCAAGCAACAGAATAGCATCCAGAATCTCCCTGTTCAATGATTCTTCAGCATATCCATTGTACTGTTTTAATCGTTTGAGTACATATTGACCATCTCCCGGATCTCCGATGGCAAGGCTTTTTGCAATGGTATCTGGGTTCTCCACTGGTATAACCTCGGTTTTATTTTTCTTAAAGGCATCCACTATTGGAGCGCAACCATGGGGTTGGGCTGCAATCATATGCATATTAGATATTTTGTTTATAAGGGATAATTCTTCAAGTTCCTCAAATCCCTTACAGATAGCATTTAACATTGCTCCACTTCCTACAGGTACAACAAGATGATCAGGTACTTGCCAATCAAGCTGTTCTGCAACTTCGAAGGCTAGAGTTTTTGATCCTTCGACATAGTATGAGCGCATGTTAATATTTACTATTCCTATTCCCTTACTGTCTCCTATCTGGGCCGCAATCCTGTTTGCATCATCGTATGTACCATCAACTGCAATGAAGTTTGCTCCATATGCGAGAGCTTGTGTAATTTTTGCATGCTCTATGTCACTTGGCGCAAAAACGTAACATGGAAAACCGCCCTTTGCGGCATGAGCTGCAGTAGCTGACGCAAGATTTCCAGTTGATGCACACCCTACTGCAGAAAGACCAAATTCTTTTGCTTTTGAAATTGCAACACCGGCTGGTCTATCTTTGAATGAAAAAGTAGGATTTACAGAATCATTTTTTATGTACAAATTATTAAGACCAAGCTGCTCACCTAGTTTGTCTGCTTTAATGAGAGGAGTGAGTCCTGCACCAATACTTACAATATTTGATTTTGATTCAATGGGCAGCATCTCATGGTAGCGCCAGTAAGTGTGTTCACGATTTGCAAATGTATTCTTGGTCACTTTAGGAAAATCATAAAACACATCAAGAGGGCCAAAACACTCTTCGCAGACGTACCTAAATGTAGGAGCATACTCTTTCTCACATTCTCTACATTGCAACGATTTTATTTTTGCCAAGACAATTATGACTTTATAAAATGATACATAAAAAATCCTAATATTAATTTAAGCATCACTTAATTTTAACGACCATATAATTCAGTAAAAATTAACATGAATTCACGATTTAATATAGAAAAGGTGAGTCCAAACTTGATTTGAAATATCAAAAATTATTGTAAATTGGATATTTTATGAATTTTTTACAATTAGAAGAAATATTAACCATACCAAAGAAATGTTAAACGAAAATTGAAAAAACCTAAAAGTGGAAAAAAAAGAAATGCGTCTAGTGCCATAATTGCAGTAATCGTAGTAATAGCTATTTCATCATCTGCCATCTATTTCTACAACCAGCAAAAAACGTCCGGAGGTAATACTGCACAATGGGTCACTTCAGGACCATTTGCAATCAACAATGGAACATACAAACTTGATGATAATATTTTCATGGTAGTTACTGGTTTGAAGCCAACTGACGTAGGCAAGATAATAGTATATGATCCTAAAGGTGGAGTTTTTACACAGTCTCCATTTAATGGCACAATGAAATCAGATTTTAATTACTTTTTCAAGCCAAATACAGAAAGGATAGAAAAATTATGCACACCACAAGATTTGGTTGGAAATTGGACAATAGCTTTCCCAGGAACTTCTTACGGTCCAATACATTTTAAAATTATAAATGAGTGGGTGCAGGGCGGACAGGCAGAAATAAAAGCTATAGACCCTTGTTAGATTACTTTTCCAACTGATTGTGGAAACATACTCTTTCTCCTGTATGACAGGCAGGACCTGATGGTTCAACTAGATATATTATCGCGTCAGAATCACAGTCAACCAAAATTTCTTTTACTTTTTGTATGTTTCCGGATTCTTCCCCCTTCATCCATAGTTTATTTCTAGATCTGCTCCAAAACCAAGAATTTCCAGACTTTTGAGTTAACTCAAGAGATTCTTTGTTTGTATAAGCCAAGGTCAAGACTTCTTTTGTGTTAACATCTTGAACTATAACAGGAATGAGTCCGTCTCCTTTTGCAAAGTCAATATTTGAAATTTTCATTTTCATAGTTATTCACTCACTTCATTTCCCCTATTCTTACAGGAACACCATTTTCTTTAAGGTATTCTTTTACCCTATCTACAGAATGTGTTTTGTAGTGAAATATTGAAGCTGCAAGAGCCGCATCCACGTTAGTTTGTAGGAATACATCAAGCATGTGTTTTGGCTTTCCGGCACCACCAGAAGCAATAACAGGAATATTTACTGCATTAACTATCTCCTTGGTGAGCTGAATATCATATCCTTCCTTTGTGCCATCCATGTCTATACTGGTCAATAGTATCTCTCCAGCACCACGTCTTTCTACCTCTTTTGCCCACTCTATTGCATCAAGACCTGTGGGAGTTTTGCCTCCATAAATGTAGACTTCAAACCAGAATTTTTTAGAATCTAAAGTAAAGATGTTCTTGTCATCTTTGATACTATAGTTATGTTTTACATCCATTGCGACAACAACACACTGTTTTCCGAAAATCTCCATTAGTTTAGTGATTATGTCGGGATTCTTTACAGCACCTGTGTTAATTGCAACCTTATCAGCACCACTAAGAAGAATATCTCTTGCATCCTGAAGTGTCTTTACTCCACCTCCCACTGTGAACGGAATGTCTATTACCTGTGCTACCTTCTTAACAAGACTTTTGATGGTTTCTCGTTGTTGTTCTGAAGCAGTGATATCAAGAAATACTAGCTCATCTGCTCCTTCGTTGCTATACTTTTCTGCTAGTAGAACTGGATCTCCTGCATCTTGTATTGATTTAAAGTGCATGCCCTTGACAACTCTACCGTTATCCACATCTAAACAAGGTATGACTCTCTTAGTCAGAGTCATGCTATTGCTTTAACCTCTTCAACTGTTATTTTTTTATCATATAATGCCTTACCAAGTATGACACATGCAGCACCAACTTTCTTTACGTCTGCTATATCTTTCAGATTTGATATTCCGCCGCTTGCTATTACTCTTGCTCCGTCTATATTACATGCCTTTCTTAGAGAATCAAGGTCTGGGCCTTTGAGAGTACCATCTCGGTCAACGCTTGTAATGAGAAATTTTGAAAAACCTAGGTTCACAAATTCTTCAATTCCCGGTATGAGATCCACTCCAGTGTTTTCCTTCCAACCACCTACTACTATTTTTCCATTTAACTGATCAGCTGATATCACTATTCTATCTCTCCCGAATTTTTTTGATATTCTTTGTAACATATCTCTATTTTTGAATGCAACTGTTCCAAGTACTGCTTTTGGTGCAAAATCCAATACACTTTCTATTGTCTCTTCCGTACGCAAGCCTCCTGCGACTTCTACCGGTATTGAGACTTCACCTACGACTCTCTTTATTGTTTTCAAATTAGAACCAATTCCCAACGTTGCATCAAGATCCACAACATGTAGCATATCTGCTCCTGCGGCTTCCCATCGTTTGGCAGTTTCTATTGGATCATTGCTATAGACGGTTTTATTTTTTGGATCTCCTTTTACCAAACGAACTACCTTATTTTCCATAATGTCAATTGCTGGTATGACTTTCACTTTTTGCACGTCCGCAAAAAGTTTTTAATCATTTGAGCACCAATTTTGCCAGACTTTTCGGGGTGAAACTGGGTCCCAAAGAGAGTTCCGTTCTCTATAACTGCAGGCACGTTTATTCCATAGTCAGAATCAGCTTTTACAATATCTTCATTTTTTGGTTTGACCCTGTATGAGTGAACAAAATAAACCCAAGACCCTTCCTTTACCCCTTCTAAAAGTACGCTTGATTTCTTTACCTGTAAGTCATTCCATCCCATATGTGGAATTTTGAACTTGTTTGGAAGTATGATAACCTCTCCTTCAAGAACTCCCAATCCATTTAGTTTGCCTTCCTCACTCTTCTCAAAGAACATTTCCATTCCAAGACATATTCCAAGAACTGGAATTTGGCTCTTGGTAAGATCCTGAAAGGCAACTTTGGATGCGTTAAGGCTTTTGATTGCAGGATCAAAGTTTCCTACACCTGGTAGCAAAAGACCAGAGTATCCATTAATTTTATCTAGATTGGTGATGACATCCACTTGAGCGTCATTTTTTTCAAGAGATGATTTTAGGCTGAATATGTTACCTGCACCATAATCAAAGATTGCTACCTTTACCATTACATGACACCTTTTGTGCTAGGCATTCCCTTTTGCTTTTTGTCTTGACTTGCTGCGTTTCTCAACGCTACCGCTAAGGCCTTGATAGCCGCTTCAATTTTGTGGTGGTCATTTTCACCATATTTGACTGATACATGTACGCATATGTTCAAGCTCTGGGCTAGAGATCTGAAAAAGTGTTCAAGGTCTTCTTTTGAAATTTCCTCAATTTGATTTCGAGTTATAGATAATTCAATTTTGTGATACTGCCTTCGCACAAGATCAAGTGAGGCCTCTGCAAGAGATTCATCCATCGGTATGGATGCATGTCCAAATCTCGTAATTCCTGACCTATTTCCAAGTGACTCGTCTATGACACTACCTAGAGCAATTGCAGTGTCTTCGACTAGGTGGTGATCTATTCCATCTTTTGAAACTGCGTTAAGTTTGAGATCAAATGTAGCATGTTTTGCAAAAGAAATGACCAGATGATCAAGAAACGGTAGACCTGTCTTTACAGAAATCTTACCACTACCATCCAAGTTAATGGATATTGATACCTCTGTCTCCTTAGTCTTTCTAACAATATTGTTTATTCTAGATTTCATGAAATCCCTCTGTAGAGAAGTGGCTTATGCCCTAACTAGATTTAATGCCTTCGGAAGCAGATGGATTGATTCCAGTACCATATCTGCGCCCTTTTGTTCAAAGAAATTTCTCTTGTCCTCATGGTCTTTGCTGGTACCATATATACCACAAAACAAAGTTGGATTTCCAGACTCTACTGCCTTGTGTGCCATGATAAAGTCTTCCATAGAGTCACCAACAAATATGGAACAAGAAGCACCCATTCCCTTAATTGATGATATAAGCGATTGAGGGTTTGGCTTTGCCATCTCATATGATTCATCCTCAAGAAATCTTGAATTCTTCAAGTCAAACTCATCAAATAATTTCTTGAGAGAGTGTCTTGCTGAGATCACTCCTCTCCCTGTAACAATGGAAATTTTTTTACCAAATCTTTGATGTAGCTCATCTAAGAGATTCTTTGTTACAAGTACAACATCATTTTCAATCAGACCCTTTCCATTGAAAAACTTTGGAGACCTTTTGTAAAGTTGAATGTATAGATCAGTTCCATAAAAGATTTCATCAAAAATAGAGGAAAGTAGACTTTCAAATCTTTTTGCAGGATAGACAAGTTTCGTTTTGATGTCAGTCAAGTCTATTTTTATTGAATCAAGATATCTTTCAACTGATTTTATTCCTGTTTGGTCAGCATTTTTTGCAATCTCAAAGACAAGATCAGAAAAATTCTTACCGGTTTGCTCTGATGCAACAGCTACAAGTATCATGACGTATGTTACATTAACCTCGTCATTAAATCCACCTGTTTTTTTGAAATTGTCTATCATTTCTGTTGTGACTAATGATGATTTATTTATTGAGAAAATTTTATTTGCTACAAAATCTACTGTTTTTTTTATTGCAAGATCATATGAATTTGAAACGTCAATTAGCACCCCATCGCAGTCAAATATTACCGCATCTAAATTTTTGATCTTGTTTGTTTTTTGTGCATCAACATAGATGCCATCATCGATTTTTTTTAGGGTCAATTCAGCAAATCACGTATTGCAGTGAGAAATCTTGAATTCATTTCTTGAGTACCAATAGTAACTCTTAGGCATCCATCATGTTTTCCTACCTTTCCCAAATTCTTTATCACTATACCTTGCTCTATGAGTGCCTTGTGAATACGCTGGCTTGCGCCATTTGCCGCAAATAAAACAAAGTTGGCCTCAGAGTCAAAGACCTTGAAAACCTTCATCTCTCGAAGTTTCTCAATTATATGAGTACGTTCCTTCTTCACAAAATCTGCTGTATCTGCAAAATATTTTGAGCGTTTCAAGGCCAGGATTCCTGCCTCTATTGCAATGGTGTTGAGTGGGTATGGATACTGAATAACTCGAGAAAACGCGTCTACCGTTTTCTTGTTAGCTACAAAATAACCAATTCGTAGCCCTGCAAGCCCAAACGATTTTGAAAGTGTTCTAAGTACAATTAGATTGTTCATCTTTTTTACCATGTTTACAATAGAATAGCCTGCAAATTCGACATATGCCTCATCTATTATTACTGGTCCGTTAAATGACTGGATCAATTTTTCAAGATGTTTTCTTTGAAACTGAAATCCAGTGGGGTTGTTTGGTGAGTCTAGATATAAGATATCAGCCTTCTTGGAGTTGATAATAAAATCCTCAAGGCATAGATTCATTTCTTCGTTAAATTGAATCCTTATTGTCGGAATAGAATACAGTTTACACCTTTCTTCAAAAAAGCCAAAAGTTGGGTCAGATGTCAAAATCCTAGTTTCCTTTGAGGCCAGATTTCCAAGAATTAGGTCAATTATTTGGTCTGAGCCGTTGCCAACACCTATCATCTCCTTTGGCATTTTTGTGTAGTTCGAGAGCGCTACAATCAATCTATCCGTTCCGCCTAATGGGTATTCCCGCACATCCATTTTTTCTCGGATTTGGTTCAGCAAATCTTGAAAGACGGAAGAGTTGATTGCATAATTTTCGTTAGAATCAAGCTTAATTACATTTGAATATTTGGTTGGTTTTTTGTATCCACTAAGTTTGGATATCTTTTCTATCTTTTTTTCAAACCAACTTTTTCTCATAATCTACTCCTTACTGCCTCATAATGATTTGGAAGCCCTTCGGCATCAGTAATGGCCTTCATATATTTTGAGATCTTCTCAAGTGATGCCTTGGATGACTCAATTCTGGTCTGTAGCTTCAAGTAATCTAGCACTCCAAGAGAACCTCTTGTCTTTCCAAATCCGCTAGTCGGTAGAATATGATTCGAACCCAATAGGTAGTCGCTTGCAGAAGATGGAGTGTAACGCCCTACAAGTACAAGGCCTGCAGAATTTATTTTTTTAGCCATCTTCTGCGAGTCTCGAGTCATAATCTCCAAGTGTTCAGGAGCGAGTTTGTTTGCAAGATCCATCATTTGAGCCTCCGTTTTACAGATAGCAATAAATCCATTATTTTGAAGACTTTCTTTGACTATACTGGATCTTGGTATGAGGTTAATTCTTTGTTTGAGTGATTTTATCACTTGATCCTTGAGCGATTCAGAATTTGTTATCAGACAACACATTGTATCAACACTGTGTTCTGCTTGTGAGATCAGGTCAACTGCAACATAATTAGGATCTGCTGACAAATCAGCAATAATTGCAAGTTCTGTTGGGCCTGCGATCATATCAATTGAAACAATATCGCTGAGAAGAGATTTTGCTAGTGTCACAAACATTCCTCCAGGGCCTACTATCTTGTCTACTTTTGGAATTGATTGGGTACCGTATGCAAGTGCTGCTATTGCCTGAGCTCCACCTACTTTGTAAAACTCATTTACGCCACAGATATCAGCTGCTACAAGTGTAAGAGGATCAATCTTACCTTTTTTATCTGCCGGAGATACTGTTATTATTTTTTTTACTCCCGCTACTTTGGCAGGTATGACTGACATTATCACAGTGCTCGGGTAGCGCGCCTTGCCACCTGGAATGTAGCAGGCTATGCTATCCAAAGGAGAAAAGATTTTGTTTATCTTTATTCCATCAGTTAAGATTGAAACATTTTGTAGTTGTTTCTTTATTACATTCTCAGATCTTTCAAGTCTCTTCTTTGCAAGTTTTATTGCTTCAATCTGATCCCTTGAGACTTGTTTGTAAGCAGCGTTTATCTCAGCTTGAGTTACTCGAAATGATTTCAGGTTTACCTTGTTAAATCTTCTTTCATAGATTCGTAACGCCTTATCCTTTCTTCTTTGTACATCTGAGATGATAGAGATTACTTTCTTCTTTAATTCTCTAGTAGGCTGAGGCCTCAGAGATTCTATGATAGAATCTATGTTTTGAACAGATATGATTCTCATCAATTTTCCTCGTCACGTTTTATCTCCTCAAGTGCGAGAATCTGCTTTGGTTCGTGTACAACTAAGCCCTGGGCTATCTTTCTTAATTTTGGGATTAGTTTGTGAAATTCCGATTTTGGAATCACGGTGTTTATGCCATACCAGCCTTTCTCGCTTAGTGGACTTATGGTAGGACGTTTAAGAGATGGTAGTTCTTCAAGTAATTTTCGCATATTTTCTTCCTTTACGTTTAGAAATAGGTGTAAGTGTTTCTTACCCTCAACTGCACCATGCAGCATGGTTACAATATCATAGATCTTTTCGCGCTTAACCTTGTCCTTAATTGATGCCTTGTTTGCGATCAAGACAGCGGTTGATTCCATCACTGTATCTACTATTTTCAGTTGATTCTGTGTAAGTGTAGTACCTGTCTCGGTTACATCCATTATAGCATCTACATCCTCGGGTGGTTTTGCCTCTGTTGCCCCAAAGGAGAGAAATATCTGTACATTCTTGTTAGAACCCAGTCTTAGCCATGGTGTAATAATCATAGGTTGCTTTGAGCCGTAAAGTTTCTTGTAATTTTTACATTGTGTGATAAATTTAGCGGCAGTTGTGAGATATTCTGAAGAAATTCTGAGAATTTTCTTCTTCTTTGCATAGGCAAGTATCATTTCATCAAGAGATTTGAAATTGTAAGAATCTGGGATCGCAATTACAAGTTTTATTCGTCCATATTCCAAATCAAGAAGAACCTCCACGTCAGATTTTGTTTCATTAACCCAGTCTCTGCCAGTTATTCCAACATCATACAGGCCGTCGCTTACCAAGTTTGGAATCTCTTGTGGACGTAGCATCTTAACTGAAATCTCGGGGTCATCTAACATTATTCGATAGGTTCTGTCTCTTCGAACTACTCTAGTCCAAGATTTCTCTAATATCTTGAATGTAGATTCTTCAATGCTACCTTTTGGTACTGCAAATTTTACCTTGGCCAACGTAGTCCTACCAAGCCTTTTGGATATATATCTAGTCGCTATAATTCCTTGAGTATTTCTTTGGCTCGGGTAACCGATACGTTGCCCTCTTTTACCATGTTTGTTACTACCTCATTTATCTTGCTTTTTGGCACACCGACGCTTATTGCTATGTTTTTTGCATGAAGTTTCATATGGCCTTTCTGTATTCCCTCGGAGACAAGAGCCCTCATCGCGCTAAAGTTTTGAGCAAGACCAACCGCCCCAATGACACACCCCAATTCCTTTGCTGATTTTACTCCGAGAATCTTAGTGCAAACTTTAATCATAGGATGCACATTTACTATTCCACCGACAGTTCCAACAGGCATTGGTATCTCAATCTCACCTACCAGATTACCTTGTTTATTTTTTTGCCACCTTGTCAAAGAAGTATACTTACCACTTTTTGAGGCATAAGCGTGTGATGCAGCTTCGATTGCTCTGGTATCCTGTCCTGTAGAATTTGCAACTGCAATAATTCCATTCATTACTCCTTTATTATGAGTAACTGCCCTATACGGATCATTTGCTGCAAATTCATATGCAAGTATAACATTGTCAACAACTTGCTCTCCGCCTATCTCTTCTTTATCAAAAATAGCTTTACCTCTGACCAGCCTCCGTATGGAATAGTTTGATAAAATTCTAAGAAGTGCCTTTCCACCTGTAAGCTTTTCTATTAACGGAGCAATCCCTTCACACATTGTATTGGTCACATTTGCTCCCATTGCATCTCCTGCATCAACTAGCACCTCAACTATTAACATAGTTTCAGATTTTGTTTTCAGTTCCTTGCATGTTATCTCCTTTGCGCCCTTACCCATCTTGGACAAGGTTTTACTTTTTGAGTTGGCAAGTTCAAGTATCTTGTCTGAGGCATTCATCACTTTTAGAATAGCCGACTTTACATTCAAGTCCACTACCTGAACTTGCCCTATGCTGTATGACTCGTCTGATTCCATGGTAAAACCGCCATATTTTCTTGCTATCTTTGCTGCCTTGGACGCAGCAGCAATAACTGATGACTCTTCAATCACCATGGGAACAAGGTAATCCTTTCCATTTATCTTGAAATTGGTTGCAATGCCAAGGGGAAATGATAAGGTACCGATTACATTTTCCACCATATGGTTTGCTTCGTCAAATGAGATTCCGCCGTTACTTTTGAGGATTTTAACATCCTCGTTAGAAAGACCGGCAAAGGATTTCACTATCTTGATTCTCTCTTCTCTGTTCTTTTCATGAAATTTCTTGATGGATGAATCAGTCAATTTATTTTACAATCCTCAAAAGTTTGTCGTCATTTTGGTCTGGAAAACCCATGCCATCTGTGTTTGATGTAAGAATGTATAGGTATCCGTCTGGACCTTCGCTGACATCCCTAATTCTTCCTACCCCATCGAATATGATTTTTTTGTCAAGTATGGTACCATTCTGAACAGATAGTTGGTAAAGGCTGTGTCCAAGCAGCGTAGATAGGATAAGACTGTTTTTAATATCAAGCTTGCCTGCGGAATAATAAGTAATTCCAGCTGGTCCAATGCTTGGATTATAGCAAATCAATGCAGCTTGATACTGCGGTGAGCCAGAACACTCTTGGTTAGGCCAACCATAGTTTTGTCCGGGTTTAATTAGGTTTATTTCATCATTTCTTGTTGGCCCTTCCTCTGTCTCATACAAATTTCCCTTATCATCCCAAGCTAGCCCTTGAGGATTCCTATGTCCATAAGAATAAACTGGTGAATTTGGAAATGGGTTGTCCTGCGGGATTGAGCCATCATCATTTAGTCGCAGAATCTTACCGGCAAGAGACTTCAAATCCTGGGAAGCGTTTTGATCCGTAGCATCTCCTGTACCAATGTATAGTTTTTTGTCAGGGCCAAATTTTATCACTCCTCCATCATCAAATTCTGCCCCAGGTATTTTATCCAGAATCACTTTTGTGTCTACCATTTTATCATTGGACTCAGTAATTCGCAATACCTTATTCCAAAGGTTGTCACCTTCTTGGTATGTATAATACACATAGATGAAATGATTTTTCTCAAAATCTGGGTGTAGTGTTATTCCAAGCAGGCCTGCGTCTGTGACATCTGCAACTCGAAGATCGGCTACTGATTCATTTACAAGTGTACCATTATCAATTACTCTAATTTTTCCTACTTTTTCCGTAAAGAATATTTTATTATCACCAAAACTCATATCCCATGGTTTTTGCAAGTTCGTTGCAACAATTTGTACTGCATCTGTTCCAGTAGGACTTGTGGTTGGTTGTGGAATTACAATCGAATTGGAAGGAGATGTAAGGATAATAATTGAAGCAGCAACTGCGGCGGCTATTGCTATAATTCTGGTTCTTTTGTCCACAGATCTGACACCTTTGAAATCCTATTAATTATTTCTAAAAATCAGATAAAGCGTATATATCACCCTGAAACTTCTTTTCAATTAGCGGGGTGGGGAAGCCAGACTTTGGGGCTAAGTCATCCCGGCGGGCTCATAATCAATCTGGATGAGAAACCCGCAAGTCAGTAGTTCAAATCTACTCCCCGCTATCCTTAAAAAATTTAGAAGGAATTACAAAACCACTCCTTTGAGTTATCAAATTCAATTTTTGTGTTGAATCTAGAAATTCTTTGTAGTGGCCTTGTCAGATGTCTATGAGCTGATGGAATAGGCAGATAGAGTTGGCCTTTTATCTTGCGTGGAATTTTCTTGAGTATTTTATTTTGTGATGTTTTACCGCATTTTTCACATTTGTAGCCTTGGCCTTTTCCTCTTGATTTCATATGTTTCATGCATCTAGTACAGAAGGGATTCACCAGTACCGAGTTTTTTGCAAGTTTGATAACATCTATGAATTCTACATTAAGTATTCTGTCATGGGTTTTTGAGGCTTTTCTTATGCCACCACCAATTTTTATCAGATCCCCTTTGATTAGACTTGATGCTATGCCTGTAAGGCCTGTGGGTTTATAGACCGCACAATTTGCCTTTTTACCAGATTTTGAGATTGCAAACATTACGTGACCACCCATCGTAATTTTAGGCGTTTCAACTACATGACCAACCATATAGCCTGAAGAAAATGGTCTAAGGTTGTTAACATCTAGCTCGTTTTGTAAATGATCACCTGTTCCCTGGTTTGAACGAAAAACCATGTATCCTGAGAACTTTTCCTGCGACTTTACAAGAGATGCCCCCCTAACAACAGTCTGCACATCTTCACCACGTACTCCAAAAAAGACAGGATCGGGGCCATGCGGAGCTATGAGCGTACGATTTTTAGAATCATCGTAGTTGTTGAATGTTTTTGGAAAAGTCATTTCTTGCATTTTCTTTACACTATCTTTGAGGATCAGTCTCTTCTTTCCAAAATTTGATTTATGCCTATATGAAATCAACTCAAAGGTATAATCACGAAAGTTATAACCGATGGCACCTATTGCACCTACCAATCCCTGGCCATTTCCCAGATAGAATGTCTCAATGTTATTTTGTATTGCAAATTCCTTTGCCTTGTTTCTGTTTACAAGAGTACATAGTGCCATCTTTCCAAAATCAGAAAATTCTTTTGGGGTATTACTATTTTCGTAAAAAACAAGTCCAGGATTTGCTCCGTCCCGTATAGCGGAATATCTTTTTACAAAATCGATTATGTTTTTCTTGATTAATTGAGGGGTCTTGGTTTGTATTTTGAGTGCTACTGCACCATTACCTCTAGTCTTCCATGGAATGTTTGGATTGAATCTAATCAAATATGGATAATCCAGAAACTTGACTTTTTCCTTTCTTAGATACTCCACAATTTTGTAGGCAAGAAACGTTGTGCACATTCCATTTCTGGAATCTGTATCGTCAAAACCAACGTGAAGTATGCTTTGTTTCATCCTATAACTGTCATAGTAAGAGTTGAACGCACATTTTTGAGTTGTCTTATCTGGCCTGAGATAGTCTTTTTTAGTGTCTCACTATCGGGAGCTTCTATCTTAACTACTAGATCATAGGCACCATAAAGAACATACACGTACTTGACATATTCAATAGACTTTACCTGGTTGAGTAATTCATTTTCGGCTCCTAATTCTGCATTGAGCAGTACAAACGCTATAGACACTAGTCGTTCTTGAAGATGTATGATATTAAATATTGTGCGTGTATTCGTTTGATTTAAATTAAAAAAATAATCTCGGATAACGATTGATAGTAATAGATGAAAAAAGGATCTTTGACGAGATTCAGAGAAAAAAGCCTGTATCGGTAGCCTTGAATGGACCAGACGGAATTTTGCCAAAAATACAAGAGACGGCATCCAAGATAATGCAAAGATGTGACATTCCAGCTTATGTTCTTGCAGACAGTTGTTTTGGAACGTGTGACATGAATACAAATGGAGCCAAAGTCCTAGGTGCAGAGATTCTCTTCCACATAGGTCATACCATAAATTCAACTAGTTTTGGAGACAGTATAGTTCTAGTAGATGCATTTGACAACATTTCATTTGAAAATATAGCAAAAAAATGTGCTGAGGAGTTTAAAGGAAAAACAGTATCGCTAGTAACAGATAGTCAACACCTCCATGAGGTAGACAAAGTAATAGACATACTGGAAGAAGGCGGAGTTAAAGTCATGATAGGAAAGGGAAAAGGTCAACTAAATGACGGACAGGTCTTTGGATGCGAGTTTTATCCTGTAATGGATACAAGATACAGTGTAGATGCCAATGTATTTTTAGGTCAAAGTAATTTTCATGCATCTGGAATTGCATTATCGACAAACAGGCCAACGTATGTTCTTGATCCATATTTTAACGAGATAAGGGAGATCACCGAATTTGCTCAGAAACTCCAGAAAAAGGCAATACTTTCGGTATACAAAGCAGCCGAGTCGGAATCATTTGGAATTATTGTTGGTCTAAAGGAGGGTCAGTTCTCAAAGACCACTGCTCTCAAATTCAAAAAAGAGCTAGAAAATCTAGGAAAAAAGGTTCAGCTCTTTGCTATGACCGAGATAACAGATGATAAGCTTCGTAATTTGAAGGGAATAGATTCCTTTATACAAGTAGCTTGTCCTAGAATTTCAACTGACAATCATTTTCACAAGCCCGTCTTGTCTACTCCTCAGGCCAATGCATTGATCAAGATATTAAAAAAGGAAGGCATGGACAGTTTTCTGCAGGTTCCTCATTGGCTTTAGATACAATTTACATGTAAAAGATTTTAGATCTCCAGGCATAAACAATTATAATCATCGGAACATCAATTCACACTATTGTCTAGTAAACAAGCTCTTCCAGGAGACAAAATTGCAACAATTGAGGAATTTGAGACCGGCCAAAATACGTTTGATGATGGACATTCTATAAGGTCATCAGTAGTAGGTATGCCAGAATTTGATAAAGCAAACCGAATAGCAAAGATTAATGAGATCAAAATACCTGCAGTTCCAAGAAAAGGCGATGTCATAGTAGGAAATGTATCGGCGTTGATGAATAACATGTTTGCAATAAACATTTTGTACATAAATGGCAAGCCTACCCACTCTGGGCTTGAAGTTATTTGCCAAGCACGAGGTGCAAAGAAGAGAATTCTTGTTAGAGTAAGCGATATCGCAATGGCCAAGGTAATCAATTTGTTAAATGGAGTAATTCATGCTACAATCGGAGAACCAGAACTTGGGGTCTTGTTCTCTACATGCAACAAGTGCGCCGGCAACATAGTTCCGCTTGGCAGCAATGTAAAATGCGTTGATTGTGGTTATATAGAAGAGAGAAAACTATCAACTAAATTCGGAAACGGCGATTTTATAAAATTCGATTCCAACTAAGAATATGCTCAAAGTGGCATTTCAAGGAGAACATGGAGCTTATAGTGAAGCTGCTGCAATGACCTTTTTCAAAGACTTGATTGAGACAATTCCATATTCCACATTTCACGAAGTTTTAGAATCTACAGAGGTTGGCAAATCAGACTATGCAGTGTTACCTGTTGAAAACTCTCTTGAAGGGATAGTAGGAGAAAGTAATGACTTGCTATTGACAACCAAGCTTAATGTGACAGGAGAGATTTATCATAGAATAAAGCATTGTCTCATTGGTTTTCAGGACCTTGGAAAAATCGATACTGTTTATTCACATCCACAAGCATTAGGCCAGTGTAGAAAATTTATTCAGGATCATCATCTCAAAGCCATACCTGCCTATGACACAGCGGGGAGTGTCAAGATTCTCCTAGAGCTAAAAAAGGATAACATATCATGTATAGCAAGCAGAAGAGCCGCTGAAATCTACAAAGTCCCCATCATAAAGGAAGGGATAGAAGACAACATCAATAACTATACCAGATTCCTAGTTCTCTCAAATAGAAAACAAGAAAGAACGCCAAAAGATAAGACGTCCATAATTTTTTCAATAAAACACGTTCCAGGCGCACTCTATAGCGTGCTTGAAAAATTCAATACGAATAAGATAAATCTTACAAAAATTGAATCTCGCCCTACAAAAGCCACGCTGTGGGAATACAACTTTTATGTTGATTTTGAGGGGAACCAAAATGATAAAAATATTCAGGATACCCTTGAAAAAATAAAACCAAATACGGTCTTTCTAAAGATCCTTGGCTCTTATCCAAGGGCTGAGCTTGACTAAAAGCCTCTAGGCTTTCTAACTGAAAAGGCTGCACTGACTCCAACTATTAGAATTCCCGATGTTATTACAATTAGATGCGACATGAAGATCAGTGGATTCTGAATAGCTTGTAACTGTCCAGTAACATGTAAGACTGAATTGCCTGTATTTGTTATGTTGATAAAATGTCTTCCATCTTGAAGACTAACCCAATCAAAGCTTACCTCGTTTTGAAAATCTTTGTCTACTTGCAATCCGGTAGATGGCGTATGCAGGGTTACATGAAAAGAACTTCCTGTAACATTAAGTAATTCATGAAAATGTTTCTGTGCAGTAAATTGAAACACGTCGCTTTTAGCAACATCAACTGTGTCGTTTACCGTATTAACATTTGATATGATTGATTCTATCAAGAAGAAAGATCCTAATACAATTCCAATTGTCCCTATACCAATTCCTATTGCAGTTCTTTTTGTTAGCACTGACCAAAACTAAATGCCATACTATATTTAAAAGTGAATTACATCAATTCTACGTCATGAGGCTGACTTTCTGCGTAGCCGGCAGTTGACATTTTTATAAACTCTGCATTTTGTTGCATTTGTGGTATTGTATTTGCGCCACAATAGCTTAGGCCTGATCGTATGCCACCAGTAAGTTGTTTTATTATATCTACAACAGTGCCCTTGTATGGAACCATTGCCTCAACGCCTTCGGCTACGTAATCGTTAAGGTCTTCACTCATGACTACCGTACCTGTTTCCTTTGTCTTTCTACCAAGCGAGGCATAGAAGGAAGCCATCCCTCGATAGATCTTGTATCGCTTGCCATTTTTCATGACATACGAACCTGGGCTTTCATCGGTTCCTCCAAGCAAACTTCCTACCATTACAGTCGATGCTCCTGCCGCTAATGCCTTTGTTGCATCACCTGAATTTCTAACTCCGCCATCAGAGATTATTGGAACGTCGTATTTCTTGCCTATTTGGGCACAGTCTACAACAGCTGTGAGTTGCGGCACACCAGAGCCAGTAATTACTCTGGTAATACAGATTGAACCAGAACCTACTCCGACTTTTACTGCATCAACACCTGCCTTTATAAGATCTTCAGCTCCATAAGCCGTTGCAACGTTTCCTGCGATGAGCTCACAGTTTGGAAAGGCTTTCTTGATTAGTCGTACTGTATTGAGTGCATTATCACTATGGCCATGAGCAATGTCAACTACAATTACGTCTGTGCCAGCATCAAGCAATGCTTCGGTTCTTTCCATAAAATCTCCCTTTACTCCTACTGCTGCTCCTACCAAGGGCCTTCCCTTCTTGTCCTTAGAGGCATGTGGATAATTTCCAGCATTTATGATGTCCTTGCTTGTTATCAATCCCTTCACATTTCCTCGCTCATCGAGAAGCGGTAGTTTTTCTATACAATTTTTCCTGATTAGATCCCTTGCTTCATGTACATCTACTCCCGACTTGGCAGTGATTACATCACTTGTCATCACTTCCTTTACCTGTTTTTTATCATCTGCTGATTCTAGCATTACAATATCTCTTCTTGTCAGTATTCCGACCAGCTTGCCTTGAGGATCTGTTACAAGAAGACCGGAGACGCCTTTTTCTCGCATGTATTCAATTGCTTCCCGAACAGTCTGGTTAGGTCCTATGGTGTATGGATTCTCTATTATGATACTGCCTGAACGTTTTACCTTGAGTACTTCTCCAACTTGTTCTGATATCGTAAGAAATCTGTGCACTATTCCTATACCGCCCTCTCTTGCCATTGCAACTGCCATTGCAGATTCTGTGACTGTATCCATGTTAGCACTGATGATAGGAATATTGAGTGAAATGTTTCGTGAAAGTTTTGTTTGTAAATTAGTCTGAGATCTAGTAGCTACATTGGAGCGTTTGGGAACAAGGAGTACGTCGTCGAAAGTTAATCCTTCCCTTATATCCAATGAAACCTTCTTGATTAGATTTACAATCTGTTATAAGCCTTTCTTGGATCCAATTAGCTTTTGCGCAATTTTGATTGCATCATGAGTTGCCTTGACATTATGTGTTCGGATTATGTCAGCACCATTTAGAATTGCAATGATTTCTGCTGCAAGGGATCCATAAAGCCGCTTGTCAGGATCTTTCTCGTTTAGTAAATATCCTATGAAAGATTTTCTTGAGACAGAAACAAGGAGTGGATAATCAAGCTTGATTGATGCAAGATTTTGAATTACATCAATGTCTCTTTTGAGCCAATCTGAATTTATTCTAGTGAACAAAATTCCCTTGGCATTTTTTCTAAAAAATCCTATTGCTGGGTCCACTACAATCCTGTTCTTGGATATTCCAGATTTTTTTGCAATCAATATGCTTTTGGCAAGTAGATTTTTTGCCTGCGATATCTGGTTTCCGGTTATTGGTTGTTTGCTAAAAGCACAGACTATAACCGATGGGCTGTATTCTTCCAGTATCGCGGTCATGTTCTGGTCATATTTTAGTCCTGTAACATCATTTAGAATTTCAACGCCTAGCTCAAAGGCTTTCTTGGCAACATTTGCTCTGCAAGTATCTACTGAGATTGGTAGTTTGGAGACCTTTTGGACAGCAGAGATTGCCTTTGTGATCCTGTCAATCTCGGTCTTTTCTGGTACCAGAGTCTTGAGGTATGGGGCAGTGGACATGCCACCTATGTCAATGAAATCCGCGCCATCTTCTTCCATCTGCTTTACAATCTTAGCAATCTCTTTTGGTTCTGTGTATACTGATTTTTTGTAAAACGATTCTGGACTGGCATTAATTATGCCCATTATTCTTGTGGGGTTTGAATTCCCTACAGGTACAGAACCGAGTTTGTTCATATGGTTTATGATTAGCTCATGTACATTTAGACTTACATGAAGTTATGCGGATGGGAACAAAAGTATAGAGAGATTTTGCGTGAATTCAATTTTGACATAAAAGATGATACATGTGCAGCCCATCTCCTAAACTTACTTGTTAGGGCTAGGTTTCCTTTGAGCAAGTTAGATCGTGAGATAAAAAACAAGGTAGTGTTCGTTATTGGAGCCGGACCATCACTTTCTTCATCTATTCCATTCATTAAGAAGTTCAAAAAGGCAACAAAGATTGTTGCAGATGGTGCTACAAGAGCTTTAATTGAAAATGGAATTAGGCCTGACATAGTAGTAACTGACCTTGATGGCAATTTAGAATATCTCAAAAAAGCTTCTAAAATGAATGCCATAATGGTGGTCCATTCTCATGGGGATAACATTGGGGTACTTCCCATTGCTTCACTATTTAGAAACTGCATAGGTACAACAGAGGGAAAGCCATTTGGTAAGATCAAAAACTTTGGTGGATTCACAGATGGGGACAGATGCGTCTTTCTGGCCAGATATTTTGGAGCAAAAAGAATCATCTTGTTTGGGATGGATTTTGGAGACAAGGTAGGAATTTACTCCAAGGAAGGAAGATACGATAGAGCGTTAAAACTTCAAAAACTCAGAAAAGCAAGATCTCTTTTGGAATGGCTTGCGTCAAAGGACAGACGTGAACTTTATACCACTTCGGAGCCGGTAAAGGGATTCCAAGAGGTTTCGTTTGGAGATCTTCAAGAGTTGGTCAGAGAATAGAGTTTGTTTTAATATTTATTATCCATTTGGCCATAGAGCAGTTATGGACTATAATTCTGAGGAGGAGATTCGCAATATCTTGGAGTTGCGAGAATGGATCTCAGACGAGATAGACAAACGTAAAAAGGAGATGGAGCGATTAACACAAAATCTTCGAATTTTAGATTCTCTAGTAAAACAGTCAAGTTTTAGCAAGGCATCACATCTAACATCATCGTCGCCTCCAGCGAAGACATCAAACCAACAGCCGATACAAGATACAGCAGATGTGATTCCAATGAAGACGCCTGATAATCAAATAATAGCAAATGCACATGTCACCCAGGATGAGCTTGTAATTATACCATCAGAGGAAATATCACTTGACATCGAGACACAACCATTCAAATCATTTTTCCTGGGAAGAATAATTAGCAACATGGAAAGTCAAGACAGTGCTGATGTTAAAAATGGCAAGATTTCTCAGGGTTCAGCCATAAGCTGCATGGTAAACAAGGAGGGAAGCAGGATCAGAGAAATTCTGATCAAAAATTATCGACAAAAGGAGAGAGCAAACGAGATCATCAATACTGCAACATGGTCATTCTCTCGCATGATGGAAAATTCAAGAAAGTGAATAGATGGACAAGATAATCGTTCTAGATTTTGGTTCACAGTACAGTCACCTAATCTGCAGAAGGATCCGCGAGTTTTCCGTATATGCTGAGCTAGTACCATACAACATCTCACTTGAAGAACTAAAGAGGATGAATCCAAAAGGGATTGTCTTCAGTGGAGGACCTGCAAGCGTCTACAGTAAAGACTCACCACAACCCTCATCTGGAATATTTGAGATTGGCCTTCCGGTTCTTGGAATTTGTTATGGCCACCAATTGATTGTAAATAATTTTGGAGGCAAGGTAAAGCAGACAAACAAGGAATATGGCTCATCAACTCTGAAAATAGATAGCAATTCAGATCTACTATCGGGAATGGGTTCATCTACAAGAGCATGGATGAGTCATGGGGATGCGGCAGAAAGCCTACCAAAAGGATTTAAGGTCATAGGACATACTGAGAGCTCCTTTGCGGCAGCAATTGCCAACAGACAGAAGCTTATCTACGGAATACAATTCCACCCAGAGGTGGTTCACACCGAAAACGGCGCTCAAGTTCTCAGAAACTTTGTCCTAAACATATGCAAGGCAAAACAGGACTGGACTCTTGAAAATTTTATTGATAACACTATTGCAGAGATTTCAAAGATTGATGGAAATGTATTGTGTGGAATAAGCGGTGGCATAGATTCCACCGTAGCTGCACTCTTGATTCAAAAGGCAATAGGAAATAGGTTAAAGTGTGTATTTGTAGACAATGGCCTTCTTCGATTAAATGAAGAAAAAGAAGTAGAGGGCATGTTCAAGAATAATTTTGAAATGAACTTTACTGTAATTAATGCAAAGGAAAGATTTCTTTCAAGATTAAAGGGGATAGCAGATCCTGAACAGAAACGAAAGATATTGGGTGAAGAGTTTGTCAAGATATTTACCGAGTTTTCAGAAAAGAATGGTCCATTCAAGTGGTTAGCTCAGGGGACACTTTATCCAGATGTGATTGAAAGCGGGGTATCAAAGGGACCTGCTGCTGTGATCAAGACTCACCACAATGTGGGTGGACTACCTTCTTGGCTTGACCTGCAGATACTTGAGCCGTTAAGATTTCTGTACAAAGACGAGGTAAGAAAGGTAGGAAAGATCCTCGGCGTTCCAGACAAGCTTTTAAATCGTCACCCATTTCCGGGCCCAGGTCTTGCCGTTAGGATAATGGGCGAGGTAACATCCGAGAAGCTGCAGATATGTCAGCAGGCAAGCAAGATTGTTGAAGACGAGCTTTTGGCTGCAGGTTGGTATGACAAGGTCTGGCAAGCTTTTTCAGCAGTAGGAGATGATAGAGCAGTCGGCGTGGTGGGTGATGAGCGAAAATTTGGGCATGTTGTTCTTGTTCGTGTCGTGGACTCGATTGATGCAATGACTGCAGACTGGACTAGGCTACCTTCTGAGATACTTGAGAAGATAAGCAACAGAATCACAAATGAGGTTGAAGATGTTGCGTGGGTAAGCTATGTTGTATCAAGCAAGCCCCCTGCAACTATCGAGCCACAATAAAAATGATTAGCCCCCAATTTTAGGCTAGAAATCTGCTGTCGTCGTAAAACTTTAGGTCTAGGAATTCTCAGACCACATTTTAGCAAGGTTTTGTAATTGTGATTTCAGAATAGATTCTTTGGTATTAATCTGATTTCGAAGAATATCCTTCTGCATTATTCCTACTGTTTTTGAAAGTTGTTTGTACAATCCTTCAATCTCGGTACGAATTATCTTGATATTGGCATGATATGTTTTGGCAGTCTGTTTCATGAGATTTTTCATTGGAACGTTTCCTATTTTTTGAATTATTTCTTCAAACCACTTATCTTCTTCAAACTTGTATGATTTATTGTGTATAGTATTTGATTGTTGAATAGGTTTCTGTAACTTTGAATCCATTTGCTCTAGTTTCTCAACAACAGATTTAATTTTTTTATTTATGTTTTTGTTTTCTTCCATGAGCGAATCAACACGAGAATTTAATTCGATTATGTGTTTCCTAGTTTCATCTTTTCTTTTTAATTCATTTCTGAGTTCTGTGATTATCTCTATTTCTGCACCTAACCGTTTAGTTTCAACTACTGCCTTCCTTCGTTTTGCTTCTAATTGTTCTTCTCTGATTTCCTCTTCTAATTCATCTAATTTACTTGTTTGTTTGGTGGTATGCATTACCAAATCCAATTCTTCAACATATCCTAGAATATATTGTTCCATTCGAAGTAGTTTTTCTAAATGATAATTTCGTACAATTTTTTCTATCTGTTCATCAGACATCCCCAAAGTAACGGGCATGTGTGGAGTAGTATCATAGTGACTTAGTTTCTCTTTTGCATCATCAAATGATAGTTTTACAAGTGTACAAATTTTTTCATCTAATTCATCCCTAAAATGTGCACCCTGTATAGGTGGAACTCCACGAAAATTTTTTATTTCGTTCAAATATTTCTCAAATGTTTCCTTCGCTTTTTTAGGATCTACTTTAGCCACGATTCAAATCATTTTTACTTTGATTTAAGAACTACATCTTATGTATAAAATGACCCTCAGTTCTTCTCTTGTTGATTCTCCAAGGGTGTAATCTTTTAACATAACTCTTCCATCTGAAGTCTTTATCCTAAAATTCCTGCCTTTATATAACCGTGAAAGTCGTACTAGACATGTTAAAAGAAATAATTGCAAAATTGAAATCTTGCTCTTGTAACAAGAAATCATCTGATGACATAAATGCCGTAAAAGAATCTGAAGAATCAAAAAAGTAAAAAATTAGATTCTAAACTCTTTTTGTTTTTCAATACAGTATCTAACTCCAACAGATCAATAACTTACAACATTACGAAGGATTGACGTATTTTCCCTTGTAGAAAGACGAATTCCATTTCTATTGAGCCACAGTAAAATGAGACAGTAGCAAGATATGCCTAGTAGTGACCAATAATCATGCCAAATTTAAAATTGGCGTCAATTCAAATCAGATGATATGCATAAAATACATGGAAACGACAAAGCAGGGCCAGCAATCAAATGCATAGTCTGTGGGCACAGTGATACAGTTCATTGTACTAAATGTAAAACCCTTGTTTGTAAGCGCTGTCACAAGCCAACTACTCAGGTTTATTGTGAGATATGCCTTGAAAAGCTCCCAAAACACAAAACACATTGTGAGAAAAAAATGGAATTGTCTTATAAAAAGTACAGCAACTTGTTGTAGATTATTTAGTCCATTTTTGAACTAGGTTAATTTTTTGCTATAAAAGACAATACTTCATGCAACGTAGGAGGATCTCCTTGCGTATTTTTTATGTAAAGTGCAGAGGCACCATTTGCAAAGACTAGCCGTTCCTGTGTACTCAGGTTTGCAAGATACCCCACGATATTTGCTGCATCCCATACATCTCCTGCACCAGTAACAATAACAGGTTTGACTTGAAAGGACTTGACAAATTCAGTCTTGTTTCCATTTGACCAGTAGGAACCAGAAGCGGTGTGAAGATCTATTGCCACCGGTATCTTCTTTGCCAGTTCTTGAACTAGTTTTTTTGTGCTTTCAGCATCAGAGATTGTGCCAAGGCCATGCTGTTTGAGCAATATGTTACATTCATTCTCATTAAGGCATAGAGAATTCAGGCTAGAGTGGAGTTCATTTATGGCTTCCTTGAATTCTTTAGGCCTTGTTTGTATGTCTGCAGGATCTATGAAATGAAGTGCAGTGCCAGATTTTTCAAACGCAAACTTTGATAGCTCCGTTCCCTTCTTGTTGCTTGCCCAATTTGTCACAATGACAGCTTTGGAGTTTTTCAGTGCCTGCTGCTCCTTTGCACCAAGCTTTTCAGGGCCAAAATTTTCATTGTCGCCAAGATCAGAGAGCATTATATTTACAATGTTTCCACCATCCCGAAATTCAAGTGCGGTAGTTCTGCCTGGTTTTCCATCAATTACAAAAAGCGACGCATTTTCAAACTCTGAAAATGTCTCAGTCAGAAGAGCAGAACCTGCCTTGTCTGCCACCGTAATAAGAGAGACGGGACAACCAAGCCTTGCAAGAGCATATGCAACATTTGTAGCATTACCACCTTTGAGGTCCTTTTGGGGAATGCCACGAATGCTTCCACCAAGCTTACTTTTCTCAAGAATCTGGCCATAGACCTTGCCAGGATCAGATATCGAGATTATCCTATCAAGAAAAAAATCGTTTAGAACAACAACTGAATCTACTAGGTTAATGTTATCTAGTTTTTCTAGCATGAAATGGTTCTAGCCCATTGGAGGCATTGGAGGTCCGCCTCGTCCTCCACCTTTACCAGATGATGCAATTACATCATCTATTCTTAGAATCATACACGCAGCTTCTGTTGCAGATTTTATTATCTGCTCCTTTACCACCACTGGCTCTATGATATCAAGAGAGTACATGTCTGCTACCCTTGTGTTTCGTGCATCAATTCCGGTCCATTTCTTGCCCTGACTGTGCTTTGCACGCAAGGTAACCATGGTATTGATTGGATCCATGCCAGCATTCTCAGCTATTGTCAACGGAATTATTTCAAGGGCCTCTGCATATTTTTTGATTGCAAGCTGCTCTCTTCCCTCAAATCTGTCTGCCCAATCTTTTAGATTTGATGCAAGAAATTCTTCTGGAGCACCACCACCAGCTACAACTGCTGGCTTTTCAATTACATCTTTTACTACCATTAATGAATCATGGAGTGACCTGTCTACTTCATCTACAACTCTTTGTGAGCCGCCTCTAATTAGTATAGTAATTGCTTTTGGGTTCTTACATCCCTCAACAAATGTCCACTTTTCTGTCTCCACCTTTTTTTGTTCTACTAGTTCAGCAGATCCTAGGTCCTTTGTAGTCATGTCATCGATATTGCTGCTGATTCTTCCACCAGTAGCTTTTGCAAGCTTTGTCATGTCGCTTTCCTTTACTCTTCTTACTGAAAGGATTCCTTGTTTTGCAAGGTAATGTTGTGCAATGTCATCTATTCCCTTTTGACATATCAGGACATTAGCACCAATTTCATGAATCTTGTCTACCATTGACTTTAGCATCCTATTTTCTTCCTCAAGGAACATCTGCATTTGAGTAGGATCGGTAATTCTTATCTCTGCGCTCATCTCAGTCTTTTCAATTTCAAGAGCAGAATTTAGCAGAGCAATTTTTGCCTTTTCTATTTTTGTTGGCATGCCACTATGAACTATTTCTTTATCAAGCACAATGCCTTTGATGAGTTGCGTATTTCTAATAGAGCCGCCGGCTTTCTTTTCTACTTTGATATTATCTAGATCAACTTTATTGCCTCCTTCCTCTTTTTCAACTACTTGCAGGATTGCATCCACAACAAGTTTTGAGAGCATGCCACTGTCCTCTGAGATTAGTTTTGATTCCATGCTTGTTTTTGCAACCTTCAAAAGAATTTCCTTTTCATTTGGACTTACAGACTTGGCAAGCTCTTGGAGAAGAGAAAGTGCCTTCTCTGCAGCCGCCTGGAACCCTTCAATGATTACAGTGGCATGAACGTCTTTTTCTAATAGTTCTTCAGCCTTTGCCAAAAGGGCACCGCCAAAGACAACAGAGGATGTTGTTCCGTCCCCTACTTCAGTGTCTACCGTCTTTGAGATCTCTACCATCATCTTTGCTGCCGGATGTTGAACGTCAATTTCCTTTAGAATGGTAGCTCCATCGTTTGTAATTGTAACATCGCCTAATCCATCTACAAGCATCTTGTCCATTCCTCGTGGGCCAAGGCTTGTTCGTACTAGTTCAGCAACGAGTTTTGCTGCTGCAATATTGTTTTTCTGAGCATCTCGACCCTTTTGCTGTAAGGCGCTCTCCTTTAGCACAAGAACAGGACCTTGTGGTGTTTGTTGAATTGAAGCCAAAATTATCCTCTCTTTCGTAGTTTAGTTTCCCCTTTTAATACCTTATCCATCCAAAATTTTGAGATATATTCTGTTTTTAACATCTACTATACCGTTAAACAAGATTCTAATCTCTGGTAATGCAAGAAATGGGAGAAAGAGAGGGATTAGATGAGGTTGTTTAAATCTGCATCCTGTCTCAACTAGCTTTTCGTCAACCTCATTGTACTTGGTTACTGCTTCCTCAAGGGGCAATTTAGAGACTAGACCTGCAATAGGCATTTCAAATTTGCATATTATTTTTCCGTCTCTTGCAGCAACCATCCCGCCTTGCGTTTTTACTAGATCGTTTGCCACAAAGGCCATATCCTTTTCATTTGAACCAATTACGATCAGGTCATTTTCATGAAAGCTCTGCGTGCATCCAAATGCCCCGATCTCACCACCAAAGTTCTTCAAGAATCCAACACACTGCTGTCCAGTACCATATGTTCGGTCTATTGCTGCCACCTTCCAGACATCTTTCTCTTGAGAAGCAATCACATTTCCGTCCTTTACACAAAGCTCTTCATGATCCTTTCTTGTTATAATTTCAGTGTCTAGCTTGATTACAATGGCTTGGGCAGAATTTCCCTTGCTTTTGACTACAAAATCCTTCTCCGTAAATTTACGCCGCACCTTTACCGTTTCTGTTATCCATTTTGAGACTGATGGTTTTGCATTTTTGAATACAGGTCTACCATGAGCAACCATTAATCTTCCTCCTACGAAGACCTTGTCCGGTTTTAGCTTGTTTAGATCATCGAAGACTAGAATGTCAGCAAGTTTTCCAGGAGCAATTCCCCCCAAGTCTTTTCCCATCTTATAATATTCAAAGCAGTTTCTAGATGCAACAGTTATCGCATCTATCAATTCCATTCCTATAGATGTTGATTTTCGAATGCAATGATCAATCATGCCAAAGTCTAAGAGATCCTTTGGAGTTACTCCATCAGTACAAAACATCAACCTATCAAGGTAGGTCTTCTGGGATAACACGTTAGGTATTATCTTATCAAGGTCTCTTCGTATCGATCCTTCTCTCATCATAACCCACATTCCAAGTCTTAGTCTTTCCATCACTTGATCATAGTCTATCGGCTCATGACATGAAAATATTCCAGATGCAATGTAGGCATTTAGCTTCTTGTCGCTTGCACCCGCAGTATGGCCGTTTATGATTCCATCATTTTCAAGAATGTAATTTAGACTTTGAATCGTGTTTGGATCCCGCGTTGTGACCTTGGTCCAGGAAAATACTTCTCCCATGCCAAGAACATTTTCTAGTTCAAAGGCCCTCTTCTGTTCTGTCTGTGATATTGTTCTTGCATGACTGAACTTTCTGTCAACTGGAAGACCGCCAGGTATCATATGAAATACTCTTATTGGTAAATTCTCTGTCATATTGACAAATTCCCTAAAGCCTCTGTATCCACAAACACTTACGATATCAATTGGATCTGAAAATAATGCCGTAGTACCACATAGAAGAGAATGCTTTGCAAGTTCAGAAGGCAGGATGTACTGATCCATGTGTATGTGGGAATCCGCAAATCCCGGAGTGACAAATTTTTCTTCCAAGTCAATGATTGCAGTTTTTTCACCAACAGCATGCGATGCATCCTTTCCAACATATGCAATCCTGTCTTTTAAAATGGCAACCTGTGTTTGCGGCATTATTTCTCTTGAATAGACATTGACAAGTTTGCAGTTTTTCAATACAATGTCTGCTTTTTTTTCGCCCATTGCAACCTTGTTTAGTGGACCAATCATCGATGCAAGAGAGCTGGCCTTCACAAAATGACTTTGGGCAAATACATTATTAAAGCGATGTTTAAATTACGGTCAGCCATCGTCTTCTTTTATGAACATGCCTAAGGAGATCAGACGATACTGTCCCAAGTGTAAGAAACATACTCTACAGAAGGTCTCCTTGTACAAGGCAGGAAAAAGAAGAGGTTCTGCAATAGGTGAAAGAAGACACGCTGAAGACAAGAAAGGATATGGTGGTCAGAAATTCCCCAAGTTAGCCAAGCCGGCAAAGACCACAAAGAAGATGACACCTATTTTCATGTGTCCAGAATGTAAAAAGAAATTTAATGTACCTGGAATAAGACTAAGAAAGTTAGAGTTGGTTGCACAATGAAAAAGGCACAAATCCTCATCCCAAAACCAGGAAGTAGATTCCAGCGGGTCCAGTGTAAAGAATGCGGGGAGGAAAGTGTTGTTTATTCCCATGTGTCTACCACAGTTGCATGCAAGGCTTGTGGCAATACATTGTCTGAACCAACAGGTTCTATTGCAAAGATTAACGGTAAAGTTCTAGGCAGCGCCGAGTAGATCGTAATCGCTTTTTGTGTTAAGATTTATTGCAATTCGCTTGTCATCAATTACAACATATGACTCTGGTACAGGTTTCATGCCCACAATTACTTTTGGGTTTACAATCGATATGCCTGTAAACGCATATTCTTTGCCGTTGTGATTTACAAGATATTCCGGTTTTACTCCAATCAAGTCCAAGAATTTCTTGCTTACAAGAACACTTGTCCATGATTGCCTGTTTTCATAATCATTTACAATTTTTTGTATGATTTCAGAATCTAGCAATACAAGGTCGCCAGAAACTACAAAGACATTATCATCAAAACTTTTCAGTGCCTCATTTAGATCCTCCACGTATCCCTCTCCTCTTGTTTCAACTGTTGGTATACCAAGATCCTTTACAAATTTGGATGTTTTTGGAGCATTGCAACTTGTAGCACATATTATTTTTGAAAAACATCCAGACTCGTCTAATGCTGAAATAACATGTTGAATAATGGGTTTTCTGTATTTGAGGAGGAGTTTTTCCTGGGCTGACTCCATCCTTGTACCCTTGCCTCCACACATTACAAGACCAATCATCTTGATGCAAAAATTATCAGTGATGCAAGCCTTACAAGTTCATTGCTTGCCCCAAAGACATCGCCCGAAATTCCCCCAAAGCTCCTGTTTGCCACAGAAAGAAGCAAAAAGGACATCCCAACAGCAACACCTGTTACTATTATTCCTGTAATGCCACCTAGGATAACGGTAGGCACTATTGCCAGCATAGCTGCCACAGCCAATTTGGCTGGACTTTTCATGGATTGTGTAAATGGAGAGCTAAGCCCTTGCCATGCAGAAGATCCTCGATTTGCTTGTAGAACCATGGCAAACTTTGCCATAAGCTCGCTAACCAATATTGCCTCAAAGAGAACAAAACCCTTCATCATGGAAATTGACATTATCATCCCAGCTGCATAAAGAACTACAGTAACTACACCTGCAGAGCCTACTGCCGGGTCCCTCATTGCCTTGAGTTTTTTTTCCTTTGTTCCCTTTGCCATCATACCATCGGCAAAATCACAGAGAGCATCGGTATGATGTATTCCCGTAATGATTACAAGCGCCCCTGTTAGAACGAGACCTACAATTAGCGGCTGAACATACAAAGAGAGTCCATAACCTGCACCACCAATCATTAGTCCAATTAATGCACCAACAATTGGGAAGAGATACATGTTTTTTGCAACAATATCAAGCTCAGCACTTTTTGACGGAATAATTGTTAGAAATGAAATTACCGATGTGATTCCTTTAAACAAAACTCCACCATCCCAAGTAAGACAAGATTACAACCATAGGAATTGTAAACAATATGGCAAACAAAATAGTTGTAATTTTCATTATCGAAATGGCAGCCTTGAAATGTTTCTCTGTAAACTCTGTACCGCCGTCACCCAATACATAGTGATCTAGTTTTTCAAATTTGACTCCCAGTGCGCCGGCCATTGTTGCCATTGGATATCCAGCATTTGGACTCTCAGTCTTTGGACCGTCTCGCCTCATGACTTCAAGCGAGTGTTTCCAGTTACCTCCTGCAATTATGCTTGCAAGTATCATAATCAGACTTGTCAACCTTGAGGGCACAAAGTTTAGCACCTTGTCACAATTTGCCCCAAACCACCCCAAGTTTCTAAAAAGGTCAGTTTTGTATCCAATCATTGAATCAATGGTATTTACGGTCCTGTAAACAAATGCCCCCACAAGACCAAAAAATGCAAAGTAAAACAGAGGGCCTGTGATCCCATCCACAGTATTCTCGCTTATGCTTTCAAGTGTAGCAGAAATGATGTGTTGCTTGTCCAGATTTTTTGTGTTTCTCTTCACTATCATTGATAGTTTTGCCCTTGCATCATCAAGATCATTTCTTGACAGAGAGTCCATGATTTGCGATGCATGATTTTGCATTCCCTTGACTGCAATTGTGGTCTTTAATAACAATCCAATTGCAAACACAGAACTTGCCAGGATTAGAATTTTTGAGAATCCAATCAAATCAAGATGATTAAGATACACAAAGGTTTGATCAATGTGAAACGCCAAAACGGCAACAAATATCGTTACAGAAAAAACAAGAATCAGTCCTCCTAATTTTTCCGATGCTGGATTGTTTGATCTTGCCAATGATACAAATTTGCCAATCAGTGTTCCAATCCAAACTGTTGGATGGTACCTGTTTTTTGGATCGCCAAGGGCAAGATCAAGCCCAATAGCAAGTGCAACGGAGAGAACAAGTACCAGTATCATTTCAAAAGACCACGTACCGCTTTCATATTTAGACTTGATCTCACAACGCGACTTAAATGCTCTATCTCTTTGTCAAGGGATCTAAGGTATCTTGTAGTAAATGACACTTGTTTGGGATTTGCATGCAGTGAGTCCTCATCTGGAATATCAAATTTTAAGAGCGGAATTGTTCCAAATACTGGCCTGCCAGTCTTCTTCTTTAACATCACAAAGCCCGGCCGTAAAATCTCAATGTCGCCTCTGAACTTGTTTATCACATATCCCTTGACAAGTCTCTTGTATTTTCCCTCAAGCAGCTCCAGTGTTCCTATTATGCTAGCAAATGTTCCTCCCTTATCTATATCAGATACCAAAATTACTGGCGATGAACAATACTTTGCCATTTTCATGTTGGCGATATCATACTTTTGCATGTTTATCTCTGCAGGAGAACCTGCTCCTTCCAGAATAACAAGATCATATCTTCCTCTTATATTATCAAGCGATTCCTTTGCTATCTCAAGCCCCCTTGTAAGAGAGAACTTTTTGTAATATTCATCAGCATACATCTTTTTGTAGAATTTTCCCCTGACAAAGACTTCACTCTTGTAATCTCCAAGCGGTTTTAATAGAATAGGATTCATGTGTGGAGAAATATCTGTCCTAGCTGCAATAGCCTGAATTGCTTGAGCCCTTGAGATCTCAAAATCATGTCTGCGATAAGAGTACGATGACATGTTTTGTGACTTGAATGGGGCTACCCTGTAACCTTCATCTGCAAAAATTCTGCACAGTGCAGTTACAAGAGTTGTCTTGCCTGCACCAGAAGATGTTCCTTGAATCATTAATGTTTTTGTCATACCTTTCCAAACTCTTTGACAAGTCTTTGATTTTCACTAGGGGTTCGTACAGCAATTCGAATGAATTTGTTGTCTAGTCCTCTAAACGAGCTACAATCCCTTATCAAGATATTTTTTCTTAACAGTTTTTTCTGCAATTGCTTTGAGTTTATTTTTGATTTTATCAAAATAAAATTTGCGTCAGAATCATAGCACCGAAATCCATTAATCTTGGATATTGAACTATTTAGAAACTTGCGTTCTTTTTCAATTAATTTTCTTGTCTTTTCTAGATGTGACCTGTTCGATAACGCCCTTATTGCAATGTTTTGAGCAATACCACTAACATTCCATGGAATCTTGATCTTGTTTATAATCCCAACCATCTTCTTGCTTCCAAGTCCATATCCTACTCGTAGGCCTGCAAGTCCAAAGGATTTTGTCATAGACCTCAAGATGAAAAGGTTATCAAATTCACGCAGTTTGGATACTATGCTTTCTTTTGGATTTGAAGCAAGTTCGATGAAACACTCGTCTACAAAGACCAGAGCAGACTTGTCATGCGAGAGATCTAAGATCTTGAGCATGTTTTTTTTGCTAATGAGAACACCGGTCGGATTGTTTGGATTGCAAACGAAGATGCATTGATTTTTTGAAATTGTTTTTAGAAAATTATCAATGTCTTGATTTAGGTTCATGGTCTTAAAATAAGAAACTCTGGCACCATTCAGTCTTGCTGCCGACTCGTATTCTCCAAAGGCGGGTATTGGAATTAGCACATTGCGTTTGTTCAAAAATGCCTTGCTAAAGTTGTAAATTATTTCGGTAGCCCCATTGCCTACTATTATCTGATTTTTTGGAATTCCTGTATATTTTTCCAAATGATCCCGTAGCCTAGTTGAATTTGAATCAGGATATACAGAAAACAAGGTAGAATTTTTTTTCAGACCATTTCTTAATGCAGGCGGAAACCCCAACGGATTGACGTTTGAGCTAAAATCTAATATTTTTGAATCAAATTCAAGTCCTGCAGAATAAATTCCTCCATGGGTTACGATCTTGTGATTGGCAACATGAGGTTCTACTCCGAGTCTCACACCCTCATGATATATCATGGGTATTTAGTTGTGTTTTGGATCCCTGCTAAAGAAATATTAATTGTATGAGCAGGATTTTTTCATATGAAGAAACGGGTAGCTGTCATAGGCGTTACTGGAGCAGTAGGACAGGAGTTTGTGTTGGCTTTAAACAACCATCCATGGTTTGAGGTAAAACAGATAGCTGCGTCAGAAAGATCTGCAAAGAAAAAGTTTGTCGAGGCCATAAGAGACCCAAATAGTGGCATACTCAGATGGCATCTCAGGGAACCCATTCCTGAATATGTCAAGGACATGATCATCGAGTCAGTTGATGACATCAAACCAGAAAATCTTGATCTGGTTTTCAGCTCCGTTGAAAGCGAAGCTGCAAGAGAGATTGAGGCGAAATTTGCCCAAGTCATACCTGTCATTAGCACCTCTGCAGCATACAGATATGAACCAGATGTACCAATTTTGATTCCAGGAATAAATGACGATCATATTGCACTTTTAGATCAGCAGAGAAAAAATAGGGGATGGAAGGGATTTGTAGCACCTCTGCCAAATTGTACCACTACAGGTCTTGCAATCACAATGAAGCCACTCTTGGACAAGTTTGGCGCTCAAAAGATAATCATGACATCAATGCAATCAATGTCCGGAGCCGGAAGATCTCCTGGTGTTTCTGCATTGGACATTACCGATAACATAATTCCATACATACCAAAGGAAGAAGAGAAGGTCAGAGTTGAAACAGGAAAAATTCTTGGCAAACTAGTAGATGGTAAGATAGATCCGGCCAAACTGAAAGTTAGCTGTACATGCACAAGAGTTCCAGTAATTGATGGACATACAGAATCTGTTTTCGTCGAAACAGCAGCTCACACTGACCCAGAAAGCGTAAAGAAAGCCATGCAAGAGTTTTCAAGCAAGATAAGTGTGATAGGTCTTCCATCTGCCCCAAGAGACTATCTCATAGTTCATGACGATCCAACAAGGCCACAGCCAAGATTAGATCGTGAGATTAATGATGGCATGACAACAGTGGTTGGCAGAATCAGAGAGGATACAGTTTTTGATAACGGTATAAAGTACGTGTTATTCTCACATAACGAGAAGATGGGCTCTGCTAAAGGAGCTGTCTTGTTAGCTGAAATGCTATACAAGAAAGGATACATCTAGTCTACTGCAAATTATAGAAAAATTATAATAACAAGTTTATTAAGATCCATTTATTCACAATAAATGGTGTTTTGAATGGCAAAAGTTGATGATTTAGATATGATAATTTTATCGGAGTTATCACAGGATGCAAATATTTCAGTTCCTCGAATCTCAAAGAAGATAAACGTAAACTCGTCTGTTGTTTACAGCAGAATCAAGAGACTCGTCAAAAGAAAGTTGATTGAACGTTTTACCATCATAGTAAATGACAGGGAGCTTGGATATACTGTAAAAGCCCTAACGGGCATAAACATGGACTCTAAGATGAGAGACCATGTAATTGAGGAGCTGCTAAAGATAAATGAGGTAAGGGAGATCTCAGAAGTAACAGGCAGATTTGACATCATTGTTACAATGTATGCCAAGAATCTAGATGAAATGCACAGGCTCATATCAGAGAGGATTGGACGAATACAAGGAGTCCAGCGTTCCGAGAGCTTCATTGAGATGAAAAGGACCACAAAGCCTATGCCATACAAGGCTGCTAAATAATCCAATATTTTCAACCTATAAATAACAAAAAGGCTCCAAAAAGGACAGAGTTTGCTAACAACAAAAGCTAGTTCCAGAATTAAGACGTACTATGAAGTAACCAAGCCGAAGATATGGTACCTTTTGGTCTTTACCGCAATGGGTGCGACATATACTGTTTCTAATATATATCACATTCCAGTATCTGCCCTGACTTGGGCACTTGTAACCTTTGGTGTCATAACAGGCTCCGCTGCAGCTAACACACTAACAAACTACAATGACAGGGACATTGATGCCATAATGGAAAGGACGAAGGATAGGCCGATTCCAAGCAGGAGAATTTACCCTGCAAAGAAGGCGCTGTATTTTGGATTAATTCTTGCCGGCATATCACTAGTTTGCGCATTTGCAATTAACATGTGGGCTGGCATCTTTATGGCATTTGGGCTTGCAGACAATATTCTGGTTTATAGTAAATTTCTGAAGCGAAGAAGCAGGACAAACATTGTCTTAGGTGGATTCTCAGGAGGAGCTCCCGCAATGATTGGCTATGTGGCAGTAACAACAACTGGCATGTGGGATCTTGGATTGGTCATGGCTGGATTGGTTTTTGTCTGGATTCCAATGCACATATGGAGTCTCACCCTGCATGTCAAGGACGATTACAACAAAGTTAAAGTCCCCATGCTTACTGCAGTCGAATCTGAAAAGACATCAGTTCGAGTAATAGCTGGAACTACCTTGATGATGGTGTTGTTCAGCGTGCTGCCATTTTTCATGACAGATGCGTCTGGAAAACATTTGTTCCATGCAATCTATCTTTACAGCGCAATAGCATCAGGTGCAATAATGATAGCGTTGAGCATATGGCTTCTTGTAAAACCTTCAGAGAGAGCATCTTGGACACTGTTCAAGTTCTCTAGTCCATATCTTGCAATCTTGTTTATTGCACTCATGGTAGACTCTGCATTGAGATAGATTACTTGAAATAATTTTTCAGAGATACTTTTTCTGATCCAGGAATCTTTGCAATCTCAAATCCCTCTGGGCGTTTTGAGAAAGATTTGGTTGCATCAATTCCCATCTTTGTGGTAAGTAAATTTTTTTGATCACTTGACGGGTCAAGGCTTGAACCGCGTACCTTTGGTATTATCACAAGGTTCTTGTCTGCCTGAAATCTTGTTGCTATGGCATATTCAACCTCCACTGGATTGGACGGATCAATATCATCATCTACCACAGTTACATGCTTGAGGGACCTGTGAGCACCAAAAGCTGCATTGATTGCCTTTTTTGGATCAGATTCTTTCTTCTTTGAAATTTGCACTATGGCATGAAGCCAATTGCATCCCCCATCACTTAGTACTACACTTTTTATCTGTGGCAATAGCTGTTTGAGATTTTTGTTTAGTTTTGCTTCAATTGGCATTCCCATGAGTAATCTGTGTTCTGCATATCCTGACAGGATATCATGAAAGATGGGATTGTTTCTAAAATACATCCTGTCAAGCTCAAAGACTGGTTGTTCTCTCTTAAAGTCATACGTACGGAGCATCTCCACCATCCATTCCTTGTGGGTCTTGTCCTTGAGTATACGACCCTCCAATACTATCTCGGATTCGGATGGCACGAACATTTTGGAGTAGGGACACATTGCCAGTGTAAGTTTCTTGTTTAGCAAAACGTTTGCAATTTCAAGTTCGTCCTTGCCCCATTCAGCCTGATAGGCACCTGCTATTGATATGGCAGGATGCACCCCTACGGTAATAGCTACACGCAGATCCTCACCATGCTCTTTGGCATACATATAGGATCTATGCAGATGTCTTCCTTCGACCATTCTTACTGAAAAGTGGCTCTTGTCAAGCCTGAGAAGCCTATGAAAAGACGAGTTTTGGGTTCCAGTCTCCTGATTTTGCGTATAAATTATGGAAGATGTGATAAAGGCACCTGGTTCCTTTTCAAAGTGTGTTATCATAGGTAGATCGTAGAGATTTTTTGAATGATTTTCCATGAACCTAGCTTTTGTTGCTATTTTGGGCTTTGATGCGTGATTGATAGCATAACTTACTTTGTCGTGAATTTTGTCTTCTGTAGATCCTACTGCAACTGCAAACCTTCTCTTTGTGCCAACAAGATTTGATACAACGCGAAATTTGCTTTCCTTGATGTTTTCAAACAGAACAGCTTTTGAGCCATCAAGTTTTGCAGTAACAGCTGCTATCTCGTATTTTGTAGAGACTTTCTTTTTCACAATTGTCAATTCATTTATCCTAGCAATCTTGCCAAGGTAATTTCGTAGATCAGAACTCATTGTCGTATAATCTCCATTATTTCATTCATTAGAACCTTCATACTGTCAAGTTCCAATTCTTTTTGAATATTTAATGAAAAAATACAAATACCATTAATAGTTGAAGCTACGCGTTCAGATACCATCTTGAGAAAAATTGTTTCTGATTTTGATGGTATTACTGTAGCAGTGCTAGTACGTCCACCCGAACCAATTGAAACAACTAGCGTTCCAATCTTCTCCTTTCCTTCAGTTATAGAAATAAAATCTCCATTATCGAAGGGAACTATTTGAACCAAAAATTCTCGTTGATTCACGGTGACGGTTTTTTTCTTATACCCGACTTGTGATATCAACAGCTAACTACGCCTATACTGCTACAGGTTCGATTGCTACTTTCTTTATAGCTTTAGCCTTAGTCGTCTTTGCCTTTCTTGTAGATTTTACTACCACTGGTGCTATCTCTTCTACTTCCATAGCCCTTCCAGCAACAGCTTCTAATTGATCAGCTTCGACTCTTGCTCGTAGTTTTGCTTTGTACTTGAGGTTTCGCGGTTTAGTTCTGAGTCTGTATCCGCAACAAGGACACCAAAGACCCTCCCATTTTATGAAGATCTCGCAGATTTGACATCTTTTTTGTCCTGATGCGTAACGTCCCGTACCTACTGGCTTCTGTGCCTTGTATCTTGTGCATATTCCTTTACATGTCATTCTATAGTCACTTTTTACCTTGTGTAATTCAATATAGTAATAGTATAATTTAAGCATGGATCAGAAATTTTTATAATTTAAAGTATTATTTTTTATAAAAATTACATGTAGCTCCCAAGAGCAGGGTAATACTTTTCAGAAAAATCGAAGAAATGTTCTATAAATATGTATGTTATTTTAAAAATCAAGATTTGCCGAATTTTGATCTAATTTTTAGAGCAGATATTTAAAGGTTCTTGATCGATTTTTGATTTTGTTACCCTATTCTTGAAAGAGGCAGTACAAGACGACGATATCCTTCTCTTTGAGTAATGTATCTTGCAGATAGCTTGTCACGTATTCCTCGCTTGTTATAGTTCTTAACCCTAAGTGATGTTCTGCGTTCATCAACAAATTCTAGTTCAAAATGGGAACAAAAACGAAGATTTAGTAAATTGGCTATCTGTTTTGCAATTTGCATATTTCCATTTCCTACCTTGACTACTTTTCGTTCCGCATTCAGTCCAACAAGAACTTTTACTATATGAGAAATTAGGTCGTCAACTGATGTGTAAATAGAGCTCTCTATCTCCTTCTCATAATAAAACACAGAAAGCCCTATTCTGTTACCAGGATCAATTCCTACTATTAATGAACTATGATGAATTCCAGATTCCAGCTTTTGTACTATCCTACCCCGTACTATTGTAGGATCATAATCAAATTCATCATCAAATAGAACAAAATTACTTGGTATTTTAGATGATTCGCCAACTGTTGTAAGGATTAGTCTCCTATCAGAATTTGTAATTTCTTCTGGCAGAACAGAGTCATAATCTAATTTTAGATTCTTTAACGTATTGACAAATTTAAAATAAGATCTACCATGTACAGTTGCAACCGCAATGTTACTTTGGGTTTGATACGCTATAACTAGTTTGTTTTCTTTGAAAATTTAAAGTTTTTTTGTATTCTAATGTTGATCAACGGAGCTCATTTAGTTGTCAACAAGAGTATTGCTCTTGCCAGATCGCCCTTAGCTTCAGTTAGTGCTTTGGTTGCTTCTTCTGGCGAAACATTGGCTTGTTGTGCTACAAGCATTATGTCATCTTGGCTAAAGACTGGTACTTCAAGTTCTCTTTCTTCATAACTTTCAGCAATTACCTGAAAGATAGAGTTGTCTTTGGTCTTCATTTCTGTGACGGCGGGTTTTGCTATTATGATCTCCTTTGTATCGGTCTTGATTATAACCTCTTGAACATTATTGACCTCCTTCATTTCTAGGCCCATCCTGTCCAACATCCTACGCATTTCTCGGTTTCCGCCACGCATCATTTTCTACTCATATTCCTCAATCTAGACTTTTTAAACTATCCCTGATCTTCACAGCGGCCCCTTTCTTCAAAGAACTCATCATTTTCGATGAAAGAATGGCTTTACCTACAGCAATGACTTTATTCCCATGTAAAACCGGAACATCAGAGCCAATTAGGATATTCTTTCCACACCATGTAATATGACTGCAAAAGACCGAGTTACCATTTTCAATAAATGGTTTTGAATCATCGTCTACTTCCACACAATTTTCTCTAAATTTCTTGCTTTTCATTAACATTTGAGCAAAATTTGGAGTGATTGCAAGCCCACCATCTATTCGTAATGTACACAATAACATATCATTTTGGTATACATGTTGGATTCTACCAGTTTTTTTTGAATAAGTGAATCTGACATCTTTTGGCAAGTGTTTCGATACACCAATGCCAAAAAGGGCATCAATGGTATACTTGATCTTCAGAATGGAGTCCATCTCTAACTTGTCATTTGCAAAGCCCCCTAATTATTTTTATAATGAATGTCATACTATATAGTAGAACCGAAGAACTATATAGAATAGGCAGTAGTGCAAAACTATATGGGAAATACTGAAGAGATGAGAAAAATACAGTTCACCGGCAAGTCTTCCTATATTGTTTCACTGCCAAAACAATGGGTTGCTGACATGGGATTAAGACAGGGAGATCAAGTAGCCGTAGTTCGACAGGGAATTTCCACGTTACAGATTGTTCCACTAAAACATCACAACAAACCTGTGGTTACCGAAGATGCAACTATTGAGATAAAACCAGAGGATGAGGGAGCTGTAATTATTAGGAAGCTTATTTCATTATACTTGCTTGGCTTTAACATCATAAACGTTAAACCAAAACTTGGAAGACTAAAACCGTCTCAAAGAAATGCTGTCAAGGAAGCGGTGAAGAGAATGTTAATGGGCACCGAAATCATTGCAGATTCAACAGAAGGACTCACCATTCAGGTTCTGATAAATCTCTTTGAGCTGTCAGTTGATGGGGCGTTAAAGAGAATGTTGATAATTGCAAAATCCATGCAAAATGACGCATTGCTTGCTCTAGGTGAAGCCAACTATGACTTGTCAAAGGAAGTGATCAATAGCGACGATGAAGTTGATAGATTCAGTTTCTACATAATACGACAGCTAAAGATTGCAATCCAAAACGAGCATATGTTAAAGGAGATGGGGATAGAGAGCCCACACCATTGTCTTGGTTATAGATTAATTGTTAAGAACATAGAACGCGTTGGAGATCATGCCACAGAATTGGCCAAGGATCTACTAGAATTTAGAAAACCTATCAAAAAATTAATACTTGAACCAATTCAGGAATTGAATACCTTTGCACTAGCTGTACTTGACGAAGCCTGTCTATCCCTTTTCAAGAAGGATTTCAATCAGGCAGAACGTACAGTAGAAAAGAGTACAGAAATTTCCAAGTATGAAAAAAAAATCCTAGACAGTATCAAGTCACTCAGAGACGACGAAGAGATATATCGCGTTAGGCGAATGAACGAAAACATACGTAGGATAGCGGAATACGCAAGCGATATTGCTGAAATCGTAATGAATGTGACTATAGAAAAGAGTCTGCGAAGGCAATGAGATACGAAGAAAAGGATTGTACATATTGAAAGATTCTGCCATCCTGATAACATATGATAAAGAGGATGTTGTCAAGGAGGCCGTTGCTCTCTGTGACTCTGCAGGCTATGAACTAAAAAAAATAATACGACAAAAATTCCTTAACAGATCTAAGTTTGGACTGGGTGAGGGAAAGGTTGAGGAACTCAAGGAATTTGTTGGTTCCATAAGGCCAGACGTCATAATATATGACGAAATCCTAAGGCCCAGTCAGAATTACAATCTTGCCTCTACTCTAAAAACCAAAATTCTAGACAGGGAAATGCTGATATTGAAAATTTTTGAACGCAGAGCCAGAAGTTCGGAATCAATGCTGCAAGTCAAGTTGGCCCATCTAAGATATGAGATGTCAAGAGCCAAGGAACGCGTAAGACTTGCAAAGATGGGAGAACAGCCAGGCTTTATGGGCATAGGAAAATTCGAGGTAGATGTTTACCATAATGATATCAAAAATAGAATGAATAACACCAAGGCTAAGCTAGTCAAGTCATCAAAACAACGTGAACTTCACAGACAGGCAAGAAAAAGAATTGGATTTAAGACCATTTCTCTTGCCGGATACACGTCGGCTGGAAAAACTACATTGTTTAACATATTGACTGGAGAACAAAAAGAAGAGAGTCCAAAGCTCTTCACTACTCTTTCAACAACCACAAGAAAAATAGTGTTACGCGGTACTGAGGTATTAATATCGGATACGGTTGGCTTCATAAGCAAGCTTCCAGCATACATGATTGAGGCATTCAAGTCTACACTTGAGGAATTAGTTCACACAGATATTGTAATAGTGGTAATAGATTCAAGCGATCCCTTTCCAGAATTAAGGAAGAAATTCAGAAGTTGTGTGTCTACTCTTGATGAAATAGGTGTAAATCAAGATAAGATAGTTTTTGCTCTAAACAAGTCAGACTTGATTGTAGAAGAAGAGATTATCGATAAGGCAGATCAACTAGGCTTGAAGGAAAATAAAAAATGGCTGTCCGTATCAGCAGCAACGGGTCAAAACATTCCAGCCCTTGAGAATCTCATTTATTACATACTTGAAAATCAGCCCTTATTGAATGAGAAAAATGCAGCAAAACAAGAAATAAAAATCAACCATGAAGATTGAAGTTTTACGGATAGGCCAGAGATTGGTAAGGGATGATAGAGTAACCACTCATGTTGCCCTTGTGTCAAGAGCATTTGGGGCATCAAAGATATTGATGTATGACGCCAATCCAGAAATAAAAGACACTGTTTCCAAGGTAAACAAAATGTGGGGGGGTAATTTTCAAGTGGAGATCATCGAGGATTGGAAGAAAGCTCTAAGATCTAAGAAATCCGATTCATACAAAATTGTCCATCTAACAATGTATGGGGAAGATATCAATACAATAGAAACTGGACTGAAAAGAGAAGATAAGATCTTGGTTGTGGTAGGAGCAGAAAAGGTACCAAGGGAAGTTTACGATATTGCAGACTATAACATAGCAATAGGAAACCAGCCCCATTCAGAGATATCAGCGCTAGCCATTTTACTTGATAGAATATCAGATGGAAAACAATTGCAAAAGAAACATGCCAATGCCCAGCGTGAAATAATTCCTACAAAAAAGGGAAAAAGAGTAATGAATAAAACCATTGATTAAATATGGAGAGAAGAAGGAGATTTTGACATGAATGTGGAACACGAAGATCCTTTTGTTAAAATAGCTGCCTTGATTGGTGGCGATGAGTATCTAAAGGTGGCCCGTTCTCTGCTAAATACAGAGGATGCCACAGATGAAGAGATTGCAAGCTCCACAGGTCTTAGAATCAACATTGTCAGAAAGGTATTGTATGACCTTTTTGGAAAAGCCCTGATAACTGGAATAAGGGTAAAGGACGAAAAGAAAGGATGGTTTGTTTACAGATGGAGAGCCAGAAAAGACGAAGTAGACAATTTCATAGGAAATCAGAAGAAAGAGATTGTTGATAGGTTACAACAAAGACTCGATTATGAGAATTCTGCAGATTTTTATCATTGTGGCAACATGGACTGTCAAAAACTAACGTTTGAAAAAGCTTTAGACCTGTCCTTCAAGTGTCCTACCTGTGGAAAGCTTGTTAATCTTTCAAAAAATGATAAATTGAAAAAAGCGTTGCAAGTAAAAATTGATCAGTTACGCGGCGACTTGAAACACTAAATGACATAGTGCAAAACTATCTCATTGCCCACCCTTTTGATGTGCTTTAGTTTTAGGGGACATGATATATTGTCAAATCCATGTCCTTCAACTAGTGATACAGATTCTCTGCCGCCAACCACGTATGGAGTAATAGTTACAATAATTTCATCAATTAGCTTTTCTTTTAAGAAATACCAGTTAGTTGTTCCTCCACCCTCAACGAGTATCTTTCTGATACCTCGCTTTGCTAAGATTGATAACAATTTTTTGAGATCAATTCTGGTTTTTCCACACTTGATCACTTCCAATCCTTTCTTTGTAAGAAGAGACACATGCCTAGGTGGTGCAATTTCTGATACTATTGCCATGGTAGGGATCTTCTTGGAGGTTTTTACAATTTTTGAGCTGGAAGAAATTGTTGCTTTAGGATCTAGAATTATCCTAATTGGATTTTTACCTTTTACATGTCTTACCGTAAGAGAGGGATTGTCTACAGATACCGTATTTCTTCCAACTAGTATAGCATCTACACTACCACGAAGTCTATGAACTCGAGTGAGATCTTTGTTTGAAGAAAATTTTGATTTTCCCTTACGGGTAGCTATCTTTCCATCTACGCTCATAGCTGCACTCAGGATAACATAGGGTTTAGAATTTGCCATGCACTAGTTCTCCCTCAAACATTACTGCCCTAATTGTGCTCTCTGATGCACGATGGACAATGGCAGCATAAGGATCATGCATGGGTTCCAGATCAATTGCATGCTTTTCTATGAATATACAATCCGCAAAGCTGTTTCTTTGGATAATTCCAACTTTACTGTCAAAGATGTTTGCAGCGTTAACCGTTGCCATTTTTAGTATAGATTTTGGAGGTATTCGCGTTTTGTTCATGCCCATAGAAACTTTCCATAGATAGTCCATTTCCCTGAACATGTCAAGAGAATTTATCATTACATTATCCGTACCAATTGTGAGGTTACATCCTACTTTCATCATCAGACTAACATCTGGTATGCCCTCCGCAAGGGCACCATTTGCACGTGGACACACTACAATGCCCACTTTTCGGGCAGCAAGCAGAAGGTCGCTTTTTGAGGCATGTGTCATATGAATGAGCAGATTAGGTTTTGTAAGCATGGCCCTCTGAGTTTCTGTCTTTTGTGTCGTTCTTTTTGATATGCTATTGCTTTCCTCTGTCTCTGCAGAGTGAATTGCGCGTATGGTTTTCTGTTTTGAAAAGTATTTCAGGACAGAATCGCTGAACTCATTTGGCCCGCTTATTCCTAAACCGTCACAACTTTTTATAAGATTTTTAAGATCTGTTTTTTTTGATTCTGGCAGAAAAAAATTTTTCTTGATTAATTTAGAATCTTGATAGTAGTTTATTCTGCCCAAAACTATTGGTCTTATCGGAATTCCAGATGACGCATTTTTTAGTATGTTGACTCCTTCGAGGCCACCCTCTCTAAAGTCAATAAAGGTGGTTATCCCTTTTCGAATCATAGAGATGCAAGAATTTCTAATAAAATTTGTAAGATGTGAAATCTCTGAATTCTTGAGAATTCTTTGTTTAAATCCACTTATAGGGTGAATCTTTGATTCTACATCTGAGTTGATTCCTACATCCTTTCCTATAGAATCCCCTATGTGAGTATGTGAATTAACAAAACCTGGAATCATCAAGAGGCCCTCACAATCAATAACTTTCTCTTTACTGTAAGGTATCAAACTTTCTCCTATTGATTCAATATATTTTTTAGAAATTCTTACGTTTGTTTTAACAATATAATCTAGGCCTTTGCCATAAAGAAGACTAACATTTCGTATTAACATGTAAGCTCAAGAATTCTCTGTTCATTTTTACCAGAATCGCGAAGCTCTCGTATTTTGTCAAGCGATTTGGTTGCTAGCTTTGCTGCATCTCGTCCTGTCATTGCAGTTCCTATGCCACAATTAAACGATATGCCATAACGCTCTTTTATCAATTCAAGAAATTCAGATATGTTTTCTTGCTCAATAGACGAACTAACTATCATAAAATTATCTCCGCCCATAAAGAACGCAAGAGAGTTCTTTCTTAGAAAAAATTCGGACATGTCAGAGTACAGTTTGAGCACAAGTGATGAAACCTCGTAGGGTGATTTCTTGGCTGAAATAGATGTAGAACCATCTACATCCATATGTATTATCTGTACTTGGTCGTTGCCATTTTGTAGGAATTGCCCAAAAATATTGTGCTCCTTGTCCAAAACAAGATTTGTTCTTCGTGCATTGTCTGCATTTGAGTTTGCTTCAAAGGAAGTCATTCCTTGCCCTATTGTCATTGATAGACCTAGATCGAAGAGTTTTGACAACTTTTCTTGAATTTCCACATGATCCCTTACTGTGAGTCCATTTGTGATAACAAAAATCTCATCGAATCTATTAGGAAAGGCAAGACAGTTCTTCTCTGAAAACAGGTTCTGAATCTCTTTGTATAGCGATGACTGGAGCATCTGAAGCCTGTGTTCCCTGTCACTTCCCAAAGTAAGAGTCCACGGTCCATATCCTGTTATTTTTAGTATAGTAAGTTGAATCATTTCAAATCTTTTTTAATTCATCAAATATTTTTTGTGCTGCCTCCACGGCCCTTTCTGCAACTGGCCTTATTCTCTGATGGGCCTGTCTAACACTCATGCCGGGACCTGTTATTCCAAGGGAAATTGGTTTTTGGTGCTTTAGCGACAGCTCAGTTAATGCCTTTGCCACAACATTTGCAATAAGTTCATCATGCTTTGTTTGACCCCTTATTACTGCACCAAGTGTTATAACAGCATCAACCTCTTTCTTTTTCAATAAGATATCTACCACAAGAGGCATATCAAAGACACCAGGAATTTTGCAGATATGACCTATGGTCATCTTGAGAGATCTTGCTTTTTCAAGCGCTACTTCGAGCATTTTTGAGGTTACTTCATCGTTGAATTCTGCTACAACAATTGCAATATTCAAAATTAGTGCTCCTTGGCGTATTCTACAAGTTTACTACCATCAAAATATGGTATTGCATTTTGCTTTGCGTATTTTTTTGCCTTTTCAGTAGAAAGTGCTCCATATGTTTCGGAGTCTAACATTTCACAGATAACAGTTACAGGTGACAAACCTGCAAGAATAGCTAAATAAACTGACATCTCCGTATGTCCCAATCTACTAGATAATAGTCCTTCTGATGCAATAAGAATGGACACATGACCAGGTGTTTTAAAACTTGAATTGAAGATTTCCTTCTTGTTTTTATTTGGGCTTTTGTATAGACGCGCTATTTCTGACATTGTCAATGCTCTGTCCCGGTCTGTAACTCCAGTATAGGTACTTTGGTGATTAATTGAGATCGAAAATGACGGTCTGTCTCCATATGGTGCTTTTCCAATAATCATCCTTTTGGATTCTGTATCAACATTCTGAGAATTAGAAAGTATATCATGCATATAGTTTAGGCCCAAATTTTTTGCAAAAGCGTGGTTCATGGATAAACATACGAGTCCGCCAGCATCCTGACGCATTCTTGCAATATGTTCAGGGGTAACAAAATCAGCAGCAACTACCATATCTACCTCATTTTCTCGCGTACTTCCATCATGAAGTAAGACAAAATCTCCTCTTTTCAGTGAGGTTATAGTTTCTTCTAGTGACATGTTATGATCAGCTTGAAATTATAATTATAAATCTTACTACAAAATTGGTTATTACCATAAAAGTGGTAAACAGTCAATCTTTGGATAAAATGTACTTTCCAAGCACGTCAGTTTCAATATTAACTTTATCACCAATTTTCTTCAGTCCAAGATTTGTTACTTTCATAGTATGTGGAATTATAGAAACTGAGAATTTGTTTTTCATTTTATCAACTATCGTCAAACTAATGCCATCTATTGTTATAGATCCTTTTTTAGCAACATATTTTGATAATTCTTTTGGCAGTTCTATCCAGATCTGGATTTGATTGGGTTGTTTATTTATTTTTGAAATTATTCCTGACCCGTCAACATGTCCCAGTACGAAATGTCCCTCTAATCGATCGCCCATTTTGAGGCTGCGCTCTATATTTACTCTATCACCATTTTCTAAAGAACCAAGGTTGGTTTTCTTTATTGTCTCTCCGACCATTTCAAATTTTGCCATCCCTTTTGCAATATGTATTGCCGTTAGGCATACGCCGTTTATTGCAACACTATCTCCAACTCTGAGTCCTTTTGCAATCTTACCAAGATTTACTATCATCTTTGCTTCGCTCCGGGTTTTCGTATTCTTATCAAATCGTATTATTGTTCCCAGTCCTTCAATAATTCCTGTAAACATCAAACAACATGATTTTATGGATTAATCATGATTTATGTTCATCGTTGAAAGATATTTGTGGATTGTACAGTTATGTAGAGTCGACAGACCGGAGTAACGTTTGTGCCCTCTTAAAGTGCACTTCATCTATCATTTTTCCTTCCACCTTTGTTGCCCCTCTCTTCTTTTTCTTTGCTGACATGTATGCATCAATCACTTTTCTTGCCCATTTGATCTCATAGCTTGTTGGATAAAATATCCTATGAGTGGTTTGAATCTGATTTGGATGAATAATGGTTTTCCCTGCGTATCCCAAGTTCTTTGCCACAGTACAGTCTTGCTCAAAGCCATCTTCATCGTTTAGGTCCTGCCAGATTGCATCTAGTGCATATTTTCCTGCAGCTCTTGCATCTACAGGAATCTTTGCCCTTGCATATTTTGCTCCCTCTGCTTGTTTTGTATACTCTATTCCTAAATCATTGAGCAGGTCAAAGACACCAAATATCAGGGAAGATACACGTTTACTGGCAGATGCAATAGAGTATGCATTTACTACTCCTTCAGTAGACTCGATAGATGCCATTATCTCTATTGGTTTCAATTTTCGTTTTTTTTCTAAATTCACCAGCGCTCTTTCTATTTTTTTTATTTCACTTGCATTATTGACTTTGGGTATAACTATACCGTCAACTCCCCTCTGAACAATTGCAGCAAGATCATCTCCAACTAGTCCTGACACTGGAGAATTTGTCCTGACATAGATTTCAGCTTGATAGTCTGTTCGTTTTTCAAGTACTCCCTTGATGATGTTTCTGGCAGATTTTTTTTCTTCAAGCGGTACAGAATCCTCAAGATCAAAACAAACAATGTCGGCAGAAAGCGTCTTAGCTTTTTCTAAGAAACGTTGGTTGTTACCTGGTACAAATAGAAGACTGCGTAAGAGTCTTGCCATAAAATTAGTGTGGTTATGGCTTCAATAAGATTTTGCCGAAGAGCCCCTTACCGGTTAACATTTTGGTGTGTGCTTCTGCGGCATTTTCAAAGCTATATGTAGAATCAATTACAGCTTTTATCTTCTTTTTACCCATCCAGAACAAACCCTGCTCTAGTTCAGCCTTTGTTCCTTGTGTTGAACCTAGTATGTTCGTTCCTTTGAAGAAGATGTGTCTCAAGTCAGTCTTTGCATCATATCCGGTTGTTGCACCACATGAAACAAGTGTTCCACCATACTTTAGCAATGTGAGCTGAGCATTCCAGTGTGTCTGACCAATGTGGTCAAACGAAATATCTATGCCGCCGTATGGTTTTGCTATGTCTCTTACTTGTTTGCTCCAGTCTTCTTTTCTGTGGTCTACTGCATAATCTGCGCCAAGCTGTTTTAGCTTGTCTAGTTTATCTCCACTTGCGGTTGAAATTACAGTACAATTGTACAGTTTTGCAATTTGAATTCCAAAGCTTCCCACACCAGAACCTCCTCCCATGATAAGTACTACTTGACCTGGTCGAATTTTTGCTCGACCTACCAACATGTGCCAAGAAGTAAGTAGTGTCATTGAAGCTGCTGCTGCCTCATCATAACTTACACCGTCAGGAATTTTTGCTACATTAACTTCAGGTAAATGAGTAATACCAGAAAATGCGCCCCACAGAGGTCCTGTCTGGAATCCCCAGATAGTTCTCTTCAGGCAATCATATTCACGACCGTCAGTGCATGCTTGACATACTCTACATGACATATTTGAGTGAGAAACAACTCTGTCACCGACTTTGAAACTTGTAACATCCTCACCAACAGCAACTACATCTCCGGCAGCGTCGGAACCAGAGATGTGTGGCAATGGAACGGGGATTGGCTGTCCTCTCATTCCCCAAATATCATTATAATTTAATGCAGCTGCCTTTACGCTAAAGACAACTTCATTTGGTTTTGGTTTTGGATCTGGGACTTCTTTTACTTGTAAAATTGATTTGTAATCGTCATTTGGAGCATATTTTTCGTAAACAACTGCTTTCATAGATGGTTTCGACTAATTTACCCTTAATATATTTTCGCGGTTCTGTTACCATTTCGGTTGTTGAGATAACTTGCTTCCATCCACTCGAAGGATTACTGGCATTGCGTTACCCAGGTTCCCCTTCATCGCTTCATTTGAAAGCCCACTAGGATTGCAGAACCTTTGCAACCCCTTGTAAGATATGTTCATGGCTGCTACTACATCTCTGTCCATGGATCTCTTACAACTACTGCACCACAATTGACGATGTTGGTACCGGTCCTCTTGGGTTCTGTTCCCGCATATTGGACACAGTATGCTGGTGCGCATCGGAGATACAAATCTCACTGGTATTCCTTCCCATACAGATTTGTATTGTACCTGCCTTTGTAATTCGTAGAAAGGCCACGAGTTCATCATACCTCTGTACTTTCTGCCTTGATAGTTTCCTTTTCGATACAACTTTCTGATTCCCTTGATATCTTCCAGTATAATCATAGAGCGTGATTCTCTTGCATTTTGCACGATATCTTTTGAGATTCGGTTTAGAAACTGCTTGACCCTTTTTGATCTTCTGTTGCCTAGTTTTGAGTATATATTCTGCCTTATCCTGTGGTCGTTGCGTTTGAATGATGACGTTACTTTTTTGGTTCGACGTATGATCTTTGGAAGGTCTTCTATATCATACATTGTAACTTCTTTGTGGTTTCCAACAGTGACATTCCGCAGGTTTCTATCTATCCCAATTATATCAACACACTTGATTTCCTCGACTTCCTTTTGTATGCCTAGACTGATTGAATCTGGTGTAATTACAAACGATTTGACCTTGAGTGACCTGTCTTGCAGAATTTGCTGGGTATGACGATTTAGTATGACATGAATATAATTTCTATTTCCCACTGGAATAGAAAGTAACATCCCGTTTATCTTGAATCCATAACATGAAACTAAAAATGGCTTTTGTATGTAGGGCGATCTTGGTGTCTTGCCTTCTCTAATCGTTCGCTTCATCTGGGATAGCCTTCCACAGGCCTGAGAAATTGCCGTTAATTTGTAGTATGATTGGATATCGTATTTTTTGAGCTCATGATAGTGGTTTGATGAAAATTTCTTTAATGTTGATACATTGTTCTCAAGTCCAATTCTAATGCAGTGGTTTACCATTTCTTTGAATGTATCCATCATGGTACAAAGCTCTGGATTTGGATGATAGGGCTGTTTGATAGATTTTATAGCGTACAATTATCAAACGATGACTCATCTGCAAGAAAAAGGCGTGGTCATACTGTTATCACCAAGAGTCGATCATAGGAATGCCACAAACAACCGAAGAGTTAACATTATCTTCTGTTTATCTTAAAGTCACGCTTTGGTTGCTGGATAGAAAGCAGAATCTGCTTTAGTTGATCATCGGATATCTGGTTATGCAGTTTTCCCTGAGATGCCATGCCTAGAAGATAGTTCTCTACCATTGCTGCAAGCTCTGGTTTAACCATCCGTACATTATTCAATCTCAATCTTGCTTCTGGCGCAAGAAGAGTTCTCATGGCTTGTTCTTTTAGAGCTGTAACTTCTGCATCAGTAGGATTTTTCTCATCGTTTGGATCTTGGTTACTCATAAGATCACTAGGAATATTTTTTTAGATTCGGATTTTTTGTAACCAGTTCATTTAGCAACTCAGTTGAAACTCGATCAACTTTTTTCATTCCCTCATGAGAGATTGTTCTTCCTTTTCCTTCAACCTTATCAAGATAACCTAGCTTTTCCAAATTGTGTATGGCAGTTCTAATTATTGCGCCGCCAGCATCTCTGTGGTGCGCTCCACCATATCCAACTGGTTTTGTTCCACCATACATTGTCCTTAGATCTTGTACGCCAATTGGGCCGTGCAAGTAAATCTTTCTCAAAAGTGAAGCACATCTTGTATAATACCAGTCATTTTGATGAGGAGGTTTAACTGCATGGGCGCCTGTCTTGACAAATGGAATCCAACTAGGTGTGATTATGTCTTCAGTCTTTAGAATCTCCGATAACCTGCTAATCAGTAAATCTGCCGGTACATCATATGCCTTTGCCATAAAATCCAAAATTCAAAGTTCGTCTTATAAATCATTGACCTTTGGTAGCTTGTTTTTTTATTATTTTTCTGTACGTGTGATTACAAAATTTACAGGTTATACGTATTGATTTCACGTCAGATCTTCCCAGTCGAATTCTTGCTGTGAGTCCTGGAACGATAAATTTCTTACATTTTTTGCAAAAGTTCATTCTCATCTCATAAGGCATTCTAACACGATATTTCGTGCTCAGTCTCTTTGCTAGACTTGCTTGTCTTTCAGCTATCTCTGGATCGCCTCTTGCATTTGATACTGCATTTTGAATCAAGATTTGCATTCTCTCAATGATAAGATCCCGTACTCTAGCCTTCATGTTGATTAAATAATGCCTACCCTTAAAATACAATCTTGCTTTCACTAGTAATAGCAGAATCAGCGTTGGAGCTAGTGCCCAAAGAGCTTCAAAATCACAATTCGGTTCTTGCGTCAGCTAGAAGATTTAACAAAAAGCCATCTGAAGTTCTCCTAGATGTATCGTGGCACTTTGCCGCCATGAAGAAGATAAAAAACGAGATAAAAAGAGGCAGACCTGATTTGGTACATTTTTGCCTTCTTGAGGCTTGCAGCATACCCATCTATTTTGAAAATAGATTCCAAGTCTTCATACACACAGTTGATGACAGGACCATATTCTTTGACAAGTCAGTAAGACTACCAAAGTCCTATCATCGATTTGCAGGCCTCATCGAGAAATTATATTCTGAAGGTAAGATCGAAGAAAACGGTAAAAAGCTGCTTGAGATAAAAAAAATGAATTTCGGTGATCTGATCAAAAAAATCAGTCCAAAGCGGGTAATTGGGCTCTCAAGCAAAGGGACCTTGTCTTCTTATCAACAGCTTGCAGAAGAAACAGATAAAGACACATGTCTTGTGGTTGGAGGTTTTGCAAAGGGACAATTTTCTGATGATACCAAGAAGTATTTTGACAAGATGATATCAGTTGACAAGAGCCCTCTTGAAGCTCACATAATTATTTCTCGCATACTATACGAGTGTGAAAAAAGAATTATTATGTAGGTGTAAGATTGGCAGTGTGAGCGGTCGTAGTATAGTTTGGTTAGTACACTGGCCTTCCAAGCCCGTTACCCGGGTTCAAATCCCGGCGACCGCATTGTTACTTGAACTCTAGTTCTTTTTCACCTTATAAACAACGCAACAATTTTGGTACGATGGAGACTAGAAAAAGACTAGATATTCACAACTATCAAAAGCGAGTCAAGGAGGCACTAAATTACATCAAGTCTTGTGATCTAGATGAATCTGACAAGAAAGTAATTGTAAGCTTTACTGATGTGCTCAGATCAGAAGGCATAAGCTTGGGCAGAGTTGCAAAGTACATCTATCATCTAAAGACAATATCTGACAGACTGGGACAATACAATTCCACACTTGCAGGAGCCGACAGAAAAGCCCTGGAACAATTCAGAATATGGCTTAACGAATACCAGGGATACGCTCCAAGCACAAGACGGGACTTTATAATCACAATAAAAAGATTCTATCAGTGGTTGAGGGCCCCTCCTGACCAGTATACAAGCTGGAAGAGGTTGCACAAGTATCCTCCAGAAGTGGAGGACCTCTCGACAACAATCAAGATGCATGAGAGGTTTTTACCATCAGAGCTTGTAACAGAAGACGAGCTTGGTTCCCTGCTAAAACATACCACACATCCAATGTATGCTGCCTTTATCGCACTGTACGATGAGCTTGGTCCAAGGCCAGGCGAGATACTTACAATGAAGATAAAGGATCTCATCTTTGATGGTACAGACCTCACATGCAGACTTGCAGGAAAGACTGGAGAGAGACTAGTCTATCTGGTCAAGTCAGTATCCCGGCTTACACGATGGCTTGAGATCCATCCCTTCCGCGATGACCCAAATGCCTACCTGTGGTTGAACCTTGGCAACAACAAGAGATACCATCCTTGGTCCTATGCTGCATGTGTCAAGATTTTGCGCAAGACTGCAAAAGAGGCTGGAATCAAAAAAGAGATCTGCCCATACATATTTCGACACTCTGCCGCAAGCAGAGATGCAAGACTTGGATTTTCAGAATCACAGCTCTGCCTCAAGTACGGCTGGGTGCTAGGCTCCAAGATGCCCCGCATTTACATCCACATATCAGGTACTGCACTAAAAGACAAGATAATGGAGGCTTATGCCGGAAGGCAGCCTGAAGCTACTAGACCACAGACTGTAAGCTGCCCGCGTTGTGGAATATCAAATCATCCAAGCCAAAAGTACTGCAGCTCCTGCGGTTCTCCTATTGAACCAAAAGAGGATACGATAAGGCTTGAGGAATTAAAACATGAGATATCAGAGATCAAAGATATCCTAGGTTCGCTTCTCAAAGGTGCGTAACCTTTCTTCAAGATCTTCGAGTCGTTGCAACAGGTTTTCTATGAGACTTTTTTCCACCGTTATTGTGCCAGAATTGCTCATGGGTTACAAAAAGCGTGAAGCATTTAAGGGGATATTGAGAAATTTTTGACCTTAAATAATAACCATATTTTCAATGCAGTGACATCTCTAGATGCAAACCAATTGAACATAGCAACAGAAGGACTTGTTGGGATCATCACCTTCTATGTTATACTGGATGTTGGAAGCCACCTAAGTAAAGATACACTAAGAGAGTCCATGAGAAGGATACTCTCTATTACAGGAATTTTTCTTACGATATCATTTGTGCTACTAATGATCTATGGTCAGTTATTTGGCCAATCAACAACTCTATCCAGTTTTGTAGTTATCTGGATTGGCTCGCTTGTAGTATCTATAATTGGTTGCTGGTGGTTGTATCACACGATGATCAAGCATTCTGATCTAACCACATATGATAAGATTGGGGTAGTAAAGATAGCAAATCAACAGGCAGAAGAGATTCTCAAACCAGTAAAAGAGGGACTGGCCGGTGTGCAAAAATTATTGGGTGAGAATACCGTTGTGACCAAGATGCTGGCAGAATACTTTTCGTCTGTGGACAAGTCATTAGAAAGGCTAGAAAGAAGAATAGACCATACAGAAGAGATTGTGTGCAATGTAAAGACCAAGATGGATGCTAAGGATAAACAGTTTGTCACGATTATTGACCGATATGACTTTTGGCTCACCGAAAACAAAGATTACGCCGATAAACAGACAAAACTTGTGCAGCATGTAGAATCATTTCTTGACAGGCTCGGTGTCTTTTTGGATCTCCTTGATCTGGAATCAGAATATGAAGCTAACACAAACAAAGATACACTAACGCTGCCATCAAAAGAAACACAGACAATAGAGCCTTTGGATGTAGATGTACAATCACAGCCTGACATCAGTAGAAATGACCAAGGCAAGTCCAATCAAACCCACCGACTAACTAGAGAAGACGGCCTTCGTAACCGGGAGATGGGAAACCAGGAACAGCTACGGTTCTCGGAGTATCTTTCCTTACGAGGCAAGGATCACAAGTGCAGCCTTCTTAATGGAACTCCTGATTTTGAATTTCATATCGATGGTAAGGTAAAATGCATAGGTGCTTTCAAGTCGCTAACCCTCTCGGTTGATGGTACCACAAAGCAGAGATGGATAGGTAAAGACAAACTTTTGGCAGAGATTAAGACTGCAATGAAAAATGGCATATCTGTGATTCTTTTTGTAAAAAACATTGCAAATGGTCGAATCTGGGCCCATGTAATATCAACCGAGGGTCTCAAGGAATTTAGGGGCATCACGACACCCCTCACGCTGGTTGATAGCGACTCCTCTGCAGAAAAGGCATGCAAGGATACACTTGAGATGGCCCTGCACCTTGTCTGAAAGATATGTTGTTGGTACCATTACTGCACCAAACTGCACAATGATACCCGGACTGCACAAGACTGCACCCTTTATTATATTGAATTTTTAGCTTTGAATTTCTTTTTTTCTTGAACTGGTGAACCTTAGGATCTAGACATCCTTGCGTGATATAATATTAAACCTGTTGATAGTCTATTTACGATATCATACTGTACCATTATCTGCTCAAAAATAATATTATCTTGTTGCCGTAATACGATCTGCACTTGTTCTAATGACAAGAATTGATTTCGTCAATAAGAGATTTAGCGGCAAGACAACACTCCTACTGGAAAAGATAGGTCAGGTTATTTCCGAGTACCAAAGCAAGGGTTATTCACTGACACTAAGACAGCTTTACTATCAGCTGGTATCACGAAACATCATAGAGAACTTGCAGAACGAGTACAAGAGACTCAGCAGGCTACTTACAGATGCTAGGATGGCAGGGATAGTTGACTGGGAAGCAATAGAGGACAGGATAAGAGTACCAAGGATTCCTGCCGACTTTGAAAACATGAAAGAGTTTGTCAGCAGAGCTGCATACTCGTACCGACTTGACAGATGGAAGGACCAGGATAACTATGTCGAGGTCTGGACAGAGAAAGATGCGTTATCTGGAGTGCTCGAACCAATCACAAAAAAGTATCATGTTCGTCTTCTTGTAAACCGCGGCTATTCCTCTGCTAGCGCGGTCTTTGATTCTGCCAAACGCATATCAGAGCAGCTGTATCAAGCCCACAAGAAGAGTTGTGTTATTTTATACCTTGGAGACCATGATCCAAGCGGAGAGGACATGGTACGTGACATACTAGAGAGAATGTCCCAGTTTCATGCTCGTGTCACAATAGAAAAGATTGCACTCACCCGGGATCAGGTAGACAGGTACGGTTTACCACCCAACCCGACCAAGAGATCAGATACCAGAACAGTCAAGTACGTATCAAGACATGGTGACAAGTCTTGGGAGCTTGATGCACTGGGACCTGAGATACTGGGTGATATCCTTGAAAGCAGCATTGTACGATACCTGAATCTAAAGAGGTATAACAAGATGATTAGAAAAGAAGAGAGTGAGAAACAGAGACTTGTCCGACTTTCTGAGGGTCTCTGAATTATCCTGATTTTGGAACCTTCAGAACCCTTGGATTAGAATACTTTTAAAATAACAATCATAACAGAAATAACACGGCCTTTAAGACTTGTGCGATATGCGGGAGAAAGGTGTACCCAAACGAAGGCTTGTACTACGGAGGTCATCTTATCCATCGTGCGTGCAGGGGGATAGCGAAAATTCAACGCTATAGGCTGAATGAGTAGGATGATAATATATGCAAAATAACAATCATAACAAAAATAACAAAGTTCTGAATCCCTTCGTGCCACAGCATCCAGCCCAGCCTCAATTCTTTGCAGGACGCAAGTCAGAAATAGATGACTTCCGAAAAGCTGCCTTTAACTCGGCCAAACTTGATCCACCTGCACCCATAAACTATGCCATCCTAGGAACTTGGGGGATGGGTAAGACATCTCTTCTCTATGAATTCAAGCAGATAGCTCTCGAAGAACTCAAAGACACAATCAAGTGTACGAGTTTCTTCTTGGCCCTATCACCTCAATCCTGTAGAACTTGGGACGATTTCACCAATCATTTCTTGAGAAGCGTGCGAACAACAGTTGCCACGACGGAAGGAATCAGGACCAAGATAATGGAAGAGATCAAGAAGTGGGATATTGAACTTAACACCGGTGTTATCAAAGCAAAAAGGGAAAAAGCTACATCATCGCCAGATTTTCTCGAAGCTCTTGAGAATCTATGGTGGAAACATCTCGAACCCAAAGGTACAGAAATCGCGTTTGTCTTCTTAGATGATCTACATTACTTCCCTATTAAATCCGATGATTCCTCATACCTGAATCTTAGAACAACATTTCAGGAACTAGTACACCGAGGATGCAATTACTCGCTGGTCGTAACAGCACCAACAGGCTTGTTAACTGCGATTGCTGAATCGGCAGAACCTATGATTAGGTTCTTTACACAGTTCAACTTGGCCCCATTCACGCTAGCCGAGGCCAAGGAAGGAATTCGGAAAAGACTTGCTTCCACCCGGCAAGGTATAGTTGTCAATGACGATGTCATGGAGTCAATCGTTACAAAGACTCAGGGACATCCATACTTTGTCATTTACGTCATGTTTGAACTTTTGTCCAGACTTGAAAATATAAAAATGGTTAACATGAAGTCATTGGAACAGAATTGGCCCAAGATTAGGGCTTCCCTTTTCAGAACGGTTTTTGAACAGAAATTCAAGAATGCTGCTCCTAAGGAGAGAGAGCTACTGATCAAGATAGCCAAGTGTGGTTCTGAGATTGTCTCGGCAAGTGATTTTCCAAAGTTCAAGGGAGCCAATACATTTTTCTCACGTCTTGAGCAGAGTGAACTGCTCTTAAGAAAAGAACGTGGGGAATATTCTCTATTTCACCCACTTTTCGCAGAATATCTGAGGGATCAGTAGAAGCCAAAATCTGAAAGTCTTTTTTTAATGGTTAGCACAAATGGATCGTACAACCCGATTTAATTTAATGAGAAAGAATAATGATTTGATGTTTGAAGAATACAAAGATCTTTATGAATTAACAAGAAAAACGGTGGACGAACACATAGAATTTTACAAAAAGAAAGAGTCCTTGCCCGTCGAAGATTTATTCACCGTCTGGAAAAAATTGTCTCAACAGGCAGCAAATTTTGATAAAAAAGACTGGACTGAAAATTGGCACAACTGGCACAAAAACCTTCATGCGTTTGAAAAGCACAAATTTGAAGCCAGGTTCCTCATACAAAACTACCTTACGGACGTCCTTGAGGAATTGATAGGCAGGATAATGAGAATATTGGAAAAATATCTCGAATCGGAAGACCGGAGAAAACTACCCGAGGAAACTCCGGAAAGCAGACTTTCTGATCTGATAAGACAGGAAGTTAAACGTCAGGTCAAGGAGGAACTTGCAAATCAAAAACGAAAACCAAAGAAAAGAAAGAAATGAGCAAAGTCGATCAGAAACTAGAAGAGTTCCACATGATAACGTTCAGCACTAATGTGAATGAAGTAAATATCTCTGATCCTTGATGGTTTTCGATCTTTATCCCGCGATCGGATACCTTTTTTAAAAAAATCTCTATTTTCTAAACTGTAACACCAGTCTTTCAATGTTCCTGCTTTAGCGGATTCGAATTTTCTGGGGTCTGCGATTTGCACACTTGGAACCAATGCAGATTTAGTTACCCGAACAACTCTTGTACGTTGACCTGTTTTTGTTCGGTTAGGCACATCGTAAACGTCCAAAGCTACTCCAATATTCAACAAATTTGATCTATTCACAATAACTTCATGAGTTGTTGGTAAAGGGACAAAAACATAGTAAGCTTCGGCGGGATTAAAACGCGAAAGTAAAATTTGTAACTGAGAGGTATCTATAATGAATTTCGCAAAATTGGAATATCTACTTGAGTCATATGAGTAAGGTCTTTTGAATTGAAGGGCAACTGTCAAGCCTGGTGGAAGACCTTCGATAAGGTCATCAAATCCAAGACCTCTTTCCTGTCTTTGGGTCGGTGAAATTATTGTGACTTGTCTTGATAAATGGGATCGTATCCAATTTGTAATATCTGCCAGAATATTGTTCTCAATGGTCTTTTCACTTGTCTTATGAATGAAAAATCTTCGAAAGGCCATCAATTAATCGATCTTTACTACTTTGAGCTTGTGGCGTTGTCCTTTACTATCGTGATACCAAACTTCTAAGCCCTCAATCAAAAGATCTAATGTGAACCTCTTATCTTTGGTTACAATAGTCCATCCTTCTTTTTTAGCAATTTCAAGGATTTTTTCATCCTTTGCACCCACACCAACCTCATGTTTCGTGTTTGCAAATTCTGGATTTTTCTCCAGTTCTTTATTTGACAGTGACATGTTTTCATCTATGACAATTTTTTTCAATCAATACAAATTCGACATTTTTGTTATTATAGATTCTGCCCTTCACACTTACTATAAAGAGAAACTAAATTATCTTGATTCCCTTGAGATGTTATAGCTGGTACCCCAAGTACTTGGGGTACCCAAGTGTTAATGCATTTCTGATATGAGGGTAATCCTAATCAGACTAAAACAAATATCACGGTCATTGGTAGCAAAACTTTAGGTAAGGAAGGAGGCATGAAATTACGACCCGATTCCAGATTCGGGGAGATAATGCTCTACGAGATTGACAGCTTTGGATATGTTGTAGGCTATGTATCAAAAAACTGGCATGTCATGTCGGAGGAGGACATGCTTGCAGACAGGAGACTGGCAAGTAGACTGTATGAAACAAAATATCAGAACTGGAAAAGAAACAACATAGATGAACTGCTTGATGTCTACGAGAGAAAGGAGCGTTGTCATAACAGGACCTTTGAGAGGTTTTGCCGAGACATATTCAATGAAACTTCGTAAAGCAAATCCAGTCAGTGTCTTCCTTAATTCGTTGAATCCCATGCCATTCCAGTCAAATCTATTCCCTGCCAATGAACCGGTAAACGAGTCAATATGCCTGAATTAAGTCTACATCTAAATCCGATGATTAAAACGAAATATATATATATGTAACTGTTTCATAATATCTTAGATGTCAGAACAAGCCTTAATAGATTTACTGAGAGCCATTAGCGAGGATATTCATTGGATTAGAATGGACATAGCCAGATTGGCTAGGGATTCGTATAAACAGGATCTCGAGAAGATTGCTAATACTCCTGCCCGCCAGGAAATATGGCGTCTTTGTGATGGCAACCTGAGTAATGAGGAGATCGCCAAGAGAATTGGTGTCACTCTAAGAGCAGTCCAATATTTTGTCCAAGATGCGGAGAGACTGGGATTAGTCAGTATGCCAAAGAGAGGATATCCAAAAAGGCCTGACACTTTCAATGAAATACCGTCAGAGTGGAAGCCGTACAAAAAACCAGAGGGCCAACCAACAGAAGCAGAACTAGGAGGCGGTAGCCAATGAGTGATAATCAACGAATGATCGAATTGTTAGAAGAACTTGTAAAATGGAAGAGGTTTGAGGGTGCACAGTTAGCGAAGAAAGTCCTAAGAGAACTGCTTGCAAAAGACACTGAAAAAATTGTTTATCAATATAGTGACGGTAGAGGTACAAAAGAGATAGCAGATCTTGCCGGTGTGAGTGATTTTTTAGTTAGAAGTTATTGGAAGAAATGGAATGTCGAAGGCTTGGTTATTCCATCAGAAAAACACAAGGGACGTTACGAGAGAGTTTTTTCCCTGGAAGATTTTGGAATAGAGACACCTCCAACAAAAACAACACCAGAGACAAATAAAGAACAAAGTCAAACTACGGAAACTGTAGGAGCTGGCGAACAATGAGCGAAGAAGCAGAACAGACAAGATTGTTGAAGGAGATTCTGAAGTGGATAAAAATTTCTGGAATAAAGGAAGTAAAATCTCTCTTAGAAAATCTGCTCCCAAATGATTTGAAGAAATTGATCTATCATCTTAGTGACGGAACAAAGGGAACACAAGAAATAGCAAAAACAATAGGAGGAGTATCGCATCAAACAGTTGCAAACTATTGGAAAGAATGGGAAAAATCAGGATTAGGAGAATCGATTTCAGCAATGGGGGGAAGTAGATTCAAAAGATCATTTGATTTAGAAGATTTTGGCATCAAGATACAGATTACAAAACAAAACAACAGTCAGAAAACTGAACAGCCAGAGACAACAAGTGCTCAACCGGAGGTAGAATCACATGGCCAATGAGGAGGAAATTCTCAAGGAATTAAGGAAAATGTCAAAGATACTAATCATGAGTAATGGCGCTAATCTTGAGAGAGAATTAGGAAAATATGCTACGAACGAGGATAGGAAGAAAATATGGGTGCTTATAGATGGAAATAGGCAAGCAGATGACATAGTAAAAGCGACTGGCCTGACAAAAACTCCCGTGTATAATTTCTTGAAAATATTGGAAGATTCTGATCTCATTGAAAGACAACGCGGTAAACCACCAAAAAGATTGTTGGATTATGTGCCTGCGGAATGGACCAATCTAGTACAAACCGATATCAAGCAATTAGAAAAAGTAGAACAACCTCAATCAGCATCAGTACAACCTGAAACACTAGAAGGTAATCAAAATGGATGAGAAACAATTTGATGTTTTAGCAAAGAAGCTTGATTCTATTACTAAACTTCTAGCGTTTAGTCTAGTCAAAGATAAATCAGTAAATGAGCAGGTCGAAATGCTTACAAAAGCAGGTCTTAGAGCAGCAGATATTGCAGCATTGTTAGACAAGACAGAGAACCAAATTTATGTTACGCAAACAACGTTGAGAAAAAAGAAGAAGGAATCTAATAAAGAAACAGGATTAGAACAACAGACTTCAGAGGGTGGACCAAATGTCTGACGAAAAACTATCTGCAATTCAAGATTTACTAGAAGACATACGAGCTATGCTGATGCTTTCAAATAACGACAAGATACAAGAAGCAAAAAAACAATTACTCAAGGAAGGCTCAGAACAAAAGAAAATTTACGATCTATGTGATGATAAAACTACACAAGAAATTGCAACCACATTGCAAAAGTCAGTAGAGTATGTTAATTCTAACTTGTCCCTGTTGAGACGCAAAGGATTAATCAAAACTGTAGAAAAAGACGACAAGAAAGTTCACGAGCAGAGGTTTTAGATCAAATATGACAACAAGTAAAACCATAAGACAGGAATTATTAAAGAAAATGGCTACTCCAACTATTTACCAAAAAATTAAAGCAGTAAAGAAAAAGACTGGAAATTCTATTTCAAAAGAAATAGCTGTAGATGTAGTGGCCTCACTGGAAGGCATAGATGTTCATTCAGTTTTAAAGAAAGAAGGAAGAGAAGAAGAATTGAAGGATTTCAGAGATATTATGGCAAAGTTTGATTTTGGAAATGGAGTTGCCGTAAAGAAACCCATCATAGTTAATGGTAATTCTGAAAACAAAGAGGAAAAATCTCCCTACGATTTACCACTTGCAAAATTCAATATAGATTCTGAATTAGTAAAAGATTGTAAAATAAATCAACCATACAGAAAAGCCGTAAGTGAGGCACTACTAACATTAGAAACAAGAATTAGATCAACATTGAGCTTACCTGATACTTACACTGGAGCAGCTCTTATCACAGAAGCCAATAAGAAAGGAGTTTTCAAAAGGACAGTCGCTGCCGAAGAACAAGGATTATACTTTTTGTTTATGGGAGCATTCAATTGGTTAAGGAATCCTCCTGGCCACAAAAAAGTAGAATACACCAAAGAAGAAGCCATCAAAGTAGTTCTTTTCACCGATTATTTAATAAAACTTTTTGACGATTTATTTAACAAGAGAATTTAGTCTATTTTTCAAATAACATATTCTTTCAATTTATTTCCATATCCTTTAATGTTTCAATAATTTTAGTCTCCAAATCCAAAATTTTCTTCTTGATTATTTCTGGTTTGTCATATTTGATTTCTTCATATTCAATCTCTCGATATTTGGAAATGCTCAGATCGTAATTGTTATCCTTGATTTCTTTAATTGGAACGAAGAAATGCTTCTTCTTCTTATCAGAATTATCTTCCTTTCGTCTGTTCTTGAATCTCCCAATTATATCTGGTATATCGTTCTTCTCAATCTGAACTCTCTTATCATCTAGACTAAACCCATCATTTTCCATGTCGTAAAACCAAACTTCCTTTGTTGGCTCTCCTTTTGTGAAAAACAGAACTGCCGTAGACACACCCGCATATGGCTTGAAGACTCCAGACGGCATAGATATCACTGTATCAAGTCTGCATCTCTCTAACAACATTTCCCGTATATTTTTGTGGGCTTTAGAATTTCCAAACAAAACCCCGTCTGGAACAATGACTGCGCATCTTCCACCGTTTCTTAAGAGATTGTACATTAATTCTAAAAACAAGAGCTCTGTCTTCTTTGTGTGTGTCCTGAAATTTTCTCCAATTTCCGATTCATCTATACTGCCTTTGAACGGAGGATTGGCCAGAACCACATCATAGTAATTTGATTCGTTGTATCTCTTGGACAAAGTGTCTTTCTGATCCACGTTGGGATTTGTAATTCCGTGCATCATCAAATTCATCAGAGAAATCCTCACCATGGTCTGGTCAAAATCAAATCCATACAAGCTCTCCTCTCTCAGAATCTCCCACTGAACATCGTTCATCTTGTCTCCGGCAAAGTTTCCTTCTCTGACCAAATCTTTCGAGGTGTTATTTTTTAAAATGTGTTCATAGGAAGCTACAAGAAAGCCAGCCGTTCCACATGCTGGATCACATATCTTGTCTCCATATTTCGGATCTAGTATTTCTACCATCATTTTGATGATGTGTCTTGGTGTCCTGAACTGACCGTTCTTGCCTGCGGTTTGGAGCTGACTCAGAAGATATTCGTAAAGATCGCCTTGTGCATCTCTGTTCTGTTCTTTTATGTGCATGTCGTTGATTATCTTTACAGCCTCGGCCAGAAGCGATGCCTTGGGAATCGTGAAGCTGGCGTCTTTCATGTACTTGCTGTAGATTGATTTTTCTCCACCATTCAACTTTCTCAGAAATGGAAAGACTTTGTCTCTTACATGCTCAAACATTTTTTCAGCAGGCATTTCTGTCCACTTGGACCATTTGCAATCTTCATTGCCTTTGAATACCGATTCATATTTTCCATCCAAAAGTTTCAAGTTCTGTTCTCTTGCAACATCTTGGTCCTCTAGTCTCTTCATGAAAATAAGATAAGACATCTGCTCGATGGCTTGTAATGGGTTTGAAATTCCTCCACTCCAGAACTTGTCCCAAAGCAAGTTTATCTTTGATTTTAGATCTGCATCTAACATGCTAATTCTCCTTTGAATGCTTTTTGCATCAGATTGTCAAATAGATTATTAACATTATCTTTTGATTGCTTTTGTATATTTTTTAGTGTACCTACTTTTTCGAGAACATGAAAAAATTCTTTCTGATACTCCATAGGTGGACAGATCACTTCTATTGACTTTAATTGAGTCATGTTAATTGAGTTAATTCCAGTAGTAGCTTTGGCCATAACAAAGAATTTGGCTTTAATGAAATCACTGTTTAAGTAATACATAAGAAATTCAGGCATAAGAAAATCTTGATTCACTCTCACTCTAAAAACATGATTTTGATGTACACAGTTTTCTAATTCTCCTTGAAAGATTGCAGTCCTTCCAACATCATCACGATCTCCCCCCTCCAAAACTAATAAGTCGCCAGATTTTAGACACCACTTTTCAAGATCATTATCACTAACTTCCATCTGTCTAACATCAGATAGGTCCAATCTACCAGCGTATACGTTCCTTATCGTGAGATATGGTCTTGCATGTGATTTTGGTGCTCTTTCTTTTGAAAGTTGTATTCCCCCTCTAAGTTCGGTTAACTCCGATAAACGATAACATGGCCATGAATTAGGATTAGTTGCTAGATTTCCAAATATTTCTGAGAAAATTGCTTTCGGAAAGTCCTTTGTCAGTTGATCTGCTTCATCACGCATTTCTTTTAGTTTTTCCGCTTTTTCGAGGATTGATACTATTTTCTTTTGAGTAAGAATGGATGGTAATAAGAACTTGAAATTTGCATATTGTTGAGCGTTAATATTAGATATAGTTACAGATTTTTGTTGCTTCTCAATCCATTCCCAATAAAATTTTGACTTCGTTACATAATAGAGGTATTTCGGTAAAATCAATTTCTGATTTAACTTAAATCTTATTAGATAACCTGCATATTGGTAGGTTCCATCTTTTTTTTCATGCAGATATGTTCTTCCAACAGAACCAGATCTTGCAAATAAGAAATCCCCGTATTCTAGAAAATATTTTTCCTCTACATCACTTGGAGATTTTAAACCATCATCTTTGATCTGCCCCTCGTCATCTATATCAGTAATTCTTACGTATCTTGGCTTTTTAGAATTATAATCAATAGCACTTGCTCCAGAACCATATTGTCCTTTATCTAAGGAAACATCAATTAATTTCACTTGTTTCCAATCGGATAGTAATTCGGTTTTCATTTTTTCTTCCTCACTAATTTGTTTGGAAATGAAACAGAATCGATGTTGGTTTTTTTAATGAAAGAATTACGCTCTTCAGCTGCTTTCATTATAGATTCAAGTAATTGTTCTACTGAGTTTGCCGGTAGATCGTCATCAATGCTAAATGATGCACCATCATCCAGAACCACCTTCCAGGAAAAATTATCCTTATTTTTGTTGTATTGAAACACACTCTTGCCTGCTATTTTTGACGGATGTGGATTCCCTATCTCTGATTGTATCATTCGTCTCAGAGAGGAATTAATGGTCTCTCCGTTATGTTCACAATATCGTTGGAATTCAGAAAATTCTTCCCTCGGGATTTTGGCCAAAACTACCTTGTTTCCAAGAGACTTTCCTATTGCAGACATGATAAAACCATGAACTCGTCAGCATTTAAAGTTAATGGGTTAACCTCTAGTTAACCACTTATTTCATCTTAATCTTATTACACTCTACTACGATCTTCTGGAGTTCCGAGGTCTGAAACTTATCTAACGGCCTTTCATTGGAAAGCGGCGGTACAGTAAAGTCCTTCAATTCTATGTGTTTTGTCCTTGCAAAAACCTTCTTTAACACTTGCAAGAATTTTATCTGCCCCGAGTTGTAATTCTGATTCTTCTCGATGATGTGTTTATCAAACTCTCTTTCAATCATCTCTTGAGGATCGTACTCCTGACTCAATCCGAGTATCTGTCTCAAGAATAGTAGGAAATCCATCTTTTGAATTCTTTGAACATTCTCAATTGTGATCCCTGGCCTGATCTTGCTCAGTTCTTCTTCCAGTTTAAGAAGCTCCAAAGAAGTAATTCCTTCACCATCTTTTATTTTTCTCATAAATGGATTAGATTCTATGAACTTTTTCAGCTCTTCATCTTCTTTGACTTCGTGCTGGAATCTTTCCACACTCAAAACCAAATCTGGAGCATCCACCTGTATGATCTTCTTGGGATTCTTTTCATAGTAGATCATGAGCGGTGCTAGTTCTCGTATGATGAACTCAACATCATCAAAAGACAATCCGTCCCAAAATGTTTCTTGGAAAACTTTCAATATGTCGTCTCTTTTTTCCTGTACACTTTCTAGATGGTCTTTCTCTAGAATGTTCTCCATCTTTTCATGCACGTATTCTCTGATCTTGTAGATCTTCTCATTGTCTTTTTCCAACACATAGCCAAATAATTTCTCTACTTGAAGAATGAATGCTGACACTAGCGGACTTGCACCTGGATTCAGCGCAATGAGTGGGGCTATCTCTTTCTTTAGTTCCTCAATGTGGGTTTTCAGATCAAACTTTCTGGAGACTACCTTTTTGATTATTGGAAGCTTTTCCCGGACAATAAACGAATCCTTGTTTAAGGAATTGATATCTTCAATGATCTTTCCTTCTATGAACTCTTTCTGTTTCGGGTCTAGATTCTTTTTCAGCAATTCAACTCTGTTTAGGAAAATCTTTGTCAGAACATCTGCCCCAGCCTTCTTTTCTATGGATTCCTTGAGCTTGTGATACTTGACGTTAGAGTGGCCTCCCATCGTAAAGTCCAGAATTAAAAAGTCGTTCTTTTGTTGGCTTGGAAGCCAATCCTTGTTCTTGCATGATTCTAGGTTTCTAGTGCCTCTGCCCACCATCTGCCAGAACCTGATGCCAGAGAACACCGGTTTGACAAAGACCAAGTTGCACACCTCCGGAATGTCAATACCTGTATCCAGCACTCCCACTGAAAGGGCAACCCTTGGTTCTGAGTCAAGCTTGAACCTGTTGATTTCATCCGTGTATCGATAAATCTCAGAGACTATGATTTGGACATCTTTGCTCAGTTTAGGATCGAGTCTGTTGAAGATCTTCTTGATGTGTTTGGCATGATTGATGTTTGCACAAAAGAAAATGGTCTTGGCAGGTTTGCCCTCGTCTGACTTGTAACACCTATCAAGAAATTCTCTTACTACCAGTTCATTTGTCTTGTCATCCATGAACACCTTGGCAAATGTTGATCCTGGAAGCATCATGTATCTGGGATCCTCCTCCTGTCGCCTCAACTGATCTTGAAGATCTTTTGAGAGCTTTGCACCCTCGATTCCCAACGAGAGTACTTGAGTGTCTATGATTTCTGCATTGTATGGAACCAGGATGCCATCTCTTATTGCCTCGTCGTAAGTGTATTCAACCGTTGCCTTATCTCCCCGACATTGGAATAATTCAAAAGTGTTCTTGTTCTCTGCTTTCGATGGTGTAGCCGTCAATCCTATTCTTATGGCATCAAAATATCTGTGCACCTCCCTGTTAGGATCGTAAATTGATCTGTGTGCCTCATCAAAAATGATCAAATCAAAAAATCCCGGACTGAACTTTTCGTAAAATTTGTTGCTCTTCCCACTCCTCAAAGTTTGGACAGTTGTGACATACAAGCCGTTTGGAAAACTTTTAGGATCATCTCTCAAATCTATGACTGGCTCTGAAAAGAATTCCTTGAATCCAGCAGATTTTGCCTGATTGGCTAAGGCTATCCTATCTGCTACAAACAGAACGTTTCTTACAATATTTGATCTCATCAAGACATCTATCATGGACATAGCAACGCGTGTTTTTCCCGTTCCTGTTGCCATGGAAATCAAAGCTGATCTGTGGCCTTTCTTAACGTGTTCCATTATTTGCTTGACTATGATAACACTTCTTGGTCTGTTGACTATACCGATGTTGATTTTTGTCGGATCCTCTCTCTTTTTGTACATCTCAGATCTTCTCATCAAATCCGACTGTGAAAACGGTCCGCTTACCTGCCTCTCTATTCCTTCCTCATCTATGAGTAACCACTTGCTACCGTTTGTCAAAAAATAGGGCAGATTTTCATTTGTCTGTTTCCTGATATCGTTTAGATAGGTTCTTGCCTGTGCCCTTCCTTTATCTTCAGATACTGAAAATTTTTTTGCCTCAATGAACGCTATAGGCCGGTTGTCTTCAGCTAATAGTAAATAATCTATGAACCTTCCCGAGTCATCGCCAGGACCCTTTGAAAGAACGTATTCTTTATCTTTAAAATTAGACTTGACTGAATTTACTTCTTCTTTGATGTATCTGTCAATCCAACCCATCTTTTCGAGTTGCTTGTCAATGTGTTTTCTAGTCTCCTTTTCACTCTGGTAGTTTTTCTTCATGATCTCAGCCATGGTCTCTAGTTATCTCTAAGTTGTGGATTAAAAATCCGATCATGCAAAACCCTCTTTTTGGAACTGTTTTTCTACTTCATCTTGCGACTTTCCACACTCGGAACATCCGGATTTTACTATCCATATATTTCGGCTTTTGCTAACAGAACCTTTACCCGGAAGGGATGCAGTTATGTTTCGCTTGATGCTTATTGCCGACGGAAACCATATACAGCTTATCTGACCTTTCTTACAGAAGGAGCATGCAAGTATTTCGTATTGCCAACCACATGCAGGTATGCCCATAAGCCTCATTGATAATTTAAGTATTGTATTCTTAAATCATGGAGATAAATCTCAGAGTGGTAGAGTGTTTCTGCAATTCGAACACGCTCTTGCCCACTTTCCTGCTACAGTACCACAGTAGGGACAGGTTTGCTGCGTTTCAGGTTGGGCGCCTTCGGACAGTTTCTTCAGAAAGTAAAGAGCCAACGCGCCAATTCCAACTGCAATGGCAGCGTCTACCCAATCATCGTCTTTCTTTTTTCTTCTCGCCAACTTTTCGACCTTTCTTTTGCTGTGCCAATGCCATGAACTTCATGTGCTCTTCTATGACTGTAGCCAATGCCTTACAGCGGCTTATTTTTCTTATCTTCGCAATATCTGTAACATAAGCCCATAGCAAATCATTAAAGGAATCACATCGTATATTAGGCAATAATAAAGAACCGATCGCGCTGTATTTCAATATTGCTGAAAGTACAGATTTCCTAATCCACGAAATTAGGAATTTCTTAAATACAGGTTATTTGTAAGAAGGGTATGTCCAAGAATGACATCTGGGAGGCCTTGGGTGCAATAGCAAGTGTAGGAGGCTTGTTCGTCACCATATACCAAGCCTTCAAAAAATGTCCATGCGATGGGAATCCTCTGCCGTTCAAGGCTCATTGCGATCTTTGCAATCATAATCATTACTTTTAAGAAAACGGTTCCCTCGGTTTGTCTTAACAGTAATCCCCCTTTTTTATTGTTTTTTCCCGCCTTCGCTCATTTCTAGAAGAAATTTTTTAAACTCTCTCGGTTCTTGCTTTCGTATACCTGCCTTGTGTTGAATTTCATATCTTCGTGCACCTGAATTTGGTCAGAAGATAGTTTGCAATTTCGAGCGTTTATTGTATCCAGAGCCAGATTTTCATCTAGTGGTATCGTAGCTACTCTGTTATTACTCTCGATCAGGTTTCTCAAATACTCTATCGTATACCGATTGTTGGAATAAATTAATCTTTAAATTTCACAATGTTATTTTACTTTGTATGTTATCCAACAAAAAATATTCTGAAAACAAAGAGAACAGCATTTCAGATATTGATTCGCGGCGACCGCATTGTTCTGTTTTTATGAAATTATTTTATTGGATATGAGATATTGAATCAAGTTTAGAAACGTTGCATCATCTATCTTTCCCTCAAACCACCAATTAGCGGTGTTCTTTAACCAATAAGGAATTACATTTCCACTGGATTCGCTATTTGATGTGATGGGGTTTTGTTGAGTCACATATTGTATCGCATTATAAAAATCAGAATCATTTACTTTTCCATTTGCCCACAGGCCTGCCACTCTTTTTGCCCATACGATATCAGTAGAATTGTGTGTAGGTCCTTTGCTGGGTTGATTATCAAGAAGATAAAACCACGCTATGCCAGATTCTGTTTTATTGATAAGTGTGCCTTCCAAAAGAACTGTATTGTTAAAAGAGCCAAATTTGGTATAGTCCATGTTAACTGCCCTAAGAGTCACCTCACCTCCAGTTGTGAACTGAGGATAGTCACTGATATTGAAAACCTTGATTGCAAATCTTCCATTTTGGGTATCATTGGGCAGTATATTTTTAGTAATTACCTCTCCCCCTTGTGCCTCCATTAGCTCAGATGCTAACTGAGTTTGTAGGGGATTGATTATTTTATGATCAGAGTCGGCATACGAATAGTCTACTGTTTGCTGGGGAGTCTTGTTACAGATCTCATGCCTCCAAGTACCAGGAAATTTTATTGCATCAATCATTAATTGACCATGAAGCAGTTCATGATATAGAATTACTTGGTTTTCTACCTGATGTACTATAGGGCTCACACCTGTTCCATTTAACAAAATTTCTGGATTAAGCCTAAGCTCGTTGTTGCATTGAAGCGTGACCTTGCCTGCTTCTGTTGTAACAAGACAGTTCCATGTATAGGTCCCTCCTGTAACTACATCCTGATGAGAATTATTTTCATCAAATTTAGCTAATCTAGTAGTGATTACAGACACTACAAAATTATTTGTATCATTAGCATTGCATGGAAAACTTGTGATCAGTGGCCTTTCAAATGTCTGAATTACGTCTGTTACATCTTTCTTAGGAACTGTGGTCTTCTCAAGTTGAGCAAGCAATTGATTGAAAAGATTTTGCTCTTGGGTTGTCGGAGGCTCGTAAGTGGCGTATGCTGAGACAAAATTTGTAAAAATCAGAGAAATGATTGCAAGACATAGAGTTTTCAAACTAGCAGATTCACTTTTTTGCAATCAAGAAGTATGGCTCATCTGTATTTGATTCTTAAATTCATCCCATGCTGGCTTTGTGTTGTTGTTATCATCAATCAGCCCCGTATTACAAAGATATGCTGCGGTATTATTCAAGAGAATACTGTTACTAAATGAAGTAGATACGTTTGTGTTCAGTCCGTTATAGCAGGTATCAAACGGTCTGTCATACTGCCTGTACCATGTCATAAACTCAAACTGGGACACATTTTTTCTGTAAAAGTCAAAAACGTCTTTCATAAATTTTACTTGGTTATCCTCTGTTCCATTAACTGCTTTAGCCGTGCTCCATCCAATCTCCATTAATGCAATGTTTTTTCCGCCTGAATAATTCATCATATTTTGAAGATCTTGTAATTCCCTGTCGGGACTCTTTGTCTGGTAAAATAGCAAGTCAACCGGTGAGTAGGAATACGCCACAAAGTCGCCCTGATTTAGCTTTTTTACCATGCTACCGTCATAGTGGTTTATCAAGTCGTTTAGCGAGAACCAGTTTCCAAACTTGACATTGGGATGCTTTGCTTTAAGCTGAGAATAAACAGAGTTGAAAAAGTCTACATATTTTGGAATGTCATTTGGATGATCTCTAAAGTAGATGTTCAAATCTCCGCCTATGATTACATAATCCACAATGTAGTATCTTGATAGAATTTTGTCAAGTGCATTTGCTGTCTGGTTTGCTAGATTTGCATCAAGATTTGGTTGTCCCACCCAATTTGGAAATGGTCCAAGCTGATCGTTGTTTATTATAGAAAAGTAGAGTGTGACGTTGAGATGTTGTTCCCTATTTAGGCCCATGAGAATATCATAGGTTTGCCAATTGAAGGTTCCTTGTTGTGGTTCTATGATTGGCCATAACATGTAGACATTGCTTCGACCTATGCCTGTCGATGCAGCCTGAATGTAGGCATTATGCACTTGATCAAGGGTTGGTCTCTCAGTTAGCGGCATGATGACAAGACCAAGTTTTGGATCGGGTGTCACCTGAGTCTGAGGTTGTGGTTGCACTTGAGGCTGCATAGCAAGAAAGAATATTGCAACGGCAATCGCAACAGCTGCTGCACCTATAACAATCCCGATAGTTTTTTTCTGCAACACTGTTTTCAGTAAGTGATGATACTAAAAGAGTTTTGATTTTGAGAGTAGTGGATCTATCCGGATGTGCATCCACTATATCCGCATTCAATGCAGATGTTGCAGCCTTCTGCGAACACAAGTGCATTTTTACATGTAGGACACAATATCTCTTCAATTTGTTCGGCCGTAAGTTTTGGCTGTACTTGCATGACTCCATTTTCTGGAATCTTAATCTGGAGTGCTCGTTCCACCTGACTTTTCAAATAGGCATTTGTGATATTCTTTGAAATGTAATCAGTTACATATGTACTAGGAGTAACTTGGAATGTCTTTTGTACATCATCACCTGTCATGTGAAGCACCTGTTCATGTCTTGAGCCGTCTCGGTATACAGTGATTCCCTTCAGTCCGAGTTCATGTGCTAACAGATATGCTGCCTTTACATCGTCAGATGATACATCATTTGGCATATTGATTGTCTTTGCTATGGCATTTCCTATCCATCTTTGCCATACGCCCTGAGCCATTAGGTGATCTGTCCAGTGAATGTCCATTGCTGTAACAAAGATTTTCTGCATCCATTCTGGAATCTCTGGTATTCCTTTTACTGAGCCATAGTTATTTGCAATCTTTTCCAGCAACTGATCACTGTATATACCGTGTTCCTTGAGAACTGCTTCAAATATCTTGTTTGTGTAGAAGAATCTTCCTACGGTTACTCGCTTCTCAAACACAAGTGCAAACATTGGTTCCATTCCGTTGGAGCAATCTGCAATCATGGACAAGGTTCCAGTAGGTGCTACTGTAGTAGTGAGAACATTTCTGATTCCATGCTTTTGGATCTTTGTTATCAAGGCATCCCAGTCATAGGTACGAGTATTCTTTGGTTTTTCATAATAACCTGCCACTGGAATCTTTCCTTCTGGATATTCGGTTTTTGAACAAAGTGGAAACGGTCCTCGTGTTTTTGCAAGTGCAATGCTTTCTTCTGATGAATAGTAGGTTAGTGCCTCGGCTAATTTTTCCTGGAATTCATATCCTTCTTGTGAGTTGTATGGGATTCTTAGTTTGAATAACAGGTCTGCAACTCCCATCACTCCAAGCCCAATTCTTCTGGAGTCCTTAGATGCCTTATCTATCTCTGGAATTGGATAGTTGTTGACATCGATTATATTGTCTAGGAATCTGGTTGTTTTTCTAATTGCTTCTTCATATCTTTGCCAGTCAAATTCGTATTGTCCATCTGCCTTTCTCTTTACAAAGTTAGATAGATTGATTGATCCTAGATTGCAGGATTCGTATGGATACAAGCTTTGTTCCCCACAAGGATTTGTTGCACGCAGTGGTGTGCCGCGAGCCTTTGCAAATACATTGTACTTGTTGATTACATCAAAGAAGATCAATCCAGGTTCTGCACTCTTCCATGCAGATAGTGCTATCAAATCAATAATATGATGAGCATTCACTTCTCTGACTGGCGCCTTGTCCAGAGGACTTCGTAGTGTGTATTTGCCATCTTGTGAATTTACCAGCGCTTCCCAAAAGTCTTCCCATACTCCTACACTTACATTAAAGTTCTCTAGCACACCTGGCTTTGTTTTAGCAGTAATGAATTTCTCAATATCTGGATGCCATGATTCTATGATTCCCATGTTTGCACCCCTTCGTTTTCCCCCCTGCTTGACCACTTCTGTAACAGTGTTAATTATATTCATAAAAGAGACTGGGCCTGATGCAACTCCCGATGTTGATGCAACCATATCCCCTTCTGGCCTCAGGTCAGAATAATTGATACCAACGCCTCCACCTGATTTGAATATCAAGGCAGCGTCAGAAGATGATTTCATTATCTTTTCCATGTCATCAGGCATTGCAAGCACAAAACAGGCAGAAAGTTGTCCAAGTCGTGCTCCTGCATTCATCATGGTAGGAGAATTTGGCAGAAAGTCTTGAGAAGCCATCATTTCATAGTATTCGTTGATTCTTTCAGCATGTTGTTCGAACTTGTTTGCTGCTAGCCTTGTAAGAAATTCTTTGATGCTAACCTTCATCTGGCCCCGTTTGGCAAGGTCGATGTAGTGCTGTATGAGTGACCTAAAGTGATATTTGCTGATGTAATATTTTCCTATTTTGAATTTGCAGTTAAAGTCGTCCAGTTTGTCTAAATATTTTGCTGCTTCTTCAGTATTCTGCATATCACCTCTCTCTACACTAAAGATAGATGGATCTTTTAGAACATCAGATATTCCAACAAGCGTTGCAACTCTTTCAAACATCTCACTAGGGCTTTCGGTTATCTGGCCCTTGTTGTTTCTGAGTAGATATCTAGAAGCAAGAACTCTAAGACAATTAAGATCAAATTTCTTGGCAACAGAATCTAGAGTCTTGGTTTCAAGTACCTTTGATTTCTCCTCTCGTACTCTTCTGCGTTCGTGCCTATACAGTATGTATGCCTTTGCTATCTCCCCCAATCCTTCATCAATTAGGGTTGATTCCACCATATCCTGAACATCTTCTACGCTTGGTAACGCTGAAGACGAATAGCCATGAGTTACAAGTTTTTCAATAACATGATTTGACAGTTTATCGGCTGATCCACGATCAGGCCTGCCGCAAGCTACTAGTGCTTTATAGATCGCGTTTGAAATTTTATCCTTCTGGAATGAAGATATTCTACCATCACGTTTCTTTACATCGATGATCGAATTCTCTATTTGTGAAAAATCTGTCATTTTACTCCCCTCAACAGTATCAAATGAGAGTTAAATAAAGTCTGCGGCAAAATTTTTTTTCGTATTGCTGAGCTTTGCATCAATTTTGTTGACACCATTATGATTTTCATAGTAATAGATCGCCATGCGTCAATATAATCGTAAAAGAATTCTGTGAAAATTTATGAACAAATTCAATAATATTTTCTAATTTTTTTATTCGAGTTGCTTTCTATGCTAGTATGTAAGGTGACTTACATACCGGACATTTTTCTGCAATCTTTTCTTCTTTGAGCCCGCAATTGCTACAAATAGGCACCTTCTTGACTGGCCTAAACGAGCCTAACAGTTCTCCAGCTTTTTCTATTGCCTTTTTAATTCCTGAGGAATCCATTGCGTCTGGAATCTTGAGTTGTACTAGTAATCCGCCGTTAAGCATCTTTGAAAGATGGTTAGATTCTGCTACCTTTTCACTCTTAGGAGTCATTCCATCAATTTCTGAGGCATCAATAGTAACTCCTTCCGAATAAGATTCACCTTCTACGTGTGGATGAATTGACATTTTACCGTACTTTTCACCATCCAATGAAGAAAAGCGGGAAGATGCATCACTTTCAGTTATAGAAATCGTAACATTGTCACCCATCTCTTTTCCTTTCTTGGCTGCCACCTCAATAGCGGTAGTTACAACTTTTGCCAAGATTTCCTGCCCAGCCTTGTTATTCTCATAACCGAGGATTCCGTAAACTGCTTCCTTGAGTCCTAGCAAATTTACAACTAATGTAACTGAACCCTTTTGCATATACTGTGTATTATTTGCAAGTATTGGGTTTAGCCCTCTACGAGTAAGATCAGATATCTCCTTTTTTCGTATTGACATTGCTGCTAGAGCAGGTTTCATTAACAATGCCAACCTTGCCCTAAAGTAGGTTTCGTCTTTGTTTGATTCAAACGCAAGTCGTGGCATATTGATCGACAAAGATTGTAAGTTAATTGAGGTGACCGAAGTGCTCTTTGCTTCTCCCTTAAAGAGGCCTTTACTTGATGCCAGTCCCTTTGAGAACATTACGCGCCCTCCTAGTGCAATAATGTCAGACAGAATATCGGAAAATTCGCTAATCTTTCCTTTTTCATAATCTATTATGATGCCTATTGATGGCAAAGGTGTAGATTTTACATATTTTTTATAGGCAGCAAGAATAGAGCCGACAATTTTTGATTCTGTGCCTATTGAAATTCTGAACGATGCGAGTGCCTCATTCTTTCCATATTTGGGCGCAGTTGATATCTTGGCAAAAGAATTTGTGATTTTTTCTTCAATTTCTGACATATTTTTTGAATATTTTTGTAATAATCCTACCAGTCCGTCAATAACAACCTCCTGAGAGGCCTCCTTGATAAGAAGCGATGTGATAATTGAAAGAGACGTGGTCAAGTCGTCAAGAGAGTTTGGAGCAGGCTTTCTTGTCACTCCCAAGAATTTGCCTCGTAGGTCGATACCTTCGTCTATTAACTCCTTGATGTTCACAAATATGGTATCAGGAAGAAGTGACCACAAACCGGCGTTTGTAATATGAATATCGCCTGAAAGATGGGAATCAGCGACATCCTTGGGTAATGTGTTTAATACCAGATACTCCCCGAAAACGGTTTGACCTGTCTTAAACAGCATGCCTTCTACCCCGTTATGAATACCATCCACATTAGTCAGCATTTCATGTATATCATATCCAGGAAGACCAAATCGTGCTAGTTTGTGCCTATAGTCCTCATGGCCTTGTTCCAAAAGGACAGAATTGACCATTTCACGTATTAATGAAGAAGTAAGGTATGATGTCTGGAATTTGTATATACGATTTTCAACCTCCTCTGTTATCTTCTGTGCAAGTTCAAGAGGCAGGCTCCCTTCCCGAACAAGGGACTGGATGATTTTATGAGAATTGAATTCCTCGATAGATTCATGCGATGTACGTACGTACATCTTGCCACTCTCAATAATTGAGCGTTCCTCGATCTGCCGGGCAAGACTTAGTACTAATTTGCCCAAATTTGTAATGGTATATCTTCTCTCAGACTTGTTCAAGGCCACAAGAGACTGGCGTAATAATTTTCGAAGATGATATGCAAACTTGCCGCTTTCTTTCTTTGATTTGAATCCAGCAAGTGACTTTAGTTCTGAATATGTAAGTGGGCCTTTTGAGTTTAAGATTCTCAAAATATCTATTCTGTTAGGGCTTGCCATTACAGAAAAGATCATTCTTACCCGCTTGGATGCAGACTGTAAAATTCCTCCTCGTTTTTGATCACCAAAGTCTTCACTCAGTTCCATAGGCAAGTCTACTTGCCATCGGTAAATAAGATTTGTGACTAGTTTGATCTATACGCAAACTTTTTAGATCAGTTCTTTTGAACGTCGACAGCAAATTCCGACGATGACAGCGTTTGACCACATGATGGACATTTATTGTTATATGGTCTCATTACATCCTTGATCGATTTTAACATCCTCATGTTTGCTATTTTAGATCCACACTTGTCACACACAACCTCTACTGACATTAAGAGTAGATCTCAGATAATGTTATAAAAGAAATTATCTAGCTTTTTTTAATTAACTTACTAAATTTGGTTTACTGTTTTTCGATTATCATTCCGTGTTCATCATATCCTGTTATCTTAACTTTTGTACCCAAAGGCAGATCTGCTGGCGATTTAATGTTTGCCATAAAGCCAGAAATTCGTAACTCGGAATTGTCGACATTCATAACAACCCAGGCATATGGAACAGCCTTCTCAAAACCTTCTGGCGGGACAGTTATTATGGTATAGGTAGCTACTGTGCCCTTGCCATCAATTACTACATTCTCAAATCCCTTGTTTCCACAATTTTGACAAAAGTATGTAGTGACCAGATGAGGATGTCCACATTTGGTGCATTTTCTTGTTAATATCTTTCCTACCTTTGCATTATTGATAAATTCCTCTTTAGATAGCAAAATTATACACTTTTGAAAATATGAACTGCGCAGCTTGCGCCAGTTGCACCAAAGTTGTGTGTTAGCCCGATTTTTGCATCTTTAACAGTTCTTTCTCCTGCTTTTCCTGTCAATTGATCAAAGACTTCAGCTACCTGTCCTATTCCGGTTGCCCCTATTGGGTGTCCCTTTGACTTTAGGCCTCCTGATGGATTTATAGAAATATCTGCATTGAGTCTTGTTCTTCCTTCTCGTACTGCCTCTACAGCTTTTCCCTTTTCGAAGAATCCGAGATCTTCAGTGTCAACTAGCTCGGCAATTGTGAAACAATCGTGAACTTCAGCAAAATCTATATCTTTTGGTGTGATTCCAGCCATCTTGTATGCTGCTTGAGCTGCAATCTTGGTACTTGGAATTGTAGTAATGTGCTCTCTTCCTTGCAGTGCAGCAGGTGATCCACCCCTTCCTGAGCCAATTACTTCAATGTAATTTTTTGAATGAACCTTTGCAAATTTTTCGCTACACAAAATTACAGCGCTTGCGCCATCTGAAAATGGACAGCAGTCATATAGCTTCAGAGGGCTTGCGACTACTGCGGAGTTTAATACATCATCGATAGTAATTTTTTTGCGAAGATGGGCTTTTGGATTGAGAAAACCATTATCATGATTTTTTACTGCAACCATTGCAAGATCTTCTTCAGTTGCTTTGAACTCTGCAAGATATGCTCTTGCCATAGATGCAAACAATCCTGGAAATGATGCTCCATCACCACCTTCATAAAAGAAATCAGAACAATAAGAAAAGTATGTAGTGGTCCATTCAGTACCAGTGTGAGTTACTTTTTCAACTCCAGTTGCTAAAACTACATCATAAAATCCTGCAGCTATATTTGCATATGCCTCTCGAAATGATATCGAGCCACTCCCGCATGCAGACTCTATTGACAATGATGGAACTTCTGGGATGCCAAGATTACTCATTATCACTGGACCCAGATGAACTTGCTTGTCTGCAATACCAAATACGTTTGATATGTATCCAGCTTGGATTTGTTTTGGTCCTATCCCGGCACTCTCTATTGCTTCTACGGATGCTTGGAGTGCAATGTCAACGATACTGTCTTGCAGCTTACCATATTTTGTGCTGCCAGCACCAATAACACAGACTTTTTCCACAAATCTCGCTGACTAGATTCCATATAAAAATTCTTCATTACTATTCTTTAATCAGTCAGATTATATGATATCAATGAAAAAAAATATTTCCCATATAATTGTGCTCGAAAAAAGATCAGGCGCGAGAAATTCTGTTCGAATTACGGATAAAAAAATTGTAAGAATGAAAGAAGAGATACGCCAATACTACGATAAGAATGGCTATCTTTCCTGGTCAGAGAAGAAGGGAAAATACGTTATTCTAGGCACAAATACTCCTGCAAACGGGCTAGTCGAGTGCCCCGAATGCAAGATTGGTAGGATTTTGGTCATACGTTCTAGGCAGACCAGAAAGCGCTTCATGGGGTGCTCTAACTACCACAATGGTTGTAGGGCCTCTTCTCCGCTAATCCAGAGAGGAATGATGTATGCGACAAAGATTCCATGTAAGATTTGCTTTTGGCCCATGATTGTGTTTAGATATTCAGTGAAACAAAAATGGACAAGACAATGCTGTAACATACGATGCTCAAGTAGAATCGTTAAATCTTAAAGTCAGCGTATATGTCAGTTCGTCGGTTTTTCAAAAGAGGTAATTTTTTGCGCACTTGCTTTACTTGATTTAATGATATATCAGCAATGTCAATGCCTTCTCTTTTTTTCATGTCTAGAAGAACTTTCCCAAACGGATCTACTATCAGGCTTCTTCCACAGTAAATGTTTCCCACCTGGTCTGGTGCAACAACATAACACCCGTTCTCTATTGCTCTTGTCTTGTTAATGGTTATCCAATGTTCCTCTTTCATTTTTCCTTGCACCCATGCAGAAGGGGCAATTAGAATCTCAGAACCAGAAGATGCCAACATGCGCGACATCTCAGGAAATCGTAAATCATAACAAATCATCATGCCAATCTTGCCGACACTTGTTTTAACGGGCCGTGCAACTGAAGAACCTGGATAAAGTTTTGCGGATTCTTTGAAACCAAGCGCATCATAGAGATGAATTTTCCTGTATTTTGATACTATTTTTCCATGTCTGTCGGTTAGAAATGAAGTGTCATAAACTCTATTTGCCTTTGGGCTTTTTTCGTAAAATGTTCCTACAACTTGAACTGAATCTTTTCTTGATGCCTCGGATATTGAAGTGACAAACTCTCCAGTTATTTTTTCTGCCAAGCTTGCAAGTTCTGTTGCAGATTGGCTAGACGGGGTGTAAAACATCATAAATTCTGGAAATGCACACAGTGTAGAATTTCTTTTTGCTGCCTGCTCTATGTAGCCGAGAATTTTTTTAAGGTTCTTTTCCTTCTCGGTATCAGCACTCATCTGCGCTATTGCAATTTTTGTCACAGACTTTGTGTGATTTTGTATAAAATAAAAATGTGTTTAGAGGGGATTTCCAGCCATATACCAGTTTTCTTTCGGATTCTCTTCGAAGACTACAATTACATGATTCTCCTTGGTCTTGAGAATTTCTACCGCAGATTTTGTGATGGCTTTTGCAAATTCCTCTTTTTGTTTTTCAGTTCTGCCAGGATACATAGAGACGGTAATCAGTGGCATGTTGTTTTTGTTAAATTTATGAGATTTATTTCTTGGTAATTGTTAGGTACCGCTTTAGACTTTTCTATGTGTCTCTTTTACTTTTGGAATATTTATGGGCTAGACTGTAATTATTCCAATTTTGATAAGATACTGAATTCCAGCAACAAATGTTTGGTCATCTATCTGCCCATTAGACCACCAACCAGCATTTGTTTTGACCCATTGAGGTATCTGGACACCGGGGGAGACTTGACCCGGAGCTGTTGCCGGTATCTGAATTATTCCTTGTTTTATCAAATATTGAATTCCGGAAGCAAAAGTGGAATCATCTATAGAGTTTGTGGACCACCACTTGGCATTGTTCTTTACCCACGATGGAATTGAAATTTGGTTAGTCGTAGTTGGTGGATTGTTAGTTGTAGTTGGCTGGTTTCCAGATTGGTTTCCATTTATGGCAACAACTCCTTGATCCGTACCCACTGTGGATGGAATAACCAAGTTGCCGCTTGCACCACCAACCCTGGATGTATCAGCTAGTCCTGTTGCACCTACTACAGACGTAATGTTCATTTTTATATGATATATTCCGTTACCTGGCAGGTTCAGGGCTTGCGTGTCTACCCCTCCCTTTGCAGTCAAATCTGACTTGGAAAGAAGTGTGTTACCGCTGTCGTCTGTCAGCTTTAGATCGTAATGTACGTCCCCTTGAACTGGTTGTTGAGTAAATGCATCAAAGAAGGAAAGTTTCAAGTTATTTTGTGAGTTTGCCGTGATCTGAGTTGGATTCCAGCCCAATGTTATTCCCCAGCCACCAAAGTCGGTAAGGACACTGTTTGATGTTTGTACATTTGACTTGACAGGAGCAAGAGTAAAGTTCATAGAGTCAGCTCCGGGCGGCATTGCCTTTTCCATGGTCTGCACGTCTATCTTGTTTAGCAATATGTGACCAATAATACTGCTTCCTGATGTATACGGATCAATGATAAGTCTGCGGCCTGTGATTTGATATCCATTCATGGTTGCAGAGTATGTTGGGCTGCTTGCCAATTCCTTGAGTGCTTTTGGCATCTTGACCTCTTCGTGCACAAATATTGGTTGGCTAGATATTCTTGTCATGTTCCAGTCAAAAGGCATGGACCAAGATATAGTCATAGTTGACGGATCAAACTTAAAATCATTATTAATTTTATCATAATAAGAAATTATGGTAGAGTTGTAGTTGTTTCCATTGTACGCAAAACCATGACTTGAGACATCTCCGACGCTAAGATATGCGTCAAAGTTAGGTACACTTTGAGGGTTGTCGGTTGTATCAAATATGTTATTGTCGGTATCTATAGAAAACATTTGCATGTTAAAGTGATATAATCCACCTTCATTAAAAATAGGACCTATCACATCAATTGGATCATCATCATTGTCAGGCACCCATCCATTTAGAACCGGCTCTTTATCACCATAAACTGTCCAAGTGGTGCTGTTGGTTGGAGTGATGTTTATGTTGAGTATGCCGGTATGGGTGTGGAGAAGTTCTCTGAACAATAACTGGTTATGTTTTGTAATAGTGAGGAAAAATGATATGTGTGTTAAAGTCTGGTTATTCTTTGCATCAAACCACCTAAAAAATATGGATGGCTGCACACCTGAATTAGAATAGAGTATTGTTGGATTAAGTTTGATGAAGAGCTGTACTTGTCTATTTCCAACGGACGCAGGGGGGAGATTTTCCATGGCAAAGCCATCACCAAAAGCGTTACGTGGCAGTGAGGAAAATACCACAGAAACAAGCAAGAGCGCAAGTAGTGATAACTTTAAAGTTTTTTGCAATTAACAGTACCCAATTCACGATGTGACACGCTTCATATTTAATGTTAGCTCTATTCTCACTAACATTATATTATTAGAAGAATTTAATTTACTTTGTGAAAAAATGGCAAAGATCTTCCATAGTTTCGGTTGTCACAGGAATTATTTTTTTTATTGTAATTAGTGTCATAGTACAAGAACACAATCCAGTCTTGGCCCAGAGCCCACCTGCTGGATCAAATACAAACAAATTATCAGGAATTATTCCAGCAACCAATTCCACTTTATCCACTTCATCATACACTGGAGAAACTAATTCGAGTGGAAACCCAACTGGAGTAATGTATACTACAAAATTTGAGTGCGGCTCCATCTTTGCTGGCGAGGGACCTCTCAGACCAGGCCATTATGATACAGATGTAAGCATTTACAATAAAGAAGGATTTGAATCAACCATACTTTGGAACGTTGTAGTAAATAACGGGCCTAGCTCCAATGCAGCGCTGGTAAATTTGGGTTCAGAAAATGCCACTAGCGTTACGTGTCAAGACATAAGAAGAGTTCTTGGTAACTATAATGAAAATTTTCTAGAAGGATTCATTATAATTAATGTACCTTTTAATTCAATCTTACAGCCTTCAAAAGGTTCCATAATATCGAGTGCAAACTATGATACTAATCCTTTGGACGTGCAGGCCTTCTATACTGCAAATGCCCTAGATACACTGCCCCGTGAGGTAATTGTAGACAAGATCGCATTTTATATAATACAAGACGGAACAGGCAAAATTCCATCAAACATGATGAGGCAAACACTTGACATTTCCATCCCCTCTGCCCTCAACCAACTATCCAATACTGAAGATAGGGTAAAGGAGGTTCTTGCCAAACAATACAATCTTACCAGCGATGATCTGCCAAAAGTTGTGGTAAGGATAGCAAGCGTCAATGTTGGTGTAGGCGTACTAATTGATGATCATGCAATATCGCTTAGTACAGTAAGGCCACAACTAATTTCATGACGGATACTGTTTTCTTTCCTTTTTTAATTTGTAATCAGAGAATTATGATATCTGTCGGATTGAATCAGATTGACGTAATTGGATATATATCATTCCTCGGCCAAAAAAAAGACAGTACTAATTATGGTGGTCATCAATAATTTTGATTTCACGATTTATCTTCTGTCGGGAAGGTAGTGGGATGTTTTTTCTCTACATGTTTCGAAAGAGACAGGCTGTTGAATTTTTTGCGGCACACCAAACATATCCTGCTTGGATAAACGAACCTGACAAACAAATAAGAAACAAAAATTATACTTGTTATGAAAAAGCTTACAGGATATGGTTCGTAAAAAGCAATAAAGAGGCTAGACCATGTTGCCATTAGAGCAATAAGTACAGAGATTATCATGACACTCCTAGGTCTTTTTGCTAATCGTTGTGCAATTGCAGCTGGTGTTACCATCAATGAGAAGATAAGAAGAACACCGACAATTTGAACAGCTATTGATACCGCAACTGCAAGCAAAAGCATAAAAATCATGCCAAGCAAAGGCATGGAGAGTCCCTTTGCTTCTGCTACATCTTCATCAAGCGATGCAAACAAAAGCGGCCTATACATGATACCCACTGCGGCCAAGATTATCAAACTGGCAGTAACTGTTACAAGAACATCGCTGCTGCTTATGCCAAGTATCTCTCCAAACAAAATAGAGTACGCTTCTGTGGCATAACCTGTATAGAGACTAATGAATAATACTCCCAAGCCAAGCATAAATGCAAGAACTGTACCAATTTGGACGTCTCGATTGACGGCTCGCGGACCAAGTACAGCCATGCCAACGCCACCACCGCAAGTAAATGTCAGCAGACCAAAAATAGGATTTGCCCCCAATAGTACAGCACCTGCCGCTCCAGCAAAACCAATATGGGAAAGTGCGTGAGATGCAAACGCTGAGCGACGTAACACCACAAAATAGCCAACAATTCCTGCGATGATTGCGACTACTGTTCCAGCCTCAAAGGCATGTTGCATGAATTGATAATGAAGCATTTGTTGCAGGTCGGTCAATAAATTAGCGCTGAAGGGTGGGCTATTCATCACCATGATGATCCTCAATTCCTATGATTGCTACATTGTCTCTAGAATCACGAATAACCTCGATGTGAACGCCATACAGTGCAGTAAGAGATTCTGATGTCAGGATATCTTTTGGTTTTCCTGTCGCTGCCTTGCCGTTAGCCATGTAAACCACTTTGTCAAGAAATGGCAAAAGCGGATTAATGTCATGAGCTACAAGCAATGCCGTAACGTTACGTGAGCGAACCACTTTATTGACAAGTTGCACCAGTTCCTTTGCGCGCCTAATGTCAAGATTTGACAGTGGTTCATCGAGCAACAACATCTCAGGGTTGCTCACCAATGCTTCTGCTAAGAATATTCTCTGCAACTCTCCACCTGATAAAGCGCCAAGCGGTTGGTGAGCCAACTCTGCTGCTCCGATTGCTTCAAGTGCCTCAAAAGCAATTTTTCGTTCGTTTTTGGAAGACAAGCCAATTCCCCATTTGTTTCCGGAAAATGCTAACCGCACTAGTTCAATACACTCTATGTTGGTATCGTTATCAATAAGATGACGCTGAGGTACATAGCCAATCTTTGGATTGCCACGCTTGGGCTGCGAGTTGAATGTCTTGAGTGTTCCCCTAATAGGTTGTTGTAGTCCAAGAAGTAAACGCATCAGCAATGTCTTGCCAGCCCCATTAGGGCCAATAATTGCTACAAACTCACCGCGAACAAAACTAAAATTTGCATCTTTCCAAACAGTTTTGCCCGGGTAACCTGCTGCTAAATTTTCAGCCCTAACAATTTCCTCTTGCACTGCATCGGTAATCATCTTAGAATCTACTGTGGTCATCTGTTTTCATTGACCTAAAGCCTTTGCATTAAGAGCATTTTGTAAAGAGATCAATTCTGCGTTCATCCAATCTTGGAACGAGACATCAGACGGTTGTATGGTTTCTGTTACTCCAACAATCGGAATACCTTTTTGGGCTGCAAGTGCCTTGATACTTTCAGTGAGTGGTGTTACTGTTTGTTGATTGTAAACCAATACTGTTACATTTCCATCCTGAAGTACATGCTGGAACTGTACAATGCTCTGTGCGGGAGGATCGTTTCCTTCTGCAACAGCCTGCATAAATTCAGGAGGAGACAGTACATCAAGATTAGTAGCGTTTGCAAGATACATGAAAATATCCTCTGTGGCTGCAACTTTGGTGCCGGCAAATTGTTGACGAATCTCGTCTATTCTACCGTTATATTGTCCAAGGGATGCATTCAAATCAACATACTGCTGCTTGTAATATGCAGCATTGGTAGAATCGATGGAAACAAGATCTAAATACATCCGTGCCACGGTTTGATTCACATAGGAAGGGTTGTACCAAAAGTGAGGGTTGTCACCGGCTTTTTTCCCAAGAAGATCTGCCACATTCAAAACTTTTTGATTTGGGTTATTGCTTGCTCCGATAATTTTTATGGCCCAGTCGTCATATCCGGCTCCATTTACAATTACATAGTTTGCATTTGTAATTGCTAGAGCATCTACAGTGTTACTCGCATATTCATGTGGATCAGCATTTGGATCCGTAACGATACTCAATACTTGGACATGTGTTCCTCCCAGCTGAGATACTAAACTGCCCCAGAAATTTTCACCTGCAACTATCTGTATTTTTGAGCCAGTACTGGATGCAGTACCCGCTGTATTAGTTTGAATTGCAGGTATGGAAATATTATTACCAAAAATATTTGCGCTTGACAGGGCAACGATAGCTATGATGATTGCAGCTGCGATACCTCCGCCAATGGCTGCTTTTTGTCCGGATTTCAACATCTTTTCCCTCTTAGTGTTATTAATAAATCTTGAATAAATTAATAATTTTTAGTGTTGTATTTATAAAATAATTAATAATAGCTATGGCGTCCCCCTGCACATATCATTGTGTTTTCAGGAACGCTATCCTTGATTAATTGAAATTACTTCAGAATGTTCCTCGAATAATTCCGAGTTTATTTCATGCGTCAATCCCCATGTTAGCGCCTCATCGGGAGTAAAGGTTGTTCTCTGGTGCATGACTTTTAAAACTTCAAGAACTTCCTTTCCCGTACTTTTAGCGATGACCTTGGCTACGTTTTCTTTGTATACTGCTAATCTCTTTGATATCTCGTCAATTTCGCACTCATCAAGGTTTGATTCGTGAAACGACCAATATGGTTCATGAATCAAGAATTTTGCATGAGGTACAGAAATACGTCTATTGCCAACGCAGTATAACACTATGGCAATCGAAGATACCGTGCCAATGTTATATGTGGTTATTTTTACAGGCAATCCCTTCAGATAGTTGTATCCGGTTAGGCCAGCAGCAGTGTCTCCACCATGTGAAGAAAGAAGCAGTACAAAATCCCTCACGCCTTCTTTCATCTTGTTATCAATAGTAGCCATCAACAAATTAACTGATGGATTATTTATCTGTCCATTGAGCCTGACAATAACAGATCTTGATTTTAGATTTTGCATCATATCTTTGAATCTGTCCTTTCCTCAAGCTGTAGTATTTCATGAATCTCCCTTGATGTTGTCTCCAATACTCTTGAAATAAAGATCCAGCCATGTGTCTCTTTGATCTCTCCTCGTACGGGATACCACTCTGAATTTCCGGGATTGAATTTTATTACTTTGCTTGTATTGGTCCCCTCTTTGAGTCTCTGGCTTTTGACATAGTATAGGTTCACATCGGTCAGATCTCCATCCGAATAATACAATGGCTTGTAGAATATCTCAGTCAAGCCAATCTGGAAGACTGTGGCTGCATTAGAATTACTGTAATCTAAAACACAGGTAAAAAGATCCTCTTCGCCCTCTAGTTTGTATACATGATAATTTACCTTTGGAAGCAGTTGTTGTTTGTCCATCTTTATGTCATCCAATAAAAAGAAAATGATGAATGGTTCATCTGCATGAAATGTTTTTTGCCTCGATGGTTTCATTCATGGAAAGATACTCCGCTATCTTCATCTTGACATCTTCAGGTTCGATGTCATCCATTCCAGAAAATCCTGCCTTAAAGGAGATCTTGTTTTCAGATACGTTAACATCTGAAACTTCCATGTCGGCGTAGACATTTGTTATTTCGTTGACCCATTCTTTGGTTCGAGATGTCTCTTGTCTTGCGGTGTCTATGTTTACAGATATCATCTTCGTCATTGTATATTAATAATTATATGTTTATTATATAATCTTTGTTAATAATAATACTTGATATTCAATAAATATTATTATTAATTTGTTAAAAGTTTAATATTATGGTTTTTTAGTGTTAGGCAATGACTGAATTTGAAGCATATGATGTGAAAGCAAGGAAAAAAGTCAAGATACTTGAACCAAAAATAGTTCAACTAAAAAACAAACGCTGGACAGTTGTTGGAAAAAGTCCTGCTACAGGAATCAAGGTTGTCAGGATATTGAGCAAGGAAGAGACAATAAAGGCGAAGAAATGATGAATGGAAAATTCTCTGTTGAACGCATTTTTGCTTTTCTTCTAATTTTTAGCCTTCTGCCAACGCTTCTCCATCATGCAGATGCTGACACAAATCAACAGATACCGCAATGGTTCAGAGACAACGCAAGCCTTTGGCTTTCAGGTAACACAAATGACCAGCACTTTATGCAGGCAATTCATGCGCTTCTTACCAGTATTTCATACTCGCAGAATATGCAAGTAAATCAAACCACAGCATCGCATACAGCTATTGACCTGTCAAAAAACTGTAACGACCAAAACTTCCCAATAGTAGACTGGCATAACTGCGATCATTCAGGCATCGATATGGAGCGCGCCCATCTTGCCGGAGCAAATCTTCGCGGAGCCAACCTTTCACATACCAATCTTTTCAAGGCAGACCTTGTGGAAGCACATCTTGAGGGCACAAACATGAGTTATGCTGAGATGACAAACATTGATCTGCCAGAGTCGTATCTTTCAGGTGCAAGTCTGGTAGGCATTGACGCACCCTTTACTGACTTTAATTTCATAAACAGTGAAGGCACCAATTTCACCCATGCAAATATTCATGACAGCTCAATGCGCTGGGCAACTGCACATAACCTCATATTTCAAGGTGCCAATCTAAATCGCGTATTGTTTATGAACTCGGACCTTTCAGGTTCCGACTTTAGAGGAGCAAACTTGGCAGATGCTGGGTTTGCCGGTGATAACTTGACCGATGCAAATTTTGACGGTGTAAACATGCAAAGCGTAGACATGAGAAGTACAATTCTCACAGGAGCACATCTTCATTGTACAAATAATCCAGTATGCAATTAAAATGACCATCATTACCATTTCTCTAAATGAAGAAATGTTATCGGAAATGGAAAAGTTGCAAAAGGCACTTGGGTTTTCTGCAAGGTCAGGAATCATTCGGGCTGGAATTCGTGGTCTCATATCAGAAGAAAAACAGAGAGCAAATCTTTCTGGTCACATTCATGCCGTCCTAATGGTGGTACATGATGAGAAATCTGAGGAGATAGTTACCGCCACAAAACACAGGTATGAGGATTTGATTGGAACACATCTGCATAATAAAATTCAGAACAACAAATGTATGGATCTTTTCTTGCTTCATGGAGATGCTGAAAAGATTGGAACCATGACAAAAGATTTCAAAATAAACCGAAAGATGGACATGACCAAGTTTGTTGCCATGTAGTCACCTAACAGAAGAATCCAATTTGGGCCCAATTGGTTTAGGAATTAATCCATAAAATGTTAATAATAATTATTGCTAGACTTATAAGATAGTTAATAATATTCACGCCATGCCGATTGTTTCAATCTCATTGAATACCGAAATCTTGTCAGAGATAGACAAGTTACAAAAAACAATGGGGTTTTCCGGAAGGTCTGAAATTATTCGCGCTGGAATTAGAAATTTGGTTTCAGAAGAGAAACAGAGGTCAGGTCTTACTGGCCAGATTCATGCCATCCTGATGGTTATTCACAACGAAGAATCTGAACAGATAGTCACAGGCATTAAACATAATCATGAAGACCTAATTGGCACACATCTACATAGCAAGGTTGACGGAAACAAATGCATGGAGTTATTTTTATTACACGGAGATTCTGAAAAGATTGGAACCATGACAAAAGATTTCAAAATAAATAGAAAGATGGAAAATGTCAAACTTGTGGCAATGTAAGATAGATAAAGTTGATACCATATCAGGATGAGAATCCTGCATAATACTCGTCCTTGTGTTGCTTTATTTTGTCACATGTTACAGGCGCAAAAGCAACATTGTCAACGAGATAAAATACCAGGCAGGCTGGAAGAGCGAAATAGCTAGATTCCTTTTTCGTTGAGAATTAGTGCAAGTAAGGCTGCACGTGTTTCCTTGCCATACTGGGCTTGTTTGAAATATTTTGCTGAATTGGTTGAATCAAGGCTGTGAGAGATCTCGTCAAGGCGCGGCAGTGGGTGCATCACTATAACATCCTCCTTCATTTTTTTCATCAACTCCAGTCCAATCTTGTAACTACCCTTTACTTTCACATATTCTTCCATATCCGCAAACCTTTCCTTTTGGATTCTTGTTACATATACAACGTCTAGGTCATCCAGATTTTCTTCCAGGTCTGTTGTTTCCGTATACGAAAGTCTTTTTCTTATCTCATATGTAGAGTCTGAGCGTATCTTAAGGGCAGGGGGAGATATCAATCTAACATCAACCTTGTAGTTGCTCAGGGCATACAAAAGCGAGTAGACTGTTCTTCCATATTTTAGGTCTCCAACTATTCCAATCTTAAGACCATCAATTCGTTTCTTTTCCTTTCTGATTGTATAAAGATCAAGTATTGCTTGCGTTGGATGCTCTTCGGTTCCACTGCCAGCATTGATAAGCGGTTTTTCTGATACTTCGGCAGCAAATCTGCTGGATCCGTCAAGCTGGTGCCGCAAAACAACCACATCGGAATATAGCGACATTATTCTAACTGTATCAGCAAGACTTTCACCCTTTTTTGCAGAAGAGAAGGAAGCGTCAGATATGCCAAGAGAGGTACCCCCCAATGAGGCCATTGCAGACTCGAAGCTCAATCGTGTTCTGGTACTTGGCTCAAAGAAAAGATAGCCAAGAGTTTTTCCTCGCGCAAGTTCTCTTCTCTCGTTTGGATTCATGTCAATTATTTTATCTGTCGCTTGGAAAACTTCCTCAAACTTTTGTTTATCAAAATCACGTACCGAGACAATATCTTTTTGGAAAAAAGTATTGCTCATAGTAGTTCACTGTTATATATGAGTAGTACAAAAACTATTCCAATGTCAGAATCAGACCTGATCGTTCGAAAAATCAAAAATGGCACCGTTATTGATCATATTGAATCTGGCAAGGGTCTCAAGGTACTCAACGCACTTGGCATAGATGGAAAGGACGGCAATGTAATTACAATAGCGCTCAACGTTCCTAGCTCAAAGGTTGCAAAAAAAGACATCATAAAGGTAGAGAATAGATTTCTACAAGATTCTGATACTAACAAACTTGCACTCATTGCGCCAAAGGCAACTGTGAACATAATCAAGGAATACAAATTGGTAGAGAAGAGGCGCGTGACGCTGCCAAATGAGATAGAGCGAATCTTCAAGTGTTCAAATCCTGATTGTATCTCAAACAGTGATGAAGATATTGAGCCTGTGATGGATGTGGTGGACAAGACAGGACTTGTTCTAAGATGCAGGTTCTGTACTAGAATATTGGATGTTAACGAACTAAAATACTATTGATTTTGGAACTATTCTTTGGCCTTTAGTTCATACTGATCATAGGTATACTTTCTTGTTGTTCCAAATGGTCTAAAGGGTCTTCCGTTGCCGTGGTAAAATTTGGAGAAAAATTCTACATAGATTAATCTTGCACCCTGTATACCAGGCTCAAAGACGCCTATGATGATATTGAATATGTGGCCTATGAAAATGATGATTACCCCAAGTATAATGAAAGGTATCGAGTGATGTAGTGTCTTGATGAAGATAAAGTCAATCACATCAGCAAGAATTACAGATGCAAGCAGAATTCCGACAAGCCTGGTATATGACAGAATGTGGCTCACTATGGACGGCAGCTCCATGATTGCCCTTACACCCTCTCCGTAGAACATGAGTCCAATTCCGGCAAGCATCAGGCCAACATAGCCAACTCCCTCTATGTGATGAATTGGATTGATATGCTGGTGGTGCAATAGTGCCAATCCAGTAAGGACTACCCCCCATCCAAAGAGCAGCCAGCCTCCCTTGCCTATTGCGTGCTTTCTCTCTCCTTCTCTTAAGGTGTTGAGGATGCCAAGTATTAACCCAAATGTGACCATGCCTAGTCCGATGTATCCAGCTATGAGCAATAGTTTTCGCAGTCCAGTAATAGGATCAAAGAATGCGCCGCTGGCTGGCAAGTGCATCCCAAGTACGGTATTGAGATAGCTGAACAAGTATACGTTAGGATGGAATCCAAAGTACAAATTAAACACAAATCCTAGTCCCATTGCAATAATTGCTCCAGGTGTCATGGCCTTTGCTAGCTTTACCATTTGTCGCGGTTTCAATATAGTCAAGGCAAACTTACGCAGTGGCGTAGGCATGATGTTAAAGCTCTTCTTTCCACCCTCTACTCTTCGAATTACCCATCTGCATACAAGCAAGATGACAAGACCATAACCAAAGTCGCCTATCATCAGTCCATAAAATATTGGAAAGAGAGTTCCAAAGATTAGCGTAGGGTCGAACTCTTTTCCTGATGGCAGCGAGTAGAATCTGATAAAGGCCTCAAACAGTTTGAATCTCTTTGGGTTGCCAAATAATGTTGGCGGGTTCTCCTCGGTTTCTAGCTCAAAAAGTAGTGTTCCCTTGGAATGCTGGTCAAAACTATTCTTTAATTGGCTTACCTTTGACTTGGGTATCCATCCTTCCAGAGCAAAGGAATCTGAAGTAACGCCAAGGTTATCGACTACTTCTAGTTTTTTGTTCTCAATTTCTAGTTGTTCTTCTAAGCATACGATGTTTACATAATTATCCTTTGAAATTTCTGCTAGTTGTTTATCAATTTCATTTATTTTTTGAGTAGTTTCATTTTGTTTGCTCTTTAGACTCTGGCTCAGCTCTGCTGGCTTTCCCTTTAGTTTGGGCACTGCCTCAAGTTTGACATTGTATTCTTGTACTACAGTGGCTAATGCGTGTGGAGGAAAGTTTGGAAAAGTGACCAAAATAATTCGTGTTGTGTCTTTTCCTTCCTTGGCATACAAGAAGACATCTTGGCTGTGTACCGCTAATGCTTGCTTAAAGCCGGCAGAGTTCTTTTGATCGACTCTGCCAAAATAAGAATTGGAAGATGAAAGTTGCAACACATTGAAATCTTCAGGGAAAAATGAGAACTCTTCAACCAACTTGATGTTGTTTTCAGTTTCTTTGAGTTGGGTCAGAAGTGTTTCCTTTTCTTGCTCTAATGATGCAACCTTGGTGTCTATATCAATAGACTTTGTTCCCTCCAGGAGCTGGCCCGTAGAGCCAAATCTTTGGCATTGTGTGATCAATGTTGGAGGCAGGGCAGCCCTCAAAGCCTTCATCCTTAAGAGCTGGTCTGAAACTTGCCTGTACATATCATCATCACGTTCATTTCGCATCAGTGTTGCAATGTCTTTTGAGAGGGGTTCAAGTTGGATTGCGTTTAGATCATGAAGAATTGAGACTATGGTCTGCCTGTCTTTTCTCAGTCCAAGCACTGCAATGCGCGCCATTGGTATAGGTTTTAGAACCAAATCTATACCCCTTTTAACAAAATATTGATTATTTCTTGTACAGTTTGCGCATCAATTCTAGCGGAGACTGTTTTTGATTTGTTAGTTGTATCGTCGATTATCTTTTCTGTTTCGGTTGTGGCCTTTTTTCTTGATTGTTCCACATTTGATTCCACTGATTTTTCACCATAAGTCTTTGTAGTGACAATTGTTTTAGATACGTAACTTTCAAAATTTCTAAATTCTTCTGAAACTTTTTTCTTGTGCTCGTCTATTTGTGTTTGTGTTTTATCTTCTGCTTCTTTTATCTGCTTGAGCGAATTGACGTATTTTTCTGCAGTTGACATTTTAAACTCCTAGAAAATGCCTTCCTGCATATATTGCTAGAGCAACTGTCCCGAAGATATTTCCGAACTTGAAAGCTCTTATTATCAAGTAGAACTTTCGCTGTTGTTCATTCTTAAAGCTAGGCAACTATCTCCTTCTCCTTTTTGAGTTGGGCTTGCTCTTCTCTTTCTCCCATCTTTCGTTTGACGGTCTTTAGCATTATGAAAGTATCACGTTCCATCTCATCTAGCCTAAAAGTGATGAACTTGACAGCAGCCTGCAATCTAGGTATGAACACATTCTCGATGGCGTTTGATTTACGCTTTGTTTTTTCGATTTCCAGCAAAAGTTTGCGCAGTGCTGTTTCCTTCTCTGCCACCTCAAGTACCATTTTGTGTACATTTTGGTAAGCCTTTATTGCTTCGTTAATCGATGGCGGCAACTCTAGTAAATGTTCTGTAAGAGGCTGCCCATTCTGTCCCCGACCAATCTTTGGGATTTTAACGCCCATTACATTTTTTGAAGTAATTTGTAATTTGCTAAGCTGTGGAATCTTCATTGCCTCGTTTTCTAGCCTCATGGAACCGGCCAACATCTCTGCCATCATTATGCTCTGATAGCCCTTGATGAGCTCTGCTTGCAAGGCACTTCTCAGAGAGGCTGCAGTTTTGCTGGTATTGAAAAATTCTAAAATTAGAGCCTGTCTTTTTAGTTTTAGTAACTTTAGGCCCTTTTGTGCCATTTTTATTCTTCTTTTTGTGCGGATGTATTCAAGACGAGTGGGTCGAATGTTAGTTACTGATGGCAAACCCTACTTTTCACCTGTAGACCTTTTTCTGTATTTCTCTATAAACTCAGGCTTGATACGGTTCAATTCAGAGTCTGAAAGTTCGTCAAGCAATTCCCAACCAATATCCAAGGTTTGTTCAATGGAACGGTTTTCATCCATTCCTTGGTTGACAAACTTTCTTTCAAAGCTGTTAGCCACCTTTAGAAACTTTCTGTCAAGATCGCTTAATGCTTCCTCACCCACAATAGCTGCAAGTGATCTTGCATCCTTGCCTTGTGCATAGGTAGAATAGAGTTGGTCTGCAAGACTTCGATGATCTTCTCTTGTCCTTCCCTTTCCAATGCCCTGATTCATCAAACGTGAAAGGCTGGTCAGGACATCTACAGGAGGATGGATATCTCCTCTATGAAGGTCTCTGCTCATGACAATCTGTCCCTCAGTAATGTAACCAGTAAGGTCTGGAATTGGATGAGTGATATCATCAGCTGGCATGGTTAGAATTGGAATCTGTGTAACAGAACCGTGTCTGCCCTTAATCTTGCCTGCTCTTTCATAGAGGGAGGCCAAGTCAGTATACATGTAGCCTGGATATCCTCTTCTACCAGGAACTTCTTCTCTTGCTGCTGAAATTTCTCTTAATGCTTCACAATAGTTTGTCATGTCAGTCATTATTACCAGCACATGCATGTCTCTGTCATATGCTAGATATTCTGCGGTAGTTAATGCAAGCCTTGGAGTAAGCAAACGCTCCATTGATGGATCTGATGACAAGTTCAGGAAAAGCGAAGTTCTGCCAAGTGCGCCGCTTTCTTCAAATTGCTTTATGAAAAAGTTTGCTTCTTCACTTGTAATTCCCATTGCTGCAAAGACTACTGAGAAATTCTCAGAGGCACTAAGAACTTTGGCCTGTCTTGCAATTTGTGATGCAAGTAGGTTGTGAGGAAGACCGGCACCAGAGAAAACTGGAAGCTTCTGACCTCTTACAAGAGTATTCATTGCGTCTATGTTGGACATACCGGTTTGGATGAACTCAGATGGTTCCTCTCTTGAATATGGATTGATGCCGGAACCAACCAAGTCAACCTTGTGTTTTGAGACGATCTTGGGTCCATTGTCTCTTGGATTTCCGAGCCCATCGAAGACCCTGCCAAGCATGTCATCAGATACTGAAATTTGTGCAGTCTCTCCCAAGAACTTGACTGAAGTTCCATTGAGGTTTAGTCCCATAGTTGAGCCAAATACCTGAACTATTGCAAGTCCCTGTCTTGTATCAAGAACCTGCCCTTGTCTTCTTTCTCCATTTACAAGTTTTATCTCTACCATTTCACCATAAGCAGCATTATCTACTCCTTGTACAAACATCAGCGGACCTGCAATCTTGTCAATTGTCTTGTATGATATGGCAGACATCTAGTGTGTAACCTCCACTAGTAGACTTTCAAACTCTTGCTGCATTTTGTTCTTAAAGTCCTTAATTAGTTGTTCAACCTGATCTTCTTTTGTCCATTTTATTTTTGAAATCATCTTTCTTGATTCTAATGTTCCTATCTTTGTAGATGGAATTCCTTTCTTGATTGCCTCTGTTTCCATTTTACCAAATTCTATGATTGCAGCTAGCATTAGGAATTGTTTTCTAATTGATGTGTATGTATCCACTTCGTCATATGCACTTTGTTGTAGATAGTCTTCTCTGATTGATCGTGCTGTATCAAGAACTCCCTTTTCTGGTTCTGGTAATGCGTCATAACCGACAAGTTGAACAATTTCTTGCAACTCTGATTCTTTCTGCAGTATTTCAAGCGCTTCCTTTCTTAGTGCTGTCCATTCAGCTGCAATATTCTTCTTGTACCATTCTCCCATGTCATCTGCATATAATGAATAACTTGTAAGCCAGTTAATTGATGGAAAGTGTCTTCTTGATGCCAAGCTTGCATCAAGTGCCCAGAAAACTCGAGTCACTCTAAGTGTGTTCTGAGAGACCGGCTCTGAAAAGTCTCCGCCGGGAGGCGATACTGCGCCGACAAGTGTAAGAGAACCGACCCGTTCTTCTGGAGAGATGACAATTGCCTTGCCTCCCCTTTCATAAAATTCTGCAAGTCTTCTACCAAGATAAGCTGGATATCCTTCTTCACCTGGCATCTCTTCCAATCTACCTGAGATTTCTCTTAATGCCTCTGCCCATCTTGAAGTGCTGTCTGCCATCAAGGCAACGCCATAACCCATGTCACGATAGTATTCACCCATTGTGATTCCGGTGTAGATGCTTGCTTCTCTTGCTGCGACTGGCATGTTAGAAGTATTAGCTACAAGAATGGTACGCTCCATCAATGGTCTTTTTGATTTTGGATCTTCGAGTTTTGGGAAAGTTGAAAGAACTTCGGTCATCTCATTTCCTCTCTCACCGCAACCTACATACACGATAACATTGCTGTCTGCCCACTTTGCAAGCTGCTGCTGAGTTACTGTCTTTCCACTTCCAAAAGGACCTGGAATTGCGGCCGTTCCGCCCTTTGCAACGGGGAAGAATGTATCAAGTACTCTTTGACCGGTAAGCAGCGGTTCTTCCGGTGGCAGTTTTCGAAGAACTGGTCTTGGAGTTCTTACGGTCCACCAGCTTGAAAGACCGATATCTGTTTTGGAACTGTTTTGCACAGTTGCAACAATTTCGTTAACTGTAAACTTGCCCTCGGAAATTTCTGACAGTTGGCCCTCAACATTGAATGGTACCATAATTTTGTGCATGATGAGTGGAGTTTCTTGAACTTGGCCAATTATTTCACCAGGAGACACAGTATCTCCTTTTTTCTTCAGTGGAACAAAGTCCCATTTTTTGGTTTGATCAAGGGCGGGGATCACTTTTCCTCTGCTGATAAAGTCTCCACTTTGTTCTCTTAGAACATCAAGTGGTCTTTGGATTCCATCATAAATTGAAGTAAGCAGACCTGGACCAAGCTGCATTGAAAGTGGCCTTTTTGTGTTGGTTACTTTCTCGCCAGGACGCAGACCTGTAGTATCTTCATAAACCTGTACTGTTGCCTTGATTCCTTCTAATCTAATTATCTCGCCGACTAGCCCCATCTCACCGATACGGACGACATCGAACATCTGGGCTCCCTCAAGTCCACTAGCGATAACTACCGGACCCGAAATTCTTGAAATTATTCCATCAGCCATTTATTATCATCAACTTGTAGGGATACTTATTCCTAACACTCTCTTTGCCAGTGCCGCAATCGACTCTTCTTGAATGTTTCCTTCCATGGCTGGCATGAACAGAACCAGCGGCTCTATTGACGCCTCGATCTTTTTCTTAAAGATTGCCGGAAGTGTATTTCTTACAGCATCGCTTGCAATAATAAGACTAAACTTTCCTGAGTAATACAGGTCTTGGATAGTTTTGCTTGCCTCTTCGTCACTCACTACAAAGGTATCTTCCATTCCAAGTAGTCTGTATCCTATCACAAGCTCGCGCTCTCCTACCACCGCGATCTTGCCACTTGGTTGGGTTTTTTGTGTAGACATCATCTCACTCTATTAGCAATAACGAGTTGATGCGCTCGGGTGAAAGGTTGTAGTGTTTGCCATATGCAATTCTTTTAATGTTTTCACGTTCTTGTTCCATTTTAAGAATAAAGTAGAATATTGTTCCAATTGATAACGCAATATTTTTCAATTTGTTCACATATTCGGAATTTATGAATTTATCCAAAGCAACTTCAAAATCAATTAGACTTTTTGATCTCTTGTATAGAGCCAATGCATTAACTAACATAAAGCGATTCTCTATTCTGCCAACGATTTCTGGCACATCCTTTGCGTTATAGATCTCTAAGAGTTCATTTTTTGAGAACTTGCCTCCATCTACAATATGCTTGCCCAGTATGTCTTTGTCAAGGCTAGCTTCCTTTGCCTTTAGAAGGATCAGAACATTCTTTTTGTCTATTTCTGTTCTAAAGAGATCACGAATTATACCCTCGTCACCCTGGAAGAACTTTAATGATTCCAGCAAGTTCTGGTAGTAATGAGTCTGTAGTGCAGACATCATTGGTCCCAAGTTTCCTGTCTTCTGATAGGTCTCAAGATGCTGCATCAGTATGGTGCCATAGTTGTATTTGACTAGTTGATTTATGACTCCTTCTACGTTGTTCTGTGAAAGTATGACCTTCATATCATCATGAGGAATGTTTCCTGCAGAGATTCCGGCTGGAACGTTTCTGCTTGATACCAAAAAGGATTCTACCTCAGTGATTGGTCTGCCCATAGTTTTTGAAGACAAAATTAATTCTATATTGTAAATATCCCACTTTGATAGATATGCACGTACTGCAGACTTGCCGTTAAATGGCGTTGCCTCTAGCGCAATCTTGTTTACAAAAACCAGATGCCTATTCAGTGCGACCTCTAAAAGACTTGTGTCTTTGAACAAAGTTGCGGCTTTTTCAATTTCTGGGCCATACCAAGTTGATTCGAGAGTCTTCACCATCTCTCCTTCGTCTTTTGCCTTCATTAGGTTCTGTATTGCCTCTTTTGAGAGATGGTTCAGGGAAAATGCTTGTAGTCGGCCAAAGGATGATGCATATTGCGATGTTGGCAATTACATTCTCTCCGAAAGGAAACTTTTGATCTGGTCTTCGTTAGTTCGTAGTAATTCTTCAAAAGTAAGATCAAGTTCTTTTGTTCCTTCCTTGTTTTCTGCAACTATGCCACCTAGAGTTTTAATGGACTTGCCTATTGTTACGCCCATATCCTTCAGTAGTGATTTGTCCTCATCGCGGCAGTGAACAACAATATTTTGTCCGAGTTTTTTCTTTGAGCTGTTCACCATTGTTTCAAGAGCTTTCTTGTATTGAGAGCTCTTGGCATAATTTTCAACTTCTTTTCTGATTACATCAAATGCTGATTGCATGTTTGCATTGATAGCATCAAACATGATCTTTTTTGCATGAAGTTTTCCTGCCTCAATTATTCTAGCATGTTCTCTTTCTGACTTTACCTTTGCTTCATTTGCAAACTTTTCTTGAATCTCTTTAACAGTGATATTCAATTCTGCCTGAAGTCGAGATTTTTTTTCTGCTAGGTCCTTATCGAGGCTATCAATCTCCCTTTTCTTTCTATTCTCTATCTCAAGAAGGAAAGTCTCTATGCTCATTACTGAAACCACTTACAGGATACCTAGCAGTAATATTATTCCCAATACGAATCCGATGATCCATAACGTTTCGGGAATGACAAAGAAGAATAGTACCTGACCAAACTTCTCTGGTTTCTCTGCAATAATACCCATGCCGGCAGCACCAATACCTTGTTGTGCATTACCGGTGCCTATCAAACCACCTGCAATTGCAATAGCTGCAGCAATAGCAAGTAATGGTTTAGTCAAACCACTGCTTGTTGTAGTAGTGTCTGCAGCAAATGCAGAATGAGTTGCGAAGAAGGTCGATAAGCCGATTGTCAACCCCGTCATTATAATAATTAGCGATAATTTGGAACGCTTGTTCAGCATCATCACGTAGGCTCATTTGCCTACGATATATTAAGTTAATTCTTATAAAGCAAAACTTCATTTGTTCAAAAAATATGAAATTTCTGGTGCGATCATCGTACGTCGTATTTGTGGTATTGTGATATCTAGAAATCAGTTAATCTTCAACCGGAAGATCTAACCTGTTTCCCCATTCTCCCCAAGAGCCAAGATACACCTTTACGTTTTTGAAGCCAAGCATTTTTAGCGCCACAAATGAGTTTGCTGCCCTATAGCCTCCTTGACAATAGGTTATGATTTCGTCATTTTTTGAGAATCGATATAACTTTGCAAGCTCTTCTGGCGATTTCAGGGTACCATCTTTGTTTATGTTCAGTATCCAATCGGTGCTAACGGAGTTTGGTATATGGCCCTTTCTTGCTGCACGTATTACTTTGCCTTTGTATTCTTCTGCCGTTCTTGCATCAATTAGTTTTGCCTTGCCAAGATTCTTCTTGATGTATTCAAAACCAACTAGAATTTTCTTGTTGGTTTTGCCAGAGAATTTGGCTGGCCTAAAGCCATTGGTCTTGATCTCAATAGGCAGCCTAAGACTCTGCCATTTCTTAAATCCGCCATTTAGCATGAATGCATGTGGATGTGAAAAATACATCAAGAGCCAGACACCTCTGGCTGCACTCATACCTGCAACATCGTCGTAAAACACTACAGTCTTTTGCTTTGTTACGCCCATGAATGAAAAGAGATTTCTCATCTGTCTCTCAAACGACTTTATGCCGTCATGTGTTGTGTCAAGCCAGTGATAGTAGAACAGGTCAACGTTAACTGCCCCGGGAATATGCCCTTCTGAATATTCTTTGTAAGATCTGCAATCCACTAGAATCAAGTTCGATTTTTGTATCATTTTCACAAGTTCTTCTGGAGACTTTAACATGGAAATTCTCTATGCCACCCAACCTAAATTCATTTCACAATCTTGTATCACTTACACTGACAAGACAAGAAAACATGTGGAAAATTTGTCATATTTCTTGAGATTCTTGTACAGTCAAATTATGTATTATAGCTAGAAAAGCCATAATTTGTTACAATTCTTTCAAATTCGTAAATTCTTATATCTATGTAAAGTATGATACTATCACAAAATGATAATCTTGAATCATAAATATATCAATTCCAAATTTACATACAATACAAAAGGAACGGAAGACGATTAGCAGATGACAAAGTCAAAGACATCCGCTCCAAAGTTAGCTGTCTTTCAAACCTTCAAGACAAAAAATAAAGAGTTTACAGGCGAGGCCATGCGGCAACGCGGAATAATCATGCATCTTGCAGTGGAGACTCTGCCACCCAAAAAAACCAGAACTGCCATAGCGCATAAACTTGCAGAAAAAAATGGGACCACCTGGCAGAATATTTATTCTGGCATATTCAGGGATCTGGATGAGATCCTTTTGCCATTAGGCGTTGTTGAAGAATCTGGCAGGCTGCCGATAAAACGGGGACCCAAAGCTCTTCAAGAACAAGGGGTACCATACTACAAGCTAACGGAGGGAGGTTTGTTGGTTGCTGCCTCTTTATCAATGGGAGAGGAACGGTTGGGAATCATTAATGAATTCTTTGAGAGAAATTCCAATTCAAAAGACAAGGATCTAAAAAAGTCAGTTCTTACATTGCTTGATATTGCTCCAAATTTTGTCTCCTTGCTGCTAAGAAGATATGTCGAGTCTTACAGCGAGGGAAAGATAGACCAATTGGTTCCGTTTGATACCGATAGTGTAAAGATGGCGCTGGATGAATCGTTGAGCGTTCAACGTGAGTTATTGGAGGGATTCTCATCATTGTCAGAGATGGACAGAGGACCGATCATAAATTTCCTAAAGAAAGTAAGCTAGTCTCACAAATAATCAAAATCCTTTTCCAAAGGAGCTTGATAATGTTGATAAGGTTATCTAAAACTGAACCTAGCGGTTTAATTTGTATTGAGGCATAGGTGATTGCGATGGACGATGAGTTAATTGAACATGTATTGCACTTGATTGATGCAAAGAAAGGAGATAATGGCAGACTGACCTACATTCTAAGTATGCTTCAAGAAGACAGGCCGTTGTATATCTCTGACAGAAAATACGTTGAATCATTGATCTCAATGTACATAGAACCATCTAAAAGAAAAGTTGTACGCCAACAGTCTGTTGAAGAACTAAAGACAGAACTTGTGCGAGTAAAACAAAGACTTGAAAGATATGAGAAGCGTGGATACAAAAGGGCAATTGGCAGAAAGGCTGTTTTCTTTTTTGTTACATTCTTCTTTGGCTGGCATGCAGTAATACAACTACTTGGATATAACTTACCTAATCATCAAAATGTCAATCCGTATCTCCTTCCGCTATACCAGCTAAAGCTGGTAATACCATCACAGGTTACCGCAATCATGGGACAGTACAACCTCAGTTTGGAAAAAATTGTCGTGTTTGTTTGGGGACTGATGATACTGACGTGGATAATTCTTGGCTTTGTCTACTTGGTAAAATTCATGCGATCTAGGTACAACCCTGCAATACAATAGGCTAAGCTTTTGTAAAGTTGAAATTTTGTGTATAGTCACTGCCACTAAACGCGTTCTTTGTTGCATAGTAGGCTGTTCCCGAAATAGCAATCTTTGCTGTTCCTTTTTCTAGCTCAGACCAGATATTTGGATAATTTCCAGTGTTTTCAATGACTACGCTATTGCCCATATTTGACGAGGTTCCTGCTATAAGCGGATAATAGTCTGAGCCTTGCCAGCTCTGTTGGTATGCTTGCCCTATCTGACCATGTCCGATCACTGTTCCGTTATCGGATATATCATAAGTTATGTATTCAAGAATTATCGTAATATTGTTTGGATTTTGAACATAAAAGTTGGTTTGCAGTGTAGCGCTTCTTTCACTAGTTTTGAGAACCGAGGTTCCGTTATAGCTTATAGAGAGAGGTACGACCTGAGATGAGATTGCTGTAAGTGAGCTAGGAATGTTTGCGTTCTGCGGTATAAGGTTCCTTATCATGCCTGAACCCGGCAGAAAAGCAAATGCGGCAATAACCACAATAACTATTGCAACTGCTACATAAAGTAAGATCTTTGCATCCAAGTGCAATATTCAATCGATTTATTCTTCAATTAAACCTTTGAGTTGAAAACCCTTATAGTAAAAGTTTCAGGAACTAAATTTGTGCAATATCACCAAGCGGTAAGAATTGGCCAGGACAGAGCGAGAAAATCGCAGATGACTCTGTTCGAACATGCAGGTTTTGCAATGCTTACCCTTACAGTGAAAAAATCCCAAGGGACATTTGTACCGGTGGGGGAAAAGGAATTTGTGTCCATTGCTCAAAAACCAGAAGGCTGGATTGCCATCATTGTAGACGAAGAGGGATATGCCAAGGCACAGTCAAAGGCCTTGTCTGAAGAACAAGCAAGAGAGGTGTTGCAAAAAGCAGTTACTGCCGGGATTCCAGAGTACACTGGTACCGTTAAACTAGTGTGATCTCAGTACCTTCTGGGCTGCCCCTAATGGCTTTTTCAAGTGTCTTGATGTCAGCTTTGAGAATTCTTGTTTTTATCTTGGAGCGCTCAATTACCTTCAGTGCCACGATATCCATCAGGTCATATCCACCTGCAATAGAATCTTGGCGCACAAGCATGCTTCGAAGACTTTTGAGTGGAATTTTTTTGAATTTTTTTGCATGCATGTTTTTGCGTGGATCGGAGTCATAGACACCATCCACATCGGTTGCATTAAGAAATGCACTTGCCCTTACCTTTTCTGCAATTAGTGCGGCAGTGGCATTTGTACTCTGTCCGGGATGCAGCCCTCCCGTAACCACTATCAGGCCGCTGTCTGCTGCATTGACCACTTCTCTTAAATTAGTAGGAGGATGAGGATATGCCTTTTCTTGCAGTGCAAAAATTAGCAGTCTTGCGTTTAGTCGCGATATCTCAATGCCTAGCTCGTCAAGCGTTGATTCATCGGCACCTGATGACCTTGCATGTGAGATGTAGTGTCGTGCTATTTTGCCCCCACCTGCGATTATGATTGGCTGGCAGATCTTGCTTGACTTGACAAAAAACTCGGCAAATTGCTTCAATGTCTTTGTGTCTTCGAGGCCAAATATGCTACCTGATAATTTTATGACGATCCTTTTTCTCATTGCCTGTTTTCACCAAGGATGACTTGTGCTGCCATTTCAACCTTTTTTCTAAATTGTTGCCTTGTATAGATTCGTAGAATATCCATGAATCCTGAGATGGCCGAGACCAATGGAATCTCTGAGATCGGGAGCTCGTATGCTTCCTTTGGACCTGCCCCTCTGGTTGATGTAAGAATGATTGACTGGGACTCTTTTTTCGAGGGCGTAAGAGGAATTGACGGTGTCTTTGATATGTCGACAAAAACTTCGGCCTCGCTGACCTTGGCCCTTCTTGATATTTCATGCTGGAGTTCGGATGGGTTTACTTTGCCCATTCTTGGCTTCATGAAAATTTTTTCATAGACGCACTTTAGCAGCCTTCGCTCTTGATAGTCTAGCGCCAGCTGGCTTGCTCTTTTAAGCTCCGGCTTTGTCTTTGGCAGCGAAATTAGCTTTGAAATGATAAATTCGTCAGTGAATTGTACGTATTTTTCCAGGTCATCGGTAGCAAGCCCAAGCTCACTGTCTGCTAGCAGCATTGATTCAAGCAGCATCACCTCTGCTGCCCTCACAGTCTTGTGAAAATAGACAGCCCGAAACATCTGATACCTTGAAATCATCATTGACTCAAATGAATGAAGGGCAGACTTGTCAAGGGAAAGTTTTCTTTCATGGACATCGAACGAGTTTATGATTCTCTTAAAGTCGATTCTTGCATGTTCTGCTCCTGTAAAATAGCTGTCACGAAGGAGGTAATCCATCATGTCGGCGCTCAGGCCTCCAGATATTATCTCGTTCATGAATTGATATTTTGAATTTCCAAATGCCAACTTGCTGATGAATATCTTGTCAAAACCATTTTTTGATATGAGATCGCCAATTTCGGACTTTATGATTAGATTCTTGCCTATTTTTTCATGCGAAAATTTTTTCTTTTTTTGAAGTACCTCCTCAAACAGGTGTGAGAATGGCCCATGACCAATGTCATGCAAGAGAGCTGCCAGCCGGAGATTTTTCATGTTGTCAGGACCAATGTAGCCTTTTTCTTCCAGTATTGACGCTGCCTGGCTTGCGATATGCATGGTACCAAGCGAGTGTTCAAACCTAGAGTGCTGTGCTCCAGGATACACCAGATGGGCACCTGCAAGTTGTCTTATCCTTCGAAGTCTTTGAAACACTGGGTTGTCGATAACATCAGTCTCGTGCCTGTAAACATTGATGAATCCATGTATGGGATCTACAATCTGGAGATATTTTTTTTTCATATTACTTGACATGTTTTAAAACAATCTTCCTGATATCCTGATGAACTGCTTGCTTGTGACGAGATGCGTTTACAATGTGCCAGCCAAATTGCTTTGCTAGCTTTCTGTACGTTCCGGTTATCTTTTGGGCAAACTCCATGTTCTCCTCGAACTTGTCCCGTCTTTCTTTTTTGCGAGAAAATGAATCAGTTGCATTTACGTCAAGAAGAACTACAAGATCTTCTTTTGGTAGTCCGTTATCCAAATTTTCAAGCCATTTCATGTCAAGGCCATTTACCGTTCCATATACAAGATTTGATTGGTAATATCGATTCATGATTACAACATAATTTTCTGATAGTGCATCCTTGATTTGCTTTGCCTTCTCCCACCTGTTTGCAGCAAGAAGACAATGAATTACTTGCGGAGGAAATGATCGTTTCCCGCCAAGATAACGCCTAATCTCTTTGCCAATGGGCGTGGCATAATCTGGAAAGCTGAATATTTTTGATTTCATATTTTTTGTCTTCAAAAACTTTGCCAAAAGTTTTGATTGGGTTCTCTTTCCCGCCTGGTCAAAACCCTCCACAACTATAATCATGGAATCCTATTGAATGGTCCTGTAGATAAATTGTAAATTTGACTAACGTTTAATAACCAAAAAGCGCTAAAAGTAACAAAATGGGCTTGGGCTATTACATGGTAAAAGAAGTAATGAGAGAGATAGGAAACAAGTCAAGGGAATTCTATGAGTTTGTCCTTCCTCCAGTTGATATAGTAATACAAAATGACAGCCTTGTTGTGACAATAGACATGCCTGGATTTGACAAAAAAGAGATCAAACTCCGAATTCATGGACACATACTATCCATAAATGCAAAAAGAGAGACAGTTAACGAGGGCACAATAGTATGGCGTCAGAGACCCAACACAGTAGACAAAAAAATTAGATTGCCCATGAGAGTAAAAGACGAGGAAGACCTTGGCGCATCTGCAAAATATCACGATGGCGTACTTACGCTGACAATTCCAATAAAGACTGGAAAAAATATCACGATAGAATAATTAGCGTTCTTTTATCGCAATAGTGATTCCCATGATAACTACGGAGCCTATCATACCCGTCTCTCCTACCAGATGGTTTGTCGTATAAAGAATTGTGGATCCGACAAATATTGCTGCCGACAAGATGCTTCCTGCAAGCAGTATATTTTTTGATCTTGGGGGATTTTCTCGCATTCTTTTGGTATCCTCCAAGAACTTTCTTATCTCTGGAACAACTGCTATTGCAGAATCAACAGACTTTACAAATCTGTTAAACGCAAGTTTGATCTCTTCGACATAGGCGTCCTTTACAATGTTTTCTTCTTCTAAGATGTTTTGTAAGACATTGATGAATCTAAAATTAACCTTGTGTGTAAGATATATCCCCTCAAGAATTGATGCCATCCTCATGTAAAGCGCCAAGTGCTTTGGAAGTTTGAACGGAAACCTACTCATTGTTTTATTTGCAAGCTCCATTAGTGCCTTGACTTCCATCCTGTCAACTTTGGTTCCATACATTGATTGAATTGACATGCCAATTCCCTGCTCTATGATTCCCCTGTCATATCCTGGCATCAGCATTCCAAGATCATCCATGGCACTTACTGTTCTTGTGGGATCTTTTTCAACAAGCGCAAGATACAGACGTATTAATTTTAGGCGGGTTTTGCTGTCAAGCCTTCCTACCATCCCAAAATCATACAATATCAGGGAGCCGTCATTTGTGACTGAGATGTTTCCAGGATGCGGGTCTGCGTGAAACATTTCATGACGTAAAAGCATGGTAAAAAAGACCTTGTGCGCACGCACCACCAGCTGCTCCCTGTTGATTCCAGCCTCATCGAGTGCCTTTACGTTGGTTATCTTTATTCCTGGAATGTAGGTCATGGTTAGGATATTTTTGCTCGAATAATCATCCATGACTGAAGGGATTATTACTTTGGGATAGCTATGAAAATTTCTTTTTATTGTCTTTAGGTTTTGTGACTCTATTTGATAGTCCATCTCTTCATGTATTGTTTCTATGAACTGCGAAAGCATTGCATCTGCTGAATAACGCAGGTTTGGGTCGACAAATCTCATTGCAAAGGGAATTAATTTCTTGAGTACCTTGATGTCCTCTTCTACTACCTCTTCTATGCCAGGCCGTTTTACTTTGACAATGACATCTCGTCCTTTTACTTTTGCACGATATACCTGGCCAAGCGATGCTCCAGAGATTGGATTTTTGTCAATATAGTCAAAGTTTCTATCAATTGGGCCCAAGTCATTTTCTATAATTGGTTTTACTTTTTCAAATGAAGCTGCTGGCACTTCATCCTGAAGCTTTGCAAGCTCTTCGAGGTATGGCTGTGGAAGTATGTCAGCTCTTGATGAAAGCCATTGTCCAAGTTTTATATACACTGGACCAAGGGAGACAAATGTTTTGAGAGCTTTGCGCGCATTTTTTTGATATCTTGCAAGGTCGACATTTTTTCCCCCTCTTCTTACCCATTCTCTTCTGTCCTTTCGCAAAGATATGACAAGGGGCAAAAGTTTGAGGAAGGTTCCAAGTGTTCGAGATTTTGAAATGTCAGAATCCCTCCTAGAAGTCCTTTAGTTTCTTTACTAATGAATATCCCATGTATCCTGCTACAGCAGAGGCCAGTAGCCCTGTGATGGTGGCTGTAATTTCTGCAAAAGGCTTGTTCTTTTGTAATTTGTATACTTGTGAGGCCACTTTTTTTCCGCCCCAATAAGCACTTGCAATGCCAATTAAAAATTCTGGTGCATCATGTATTAGATGTCCCAGCGGATCATTTCTAGGATCTACCTCATCCACATGGACAAGATACTTGTCTTCATATTCTCGAATGTGGAGATTGCCATACCGAAATTGTCTTATGGCTCCATTTTTTTGGCCCAACTTTGTTTCCTCAGCACCCTCCAGCATGAAAGGGCGGACTTCTTTTGGGACTTCGATTTCATCCGAAGCCATGTTCAAAAAATTGCCATTCTCTAAATAATAACTTTAGCTTGTTTCTTGTGCCTTTTCCTCTACGGGAACCTTGGGTTTTTTCTTTATCTTAAAGACGATTCCGCCAATTCCTGCTGCAATGGCAACAAGAATTACCAGCTGCAATTGTGAAAAGCTTCCATCGGATTGTGGTACTGGCGTTCCAAACGATACTGTGTCTACTTGGGTAATTGTGTGAGGTTGTAAAAGTGTGTCTTTGTATGTTAACGTAACCAGAACCTTTTGGTCCCCTGATAATTCTCCTGTTGTTGATTGAACTGGCATGTTAAAGGGGGTTGGTGCATCAATATCTACATCACCAATATACTGCGTTGCTTTCTTAATTGTAGAGCCTTCCAACGGATCAATTGTTACTATTGCAAACTGGCCCTTGACATTTCCTTGGTTGAGAACATTTCCAATTATCATTTGCTGGCTGGCAATCTCTGATACTTGGACACCGTAAACTGATACATCTATCACCGGTCTGATATATGTTGCAAAGCTTTGCGTTTCTATAACTGTTGAACCGTCTTTGGTATACTGCATATTGACATTAAAGTTTACTGCCTGGTCCTGGATGTTTTGATCTGCAAAGACAGGAATTTGTACAGCACTACTCTCCAATGGATTTATTGTCTGGATAAACCACTTGTTGTCTTGAAGAATCTTAAAGTCTGGAGAGTTTGGAGTTACAGTAATTGATATGTTAGAAATTTTTGACGGAGACGTATTTTGCAATCCCAAAGTAAGATTTTGCATGACGCCCATCAGGATATAAGATGGTGTTGACAGTTTCATTACAGAAGTAGTTGCAGGCCCTACAATAAGATCAACAGTTCTTGTATTTGATATCTGGTTTCCTTGGCCGTCAAAGTAGGTCACTGCAAATGGTATGTGCAGGGTCTGGTCTGCCAGATCCTGTGTCACAAATATGTTAAACGAGTATGAGCTTGATGACCCTGCAGGTACGGTGCCTACATTCCAGTGGCGTTGATCTATTACGACATTCTGCAAGTTAGATCCTGTATCGGAGGCATTTGTTTGCGGATTTAGCGTAATGTCTACATTATTGAGACCTGCGGTACCTGCATTAGAGACTTGGACTGTAACTTGGTTATTTGATGCCGGCTGTAAGAATGGGTTATCTGCTTTCATGTTAAGGAGTCCCTTTCCTGTTAGCTTGAAATTAAAGTCAAAGAAGGCCTGGCGTAATCCGTTTTCTCTAACTAGTGAGTAAGTTAGTTTGGCTGTCCCAGAATAGTCGTGTACAACCAGAGACTTGTCCACGTTTAGGTAAAATGTGAGCGTAAATGAACTGCCAGCCGTAGCAGTTTGGGTATTGTCTGCCTCAATTACTCCTCCTGCCGAAGTGGCAGGCGAAAATTGCATAGGCAAGTCCAGAGATCCATCAATTCCAGTAATATCTTGCGTACCTACGTTTGCAAATACCATTGTAAATGGAACATTTTTGTCTCCTGGCTGGACCTCGATCTTTTGGTTTGGATATCCAAAGTATGCATCAAGAAGCTTTACATCTGTAAATGGGTGCGAAAATGGCGATGCTCCCGGCAGGGCTTGCTCTGGTGCGCTTTGTGCATAGCTTGGAACCACTAGATAGCCCATGAGAATTATTGAAGCCAGCAGAATAGTTTTGTAAATCATGCCATGCTAGTCTCCAATTCTCCTTCGACAATCCTGCCGTCTTTTATTGTTATTATTTTGTCGACTTCACCAAATTGTGGCCTGTCGTGTGTTACAACTATGAAAGTCTGGTTTAGTTTTCTGTTCAATGATTTTAAGAGATGGACTGTTGTCTCTGCCGATAACGAGTCCAGGTTTCCTGTTGGTTCGTCTGCCAAAACTATTGCCGGCTTGTTTATCAAGGCTCGTGTAATGGCGACCCTTTGGGCCTGACCGCCTGAAATTTTATTTGCAAATTTGTTCATCTGGCTTTCCAGTCCCACTGTTTTAAGAAGCACTCTTGCTTCTTCTGTAGCGCCATCCAACGTTCCTTGAATTTTCCTTGGAAGAATGACATTTTCCAGAACTGTCAGGTCTGACAATAGATTTGAAAATTGGAATATGAAACCCAGTTTTGAATTTCTAAAAGAAGAAAGATGGTTATCGTCCAGTGTAGAGGTGTCGGCACCGTCAACGAGTATCTTTCCCGTCGTTGGTCTATCAAGCAGACCTATCAGGTTCAGTAGTGTTGATTTGCCAGAGCCTGAGCTTCCAACTATAAGGATGAACTCTCCCCTCTTAATAGTAAAAGAGATGTTTTGTAATGCCTTCACGGCCATCTCGCCTTCGCCGTATATCTTTTCAGCATTGTGGACTTCTAGCACGTTACTAGGCAAATCTCATGGCCTCCACTGGTTCTAGCTTGGTAGCCTTGAACGCGGGATAAATTGATGCAATAATTGCAAGTATAAATGCCATAACATCTGTTTGGGCAATTCCCATCCAGTTGTATTGCACCTCTAATGCAAGACTTCCTTGGAATGTCATATGGGTCTCCTTTGCATATACGGTATACCCCACGCCCATTACAGTTCCAAGACCTGCACCAATTGCACCTATTACCATTCCTTGAAATATGAATACCAGTAGTACGTCCTTTCTTTTTGCACCAATTGCGCGCATTACACCAATATCTCGAGTCTTGCTTGTAACCTGCATCATTTGTATAGTAACAACAGCAAAAGCTGATGACATCATTCCAAAGTAGCCAACTAAATTTATCAGTGCAATGCCTGATCTGAATCCTGCAAGCTGTACTTCGGCTGCTTGTTCGATTGTTTGAGCCTTGAATTTATCTGCACTTGACGGGAATGCACTCAAGAAGAGCGCTGCAACATAATTTGCCTTTGATGGATCATTTAGTCTGACAATTATTTCGGAGCTCTGGCCAGGTCTATTCATTATTTCCCGTAACGTGTCAATGTTGATGATTACACCGTCATCACTGCCCTGACCGCCTGCAGTTTTGGTAATTCCGACAATTACAAATCTCTTGAGTACATCATTGCCAAATTGGTCTTTGAATTTTATTTTTACGGTATCGCCAATTTGTGGATACCCAAGATCTCTGTCAACTAACGCACCCAAAACTATCGAGTCCCTGTATGAAACGTACTGGCCTTGTACAGTTTGGTACAGTGTAGATGCTTTCACATCCCACTCTGGTTTTACGCCAAGCACAGGAACAGGGGCGTTGGGATCTTGGATCAGTTGGCCGTTTACGGTTGAGTTGATTGATAGTGCTGAATAGTCAAGCCTGGGAGCAGCTGCCTGAACATACGGAATTCTGTCAAGCCAATTTACCAGCATAAAATCTGATCTTGTGATAAAGTCTCCCCGTTTTGAGATGAAGACGTGTCCGAATCGATAATTTGTCAGGTCCCTTACGATTGCATTGTAAAGACCCTGGAAAATGACAGAGTTGACCTGAACCACTAGGATTGCAATTGCTACTGCAAGGCTTGCTGCAATAAGACTGCCCTTGCGCCTAGTGATGAACCTAATGCCTATCTGGGCTCGATAATCCACGAAGGATCAAGAAATAGTCTTATATTTAATATTTTGTCCTTGTTTTATTTGAGAACAAGACAATTATATATACAAGATGTTCTAAATTCTAAGAATAGCGAGAGGAGTGTATACAGAATGGACAAATTGGATATAGAGATCATGTCACGTTTGCTAAACAACTGCAGAACGCCTGACAGCCAGATAGGCAAGGAGATGGGGGTATCAGGAGTAGCTGTAAAATCAAGAATTCAGAAAATGATGGAGCGAAAAATAATTGAGCGGTTCACGTTAAAAATTGAGCCTCCGGTTTTTGGCTACAGTGTATTATATTTTGTAGTAACAGGAAAAGAACTTGGCTATATTTTAGACAAGATACGACTTGTCGGAGAGCCGTTTTTTGTTGTTCCATGTGTAGGAGGGATTACAGTATGCAGTATTGCAGTAAGAGAAAATCCGGAGCATGCGATGGAGATTGCAAAAAACATTCTAAGGGATGTCAGGGTTCTTAGCATATTTGAGGCAAAAAATCCAGAGATAAGATCTGACTTGACAAAGACAGACATTGAGATAATTGATATCTTGTTAAAGGACCCCCGGTTAAAGATAGAGGAGATTGCCAAGCTCTCAGGCTTTTCCACAAAAACAATAGCAAGATCACTTGACAAACTGCAAAACGACGAGGCAGTTCTATTTACCTTGGTTTACAATCCAAGAAAAATGGGAAAGTACATTCCGTTTGCAATTCTTGTTACAGTTGGTGGCGACATAAGAGAGACCATATCCAAGCTAGAAAAAAAGTTTGCCAAGTCATTTTTGCAAAAGCCATTTGTGCACCTAAACCAAATAGTGATCTTTCTTTATAGCGATGACATATACAAGATTGATGAGCTAAACCAAAAGGTCGGCGAAGTTGATGGAATACAATCAATTGATCTTTTCATTCCAAAAGAGATTAACTTGGTACAGAAATGGATCAAAAATGCCATAGTGCACACAAAGAAATCAAAGAGGCTGCACCTTACTCCCGAGATACGTTCATAAAATATCCAATTGGTATTTCGTTCCATGCGAAAGAAAATTTTCAAGGGAAAAGTTCTTTCTCTTAGCGTCTACAAATTATCGCTTGGAGGACGCAAAGTAACAAGAGAGATAATTGAGCACCCGGGAGCTGCTGCCATGCTTGCAATAGAAAATGGAAAGCTGCTGCTTGTAAAACAACACAGGTTTCCCCATGGGTTTGTACTTGAGATTCCTGCTGGAACGCTAAACAAGAACGAGAGCCCAAGAAAATGCGCGTTTCGGGAACTAAGAGAAGAGACTGGCTATGAAGCAAAGAAGATGACCCCGCTTGTCAAGTACTATCCTTCAATAGGGTACAACCGTGAAGTAATTCATTGCTTTGTTGCATCTGGGATCAAAAAGATATCTGGACTGGAACTAGACGAGGACGAGATAATATCGGTAGTAAAGATTGATTTTAAAAAAGTGCTAAAGATGGTCTTGTCAGGAAAGATTGGCGACTCTAAGACAATTTGTGCAGTGCTTACATATGCAATGAAAAAGAAGATCTACGTATAGACAGGCTTTACCAAATCTGCAATATCAGCCCAGCATCTTGCAAGTTTTTCAAGTGTATATACGAGGTCCAAAAATTGTATTGATACCTGTTTCTTTGGTTCAAGCGATAAACGGATGCCAGCAATTTTCTTTTGATAGTTTCTAAATAACTTGATGGCCTCGATTGCAAGCAACCGGTTGTTTTCGATAAACGAGGTGATGGCTTTATCGTGGATGCTTTCAATCTCTACTGCCAAGAGATGAAGCTTCTTTGCATCTGTTTTGGATCTGCCCAGTTCAGGTATGGAGTTTGCAAGCTCTACAATTGTATCACCTGCACTTTCCATCAGGTTTGCCGCAACTCTATAATCTAGGATGTCAATGTTTCCAAGATTGAATACAGTTGCAAGCTTCTTGTCTACCATTGCGCTGCGAATAAGCCTGACAAGCAAAAAATATTGCCTGTCTATTTCATCATCCCTGCTTGGAATGGTCTGCAGTACCGTCTTGTCGTCTGACGTAAGCGAGTTTATCGTATCCCGAAAGAGTCCAAGCGCAATTGAGCTCATTCTCTTTAGGATCTTGTCAGGGCTGAGGGTTGTGGCATCCAAGAGAAATTGCACGTTGACGTTTGTGGCATCTTCGTCAACAATTTCCATACCGACTAGTCTGCGCATAAGGCCTCGAATTCTTTCGCGGTCGCCAACTGAGATTGAAGACTTGCCTTTTATTTTGATTATGTCATACCCCAGAAGATAGGCTCCCGTAATGTCTGCACTGATGTTTTCTTCCTTTGAGACGGGATATTGTATCACGATTTCCTTTGGCACCCTGCTGCTTCCAGTCAAGGTAATCGATATGCTGTTGGCCCCTGTCTCAATCTCTACCTCGTCGCTTTTTTCAAGTTTGTTTGATTGCACCCACTCGATTGGCAGCGATACCAGGATGCTGCTGCCTATCTTTTGCAGGCGCCGAATGAATTTAGTCAATTTATACTAGTATAAACAATATAATGATCATTTTTATATTTTTATCTAAATTTAAACTAGTCATGCAGGCAGCAGCCTTTGCCCCAGGTCACATAACTGGCTTTTTCAAGGCCGAAGTAGAGCCGACAAGGTCTGAACTGAAAGGGTCGATTGGGGCGGGATTTTGCATAAAAGAGGGCGTCACAACAAAGGTAAAGGTTACAACATCTGGCAAGCCCGGTTTTAGAATTACCGTTACCGGTTACAAGTCAGACAACACCCAGGTGTCAGAATATGTTGCAAGAGAATTTTTAAAAATTACCAAGGCAAATTATTTTTTTGAGATAGAGCACCACAGCGAGATTCCCGTGGGATATGGACTTGGCTCAAGCGGTGCCGTTGCACTAAGTCTTGCATTTGCACTAAACAAGGCCTTGGGAACAAATCTAACTAGGACCCAGGTCGGGCAGATAGCTCACAATGCAGAGATTCATTGCAAGACAGGACTTGGGACTGTACTATCGTCATACCACGGGGGCTTTGAGATAAGGACAAGGCATGGTGCACCCGGAATAGGCAGCCTCAAAAAGATTCACACTGACAATACCGCAATTGTAATTTGTTTTTCTCCAATATCTACAAAGAAATTCATGGGATCACACCTTTCAAAGATAAATGGCCTTGGTGGAAAGATGGTTACAAGGCTGCTCAAGTCAAGGGACCAGATGGAGTTTCTTGACATGTCACTAGAATTTGCCAAGTATGTTGGAGTTATCACTCCAAAGATGCAGCAGGTAATTGACGACTTGCAACAACACGGGTTCAAGTGCGGCATTGCAATGTTTGGAGAGACAGTATTTACGCTAATACCGAGGACAAGGGAGTTACAGGTTTTACAGATTTTAGAAAAATACCATGATGGAATAATTATCAAGACGGAGATTGACAAAGGCGGAGCTAGAGCATCCTAGTGCTGATTCCAAGATCCCACCCCAGGGCTGCATCCCTGCATATAAGAGAGAAGCTTATTCGAGGATACAGAAAAGGCTTGGTTGTAGAGGAGGGCCTCTTGGCACATGGCAGAGGCGAGATGTTTGACTATCTCATTGGCGAGAAGACCTCGAAGACCTCTCATGGTGCCATAAAGGCTGCTGCCCGCATGCTGCTCTTGGCAAAAAGGCCTGTCATATCAGTAAATGGCAACCTTGCAGCCCTTTGTCCAAAAGAGATTGTCATGCTTGCAAAGGCAACAGGGGCCAAGATTGAGGTAAACTTGTTTTATGCAGGCAAGAAGAGAAAAAAGGCAATAGGAGATGCACTGATAAAAAATGGTGCAAGAGATGTCCTGGGCCTTGATGCCAAATTTTCACAAAAGATTCCAGGCCTTGACAGCGCAAGAAGGGTTGTCGACGAGCGCGGAATATTCATTGCAGATGTTGTACTGGTACCCCTAGAGGACGGCGACAGAACCATTGCCCTGAAAAAAATTGGAAAAAAAGTGATAACATTTGATCTAAACCCAATGTCGCGCACAGCACAGGCTGCAGATATCACCATAGTTGACAACGTAACAAGAGGGATGCAGATCTTAATTGAATCCTGCAAAAAGATGTCAAGGTCACGCTTGGACAAGAATCTCAAGTTTGACAACAAGGAAAACCTGAGCCAGTCCATCACCACAATAAAAAACAACCTTGGGAGAGCGGCAGATGGCTAAATCTGTCAGAGATATAACGTCTATGAAAAATTCCAAAAAGATTACTGCAATTACCGCATATGATTATACCACTGCACAACTTTGCGACAGGGCAGAAGTTGAGATCCTGCTTGTGGGGGACAGCGGCGGGATGGTGATGCTAGGCTATGAAAACACCATTCCTGTTACCATGGAGCAGATGTGTTTTTTTACAGAGGCGGTAAGCAGGGGCAGAAAGAACGCGATGGTTGTAGCCGACATGCCGTTCATGTCATACCAGGCAAGCAAGTCGCAGGCAATTGAGAATGCCGGCAGGCTTGTCAAGGCAGGAGCTGATGCCGTAAAACTGGAGGGAGGAGTTGAGATAAAAGATACCGTCAGGTCGATTGTTGATATTGGCATACCTGTAATGGGGCACATTGGGTTCCAGCCGCAGACAACTACATTGCAGCAAGGCTACAAGGTGCAGGCAAAGACAAAGGACTCTGCCCTCCACCTAATCCATAACGCAAAAGCACTTGAGGAGGCTGGTGCCTTTAGCATCGCGCTTGAAATGGTAACAAGCGAGGTGTCAAAGATAATAACAGAATCAATTGGCATCCCTACAATAGGGATTGGCTCCGGACCTGACTGTGACGGGCAAGTGCTAGTGGTACATGACATACTTGGGCTATATGAAAAGATAAAGCCAAAATTTGCCAAGCGATATCTTGAGCTTGCAGGAGATATAGTAAAGGCAGTTGCGTCTTACAAGAGCGATGTGGTATCAGGCAAGTTTCCATCAGAAGAGCATTCGTTTTCAATTGATAAAGCAGAACTTGAAAGGTTGAGAAAAGAGATTGCGCGAACACCCGTCACTTGATATTGTAAGCTCTGACGGTGCAGAGCTTGCTGGAAAAAAAATTGTCTTGTGCATAACAGGAAGCGTTGCTGCATACAAGGCAATCGAGCTTGCAAGGCTCTTGATGCGCCATGGCGGAGATGTCACATGTGTTGCAAGCAAGGCTGCAACTGATCTAATCAAGCCAAGCTACTTCAAGTGGGCAACAGGAAACGAGGTAATTACGAAACTTACTGGCGACTTGGAGCACATCAAGGTTGCAGACTATAAACAGTCTGACTTGATTGTTGTATATCCATGCACTGCAAACACGCTTGGAAAACTTGCAAACGGTATCGATGACACACCAATCTCTACCGTACTCAGTGTAGGGTTTGGCTCAAAGATTCCCATCGTGATTTCACTTGCGATGCACCAGGCAATGTATGAAAATCCGGCAGTTGCAAAAAATATCGAGTTTCTAAAGAACAAGGTGCATTTCATTTCTCCGCAGTTTGTAGAGGCAAAGGCAAAGGCTGCCGAGCCAGAAGAGGTGCTAGAGTTTGTGTTGAAAAAATATGGCGCGTCTTCTGCCTTGGCAGGAAAAAAGATACTGGTAACTGCAGGGCCTACCATTGAATACATCGATCCTGTACGCGTAATAACCAACCAAAGTACTGGCAGAACTGGAGTTTTGCTTGCAAGGGAGCTTGTCTTGTCTGGCGCCAGGGTGACACTTGTTTATGGCCCCGGCACAGAGCCTGCTCCAAAGGGGGCAAAAGTGGTGAGTGTAAAGACTGGCAGAGAGATGCTAGAGGCAGTAAGAGATGAGATGAGAAATAGATTTGACATTGTTATACTGGCTGCTGCAGTATCTGACTATACCGTAATGAGGCCAAGCAAGACGAAGATCAAGAGCAGCTCTGAGAAGATTGTCATAAAACTGGGCAAGATGTCAAAGATAATAGATGAGATAAAAAAAATTCAAAAAGATGTCTTTCTTGTAGGCTTCAAGGCAGAGACTGATGTGTCGGAGAAAAAGTTGGTTGCCCTATCGCGCAAAAAGCTGCAGGAATCACATGCTGATTTGATAATTGCAAACGACATTGGAATAAAATACAGGAAAGATCCGAGCAAGAACAATGTGATCGTGGTTGATTCCAAAAAAGAGTCTAGATCAGGTTGGAAAGACAAGGAAAAGATTGCAAGATTTGTTTGCCGCAACATAGAACAAAGGTTTAGAGAAGCCAGCTAGAAGAATATTCGGTTATAAGCAAATATCACAAATTTTGTGTCATAGTATAATGCGACATACAGGTGTACAAATAATTCCATATATGGACAAGATGTGGCATGAGTGCAGAGAAAGTTTTAATCGATGAAAAACCTGTCAACAAAGAACTGGATGCATTTCTTAAAGTCATAACAAAATCATCGAACCGAAGAAAAATTTTGGTTCGTTTCAAATTCAAGTATGTAGACATGGAATTTCAAGAATTTTTCACTAGCAGGCAATACAATGCCTTTAGAACTATGGATTGCCTGGAATTTTGTAGAACTATCTCGTGATTTTTTATATACTGAAACATATAGTAAAAATGTTTGAAATTTGAATAAATTGTCAAATTATCATGGGATTTTCTGCCAAGAAACCTCGTATAACACTACAAATCCGCTACAAAACAGCAGAAAATACGTTTAAAAAAAAACGCAAGAAGGGCAATCAAAAAGTATTGTGAGTGGACGGTCCTTCATAGAACAATCTAAACTATAATATGTTATAGACAAGATTTCTAAAAGATTCTTAGTTTAGTGATATAATTTTTCCCGCAATAGTATGATAGATGCCGTCAAAGAAGATACAACAAGAGAGTGTTTTCCCAAAAGAAAGCGTTGAAGAGGAGTTTGATGAATGGGGACTGGAAGAAGACGAGTGGGGACTAGAGGAGTATCAGTCACAGGTTTCCCATAATTTAAAAACAAAATAATCATTGATTGGATCTTCAGGCAAATTGGTTCACATTATATCTTTGAAATGCAGAAAGAAGGAACTATTCCTGTGTACTTGGATAAAGAAAAAACATATAGAAGAATTTTGGGCGAACATTAAATAAAACGGGGATAATTTTATTCTATGAACATTCTGGCTATCGGGGCACATCCTGATGACATCGAGTTGGGGTGCGGAGGGCTTTTGATAAAGGCGGTAAGAAGGGGACACAATGTGTTCATGTATTCTCTTACAAGAGGTGGAATTGGAGGTAATCCCAATCATCGAAGCGATGAACTTCAACGCTCTGCTCAGTTCATCGGAGCAAAACATCTATGGATAGACAACTTCCCAGATTCCAAGCTAAGTGTAACAAACGATCTGATAAACCACATAGAACATTTCATAAATAAGGCAAATCCTGATCTTATTCTCACCCATTCTCATGGTGACATTCATCATGATCATAGAGCCGTCGCAGCAGCTACGGTTGAGGCTGCAAGATTTAACTCAAATATATTATCCTATGAAATTCCTTTAAGTAGAAATTTTGATCCAAAAGTCTTTTATGACATCTCAGATGTCGTTTATGAAAAGGTGGAATTGATTGAGATCTTTTGGTCTCAACAAAGCAAACTCTACCTAAAGTCTAATGCAATCAAGGGTTTGGCAGAATACCGCGCGCTACAAAGCAGACTAAATACAGAAGTAAGATATGTTGAGGCGTTTGAGGTATTGAAACTGTGTCTTAATAAAGACTTTAAATTGTTAACTGTGCCCTATGAAAAAATCTCAAACCCAAACATAGTTGTCGATTCCACCGAAATAGCGGAATATGCTTGCTAATGCAATCATGCAAGGTGGCGTAAAACATTGCCACAAATAGACAACCTTTCGCAACAAAGCGTGATGGGATGGGGAAATCGTGGCTGGGTTGAGATAATAGAAATGATTTTAGAGATTTGTGAAAGCGGGGCACTCAAAACACACATCATGTACAAATGCAATCTCAATTCAAAACAGATTGCCCTATATGTACAATTTCTTGAAAATAACAAATTGCTTGAAAGCCATATAGATTTTCCTTATTCAAAACGACCCATTTACAGAACCACGGAAAGGGGAAAAAAATACATTGACGCGTACAAACAATTAGAAAGTATCTTCAAATAGTTTTAGTGCAGTGTATTCCACCCATCATTTAGTCTCAAACGGTTTGGCCAAAACTGTGCCAGATACATCACATCTAGTAACGAAGGCTGGGCCAATGTTGTATTCAAGAGCATGGTGTAGTTCCAATTTTTGAATCTACGCATAATACATCTTACGCAAAAACCTGTTCCTTTTCCAGATGCCTCATATCAGATAGTACAACATACTTTTTTTCTCGCGCATTAATATTCACGGAAATTTGTGCCTGAAGTGGTTCGAGATGATAGAAGCACAGGTCATGAATGATCTCTTCGGTATGTAAGCCACATTGAACACATACTCGTTTGATGGGCTGTCGACATTGGGAGCACAGTGACCAATTAGTCAGAGTTCCCCCACATTTTCTACATAATTCATCGTGCATTTTATTTCTATTAAATTCTACAATTAATAAGTAGTGCTCACTCTAAAAGGGGGTAAGAAAGTTATTTACAAATCTTCTATAGGACGATTTCTAAGATCATAAATTTTCGATGTCAAATTCTCTCGTCGTAGGAAATGACCCCTTTCAGTCAACATTATCTCTTCAAAACCATCATCATTAGTTTCTTTTTTAATCAATCCCATCATTTCAAGCCAATCAAGATACAGGCCACACTTGTCATACCCCATGTGGCATGCAGTTGCAAGTACAGTTTTTTTCATTCTTGTGCTCTCATGCAATACTCCGATAACGCGCTTTACAGTCTTCCACTCGATTCTTTTCAATTGTTTCCTAGACATTTTTTCATGACTCAAACTATTATCACCTACAAAATTTTATTGTACTTGAAGGCATTTGATAGCGATCACTCAGTTGGATGAAATAAAACATTGCGCATGTCTTCTACTATCACACTAATCAATGTCCAAAATTTGTTACAATCAGTCCTAGTTAACAAACATTAATTTGATTGAGACGCAAGAACATTGTTCTGTATCAACCAACCGAATTATTTTTATTATAGAATCACATCATATAGTATCATGAAGTACCGTAGCAGAACAGAGATAGTTGCCATGATACTCCAGGCTGCACGAAGTGGTGCTACGAAAACTAAGATAATGTACAAGGCATATCTGTCTTACACGCAGGTCAAAGAATATCTAAGATTTCTTCAAGAAAACAGTCTGGTCAAATATGAGGGCGGTACTCAGCTTTATCATGTTACAGAGAAGGGCAGGCATTTCCTGCACGCATATGATGAGATAAGTGATCTTGTTTCTTCCAAAGTAGATGGCAAGATAATAAGCCCGTAACTTTACAAGTGTTCTAATCGATTTTTATCATGTAATAGTAACTACAATGTTGGATATTAAAATCCAAGAAACATTTCAAATAACATTTTTCTAAAAAATTTTTAGCTTTGAAAATTATTGTACTATCTTGCAAAGAGCTTTAAAGGCATAGTATCTCTCTGCAGACATGGCATTACAAAACAATTTGATGAATTTTGATAGCAATACATGTTATGCTTGTCAAGGTAAAATTGTATCAGACATAGACAGGGGTGAAAAGATATGCAGCCATTGCGGTATGGTTAGTGATAATTCCGATCTTGGTAATTTCCATAATGCAGATTTGTTTTCAGAGATGGAAAACAAAAATGAGGGACCGACGTCTTCGATGATGTATGAGATCGGGCTTCATACTTTCATAGATAAGAAAAATATCGATGCGGGTGGAAAACATATAGTTGGATACTCGGAGATCGAAAGGCTTAGACGATTAAACAGGTTTACCATCTCAAATTACTCTAAAACAAGAAACCTAAACAAGGCTGTAAGAGAAATTCGCCGCATAACTGGAATACTTGAAATGCCTACATCTATTGCAGAGAGGGCGTGCTACATTTACCGAAAGGCACTCAGTAAAAAGATAATCAGGGGCAGGTCAATTACAGGAATAGTTGCGGCTACAATTTACATTGCATGTAAAGATGCAGGAGTTTTTTTCCCCATAGATAAAATGGAAGATTTGATAGAAAATTGCAATAAAAGAAATATTGTACAATATTACAAGCTTTTATTACGTCAGATGGAGATAAGTGTTGAGACACCTGATCCGGCACAATATGTGTCAAGGATAGCTAAAAGAGCGAGATTGAATGGCAGGACAGAGAGAAGAGCTCTTGAGGTACTATCCCAGATAGAAGGAGAACCACTCTTATCTGGAAAAAAACCGGTTTCCCTGGCTGCAGGTGCATTGTATCTTGCAGCACTTCAGATTGGAGAGCACATAACTCAATTACGACTTGCAATAGCTTCAGAACTTACTACCATAACCATCAGGAACAGGTACGTAGAAATTGAAAAGATGTTAAAACAAAAGACAGCATGCAATGGCACAGTTACAAGCAAAGAGGACGAAGAAATAATTTCACAGAAAATCAACAGTGCCATAGTGACTCAAATTAGTGGATAGGACATTGCCACAAGATCATATCAAACTTATCGTACTAGTTTTCTTTCCAACTCGATCTAATTTGGTCTTCCTGAATGGCCAGATTCAAAAATATAGTAGTTATGGTACCAGTAGAATATGGTAATACCTAACCAGTAGAATAGTATGCAGTCAAGGTAACACTTTGTGTTGGCGTGATGGTATAGTAGCTGGTTGTGTTGCCTCCATTCCAGTGATTAAACACATTGGTGTTGTAATTTCCCACATGGACAACATACGTATTGCCTGCTGTAACGGTAAATGTTGTAGGTGTATAACCCTGTGCTAGTGTGGTACCGCTGGGTGTACGGATCACAGTCCACATGCCAGTGATTGGAGTTCCTGACAGGTCAACTGAATTTACGGTAATGGTCACCGGTGTGGAATAGTAAGCAACCAGTGCAGTATTCTGTGTTGGAGTTATAGTGATGGAGGAGTTTGTACTTCCGTTAGACCAGTGATTGAAGATAGTGCTCTGATAGTTTGCTGCATAGACAGTATATTGTACTCCGGGAGTCACAGTAAAAGTAGCTGGCGTATAACCTGTAGCCAATATAGTTCCATTGGAAGCATGTAATTCTACCCACATTCCTGTAAATGATGTTCCTGACAGTTTAACTGAATTTACGGTAATGGTCACCGGTGTGGAATAGTAAGCAACCAGTGCAGTATTCTGTGTTGGAGTTATAGTGATGGAGGAGTTTGTACTTCCATTAGACCAGTGATTGAAGATAGTGCTCTGATAGTTTGCTGCATAGACAGTATATTGTACTCCGGGAGTCACAGTAAAAGTAGCTGGCGTATAACCTGTAGCCAATATAGTTCCATTGGAAGCATGTAATTCTACCCACATTCCTGTAAATGATGTTCCTGACAGTTTAACTGAATTTACGGTAATGGTCACCGGTGTGCTTGTAGTACCACTGGATGTAGTACCAGAAGCAGTGTTAGAAGGTGAGCTTGTTCCTACTGCATTTATTGCAGATACTCTGTAGGTGTAAGCTGTACTTGCTGTCAGTCCTGTATCAGAATATGTCGTTGATGTAGAGCCAGTGTTTGATTGAACAGTGGACCAGGTGGAACCGCTATTTGCTGACCTGTCAATCTCGTATCCTGTGATTGCAGAGCCGCCGTTGCTTGCAGCAGTCCAGGAGAGGTTGATCTGCGATGACGATATCGCTGTTGCTGCAAGGCCTGTTGGAGAACCTGGGGCGGTGGCAGGTGCAGCTGGCATTGCATTTGCCTCGTTTGATGGTGTAGATTCACCAACAGAGTTTACAGCTGTTACCGTGAAGTAGTATGTTACTCCGTTTGTCAGTCCGGTATCAGTATATGAATTGACATTTCCCACAGTTGTAAGAAGTGTCTCAGTACCAGAGCTAGTTGACCTGTATATTTTGTAATTTGTAACAGATGATCCTCCGTTGTTTGCAGGAGCAGTCCATGAGAGTGATGCCTGGGTGTTACCGGCAGTGGCTGCAAGGCCTGTTGGTGAACCAGGAGCTGTTGCAGGTGCTAAAGGTGTCGCACTGGCCTCGTTTGATGGAGGGCTGATGCCGACTGAGTTGACTGCCGCAACAGTATAGTAGTATGTTTGGCCGTTTGTCAGTCCGGTGTCAGTGTATGTGGTTGATGTGATACCTGTAGCAATAGGTGTTGAGCTCTCCCCTCCAGATGTTGTGCCCCGGTATACATTGTAACCTGTAATTGGAGATCCTCCGTTGTTTGCAGGAGCAGTCCATGAGAGCGATGCCTGGGTGTTACCGGAAGGGTCCGTAAGACCTGTGGGTGCGCTAGGAACTGTAGCAGTAGGTGTAGTACCAGTAGAATAGTATGCAGTCAAGGTAACACTTTGTGTTGGCGTGATGGTATAGTAGCTGGTTGTGTTGCCTCCATTCCAGTGATTAAACACATTGGTGTTGTAATTTCCCACATGGACAACATAC
>JBOGRD010000001.1:460858-463414 GCA_050749405.1 Nitrosotalea sp.
GTGGAACCGCTATTTGCTGACCTGTCAATCTCGTATCCTGTGATTGCAGAGCCGCCGTTGCTTGCAGCAGTCCAGGAGAGGTTGATCTGCGATGACGATATCGCTGTTGCTGCAAGGCCTGTTGGTGGTTGTGGTGCTGTTGCCGTTGTGCCACTACTGGTAGTACCAGAAGCAGTGTTAGAAGGTGAGCTTGTTCCTACTGCATTTATTGCAGATACCCTGTATGTGTATGCTGTACTTGCTGTCAGTCCTGTATCAGAATATGTCGTTGATGTAGAGCCAGTGTTTGATTGAACAGTGGACCAGGTGGAACCGCTATTTGCTGACCTGTCAATCTCGTATCCTGTGATTGCAGAGCCGCCGTTGCTTGCAGCAGTCCAGGAGAGGTTGATCTGCGATGACGATATCGCTGTTGCTGCAAGGCCTGTTGGTGATGATGGTGCTGTAGCAATTGGAGGCGTATTTCCTGCTAAAGAAGAGAGGTCAGTAAGATACTGGTTAAAGTACGATGGAAATACAGCATATGGATTTGGTTCTGTCTGATCTGTGATGTAGACCCATTTCAGATATTTTGTGGCCATATGTAGCCAAGTTGGATCATATGTTGGTTCAGTATGGACTGTAGACCCAAAACCAACAACATCTTTTGAATATTGTGGATAGAAGGTTCTTGATGCAAGCGTTGACTCGCTTGGATAGCCTGCAGACTCGTATATTGCAATGTGGTTGAAGAGTGGCACATCTGTTTGGCATATTGAACTTCCTGGATTTGCTCGTATGTACGAATAACCAATGGATCTTGCATAGTTTGAGATTGTCTGGTAGAAAGTAAACTCTGAACACGATCCTGAGACCTCATCGAACATTATTCCATCTAGCATATTTGGATAGAACTGGTTATAGGCAGATACCATACTCTCTACATTCGCAATGCTCCTTCCTGTTCCATATCCTGTTGGCACGTAACCTGTGACTACAGCCCCAGCACCCTTGAGCTGTGTAATTGCACTAGCCCAAGCAGCTGAAGGTGCGGTTCCAGGTCCTGATGCAGGATTTATGTTTACATTGAATGGAACGTTAGGGAAAGCCAATTTTGCTGCGAGTACCTGTGGAAGCTCGCTGAGACTATACAGCGGATAATAGATACCGGTATTATTTCCCCCGAGTCTTGTAGCCAAGTCTGTTGGTGAACCAAGAGCTGTTGCCGTTGTGCCACTACTAGTAGTAGCAGAAGCAGTGTTAGATGGGGAGCTTGTTCCTACTGCATTTATTGCAGATACCCTGTATGTGTATGCTGTACTTACTGTCAGTCCTGTATCAGAATAAGTTGTTGATGTAGAGCCAGTGTTTGATTGAACAGTGGACCAGGTGGAACCGCTATTTGCTGACCTGTCAATCTCGTATCCTGTGATAGCTGACCCGCCGTTGCTTGCTGGTACTGCCCAGGAGAGATTGATCTGCGATGACGATATCGCTGTTGCTGCAAGGCCTGTTGGTGATGATGGTGCTGTAGATGATGTAGAACCTGTATCAAACATACCAACTTCAGTGCTAAGATAGGAAGGAACCGTATCGTACGGGTTTGGCAGAACATCATCTGTTATGTACATGTATCCTACATTGCCTGAATCAGTAGTAATGGTACTTTGGCTGGGCAGACTGCTTACTCCATATCCAATAAACGCAAAGTCGGATTTTGGATAGCTTGTATGCCAGCCTCCTAGATTTGAGATTGTTGGCAAGCCGGCATTTTCATAGATAACCAAAACATCTACAGTACCGATATAACTCGACAAGGTATCTGTTCCTGGGTTACCTACAGTCATGGTCATGCCAAGGGACTTGACATAGCTTGATAGGTTTGAATAGTATGTCTCATATCCTGCCGTGTTTGCCATTTCGTCGAAAGCAATACCGTTGACATGATACCAGTTGTTGTACGAATTTATGTCAGCTTCAACAGAATTGGTACTTCTGGCACCATAGCTTGTATAGACATAGCCTAAAACCGTAATTCCAGCAGACTGTAGTTGCTTTATTCCAGTAACATAGTTTGTATCAATAGATGAACCTGGGCCACTGTTAGGATTGATTACTACAACAATTGGAACAGATGGATGGGTGTTCTTGTCTTGTATCACCTGGGTCCAATAACTTCCAGGATAAGAGAACAGTGGCACCATGACTCCAGTGGAGGAGGTTGCAAATGCTGGGTGATAGCTTGCTAAAATTGCTGTTGTAAAAAGTATGAGGATTGCAAAGATTGCGACAAATCTTCTATGTGATTGTTCTATCAAATCTAAATAGAAGATTCTTCTATAGTATAAAAAAAACGCGTAGAAGAAACATGAATTTAGATTACAGCTTTATGGTTTTACCAAAATGTTGTAATTAAAAAACTGCCAGAGTTACATTTACGATATATCTAGTTGTAGAGTGACACAATTATTGTCCGCTTTTGTTGACAGGGATACTGTCCGCTCTAAATCATGATTTTCTCCTATCTTTGATAAAGTATCTCTTATCATTGTATACGGATGCAGGCGTCTTCCATCC
>JBOGRD010000002.1:0-138671 GCA_050749405.1 Nitrosotalea sp.
AATATAATGTCACCCGTCAAGACACGTGAAGAAGTTGAAAAGGCTTCAAGGAAAGCAACAGAGGCACTCTACGGCACCGAGATCCAAGATTTCAAGATACGGGAGCTCTTTCCATTGCCGGAAAAAGGCCCTCAAGACTCTTGGGATGTACAAGTGACTTTTCTGTTAAACAAGTTGAAGCATACAGTAGATTTGGTTATTCAGATGAACGATGGTCACATAACCAATTCAAGACTAATTGATACAATGGTTCCTTTGTAGGCCCATTGTAAAAAAATATTTTTAATCATTTTTTTAGATACCTCATTTTTATCATGTCCAAGATTGAAAAATAGATCTCATTTAAATACCAATTAAAGATTTTTAACGTAAATCGCCAATCAGTTCTCATGCCAAGTCAGGGATATGCAACCATAGGGCTAAAGCCTGCCATCATATCCAAACTGCAAAAGGAAACAGATGAATATTATCCCGGAATGTTTCTCCCAAGCGCCTTGATAATAATTATGAATGAGACCAAGCGAGGATACTATACGATAGGAATACATAACATTAAGATCGACTTTTCTGGTAGATACACCTCCTTGACGGTTAGATCAGACGTTAAAGAATGGTTTGAAGAAAACTATAAGATATTGAAGGAAAAATATGAAAAGAAATACAGAGCGAACAACTTTACCAAGTTTGCAAGCATTTTCATGCTTAACATGTTTGAATCAAAAGCCGACTCTAGAGACAACATTGTCAATCTCAAAGAGGCAGACTTTGCCTGGCTCAAAGCGGAATATGACCAAAGGAAGAAAGAATATGAAGTAAAATATGGCGTGAAGACCTTTGAGCACTTTGCTGATGTCTTCCTCAAAGACTTGCTAGAAAGAATCAACTCTGCAAAAAAATTGCTTACATTATAGCAATTACTGGTTTTTGCACCATGCCACGCATGAAGCTGTGCCCCTAGTTTGATAGGGAAGCAAGGCTCAGAGGGTTTTGCTTTCCCAGCCCTGCTTTTAGCAATATTCTGAAAGTAAAAAAGACGTCTGATTTTGTTACATTATCTAGGTTTGTTATTCCACCTTCATGCTTGAGGTCATTTATGAAATCAAATATTTCATCCACTGTAACAGGTTCCTTATCAAGTCCTAATTCGCCGTTGACTGCATTGTATGTTGCAATGTAATAACTCAGGACAGATGCCTTGCTTAGAAATTCTTCAGTTTTTGTATCAAACGCATAACTTGTTCTCTCCATAGTTTTAGATACATGCTTCAAAAATGATTTAAAGATTAGGGTAAAAAATGTAAACTACTGATTTACAGCAGAAAAATGATACGTAATCTACATCTTACTGAAAAGTTGTTGTAAATATTGCATATTTGAGCAAAAAAGGCTTTGGATCAAAGGAAAAGAAATTATTAAATAGATTTACTAATTAAGGATTGTTTGTGAAGATAAGAAATATCCCGCTGAAGCTCATAGACATTGCAGAAGAAAACGTTAGAAAAGATCATCCTTTTGGAGGAGGAGACGCAAGGGACCAACTAATCAAAGATCACTTGTCAAAATTTGAGTTGCTTCAGCCAGTGGTTGTCAGGTTTGACAATGTAAGCAAGAGATACAAACTGCTCATTGGTCGAAGGAGATTTCTTTCATTGAGTGCAAAGGGGTCAAGAGAGATACCTGCGGTGGTAACCGAACTTGAAGGTGCAGAGGCAGAAGCCGCGTCATTATTTGAAAATTTAATTCGAAAGGATCTCTCCCCGCTTGAAAAAGCAAAGATGGTGAGGAAGTTGGTTGACTCTACCGACTCGGGCATTACAGGTGTATCAAGAAAATATGGACTTTCAAAGAGCACGGTCAGCGAGTGGTTGAGCATTCTGACACTGGCCCAGCCTTTGCAGCATGCAATAGAGAGTGGAGAGATTACACTATACGAGGCAATACAGATAGCAAGAAGGCCAAAAACAATTCAGGAAAAGCTGGTAAACGCAGTATCTGACGGCAAGCTTCAGGAAGTCATGATAAAGACGGGAGTAAAACGCGGGGCACCCAAGGGACTCTTGACTGTTCGTCTTGTCTTCAATCCAAAGAAGAAATTTGACAAAAAACTATGGGACCAACTAAATGCAAAGGCCACCCAAAATGGGTTAGAGGTCACAGACTATGTCAAAAATCTTCTCGTAAAGCACATCAACTAGTTCGACAATCGAACTTTATTATTCTAAAGTTATCTTACAGCCAGTACAGGACAGTATGCATACGATACGACGGCATGAGCCACGTCTCCTAGAACAAATTTTTCTATGCCTGTCATGCCTTTTGATCCAATCACAATCAGATCTACTTTCTGTTTTTTGGCATAGTCTATTATCACCTTTTTAACAGGAGAGCCTACTATGACCTCTGACTTTATTACCACATCCTCTTTTTCTCCAAGTTCTACGACTTTATCGAGAAATTTTTCGGCATCTTTTTTTAACGCGTCCTGATACTCCTTCACTTTACCGCCTCTGTAATAGCCCAAGACATCCCTTGTTGCACCCAATGACGAGCTGCCAATTACATGAATTACGATCACTTCGGCACCCAAAGATTTTGCCAATGTGATGGCATATCCTATTGCCTTGTCTTTGTAGCCTGATTTGTCAATTGCCAAAAGTATTTTGTTTACTTTGACTTGGTTTTTTTCTGACATGTCTTATTTTTTCAACCTCTTTTGTACCATTTTGCCAAACATCCTCTACACTGGACCCCTTTTAACACCGCTCTTACCATCAACTATTCTCATGTCTATTGGATTGACCCAGTCTTTCACGTCAGTGCCAGTAACAACATCCATGTCGTTTGGAATAAGATATATGACATCGTGACGTGGTGGTGTTCTCCTCTGTGTTGCCAAACTTACGAATATGAATACTGGTAACGATACCAGCGGCGGAATGATGGTATCAAGTCCCGCGTAAGCTGCATATGGGCTGCTAGCTGGAGCGTTTGTAATGAGGAAGAATAAAAATAGCCTCAGTCCGGTACCAATTGCGATAGATGCGACAGCCCCTGACGCGGTAGATTTCTTCCAATATGTTCCAAAAACTAGCGGTACCAAACATCCGGCCAACACAATATCAAATGCTAATATGAGATAAATGCCAGGTCTTGGGATCAGATCTCCTAGAGCAAAAGCGGTAAAGAACATAGGAATCACGAGAAGCCTTGTGGCAAGTAACAACTGCCGGTCACTGAGTTTTTGTTTTTTCATCAGCCTTAAGATGTTACGTTGCAAAAAGTTTCTCGAAAGCACACTGGCAATGGCCAAAGTTCCTCCATTTGCAGTAGACATGCCACAACTTATCGTACTTACCAACATCAAGATGCCTATGATCATCGGGGCATGCTTTATTGCTATAATTGGAAAGAGCGTGTAGGAATCAGCAAGGTTAGGCTCTAAGGTCAATCCAATTATTCCTATCATCGTGGTAGGAATCAAGAATAACAATGTCAGGCCTGCTCCAAAGTAGCAACTCTTTTGAGCAGTCCTTCCACCATCTGCCGCAAACACTCTTTCCATGAAATCTAGGGCAACAAGATCTCCAACCCCTAACGATATTATACCTGCCCAATTGGGCAGTGCACCATTGCCTAGATCATATAGACCAGACATGTTCATGAAGTTACCTGGTGCAGTTGCAACTATGGTCTCCAGTCCTCCCGGAATAGGCGACCATGGGCCAATAAAGTACAGGAATCCTGCCCAGAAACCTACTATCGCAAGATAAATGTGAAAGATATCTGTATATGCACAGGAGAACAGGCCTCCGAAATATGTGTACAGTAAAACTACGGCAGTAGAAATCAACATTGCATAAACTAGAGGTATTCCAAGCAACACTGACAGAATGTAACCACTGGCACCCAGGTTTCCTGCAACAAGAACAATGAAACTTATTGCCATGAGAGTTCCTGACATTACTTCGGTCGTGTTTCCATATCGCCTATAATAGAAATCTGCAAGCGTGATCATGGACATCCTGTTAAACCGTTTTCCAAAAAATGCGCCCGTCAAAATTAGACAAATAGCTAAACCAAGTGGTATAACTGCTCCTGCCCAGAACCCTCCTCCAAAGGTCAACGAGACATTTCCAAGTGAGGCATTTCCATCAACGGCTTCGGACACTAGCATTGTACCAACAAAAAACAGTGGCAAACTTTTGCCTGCTACAATGTAACGCTTGCTACTCCTTTTAACAAATTTTACTGCAAGAACTCCAATGGCAGCAGTTGCGGCTACAAATGCCAGCACCACTATAGGATATACGATTGGAACGTCTCCCATCCTCAATGATTAGTAATTGTATATTATTAAATATGTCGGCGATCTCAAATTTCGACAGTCGAACAGAGAAACTTTCTAACAAGAATTTTGGTTTTTAACGTGGAATCATTTTTGAGATGGCATAAAAATAATCTGATCTTTCAAGATCAGAAAACACTCAAACTCGGTGTTCTCGTGCCATGTGGAGCATAAAAGACGACTCGTTTTCATAAGATTCGTCACATGTTATGCATAAATATGTGGTCTTTTTGTCATGGATGTCTTGTGCATGCTTGACTAGTTCATCTCGATATTTGAATCGCATGCCACATGCGCCACATCCATAGCTTTTTCCAAACAATTGTGCGTTTTTAGATTTGTTTTTATTTAAAAATTTCCTGATAGTCAAAGAACGGACAAATTGCCAAAAATTTATGATTTCATTTTCTTAAGTTTGGTGTATAGCAAAGGGTCTAGCTTTTTTGCAGTGTCGAAGCTTTTTTGGCCCTCACTTTCGTTTCCTAAGAGAGCCAGGGCACGGCCTCTGTTATACCACGCTTTTGCGTATTTTTGGTTTATTTCAATAGCTTTGTCAAAACACTCGATAGATTCCTCAAGCTTGTTTAATTTTATTAGCGTCAATCCCTTGTTGTTCCATGTTATGGAGTTAGACGGGTCTATCATTAATGCCTTGGAAAATGACTCGATTGCCTCATCTCTTCTGTGTTGCCTGTCTAGCATGAGCCCGCGATCTCCCCATGCAAAATCGTTGTTGGGATTCATCTCTATTGCCTTCTCAAAATACATCAAAGCCTGTTCGTAATTGCTTTTGTTTGCCGAATCCTCGCCCATTCTTACCAGGTCTTCAGAAGCCTCTTTTTTGGAAGAGGCCTTCTTGTATTCGACAATAGGCGGAAGTCTTGGCTGGTTTTTTTTGAACCAGTGAAATACCATCCTTTATTGTACGTGTTCTAGTTTAAATTAGTATTTGTAGAAGCGAAAGCAAAGAAAGTTTAAGGGTTTTACAATTCTTCTGATTTGTGTAATTGGTCTTCTTTCTTGTCATTTTTTAATCCAACTGTTCCCATGAACAAGAAGAACCCGGATGCAACAAGGATTGCGGCAAACATTGCATAAACCCCAGTTAAATCAGTCATCCCCTATTATTAATTCCAATATATTTAAAATTTTATTTGGCATAACTTTCATTATGTCAAATCAATCCCTGGTCGTGTTTCTGATTTATTGCACGTAGATTACGTAGTCATAGCTACAATACTCAAACCAAACGGGAAAAAGTTCGACAGTAGAACCAGATCAAAAACGTAGATTACTTAGACAAAATTTAAGTATATACTATCATATTATTAATGCGATAAACATGGGAATGGAATTCTATGGAGATTCATACAGGGGCAATGACGAACCAATTTTTGTGGGCATCCCTACGTTCTTGAAGTTGCCTTGGATAAGAAGCAAAGCTGAGCTGGAAAAAGTTCGGCCAAATGTTGCAATAATTGGAGAGCCTTTTGATTTTGGAACAACTATCAGGCCAGGCGCAAGATATGGACCAAGAGCCATAAGGGCAGCTTCGACAGTACCCTCTCCGCCATACGAGCATTTCAACATTGAGACCGGCGTTGACCCGTTTGGGGTCTTCAAGACAGTTGATTACGGCGATGTAAATGTATCACCAGGAGATGTGGTAGAATCCCACAGAAGAATGACCGACAAGGTCAAGGAAGTACTGGATATCGACGGAATACCAGTCATGCTAGGCGGAGATCACTCGATTACATTTGCAAATGTGCGAGCTTTTGCAAAAAAGTATAAAAACATTGGAATGATTCACATTGATACACATGCCGACTGTGCACCACAGGGCCTGTGCGGTTTCAAGTATGACCATGGGGCTCACATTCGAAGAATAATGGAACTGGGATGCCTCAAGGGAAAGAATTACACACTGATTGGACCTCGCGGATACTGGCCAGGTCCTGACCTCTACAAATGGATGGCAGACCAAGACTTTCAATGGTTTACCATGCTTGATGTCGAAGAGCTTGGCATCGACCAGATAGCAAAAGAGGCTGCAGACAGGGCAAATGACAACGTAGATGCAGTTTACATTAGCTGGGATATAGACACGTTTGATCCCGCATATGCGCCTGGAACCGGAGAACCAGAACCCAACGGCCTAACCTCCAGGGAGGGAATGAGGCTGATGAGATTGCTCTCGACATCGTTTGACCCCGACAAGTTTGCTTTTGACTTGGTTGAAGTAGCACCCAACTACGACGTAAGCGATGGCAACTCCTATAACGGTGGAATCACTTCTGGCCTTGCAAACCGCCTGATAGTAGAACTATTGGCAGGACTATCCCTTACAAAGAAGGGTCTCCAGAACGGCAATCCGGTAAGGCCAAAGCTATATCGTGGCAAAAACCACACATATGACTTTGGCAACGGACCAAAAGCAAAGATTCCAAAGAGAAGTTGATAGATATCCATGCCTTGGTAAAAGGAGAGCCAGACGTTATTCCTTTTACCAAGCTTTTCAATTTCTCAAATCAAGATGAGCCAATTTTTTTAAATGTAATAGAAGCAGTGAAGGACAAGCTATGTAGAAATCTCAAGCTAAATGTTCATGAAGCCTTGTTGGTTTACTGCGCTTATTTGGTAAGTGAGATCCGTGCTGGAAGACAAGATTCTGATATAATGGAAAACTTGCCCCACATTCTCACGCAGAACGATGTCTTGATTGGCGTGCCTGAAACCTTAAGAGACATTACGTTCAATATTACCGTGGATAGTTTTCCAAAAAGAACAATCCAAGTTATCAGGCCCACTCCAGTCGTAAATTACATCATTGGAGATCATGGAGCAATTGGGGTGACCAATTGTGAAACAAACTCTTAGAAAGTTCTTTGAAAAACTTTGGACCAGTATTGCAATCATAATTATCTCCGGATTGTCTGGAAAAGCCTACTCGTTCAGACCTGACAATGATAAAAATTGAGATGAATGCCAGTTGAAAGAGATACTCTGTCGCAACTGCAACAAATCTTTTGGCCTGTACAATGAAAAATACTATGGCTCAAAGTCGCTTGAACAAATTGCGAATCGATACGGCGCCTTGCACGAGTTTTATGGACATAAAATAATTATCAAAGATTCCTGATCATATATCATGCACATAATGTGTAGAGATGTTTTCAGAAAATTTCACATTAATCTGTGGTTTTTAGAATTTGAGTAGGGACAAAAATTAATAAAACTAGTACAATATACTGTGATACAGTGTTGAGAAAACCATCTGCTTCAAAAACATTACAAAGAGGTCCATTGGAAAGCGTCTTTCCGGGAAGCACGTCGAAGATCTTGGATTTTCTTGCAACCTTCAAGGACTGGGATTACTCTGTATCTGACATTGCAAAGAACTCTATGGTTTCATTCAAGACAGTGCTCAACGAGATTAAGAATTTGGAAAGACAGGGGATTGTATCAAGGACAAGGAATGTTGGCAAAGCCATAATGTACAAGCTGAACCTTGATTCAAAGCAGGGAGTCTATATCGACAAGCTTGTCTTTGAGCTTGCCACAAAAAGGGCTCTGCAATCAAGTAAGACCAAGAGCAAAATAATAGCATAAGGCGCGCATTGTTGGTTAGACAGTACATAGGTCTGTTATTGTACCATGATACTTCTAGTATATCCTAGGTCATCACATGTAATGCCAAGAAATTTTCCTCCTGCAAAAATTTTGATCTCCTCAAGTTTTCTCTCGCCTCTTAATTCACCAAGCGAGGAGTTTATGGTATGTCATAGTTTCATTTCCCCAATTCCTCCAGAGTTTTAAAACGACTCCCAAACTCGAAATGACATTGATTACAATGCCAGATAGGATCGTCTTCTCCTATGCAACATCCCCCTGGTACAAAGACGCCATCCTCTACGCCTTTCAAGTATGTGTCCATGTCTGCAGGATAGCCATAAACTATAACTGCCACACTTTTTGACTTGCATTTTGGACATGGTGTCTTTCTTGCCATCTCAGACACTTTTCCCAAGATTTGTAATATGAAATTTTGTTTTGCCTGTAGCAAGCACCGCATCACATGATGGTGTATGATCTACAACTTTGTATTCAAGCCATTGTCGAAAATAACGCACCATTATCATCTGCCCCCTTGTAAAGGGCTGTCCGTCAAGCGAGTCCCTAAGATAGTTTTCTGTTCCTGTTGGGACTTTATTTAACGGCGTTACTGTGATATCTTTTGCTAATATTGCAAAGGTCTTTCTTAGCTTGACAGACTTGGATCCAGTTGCTCCTGCGTTTTTCCGTGTTAGATTGTCTATTCGTATCAAACTTTTTCCGTCATCAGATGGATAAAGCGGCATGACTCTTGCAACGGTAGTTTTACTCCCAATGACTTCAACTATAGACCCTGTAGAGATACCCAGGGCATCCATGGAATCATAATCCATTCTGGCATAGCCTTGGTACAGGTCACGAGGGTGTGGGATTTCTACTATGAGTGATATCGTTTTAGGACTAGAATCATCTACAGAACTTTTCATTTCAAATCCTCAAGCGATTCGCCATTTTTGAGATATCCAAATTGCTCTGCGTTGCAGTCGATGTTGCCAGAGAATGCCTGTTTCTTCTTTTCATCCTTGTCCATCCACCACTTTGCCACAAGAAAGCCGATTAACCACTCTATCATCTTGATCTCCAGCCTTGTCTTTTTCTCAAGAGAGATAGCGGAATGCTGCCAGAAGAAAAAGCTACAAGAAGAGGTCCTAGTGTCAGTATGGTAACAAAATGGGATATGCCTAGGTCGTTATACTTGTCAAATGCGCCAAGGATTGTGGTAAAGGCAAAAAATGATATGACAGTCACGACTGTCCGTGGGTCTACGATATTTACTATCTTCTCTTTTGCAACACTGCCTACGAATTTTTTGTATCTGCGCCAAGATTTGAATGCCAACAGCCCAAAGACTGAACCGATATAGAGATTCTGGAAGAGCGTGACTGTGGGGTTGTTGCCTAAAAATATCTGGTTTACCAAGCTGACAACAAAATAAAATGCTAAAAAGAAGAGGACCATCATCAGCACCGACTTGGAATTTGTGTAACTCATTTTTGGCAGATCCTTTGATGATTAAAAGTTGTCTTTCTTCTTATTTGCTTGAATAACTTTGGCAAGAACCTGATAAAATTATCATCGCATCCCAGTTTTTGAAAGAGTCTCCTTAGAAAGTAGATTCTGGTAAATGATATTGTAGCGTATATTGTTGTTATCAAAAGATTGACTGTAAAGGGATCTTTTTGTATCATTGGCGCAAAGAATGGTAGTATTATCAGGCTGATTCCATATCCTATAGGATAGGCGCCAAATGAATTTACAAAAGCTTCAGAGAGGTTCTTTTTTCTTGTGTCTAGAGTCATCAGCTTATCTTTTCTCCTTTAATCTTCGAAGCTCTTCGTGTCCTTCTGTGGATAGTTCCTCGTAGAGCTCGACTAGTCCTTTGTAATATTTCAGATATCCATCTACTCGGACAAGGTCATGCTCCTGATATGCCGTTGCCAGGCTGCGCGGGAGTAGGCGTGTAATCTTCATTTTTCTCCCCCGCATATCATTGGTTTTTGGTCTGCACAGTCTTCTGCCCTGATTATCCTGGGAAAAAACACGGAGACTGTTTTGACCTTTTCTTGGATTGCTATTGTTTTCATACCTTTGATTCGTGATAGAAATTATTAAATACCATATCAATAGTATGGATACAGTAGATACTATTATGAGTGGAATTGCAAATCTCCGTGTACATATTGCCCCTGTCGGCTTTGAAATAGATAGAATTGTGATTCCTGCAAAGGAGATGAGGGCAGACAAGGTATGGCTCTTGGCCCACGATATTCCATCAGAGGACAAGGGTAAACCGTATTTGGAGAAGGTTCAGAATCAACTCAAGAAGCTTAACATCAAGGTAGAAATCTCGCGTGTCAACCGATTGGACCTGTTTAAGATAATCAAGGCAGTAAGGGATATTGTTGAATCAGAAAAGAAGAATGACGTCTATGTCAATGTGGCATCGGGTTCGAAGATACATGCAATAGCCTGCATGATGGCATGCATGATATTTAGCAAACGGAAAAACATCAAGCCCTTTTATGCAGAAGCTGCAAAATATGCAGCCTTTGAGGGCATGCAACAGTCTTCAGGTGTCAGAAAGATGATGTCTTTGCCAACATATGAGATCCAGACTCCAAAACCTGAGCTTGTCAGGGCTTTGCATGTAATAAAAGAACATGGCGGAAGGTTGACAAAAAAAGAGATGGCCGAGCTTGCAGAGAAGAACAAGTTGATTGTTGTAAATGCACGAGAAGAGAACTTTGAGCAAGCTAGATTTGCAAGCCTTGATAAAAATATCATACAGCCTTTGGCTGACCAGTGGAAGTTTGTCGAGGTGGAAAAGATTGGCAGAAACAGGTGGATCAAGATAACAGAGGCTGGTTTGCAAGCTGCCGAATTTTTGGTCTAGTTTGATTTTGTAGGTATCTCTCATCTTTTATAATCATTAAACTTCATAGAGTTAGGACATTTGTCATATTGTTCGAGTTTTTCCCTAAACTCCTTGACATGTCCATATCTAAAATCATTGTGTGTACCGCATCAAGTCTCTTGTAGTATACCGTCAAACCTTGTCCTTATCTAGATCAATTTCATAAAAACCGATCACGATAACTGTTGACAGGGACGATACGGGAACAAGCCATGTAAAGGCATTCGTGACTGACTTTACAGGAGCCATGGGATACTGCGAATTTCAGATCCCATTTTTCATCGAAGGCATAAAGGTAGAGACAGTTGAGATGCTAAAAGGTATAGAACATCACGAGGAAGCAGAAAGGATAGAGCGTGAGACTGTCATTCCGGTACCCCTGACAAGAACAAAATTAGAGGACAAGAAAGCCGATCTCAATTTTATGCGGGAAGACATTCAAACATCATTTGCACAAGAATTTGATTTTCCGCAAGGGAGTTCCAGGCTCACGTTATCTGGAAGGGCAGACAAGGTAATCCGCGATAAAGGAACGCTGATAGTCTCTGATGACAAACGCGTCTCTAATCCCAGTCGTTATGATGCAATGCCAGAGCCTTACATTGGCCAATTGCTTCAGGTGCTCACATACCTTAATTCAAGATACTACCTTGGCAGCTCTTTTGGCGGCTGGGCCGAGATTCCACACGTACAGAAAAGGTATCAAATCAACATTGTAGACAGTAAAACAAGGTCAGTTTACAAGACATATGAAGACAATGTAACTAGGAGGCATCTTGAACTGCTTTTTGACTATGCTTTGCGGTTTACCAAAAAATGTCTGCAGCTTGATGCCTTGACACATCACAACAGCAAGGCAAGATGCAAGGCGTGCGGGTTTTTCAATGATTGTTCCAGGGCGCTAAGATAGAATCAACTAGCCGTATCTGTTCTTTTCACATATCGCGCTTTTTTGGAAGCTAGGGAAGTCTTGCAATTGTAAATCCATAATCTAGGCAGTTTGAATAGTTGTGTCTTATCTCTGCCTCCCACCCCTTTCCAGAATCCAGATCGTCTAGCGATTTTTTCAATGCAGATATTTTCTCATAATAGTTGGAATTTCGCTTTATCAGTTCCTTGAGAAAGTCCTGCTGGGAAAGCGAGTCACGTTTTTTGAGGTTGCATTTTGAACAGCTAAGAACAAGGTTCCATGCTTCGTCATCAAAGATGTATGACCATGGAATAAAATGATCAACATGGATATCACCTCTTTCCAGCCGTGAATTACAATAAAAACAGTGGTCAAAGTCCCTGAACAGCGTGACATATTTTCTCAGCGAGTGCCGCCTTATCTCTGCACTCTCAATCTTTGCAATCAGCCTTGGAAGTGTGTTGACTTTTTCTAGAAACTTTGCCCACTCTAGGATAACGCCTTTTAGGAGTACCACATAGTTTTTCCTGAAAAACTCTAGCGCTTTAGGTTTTAAGAGTAACACCTGACTAGAGTCATTGTAATCATAGAAAATTTGGTTGCGCTTTACCTTAGAGCCGACAGAAATATTTTGAAACCTTGGCACTACTTGCGATGTCTTTTGCTCCTCGCTTCCAAATACCTTGGCAAGTATCTTCTTCTCGGCTCTCTTTATGATATCAGCAGGCATCTCCTTGAACGAGTCTGGGACGTACTTGGTACCAAACTCCTCCCTGATTATCCTGATTACAGAAGGCGGCTTTTCCTTGTGAAAGTTCTGCCTTATCCGAAACTTGCACTCTTGGTGCCAGTAATATTTCAAAAAGGAGCTGGCAATGTCTCCGTATGGAATCTCAAGACTCTCTGTAGGCCTGCTAGAATAGTCTAAAAGATATCTTGCAAGTGCAAACTTGTATGTGTTGTCCTTTTTTCCCTTTGTCAGTATGGAGACAAAGGCGTGTTTCATCTGCTCTTCAAGGCCCATCTTGTTCTGTTTGGATAATGTAGATCGACTTTTTATGTATGATACCGTGAACTGCTATCGTGACCTCTCTTACTTTCTATGGCGGAGTAAACGAGATTGGCGGCAACAAAATCCTCCTAGAAGACAAGGATACGCGTGTTTTCTTGGACTTTGGCAAGAGCTTCAGCCGCAGGGCAAGTTATTTTGAAGAATTTCTCAACCCTCGAACTTCAAATGGCATAGTTGATTTTCTCACCATGGGCCTTGTTCCAGACATTTCTGATGTTTATCGTGAAGATTTGATGAAGATGGCAGGACGCAAGCCAGAAAAACCTGACATTGATGCAGTTTTGCTAACACACGCCCATGCAGACCATGCAGATTACATCTCTTTCCTCCATGAAGACATTCCTGTATACATGGGTGCAGCGTGCCATCTTATCCTAAAGGCGTTAGCTGATAGATCGCAGCGAAGCATTGAGCGAGAGATCTTGGATTTCAAGCCAAGACCGTACAACATCAAGGACAAGCCAATTCCAAGAAAGATTCACGAGTTTAGGACAGGTGGCAAGTTCAAGATTGGCTCACTAGAAGTAGAACCAATTCATGTTGATCATTCCGTTCCAGGTGCATATGGTTTTATCATCTATACCTCAGAAGGCCCCATTGCATATACTGGTGACATTAGACTGCATGGTACTCATTCAGATATGACTCGGGACTTTATTGCAAAAGCTAAAGAGGTAAAGCCGATTGCACTGATAACCGAGGGAACAAGAATTGCGGACGTGGCAAAAGAGGAGAGCGAGGAGAAGGTCTATAATGATTCAAGCAAGGCAGTTTCTGGAACCGACAATTTGGTCTTTGCAGACTTTAATTTCAAGGATGCCGACAGGCTGCGGACATTTTTTAAGATAGCAAGGGAGAACGACAGGAAATTTGTTGTAAAGATTAATGATGCCTATTTCTTGAAGCATCTCTCCCAGGACAGGCATCTTGATGTGCCAGATATCGATGATGAAAATATAATAATTTACCTTCCAAAGCGGGGCTCTGGGGAGTATAGGGATTCGGACTACAAGGGTGGCGACAAGGAGTTTTTGGATTTGCACAATACCTGGACTGCAGAGCAGATTGCTGCAAGGCCTGACAAGGTGCTTTGCGCAATCGGGTTTTACAGTTTTACTGCCTTGATAGATATGAAGCCAAAGTCTGGCGCCTTGTACATACATTCGGCGTCAGAGCCATACAATGAGGAGCAGGAACTCTCCCAGGATAGGATTGATGCGTGGCTTGGGCACTTTGGCATGACTAAATTTCAGAGCCACTGCTCTGGGCATGCGCGCGGACAAGACCTGTTAGAAGCTGTAAAGGAGATTGAGGCCAAGACTCTATTTCCTGTACATACTGTGCACCCGGAACTGTACAAGAAAATATCAAAGGACATGGTTCTTGTTGAAGAATCTGTGAAATACGAGTTGTAAGGTGAATTATCGAGGCAGGCCCAGAAGGCTGTGAGTAGTGGGAATCAAGATGCCCTTTATAGCTAGATGGGGATCACATCATGCAATTTCAGGCAAGTGATCGTTTGAGTCTGATACATCAACATCAGGGAACAGTGTCCAACGGTGCAGAGCAGGACCGGAACTGGCAGCCATGCACCTTCGATGAGGCCCAGAAGAAGATCAGGAAGTACAGGTGATTGCATCAACGATGAGAGGATTTGCGGATATGTTGTTGCTCCAAAAGGGAAGATAATAGGAGAGGCGCGAAACTTCGACCCCTATTCCCGATTTGGAGATATAATGCTCTATGAGATAGACTCTTTGGTTTTGTGGCCGGATACGTATCAAAGAACTGGCAAGTGATGTCAGAAGAGGATATCAGGGCGGACAGCAGACTTGCAAGGAATCTTTACGAGGCAAAGTATCAGGTATGGAAGAGGCATAATATTTCGGAACTCATAGGAGAATACAAAAAGGACAATCCTAAAGAAGAAAATTTTGAGAAATATTGTAGAAAAACGTTTGGCGCGTTATGAATCTAAAAATTAAGCAGTGATAAGATTTTTCCGCAGTAAATCAATCTGCTCTGTTTCCCATATTCTAAAATCTTCAGAAGATAATTTCCAAAAATTCTTCCAAGCTTGGTTTAACAAGAATCTGACATTCTCATTATCATTTTGTAGTGATTCTTGTTTTACTATGGAAAATCCTGATTCCTTTATACCTTCTAAGAATATTTGTGCAATTTCCTGTAACAGAGGATCAGGATATGCATATTGATATTCCGGTGAAGGAGAACCCCAAAACGGCTTTACTTTATTCCACTCTGTTTTGATTGGTTCGGCTTCAGTTTCAAAACCTAAGAGACGTAATCCCACAAAAAGCATTCTCATTCTAGCTTCGTCAGAAGGATGTGACTGTTCTATAATCACCAAGAGACGATGTATATCTGGAGATGTTTTTGTTGTTAGATGTAGGTTAGACCACACGTAAGCCGGTCCTAATGTGTAAAGGCCAAATAAATCACAAAAAAATTCCTCTATCCATAACTTCCATTGCGCATGTATGTATGCTATGTTCTGAAGAATCTCTTCTGGCCCAACATCTTTCTTTTTCTCTTTAATTAATTCCGTATAATAATCAGTAATTTTTGAAAACGCCTTTTCAAAGGATTCTTTGATATTTTGAATTGATATCATACTTTCCCTGTTTCGTGCTACCAGATGCCCAATTTCGTGATACAAATCAGGCAAATGTAAAAGAAAATCAGATTCTAAAAGCGGTACAAAAATTACATTAGCAAACGGCACGGAAAAATAATAATTCGTCGATATACAACACACAGAAGGACAGGACAAAGGCAATTTGATTTCCTGATGTATTTTAAACAAAACTTTATTCAAGAAAGCGCTTTCACGCGTTTGATATTCAAGAGCGGCAATTCCATAAGTCTCTACATCTGATATAACCCTCACAGAACCTCTGACAATCCTTAGAATATCCCTGCAATCTGAATCGTCTTGGCGTTCCTGAAGTTCAGAAAGACACGAACTTAGAATCATGGTTTGTTCATCTATGATTTTGTTAATTCTTTCTTTAAGGCCTGATAATTCAGGATATGGTAATGGCTTTTCAATCCTTTTCTTTAGTGATTCTGATCTGCTTATCTGTTCGTATACCAAGGAATTGAGATAATCCTTCAAGGGAACCGCCCCATCCTCTTAAACAATTTAGAACATTCAATTTCCATTGCATCAGCAACATCATTTAAAATGGACATCTCAGAGGAATTTACCTCAAGATTTTTAGAAGACAATTTTTCTGAGAGTTTGATTAGTTCCTCTTTGTATACAGACCAATCTTTGGCCTTGCGACGATAGAGTATCTCAACCACATTATGATCATCGATTAACATGGATTTGGAAAGATTGCCATGAAGGTTTTCAACTATTGGATCCATGACATCGGTGATTTTTTTGATATGCTCTACATCATGTTCAGGTGTGACGGTAGAACGTTTCCTTAATCTTAGATATCTTAACGCGTTTTCAAACTCTCTTAGAGATTTGTTATTAATCTGTAAACGTGATGCGAAAATCCCAAAGTCACTCATCTGCTTCTTCCCCCTCACCATCAGAACCGAAATCTAGAGCATCTTCACTATATTGGCCGGCAATTTCTCTTAATCTTATGTCTACCATCTTTATTGAAATAGGTAATTTGGAACAATAATCTATTTTTGTCCATGTCAGATTAGATAACCAAAAAACATCTTCTAATAGATATTTGAAGTCCATAGTGCCGTCAATCTTGGTTATTTGCAATGGAATTGATGTTCCATTATATCGGTAAGGAAAACCGGCAGTACAAAGAAAAGCCTGATCAAAACTTACCATGTGACTTCCGATTGTAGGATTATCAATGCTTTGGAACTGTGCTCCATGCCTATTGTCAACTTTGAATAATCTGAGAGGAGTACTTGAGCTCTTTTGTATGGCTAGAAAATTACAAGAATAATCTTTGGATACCATTCCCTCACTTGTAAGTTTTTGAAGGGCTTGTTTTATCCCGTCGATCTCATTTAGAAAGATCCTGCCATCTCTGTGAATAGTTATGTTCTTTATTTCGTGTTTCTTGCGTTCTTGTTCGTCTTTGACAAACTCGTAAATCTTTGTCTCTAACTGCCTTTTGCTAAGTTGCTCTCTTTGCTCGGAATCACTGTGGAAAAATCTTATCGTTTGATCTCTGTATACAAATGTAAATCCGGCTGTGTTGTTTTTTACATCAATTCCTATTATCAAATCAGCATGTAATTGTGTATCCAACACAAATGGCCAACACGAATTTAAGATCATTATCTTGTTAAGAATAACATTAGACAAGTATCCTTTGAATCGTGACGCTATTTTCTGGTCATCCATGAGTTGCCAATTGCTGCCAGCACTAGTACTCACTTTTGTGTAGCTTCTAGATGGAACTTCAGTGTGCATAATCGAGACATAAACTCCTCTTTGTCGTAGTTGTCTCATTACCAAATTTCCTAACTCATCTTCTTTATTGTACCGTGTAGCAGGTAATGATGGAATTATTACTAGACCAAATCCAGTGAATGCAAAGTTACTTGCAACCGCGTCAATTATTGCTTTACCAAGTTTTGGAATTGATTTCTCAACGGAGTCATCATATGTAATTATTTGAGGATCATAAGTTGCTCCGTTTGGCTGAGGATACATCTTATTAGTCAAATATTTTATGTCACTGATTAACTTCTTACCATAAGATTCGTAAACTGATTTTGGTATTATGATGTACTGTTGGTCTAGGTTCTTTTTCACGTAAAATCCTGCGTCTGACGCTTGGAGTTGATCTCTTTTCCCTTTTCCAAGCTCATTAATAGGAACAAACACTTTTCCATTGTTTTGTGATTTCGTTGTTAATACCACACTATTCCCAAACCTCAAATCTGGTATGTTCAGTTCATTCTCTTCAAATCCATAAGGTTGGTGTGATAAAATCAATCGTGTTCCTTGGAAACTGATTTTATCGAAATAATGATTTATTACAAATTCAATCTCTTCTTTTCTTTGTCGTGGAGGTATGATTGTCTTGTAGTGTATGCCTTTTATCGACTTGTGACTGGTCTTGTAGGTGAATCTACAAAGACCTGATGGTACATGACGCGGTGCACCTTCTGGAGTATGATATATGAGAACAGTGGAATCTTTTGGTAGAGTAAGCAACATTTGAGATTTTTCCTCAATAGATTTTTCATGCACATCATCAAACAATGTCTTACTGCTATTGGGTAATTGGAATTCAGTTGCATTCAGATCGTGCAGGCCTTCTATCCTAATTTCATACCACTGTTTACCATATTCGTATATGCATTTTTTGAATTTGTAATGTCTAAATTCATCTTCCGAGATTCTGGTTGGTAACGGATATCGCGACACATACTTCCTTGCCACATCCACACAAATTCCTATTTCGTTATCAGGTAGAAGAACCAGTCTAAACCTGAAACCTTTGTACATGTCTACATCTTTTGATAAATTTCTAAAATTATGATCAGGCAACTTGTGATAGAAAGGTGCTCCGGAATGAGGCAACCATAGGTTGGGATTAGTATAGAGTGGTGCTTGTAGGGTAAATTGCAAGAAACTTATTGCTATCCTGGCAGTCATGATAGCAAAGCGTGGAGTGCCAGGTTCAGAAGCATTTGAAACGATTCCTCTTACATTAAAACAATTCCAAAATGTTGATCTAAGTAAAGTGGATCAAAAGTTAACCATGGAAACTTTAAGGGGTTTAACCACAAGCGTCGATACCATATTCCTTAAACATCATTTGGGCAATCCCCAAAAACAAATTTCGGCCTGATATAACAAGTGCAAAAAATGTGCAAATTTTTTACTTTGAAAATTTTTTAACTTGTGAAGGTGAAATTTGATATTTCTATAAAGTGGGTCCAGAAATTGTATTATGATGGTACCCTAGTCCCCCCGATGTATTTGCATGCAATCCGCGGTTTACTAACTAGTTGCTAACTATATATAGTAGAAATACTATTTCTATTTAGTGAACATTCATTCTATTAATAGAAATGCCACTTTTATTAGCACTGAGAACGCTGTCTCACAAAAAATAAACAAGCATTTGGAAAAAAAGGGCTGGAGAACCTTACATGAGGTAAAACTAAGAGGCAGGATTGTGGACACGATAGCCGTAAAGGATGACAAAATCATAGCCGTAGAAGTCAAAGGCAGCTCTGGGGACATACAGCGAGGAATAGAGCAGGCACTGCATCAAAAGAATGCGGCAAACTTCTCATATCTTGCAATTCCAAAGGACAGATCTTCCAAGGTTATTCTCAACTCATGCCAAAGCCTTGGAATTGGGCTATTGTTGGTAAATGATGGCGTGGAAGAGGTTGTGAAACCTACAATGAGTGATGTACTTCCCTCTGTAAAAAATATAATTTTCAAAGAAAGGAAAAAGCCACAAAAGGTCGTATCGATCAAAAGCTCGCTCGAGAGTCTTTTCAGATCTAGGGCACAGATCTTGATTCTAAAGCTTCTGTTCTTGAATTCATCAAGCGAATTCCACGCAAATGACATTGCAAGAAAGACTGACTTGGCTCCTTCTACTATAGCAAAAGAAATGCCGCTAGTTCAGAATATAGGGGTGGTTCTGCGAAGAACTCAGGGCAACCTAGTATTTTATAGGATAAATAATCAAAGCGTAATATTCAACGAACTTAAAAGAATATTTCTAAAGTTTGAGATGCTAGATGAAATCATTTCTCGAGATTTGCCAAAAGAAAAGATCAAGTTTGCCTTGATTTACGGTTCCTTTGCAAAGGGGACAGAGTCACAATCAAGCGATATTGACTTGTTGGTAATAGGTGATGTAAGTGACGACGCTGTTCTAAGATCCATATCCAAAACAGAAAGGACATTAGGACGTGAAATAAATTATATTTTGTGGACAGAAGAAGAATTTTTGGAAAGGGTAGAAAAGAAGATACCTCTGATAAAAGAAATTTCCAAGACTCCAGTAATGATGATAGTCGGTGATGAGAGTGAATTTAAGCGACTTATTGAAACAAAATAGACTTGAAAAATTCGAGTCTGGCAACGCTCAGATAAAAAATGAGATCGAGAACGCCGAAGCAAAACTGAAATCAGCAAAGAATGTGCTAACCATAAATGAGTGGGGGTTGGCTCATGCTTCTGCATATAACGCAATGTTACACGCAGGCCGAGCGTTGATGTTTTCTAAGGGTTATAGGACAAAGGGACAAAATCATCACGAGACAGTGGTGTTATTTGTACAGGCGGTATTTGCAGCAAAATTCCAGGCCAAGAGGAGGTATTAGGTTCATTCGATAAGGCAAGAAAACTCCGACATGATTTTACATACGATAATGCAAATATGGTATCTCCCACTCAGGCAAAAACATTAGTAGAAAATGCAGAAGCATTTGTTAACAAAGCAAAAGAAATTCTGAAGATCTAAAATACGCTGATAATTTACCTTTTGAAACTTGCAAATTTCTGGATTGAAATTTTTACATAAAATTAAAAACGAAATTGATATTTCTATGCAAGTGGGCCCAGAAATACGACCAGGATGGTACCCAAGCCCTCCCCCGGCCCGCTGTATTTTCTACACAAAACAATTCCAGCCTCGCGTTTAAACTGAAACCATTTTCAAACAACAACCAGTTCTTTTGTAAACTTGTGCATCACATCAGGTTTTGTACCAACAATTACAGTCCTCGATTCGCACGCCAAATTTTCCTGGCAGATAAATCCCAGGTTCCACTGTTACTGCCATGGAATCTGAAATACGTCATAGCTATCACTACATGAATGCAGGGATCGGTGGCTTGTCCGATCAAAATCTTGATCTTTGGATCTTGAAGGGTTTGTCAAGTATCGCGATCTAGTCAGCAAAAAGCACCATGAAAGTATTATAACAGCAACTTGGAAAGTAATGTGATGGAGATGTTCAAGGAATCGGAATATTCTTCCATATTTGTTACAAAGCTGCTTGGTCATCCGCTAAATGATGTAGAGACAAAATATGCCCCAAAGATGCTCTATGTCAGAGGGCCCATGGAGATCCCACTGCCAAGGCCTAGGGTATCAATAATTGGCTCCAGAAAAGCGTCTCCCCACGGAATTAAAGATGCCAAAGCAATCGCAAGAACTTTGACAGAGCATAAAACCGTGATTGTCAGCGGACTTGCGGAGGGAATAGACACATCTGCTCACGAGACTGCTATTGCCGCTGGAGGTAAAACCATTGCAGTTCTAGGCACTCCATTAAACAAAGTATATCCAAGAAAAAACTTGCAACTCCAACAAGAAATTATGAGTAATCACCTTGCAATTTCACAGTTTCCGGTAGACCACACAACAACTCCAAAGGATTTTGTTCTTAGGAATAGAACCATGGCACTAATTTCTGATGCTACAATAATTGTGGAAGCAGGAGATACAAGTGGTTCGTTACATCAAGGTTGGGAAGCGCTCAGACTAGGCAGGCCATTGTTTATCTGGAAACATGTCCTAAATAACACGCAATTAAGCTGGCCTGAAAAGATGCTACAGTATGGGGCAATGGAACTCTCTGATCCAACGGATACATTTGAAATGCTGCCTTCCCATCTTAAAATGCTTGACGTGTTCCAGTAAGAAATCATCATGCGTCTTTCCCAAATAGAATTTGGTTCTCTTTTAACATATTCACCACGTGGAAATTCTGATACTCTATCTCTTTCCAGAACTATGATGATAACGCTCAAGAATGATGGGTTCTGGCAATCAAAATCAAATCATATTCTGATGTCAGATTACATTGCAGAGGGAATTAAGAATAACATGAGAAATTTACCCTTTGCAGATTACTTCAATGTGAATCCAATTCTGGTTCCTACTCCAAACAGTTCATTGAATAAATCAGGAACTCTTTGGGTTCCTCAACGTCTAGCAGCTGCACTAGTTAGAAAAGGACTTGGAAGTAAGGTTGTAGAATGTCTTAACCGTGTTACTCCACTACCAAAATCTGCAACAAGTTCAGCTACAAATAGACCAAAAGCTGCAGAGCACTACAATTCAATGGAGGTTACAAAAATACTGCATGAGCCTAAGGAAATTCTTTTGGTGGATGATGTTATAACACGCGGTGCTACTTTACTTGGCGCTGCCAATAAACTGGCAGATGCCTTTCCTAATGCACGCATTCGTGCATTTGCCGCAATACGAACTATGAGCTCAGAATCTAATTTTGTCAGAATAAATGATCCTTGTATAGGAACAATCAACCTTAATGGAAGTGAGACATTCAGGAATCCGTAGGAAGATCTGCAACTGGGTCTGTATTTGCTTCAAAATAATGACTGTCCATACAGGTCTTGCGTCCAAACTAAAACCATTTTCAAACAACAACCAATTCTTTTGTAAACTTGTGCATCACGTCAGGTTTTGTACCAACAATTACAGAGTCCTCGATTCGCACGCCAAATTTTCCTGGCAGATAAATCCCGGGCTCTACCGTTACTGCCATGTTTTTTGCAAGTACTGCCTTGCTTGACGGCCCAATGTTTGGCAGCTCATGCACCTCAAGGCCAATACCATGGCCTGTTGAATGGATAAAATATTTCCCGTATCCTTTCTTTGATATCACCTTTCTGCAGATATCATCAACTGACTTGCAGGAGACACCTGGCCTCACAGCCCGGAGGCCTGCCTCTTGTGATGATTTTACAATACCATATACCTTTTTTGCCTCTTCTGATATATTTCCAAGGCCAAAAGTTCTTGTTGCATCAGAGACATACCCCTTGTACCGCAGCGTAAGGTCTACCACAATCATGTCACCGTCCTGGAACCTGCGTCCAGTTACCTGTGCATGGGGAAGGGCGCTGTTTTTGCCCCCGGCTATGATCAGTGGCTGGAGAGTAGACCTGTATCCTGTAGCAAATGCGCCATGCTCCATCGCATACGACATTAGTATGGTCTGGAGCTCCATCTCTGACATGCCTATCTTTATTTCGTCCACGCATAGATCATACATTTCGTCAAGTATCGACGAGCACTGTTTTAGTATGCCAATCTCGGATTCGTCCTTTACCTCCCGTGCCTGGTAAAAGGCCCCAGTCGATGGCCTAACCCTTGGAAGGCTCTTCTTGAGTGATAACACCATATCATAGTTGTTGGTGTCAGTGCAAATCTTCCTGCCCTTGACAACATCAATGAGAGTAGATATTGCCCCACGGCCGCGCTCTGACTTGACAACCCTACAGTTTACCGACTCGTCTCTTGCGCGGCCAACCTCAAGCTCGGGAGCTATTATGGTAACACCTCCCTTGTCTAGTATCCCTATTGCTTCGCCCCAAAAGCCCGTCATGTAATACAGGTTCTCAGGCTCAAATGCAACAAGCGTGTCGCACTCTAGTTTATTGCAAAATTTTAAGAGATTTTTTCTGCGGCTCTGCATTGCAGTCCTTGGCGAAATCTCAATTTATGTTTGCTGGAAATGTCAGTACCTTTAGATATTGGAAGCCAGAGTTTTGTTATCATGGAAGAAAAGAAAAAAGTTGTTGCGCTACTTTCAGGTGGACTAGACAGCAGGCTAGCTGTCAAGATGATGCAAAACCAGGGCTTTGATGTTACCGCTGTTGCAATAAAGACACCGTTTTGCGATTTTGATTGTGGAAGGGGCTGCGGTTTTGAGATTCGCGGAACAGCAGACATGCTGGGTGTTGACCTAAAAACTGTATATCTTGGAGACGATTACATTGAGATGCTAAAAAATCCAAAGCACGGGTTTGGCTCTGGAATGAATCCTTGCATTGACTGCCGCGCAATGATGTTCCGCGCTGGAAAAAAAGTGATGGAAGATATTGGTGCAGAGTTTATCATTTCAGGCGAGGTACTGGGACAAAGGCCAATGTCACAGCATGGACCGGCACTGCGAACAATTGAAAAAGAGTCAGGCCTTGAGGGAAAAATTGTAAGGCCACTCTCTGGTGCGTTACTTCCAAAGACAGAGCCAGAGGAGAGCGGAATTATCAAGCGGGAAAATCTTGGCATGATTCGAGGACGATCAAGAAAGGAGCAGCTAAAGATGGCAGAAGAGTTCGGTTTTGTCGACCCGCCAAATGCCGGAGGAGGTTGTTTACTTACCGATCCTCGATTTGCAATTAGAGCCAAAGATCTTTTCCGACATACCCAAACGCCGACAACAAATGATATTGATCTCTTAAAGGTTGGAAGGCATTTCAGATTTGATCAAAATACAAAATTAATTGTTGGAAGAAACAAGGACGAAAACGAGATGCTGCAGGCACTTGCACTGCCAGGCGATACACTGCTTGAAACAAAGGACCACATGGGGCCAATATCTCTTTTGCGCGGTGACGACTCGAAAAATAATTTAAAATTGTCATCTGATATCACATTTCGATACTCTGATGCACCAAAAGATATGCCAGGCGTGATGATTTTACAAAAAAACGGCACCAGCTCAGAAATCCCGGCAGGAACAATTTCAGAGCAAGACTACCTAAGATACATGCTCTAGTCAAATCAACCCAGTAAGTAAAATGCAATTGACTGCAAAGACTTTTTGAGGGAGGTATGTGCATACCAAAGGTATGCAAAAGCAAGCCTCCCCGACCTACCTCAAGGCAATTACGCTTCGAGACCAGAGCGATATCCATACCATAAAAGAGGATATCAAAAAGGGCATGATTCTGGTACTGCGGGTGACCCCGCTTGCGCAAAAAAATGTAGACGAGCTAAGAAAGGTGGTCGAGGAAATTTACAGTATCGCAAAGACATGTGATGCAGACATTGCAAGACTAGGCGAGGAGAGAATTGTTGTCACCCCGTCTGGTGTCAAGATCTGGAAAGCAGAATACGACCTGAAATAATCTAGTCTTTTTAAAAATTAATCTAAAGCTTGTGGATTATTTTTCTACTCTATAATTTCTTGATTCACTAATTTCTTTCAAATAATCAAGTCAAAACCATGAGAGTAAAGCGCAATAATTTTGGATAAGAACATACAATGTACATCTAGTTCCAGATTAGCTTATGATCAATGTCCATGAATTGATCATAGATTCGTTTACTTGTAAATGTCGTTAGAATCTCTTTACCTTGCTTTTGTGTATTTTCTTAAAAGTTACTACTTTTGAAGATTCATTAAATGTTATTTCATACTGCTCAAAAATCCCAGCCCTGCCAAGCAATACCATTTTCTGAATATCACTTGATTGTGCAGGTTGCTCTGGCACGGAAACATCAACAGTTCCTACAACTACTCTTCTTCCTTTATACATGATCTCCAGATGTACTTTTGTCCTGTAAGTCCAAAATTCCTCTGATGCACTTTTTGATTTTTTCTTGTCTTCTTCCCTTAGTTCTAATTGTAAGATCTCTGCAATTTGTCTTGGAATAAATGAAGTATCTGCACCAGAATCAACTAGTCCATGAGTTCTAAATTCAGGGTTGGTTGCTAGATCTTTAGCTTCAGAATATTTTCTGAATACGACTTCGATTTTAAGTCTAGGAATGGTTGGTACCATCTGTTTAGTTTTTTCATCTTCTACTAATTCAGTGATATACTTGAAATGCATTTTTTCTAAAAATCTGTACCCGCCTACCATAATTGTGGGTAGAAAAACAGATTATTAAGTAAAAAGATATTTCGATGAATTTTAAAGAATCAGCGTTTCTTCGCCGTCTTTTTCTGGGATTTGTTCAAACAAGGGTGTTCTAGATTTCGATTTTTCCATCGCCTCGTTATACACTTGTCTTAGATCTTTTCCTTCTGCAATTATCTTGTGATCTAGAATAGCAATCCACTTACCAGTGTATTCTTTTCTATTTTCCATAGATGTTAGAAATTGACTTTCAGGACTAGACATTATACATCACCTGCTCATTATAATATACAAATATCTTTCTTTTAAAATATAGTGTGTTTTTCATACTTAAAAAATGCGTTCTATTTAAGGGTGACATCTAGACTGGAAACTCGGGTTATAACGATATCACAGTAGTCTGATGCCTTCTTGCACCTGGGGGCATATAGTTGCAATCCTAAACATTCTGTGAATCGAGGATGCAAGGTTCTCGCACTTTCTTCGCTCGCCGTGGTTTACTATAACTCGCCTAAGCTTTGGCCTGAGCTTGTGCACAAATGACATCAACTGGTTATAGTCACTGTGTCCGCTAAACCCATCAAGTTTTTCAGTAGAACAGTTTATGTTGATCACCTCAATCTTGCCATCCCTTCCAACAACTGATACCTGCCTTGACCCGTCAAGCACCCTTCTACCCATGGTACCGTTTACCTGGTATGACACAAACAAGATCTTGTTCTTCTGCGACGGTGCAATGTTTTTGAAATATTCAAGCACCGGCCCGCCCTCCAGCATGCCAGACGTTGCCATGATGATGCACGGGCCCTCGCGCAGCGCCTCCTCTCTTGCATCGGCGTGCTCTATGTTTGTGAAAAATTCAGAATCAAACGGATTTTCTTCTGTGCTCAAGATCTTTTCTCGCAGGTCTCGCGTAAGATATTCAGGATATGATTCATGGATTGCAGTTGCCTCTGATATCATCCCTTCTGTAAATACAGGTGCCTCCATCAGCTGTCCTGCCTTCATGTATTGATCGATTACCATCATCAACTCTTGTGCACGCCCTACTGCCGGAATTGGAATTAGCACCTTGCCGCCGTTTCGAAGTGTCTCGTTTACAGACCTGATAAACATGCCTTCCACCTCTTCTCTTGTTGCCTGGATGTCCTCTTTTGCGCCATACGTACTTTCTATCAACAGCGTCTCAACTCTTGGAAAGTTCCATGACGCGCTGTCAAATAGCATTGATTTTCCATACTTTAGGTCGCCGGTATAGACAAAGTTGTGGTTGCCGTTTCCTATGTGAAAGTGGCATGACGCAGAGCCCAAGATGTGGCCAGCATTTGAAAATACAAGTTTAATGTCTGGCGATATATCGGTGACAGTCCCGTACGAGAGAGGTATTGTCTGTTTCATCAGCTGCTTGACATCGCGCTCTGAATATAGCGGAATTCTGCCTTGCGCAGAGGCCACCTTTATGGCATCAAGCTGGATGAGATTCATCATGGGCAGAGTCGGCTCGGTACAGTAAACAGGTCCCTTGTAGCCATACTTGAAAAGTACAGGCAGAAATCCCGTATGGTCAAGGTGTGCATGGCTGATAACTACTGCATCAAGCTCGTCTAGTGTTATGTTTGCCCAGTCAAGCCTAGGATATGACTCTAGCGGGTTTTTTGCACCCGGGTTTACACCACAGTCTACCAGCACCTTGCTTTCGTGGGTTGTAAGCAGCATGCATGACCTTCCCACCTGGCTGAACCCGCCTAGTGTGGTAAGTGAGACCTCGGCGTCTTCTGAGAGTTTTGGCCGAAATATCTGCTCGCCTACCTGTCGGAGGTGCTTGCTTCGCTCAGTTGATGATATCTTGAGGTTATAGTTTATCGTCTGTATTGTCTGGGACTGGATGGTGGTTGACTTTCTTATTTTTACACGCCAGCCTGTCTGTGAGACAAGGTCCACCATGTTAAATGACGGATTGTTGTTAAGTAGCCACGGGTGCTTTACCTCTACTGTTAGCTCCCCTATTGCAGTATCAAAAAATGTTCCGCGAAGGTCAATCTCTTTTGGAAGCATCTGGACTAGGATCTGTCTTGCCTCCTCCTCTGTCTTTCTAATGGAATCTTCAGTTCTTACAACAATCCTCTTTTTTATCACGTTTACCATGTTAGAGATTACATCGTTGTGCTCCATGAGATAGCGAGGATTTTTTGTATAGATTGCAATTCTTGGTCCCTCGTACACAATCTTTGTCACCTCTGCTTCTTTTGGTATACTTTGCAGTATGGTTCCCATGATATTGGGTAATGGAGACATTTCTCGTTGTTGCTGTTTTCTTTGCATTAAATCACTTAGAGCGTAATGATGGCTTTTTTCTGGTCTTTTGTTAAGAGTTGGTATCCTTGCTTGTCAATTACTGCGACATTTATTCCGTCACCTGTTCCAATGTTTCTTGTTATCGCAGCCTTGACTGCCCGGAGGGCAATTATTTTTCCTTCCTCTACTGAAAGTCCATCGCGATACTCGCTTTCAAGCAAGCCGTATGCTACTGGAGAACCGCTTCCTGTTGTAACATATTTTTTCGAGTTAAGGGAGGCAAACATGTCTATGTTGTATAATGCCGGTCCCTGCTTGTCATATCCGCCCACTAAAATGTCGGCGATAAATGGATAGTATCTATTTTGGAAGAATATTAGCGAGGCAAGCCTTGCAATTGATTTTATTGGAAGATATTCTCCCTTTTCTATTCTGTGTAGGTTGCAATGATATCTTAGCATGTCAGTGACGTTTTGGGCATCTGCCACCCCGCCAGCTATTGTCATGCCTGCATGGTTGTCTATTTTTTGAATCTTCATCGTGTTGTTGTTTGCTATGAAATAGCCAGCGCTTGCCCTCATATCCGCGCACAAGACTACACCGTCGGTACAGGCTATTCCTACCGTAGTCGTGCCATGAAATGTGTGTTGTTCAACATAGTCTGACAAATAACATTCGACCTAACTTGAGATGCCTTCAATAGGATTCCACCGTTTAATAAACTTTGGATCGGACTGGGAATTGATAAATAGCGAGGCTTGAAGAAAAATCCATGCCCTCTCATGTCATGGAATTGCCAAGGCAGATAGTTGTAGGCGAAAAAAACATAGGAGACATTGGGAGTTTTCTGCAGGGCCTTGCCAACCCAAGAAAGGTTTCTCTTGTCTCAGGAGACCAGGTAAGAAAGATCACGTACAACAAAGTAGCAAGGTCGCTTGCTAAATCAAGGATAAAAAATGTCTGGCATCTTTGCACCAGCAATGATATCGAGTCTACAAAAAAGACGCTTCTTGCGATAAAAAAAGACAAGAGCGATCTTATCATTGGAATCGGCGGCGGCAGGTCTGTCGATATTGCAAAGATGGTTGCGTTCAAGATAAAAAAACCATTTGTCAGCGTCCCAACATCTGCATCACATGACGGGATTGCAAGCCCGTTTGTCTCGCTTCGCGGCGACAGGCCGTATTCTATTGTTGCCACCGCACCGCTTGGAGTCTTTGTTGACATTGAGATACTAAAAAAGGCGCCGCACAGGCTTATTGCAAGCGGCTGCGGGGATCTCATGGCAAAGGTGACTGCAGTACGCGACTGGGAGCTTGCAAGGGACAAGGTTGGAGAGTACTTTGGCACCTATGCTGCAAATCTTGCATCAATGAGCGCCAAAATAGTAATTGACAACTCGAAGAATTTCAAGAAAAAGCCCGATGTTAGAATGATTGTAGAGGCGCTAATCAGCTCAGGTGTTGCGGCATGCATTGCAGGCTCTAGCAGGCCATGCTCTGGCGCAGAACACTTGTTTTCACATGCTGTAGATTATCTCAAGCCAGGCACAGGATTGCACGGAGAAAAATGCGGAATTGGTGCCATACTGATTGCAAAGCTCCAGGGCCAGGACTGGAAAAAAATAATTCAGATGCTAAAAAATGTCGGAGCGCCCACTACTGCAAAAGAGATCGGGCTTTCGCCCAGGATTTTGGCAGAAGCGCTCTCCATTGCCCAGTCATTGAGGCCAGAAAGATACACCATACTAAGCGAGGTAAAGATGACTAGAGAAAAAGCAATCTCTCTTGCAAAAAGTACCGGCGTTCTCTAGGCTGCTTTTTGTTGTGCCGGTGCGGCTTCAGGTTTCTGCTCTGGCTTTTCCTGTGGCTTTGCCTTGATGTATGACTCTACAAAATTAATCTTGTCAAGGGTTGATACAAACTTGAATACCTCGTTTGCTATTGCCCGCTTTACCACCTGGAGGCCTTCCATCATAAGCGCCTCGTCTGGTATGACAACGTCAAGCTGTGTTGCCTTTATCTCAAATTTTAGCTTGGATTCATCAAGTGGAAATCTCCTTTTGAGCAGCCCCATGATCTTTTCCTGATCAGTATCAAGTGATTTTACTACGTTAACATCATACAAAATGGTCCTGCCGGCAAACCTGTGGTTGAAATCAACCTGGACCCGACCTGAGCCGATGAACCTGATAATTCCAGTCCTGTCATCGAGCTCAATTGCATCGCCAACAGAGACCTTCTCTGCATCGTCGCCCAGCTTTCGCAGCGGAACCATCCTTACTTTGGCTGCGTCCCGTGTTCCAAATCCCTTTTCTGGCGGCACCTCTACTGTAAGCTTGTCTCCTGCATTTGCAGCCAAGAGCGCATCGTCTAGACCCTTGAGTACCCAAGATTCTCCCACTGATACAAGTCTTGGTTGATACTTTACATTTGCATCAAAGATGTTGCCGGATTTTGCGTCAGCTTCGCGCGTGGTCTCAAAGACTTCGTTTGTGTCTTTTACCTTGGCGGTATAGTCTGCCAGAATCAAGGTGCCTTTTTGGAAAGCCAACGTCAACGATCCTCTCTGTTCCTTATATTAATCTAAAGATGCTTTTTTGTGTGTTAATCGTTTTTGCGTTTTCTAATCTATCGATATTCCGAGATGCAAATCATTCATTGGACAGTTTTTATCTATTTGTAAGCTGTCATAGATTTGTCATGTTTTGCACAAAATCTGTAGTCGTGAAAATCATCAAATCTTCTATTAAATGATTTCTGATAAGAGCTGAGCATCTCCTATATATTTTCAAGTAAAAAAGATACTGTGCCACGAAATTATGTGTATGTGGTAATAGGCGTATTGGCGCTTTTCATGGCATCAGCCGGCGCGTATGGAATGCTAAGCTCAAACCTAATTCAACTTGAGCCAAACCAAAAGGTACCTGATTATTCAGCCAAACTTGATTCGTTGAATGAACAGATAAGCTCGATTAACTCTCAAGTCAATTCGCTTAGCTCACAGGTCAACTCGATGAACTCACAGGTTGGATCAATTAGTAACAACCTGACAACATTTGATACACTAAAGACAAACCTATCAGATATCCATGAAAAGTTGGCTGATCTTGAAACCATGAAAACCAACATGATGGATATTCAAAACAAGCTAGACAGTATCGGAAACAACACAAGCCAGGCTACATCAAGCCCTGCATCAAGTTCTGGAAAAATTCTCGTTTCCCTTGACAAGACAACATATCTTCCCGGAGATACAATACACATTAGCGCCATGGGGGCAACCCCGCTAAAAACAGCCCAGATACAGCTGCTTGATAGCAATGGGTTTACACTGGTTGAGCAAAACGCGTGGGCAGATTCTACCGGCAGCATATTGTATGGCTTGCAGACTTCGAGCGCCCTTCTTCCAGGTCAATACCAGGTCAAGATATCTTCAAATCAGGCAACGGGTTTGCAGCCAATCACAATTGGAACTAGTTCAACTTCATCTGTTCCTTACATACTTACTGCACAAACTGACAAAGGAATCTACTCTGGAGGAGACCTCATCCGAGTTACAGGGATGGCACAACCAAGCAGCACTGTTACGGCAGTAATGCAAAGTGCGTCAGGCGTGTCATTTACTTCCAGTACCACCGCAAACTCTGACGGCTCTTACACAGTTTTGTTCTCAACTTCATCGTCGTATGAGGCAGGGACCTGGACTATAACTGTGACAAATCTTTCTCAAACCAAGGCATTGTCCATCTATATTCAATCAGATGGCTCGTCAACTGGTTCGTATACATTTACGGCAAAAACTGACAAGACGTCTTACCAACCGGGTGACACTATACAGATCACAGGCACTGCACAACCAAGCAGCACTGTTACGGCAGTAATGACCAATCCATCAGGAAATACATATTCTTCATCTACTACGGTAAACACTGACGGCTCTTACACAATTTTGTTCTCAGCCTCATCGTCGTATCAAACCGGAAACTGGAACGCAAACGTAAGCAATCTTGGCCAATCCACCACCCTCTATTTTACAATAGGGACCAGCAGCTCATCAGGCTCATACACCTTTACAGCACAGACCGACAAGTCATCTTATCATATAGGCGACCTGGTTCAAATTGAGGGCACTACAAAAGCAAACAGCGCTGTTACAGCAGTGATAGTAAGCCCCTCTGGAACTACATACAATTCTTCTACGACTACAAATTCCAATGGTGCTTATGTCATGTTTTTTTCAACATTGCCATCGTATCCCGCAGGAACTTGGTATGTTGAAGTGAACAACCTCGGGCAATCCAAGGTTCTCTCCTTTACGCTGCAATAATTAAATTAAGAATTTTTTCTGCAATCCACTCAACCCTTGACATGATGGGATACAAGACAAATCCCAAAGCACTCGAGGTAGCTGAAGAGAAACTAAAGGCCTCTGACAAGTTTATCAAGACATACAAATCCCAGGTTTCAAAGAGCCGACTTATTTCCATGATCTCTTTTTGTTTTGTTTGCGTTTCTTCATTCAATGTATCAAGCACAAGAGATATGGCTTTTTTAGTTCATCAAACAGTAATGCCGTAACTAATTGCGCCTCTTAGCTCAAGACATTTTCCTGTATAGCCACATGGCATATAAAAAAAGAGAAGGGGAAAGTTTAGGGTCTTGGTGCTTGAAACGCTAAACTAAAGTCTGGAGAGCCTACATCACTAAAGCCAGCTGGAGCCGTCATGGATACCTCGCCTAGATGCGCAACTATGTTTCCATGAGCCCGTAAGCTAAGATCTGATGCAGAACCAGATAGAATTTGTACCTCGGTTCCGTCAGTTGGAATTGCTGTTCCTTGTGCAGCAGGTGTCACTGCGCTAACCGAACACGTTCCATCGTGATTGCATAGCTTTTGTGCGGCCTCGTATGTCCCTATGGTGCCAAAGTCAGACAAAGTGGCACATGTTCCAGTCCCGTTATCATTGCAGGTTGCACTGATGTTAAACGTGCCTGTCATGTTGTCACCAACGCCTGCCCCTTTATCTAGACACTCTGACTCGACGGTATATGTTATGACAGCACCACTTGTGCTGTTTGTGCTGGTAAAGGTTTCCGTGTCAGGACCTATAGCAGTACCCGTTCCTGTAATGACACAGGTTCCTTGGGCACTAGCAAAGTTTGGCATTTGTACTGCCAAGGCAACAAAAAGTATTGCTGCTGGCAAAACTGCCAAAGATTTTTTGAAAGTCATTGCAAACTGTGGAAATAATTATCGTATAAAAAAAACGCGTAGCTCTTATTAGAAGTCATATTCTATAACATACTATTTTTTGCCCAAACGGCGAAAACAAAAAATTGAAATTTTAAATTCAAACTCATTTCTGTGAATACCGGAAAACAAATCAATGTCGCAGATTGATTTTTGATCGGATCGCAAGGTTTGTCTGTAATGAAATTTAATTACTGAAAAGAACCCTTGATAAAAGAGATTTCCAAGACCCCAATAATGATGCTAATTGGTGATGAGAGTGAATTTAAGCGACTTGTTGAAGCAGGGTCGGGTTGAAAAATTCGAGTCCGACAAGGATCAGATCGAAAATGAGATCATGATTGTAATTTGCTTATGAAATACAGTATTAAAAAAATGAGAGAACCTTCATTTAATACCTCTCATGACCACTTTTCAACATTTAAGAAATTAGGTTTATGATATTTTGTACAGACCCAATCAACTGGCCTGCTTGACCTTATGGTATCATTTTGCCAGCTTGTGCGTTGACTTCATTTATGAATGCGTTTAGCTGGTTCTTTGCTGTGTTATTGTTGCCTGATCACCAAATTTGGAAGGGCGTTTTACAATCTCTAGTTTTGTTAATAACGAAGAATCTTCTATAAAATTGTATTATGTCTAGTGGACATCTAGACATAAATTATTATGAAAATTTTCTGACCAAAATGTTGGTTCGTATATGAATGAGATAGAGGCAAAAGAAATCGCAAGAAAATTTCTTGAACAACACTTTTCCATCATAATTGCACATGCAGTTTTGAAAGGAGACGAGTGGATTGTTACAGCAAAGGTAGGATTTTCGCCGGATCAGGTCAAAAAAGTAGTAATACATACTGTCACTGGAAAGATAGAAAGGTGTTACTGAAAAGATGGTTCTGTCCTACCTGCAACAAGCCTGCACGTTAGGTGAGCATCAGACAATGTCGTAGGACCTAAATATCGGTCGTTAATTTTAGGGAATGGAAGAATTTGGAATATCTAGTAATGTTGCCCGGACCAACAAATGTTCCGGAAAGAGTAACGCGTGCAATGTTTACTCATATGATAAATCACAGGAGCAAGGACTTTGTAAAATTATACTCAGATGTAGTTGAAAAGAGCCAGAAAGTTTTTGATACAGCAGGAGACGTTGTGGCACTTAGTGCTTCCGGCACCGGTGCAGTAGAGGCCTCTGTTGTAAACATGGTAAAAAAAGGCGACAAGGTAATCATTCCAGTCAACGGGGAGTTTAGCTCAAGGCTTGCAACCATGCTAGAATGGGCGGGTGCAACAGTCATCAAATTACAGACACCGTTTGGACAGAACGCAAGCTTTGATCAAGTAAAAGAGGCATTTGACAACAACAAGGATGTCAAGGCATTCTATGTGGTATGGAATGAGACCTCCACTGGAACGATGGTAAATTATCTGGACAGAATTTCAAGCCTTACTGCAAGAAATGACTCGTTCTATGTAGTAGATGGCGTATCAATAGTAGGCGGCGAGGAACTGCACATGGACAGGTGGGGAATAGATGTCTGTGTCACGGGGGCACAGAAGGCACTAGCTGCTCCGCCAGGAATCTCGCCAATTGCAGTAAGCCCAAGGGCAAAAAAACACATGATTGCAAACCCACCACCGACATTTTACTTTAACATGGCACGATACTTCAAGTACTATGACGAGAACAAGGAGACTCCATTTACTCCTGCAATACCGCTTCTTTATGCATACAAGGAGGCGCTAGACATGATACTAGAAGAAGGAATGGGAAATAGAGTAAAAAGACACCGAGCTTGCTCTGATGCACTTTACAGTGGCCTCAGTGCACTGGGTCTTATACCATTTGCAGCCGAAGATGCACGATCTACGGTTGTCATTGCACTAAACTATCTGGAGGGGCTAGATGACAAAACTTTCCGTGGAACACTATCAGAAAAGTTCCGTGTCTTGGTTGCAGGTGGCTTTGGAGAGCTAAAAGGCAAGGTATTCAGAGTTGGCTGCATGGGCGAGGTACAGAAATACCACGTCATGAGAACCATCTCTGCAATTCAGTCAACCCTTGGCATGATGGGATACAAGACAAATCCCGAAGCACTCAAGATAGCAGAAGAGAAACTAAAGGCACTCTGATTTCAAATACTCGATCTCTTTTTGTTTTGATAACATTTCTTCATTTAATGTACATTTGTGACAGGTTACAAAGAATGTATTGCATTGAAAGTTTTGCAGTTTCTTTTTTCAACCACTGAACCTTGGACATACGCGATTCAGCCTAGCAGTAAGTAACAATTGAAACTGACTAAACCTTATTTCCACCAGTGGAAATAATTATTGATAGGTACCCGGTAAGTGCATATTCCTACCATGAACAGCGCCCGTTGGCTTTGTGGGCTGGGTACAATATTTTTTTACACGTCTTAAATTCCCGGGAAGTCACTTGTAAACATCCTTGTGCTCTAAAATTTTGTCTCCATCTAGGACCGCTGACGATCTTGTTTCATGTACAGTCCAAATTAATTTACAAGTTCCAAAATAACTAGAGGCCAAGTTTTATTTGAGATCGTCTACATTATCATAGGATTTCATTTTTGGAATCTTAAATATTTTGACATGACTATTAATTCCAAACGCAAACAAGAGATACGACCACAGATATAAGATATTGACAGGGTTTCCACTATATGTTGTCTTGTCAATATCTAAAAAGAAAATTCCCGAGTCTGCCGTTATGTTGAGTATTATTGCTATACAGCAAAGCGACCAAAACAAACTTACCTGACCTTTAAAGAATAATGACATACCCAAGACAGCTGGAAACAAAACCACGGCATCAGCTATTGGATAGAGTGCTGCCCAAATCATCGCAGGAAGAGTTGCATTTGGATTGTACGAGTATATCGTATAAAGAGTTGGGACAAGAAAAACCAATGTCGCAAGTGTCGCATACGAAAACATTTTCTTTGAAATTGCCATCCGGAACGGCTTTAGATAATAAATCGCAAAAACAAACAGAAAGGGATATCCTGCAAGATACAGGTAATCTATCTCTGCTGGAAATGGCGAAAGGTGGTAAACAAATTCTGCCCTAAACCAAACAAGCTCTGCCGCAAACCAAAGGGATGCAAATCCTGCAAACAAGAGATATGCCTTTCCGTGATCTCCTTTCCATCTAAATTTCGTTACAATAATTATGGATAGTACCAAGAGCCCCCCAGATACCGGAATGTAAATCAAGTCTGTTGTTATATTTGCTATCTCCCTGCCCGCAATATTTGAAATTAATACGACAAAACCTATGGAGAGTAAACAAAATAGGAAAAATTTGTGATTCGCTATTTTTTCAAGATCTGTTCGCAATTTTATGCCAATACTTTGAGAAACTCGCCTACCGTCCTTTCCTGGCTAAATTCCCCTAGGTTTTTCTTGATTTTTGCTATAACCGCAACATCTGCGTAGCCAAATATCTGGTTCAATACATTTTTCATGTATTCCGGGTGTTCAAGGCAGTCTGAAATGGAAGATTTGTATTCCTTGAGAAGTTTGGTTGTAACCATCTCAAGAGTTGGCTTGCCCGTTTCATTTAACGCATCCTCCACTGCCATGACAAATAATGCCTTGTTGTCTGTCAAGAGATCTTTTTCATCCAATTTTATCTGATACTCCCAAGTTTGTATGAAATAATATGTCATCGAACCAGATAAGGTTTTGTCTCAATAGCAAGCTTCTCCATCATCCCAAGAATAGTTAAATAAATTATGCATGGAACCTATAAGCGCTTTAGAATCTGACCACATGGCAAATATATCATTTGAGGGGTATACTGCATTTCTCAAAAAGAGCATAATCTCCTCGCGGTCTTTTATCACAAAACACTGATTGTCTTGTTTGCTTTCAGGCAGTAATCGTATTCTTTTTTTATCTATTTTTTCTGCAAATGCCGGTATGATTTTGGCAGGCGAAATTATAATCTTGACATCCAGTATAGAGTTTGGCAGTGAATCAAGAATGTTTGAGTGATATAACCTTGAAATATCCTTTATTGAGCCAAAGATTAGGATCTCTTCCTTGTGACTATTTATCATATTTCCAAGCTTGCTAAATATTTGCGGTTGCCCCTGAATCATCTGTAGCTTTTCAGAAGTATTATCAGTTGTTTCAACAGCAAAGCCGGGGATCTGTTCCCACAAGTCTGAAATCTCTTTTGTTTGTGCTGATAAAACTTTGATTTTTTCTTTTTCTGCGTTAAGTAAGATCAAAAAGGTTTGTTCAAGAGGCAAGGCTGAATATCTTATGGGCGAGCTCAAGTCGCTACTAACTATTCCGCGATTTTGCAATGCATTGAGAATATAGTAGGTTTCTGTTCTGGGGAGATCCAAAGTCTTGAAAACCTCAGGTGCTGTTTTAGATCCACATTTGCCCAAGTAAATGTATACTTTGGCTTGGTTTGAAGTGATACCAAATTTTAAAAGCTCATCCTTTATTTTCTCTAGGCGAATCCTGTGTTCATACAGATGAGAACCTGGCTCAGAGTCAAAAACGGCCAGATTTTTTTCTTTGACTGACATTTCGACGAGTAGTGTATATCATTTTAGTATAAAAGTGATACTCCCAAAAATGAGAATATCCCCACACTATACCACACAGTGCTACTAATTCTCAGAGTGGATGAAAGCAATTTATCTCAACAACGAAGTGACAACGGAACTAGCAAAAGACTGATTTCACAAATGAGCTTAATAGGTATCAGATAGTTAAATCCAATTATTATTTTATATCAGATATCATTATCCGATAACATGACCAAATATGCATTCTTCCAGATCTCATCCATTATAGGATACTAGAATGCAGTAGTTCGTAATCATATTTTCAGGCAAGCCAGGTCCAAAAACTGCCAAAGTTTTCAAGGCACTTGGACTTCCCAGAACAGAAACTTACTACATTTACATATTTACAGAATTGTGGAAAAGTTTCAGTGTTTGCAATAGAAGAAAATAAAAAATGAAATCCTATGACAGTATAGAAGATCTAAAAATGAAATCCTGCGTTGAAAATGTTGCTCCCAGAAGTACCATATCTTACTATTAGTGAAGTTTGTTGCATGTCATTTAGTTGGGGCACTGAATTTTGTCTTGAATCAACCTCTACCTTCCATTGTCCCACTATGGGGGTTGGAGAGGTTATAGAAAATCTCTCAAGCGGACTATCAGGCCCAGAATACCTGACTGCAAACTGTTGTGCCGCAATAGTTACTAGTTTTACGTGTCCTGCCAGTTGTTGCGTTGATTGGGAGACAATACAATTTTCAAGACTGCCAATGACGCAAGTTCCATCAGGGGCAATCACTCGGTACATTGCATTGTCGTCGTGCTTTAGTGACGAATGCAAAGTGTATGGTATTGCAATCACTTTACCGTCACTGCTTTTTACCAAGTCGATCTTTACTGGATTGTTTATTGGAAATGTCTCCACAAAGGGCTTGATAACAGTGGTATTTCCAACGATTGGAAGAGATTCTGTATAATCGTTGATGTTATTATTCCCTATACAACCTTCTACAGGTATAGTCTGACCCACAGAACCTATGTGGTTTCCAGATTTTTCCAATAAAAGTGTCTCAAATGAATCATAACTACGGTCTAGCGACGCCTCAAACGCATAGTTATGTAATTTCGCATCTGTATTTTGGGCGCGTAGTATTTGGTCTTCAGAGAGGGTTGCCTGTATTTGGTTTGAAAGCGAGGTACGAACTATCACTGTTGGGATATCAGTACCAGATGACCCAACCTCGATTCTTATCATCTTTTTGTAACATACATCATATGATACGTTGTATATCTTGAGACTGGATTGAGTACTGGTTTGCGTGTTATCTTGACTATTGCCAAGTCCTGATTCTTCTGCGGCAGCCATGGAGGCGCCGCCTCCAAGATCTGTATTGCCAATAGCAACTGCGCCGTTGCTTGATAGGCCAACACCGGGATTTGTTGAAACAAGATGACTAATCGAAAAGGCAAACTTGGAAAGATGCGGCAGTTGTATCTTTATTTCACATCTAGTTGGGCTAACTGATGTTGACGATATCTCGCTTAGACCGGTTGTGGACCACAAACCAGAGCTTAATGTGTATGCATTTATTACAGGACAGCCTGCGGAATCTTGCTGCACCGAGCTGAGACTTGTTTTGTTTATCATTAACGTAAGTGTGGGCGGGACTGCAAAGGTAGATGGATCACCCCAGTTGAAGCCAACTCCTGTCTGATCATATGGATATTGTATGTTCATAAACAAGGCCAATGTGCCTTGTATACCGCTTGATGTAATCGACGACGGAATCTTTTTGTCTACTTGAGCCACAAGCCATTCTGATGCAGCTGTGCCATGTGTTGGTGTTGCGGTAGGCGATGATTGCAAATCTATCTCCTTTAATCCTCCAAAACTCGGAATTGCTGAATCCTGTACAGGAATTATCATTTCCTGACCTGGAATAATTCTGGCGATTGGGGGAGTAGATACAAACTGGCCAGAGACAGGGTCAGTTGGTGTTACTATAGTAGGTATTATTGATACAACCGATGTAGAATTTGTCAGAGTATAGTTTGAAACTCCAAATGTGTTAATTACGGTTGAGCCGTTTGCCAATGTAGGAAACGAAGTATCCAGTAGCACTGAGGATTGAGAATCCAAAGATGCGTTAACTGCAGTGACATTTGACTTTCCGGCAATTATAACTGACGGCAACTGGTTAACAGCGGTAACTGTATTTGTAGATGTACTATTTACTATAGACGCAAAAAATGTAGTCGTCCATGTATTGAGTGTGTTTGAGGTCACAAATGGCGCGGTGATGGGAGTCGGTTCAAGTTGTGTGATATTTGTTGCATCCGATGTTACTTGAAATGTAAAGGATGGATCCATTTGCGTTGGAATAGAGGTTACCGTGATAGATTTTAGAAGTGATACATAGCCGCCGGGAGTTGTTGTTTGAGTAACATTATAAGTTCCAGCTGGAACCTGTGCTATCTTTACTATTCCATCATTAGCACCATCAATATCGCCCAATCCACCGTCGGATACGGTCAGGGTCCCGGTATTTGTGGCAGGGTTTGGTGATATGGCATATGTAGCTCCGGGCACAAGAGAGAGAGATTTTGTTTGAATTGTAAGAGAGCCGTTGCTGCTAAATGCAGGTGCAGTAGAACCAATGGACAGCGTGTCACCTGCGGATATTGGATAGAACGTATTTGAGCCATAGGTTTCTATGATTGATGGAGATATAGTATCAGAGACCAATATAGGATGAAATGAGTTTGAACCAGAGTCTATAGTTGGCGATATTGTATCGGATACCGATATCTGGTGGAAGGAAGTTGGGCTTGAATTCATAGTTGGGGCCATAGTATCGGATACCGATATCTGGTGGAAGGAAGTTGGGCTTGAATTCATAGTTGGTGATATGGTATCAGATGCTGATATATGGTGAGACGAGGTAAGAGCTGGAGATGTGCCAACTGTTATCGAGTCAGATGCGGCAATAGGGTAATTTGTTGGTGGTATTAGAGCAGCAAATGCATAATTTACCGGAACTAGAGCAAGGATAAGAATGACGGCAAGAGCCTGTTTGAACATTTAATCATACAGTAATTGTCCATGTAACACTTGCTGTATCTCCTGGTAACATAATAATGGGTATTGTTAGTGGGCTTTCAGCAATTATCAGCGGTCCAGCGGTTGCGGTGCTTGCAGTACCACTTGCCAATGCAAGACCGTTGATTGTCATTGTACCAGGACCTGGATTAGTAAATACTGGACTAGTTTCAGTAAATTGGCAGCTGCCCGAGGCCAAACTCGAACCGTTTGTAACCGTGCAAACAGAGCTTTGAGTTGCCTCTACATAGTTATTAGTAGTATCGATAGTTCCGCTACTTGCACTAAGCTGACCGGTGCCTATCCCAAGTGTAATAACAGATCCAGCAGAAACATACTGAGCTGGTGATAACGCACCAAAACTAGTTATGCATCTTCCGCCAGATACTTCTCCAGCAATTACACCGCCTGTACCAACAGTGCAATCTGCACCACTTGGTTCAAGAAGGTTTGCCGAACCTGTGATAAATTGTATCCACCAAGTTGGAGCAGCAACGTTGGTTACCGCCGGTGTGGTACCGTTTATCTGCTTGCTACATCCATTCTGCTCCACACAAAACCAAATCGCTCCAGATGCTGTAACAATGTTATGGGTTGTCTCTTGATATTTTAAATTGCCATATTTGTCATGGATTGATACAGTAACAAGATCATAAGGAACTGGAGCATCGCCTGATTTTGTAAGTGATGAAAGAGCGCCATTATCACTTGCTGAAAAGGCAAAGAAATAAACAGTAAGAGCACTAACTATTGCAAATGAAACCATCATCAACATGTTAGTCTTCATTAGACCATGGATCTTCAACAGAGCTAGATATCGTAACAAAGTATTATAAAAATCTGTCTGGTAAATGTTCTATATGTTTTAGCTCCATACCAGTATTACCCTATTCGGTTAGTTAGGGAGCGAACTAATTTCAGGATAATAGACAAAGGGTAACAGTTGACAAAAAAATATACCACAATCACTTGCAGAACAAAGAAATTAATCTTTGAGCAACAATGCCTGGTTCTGTAATTATAAAATCTTGGACAGCCTTTGCTTGGCATTTATTTTTATCAAAACATTCTTGGTTCCTTGTGGAACAAGACCTGACCAATCTTTGTCAGACGCGATCATCTCCCGTATATTTGTGCCAGAGACCGTCTCTCTTTGCAACAGTGGAACCTGGATTGTTTCAATTCCCCTTTTTTTGTACAGTGACAGTGTAAAGTCATCATTTGAAAATACAATGTCGTACTTTGGCACGATGGAATCAACATGATATGTCCATTTGTCATGGTCTCCCGTATCTGGTACAAAATATACCTGAATTTTTTTTGCGTTTTCAGGGTCAAGTGATGAGAGGATCATCTCTTTTCTCTCGTCTGCCGTGAATGGATTTCTTTTCTCACGGCTCTTGTTTGAGCTTCCAATTCCTATCCAGAGATTTTCCACCTGAGACAGGGCAAATTTAACCGCTGATAGATGGCCATTGTGGAATGGCTGGAACCTACCAATCAATAATCCATTCATTGTCGAGATCTCACGCGCTTGTTTAAAAATTCATTATTAATTAGATAATCGTTTGGCTTTAGATATTCCTCCTGTCTTAAAAACAATAAGCTTGATTCTAAAAGAAAAGAGAAACTAGAGTTGCGTGAAAGATTATTCTGCTAATGCAATACTGGCAGAAAAGTTGTGTCTTGCCTGAGCAAAACATCTCAGATGGAGTCGTTCTATGGTCTTTTTTCCACATTTTATACAGATATACTGTATTGGTTTTTTGCATTCAAAGCATTGTGAATATACAACCAACTCTTCGCCGCATGTTCTGCAGTTCTTGTCTGGCACTATTCTATCACTGTTTCATAGATGGCAAGATTACAACTTTAATCTGGTGCAAATAGTTTTCATAGCTTCCATATACACACGATCTCTTCTTTTAGATCATAATTTCCATTAGTGATATCAAAAAAAGAAAAAAGTTGGGCGCCTATGTGCCTGTGTCTGACCACAACTGCTGTCCCTTGTACTTGAACATCTGGAGTCCGTTGATGTCAACTAGTTGGATGTTTTGAGGAAGCGGTACATACCAAAGTTTTGAAGCATATTGCTGTCCATCTGTTACTATCCAATATATGAAATTGACCAGGGTGTTTGCCTTGTTCAAGTCCGTGTTTTTCACTGTATCACGGTTCTGATATGCCATGATGTAAGTCAGTGAAGCAATTGGATAGGAGTTTGCTCCTGCTGAATTGGTAATTGAAACCTTGCTCCAATCTCCATTTGATGCAGGTAGATTCGATATTGTGCTAGCCGCTGCCTGTGTTGAATCTAGTGTTGGTGCCACAAAATTACTGCCGTCGGCATTTAGAACATATGCATATGACATGTGATTTTGTTGCGCATATGCAAGTTCGATATATCCAATTGAATACGGAGTTAGTTGGATATAATGTGCAACGCCTGCGTTACCTGGGCCTCCAATTCCGGTCCTCCATGGAACTGCGGTTCCCTTTCCAATATCATTCTTCCAAGTGCTACTAACTTTGGACAAGTAGTCTGTGAATGCGTATGTCGTTCCTGAACCATCAGAGCGGTGAATCACTGTAATCCTTGCGTGTGGCAGATAAACCCCGGAATTATCGGCTTGTATGGCCGGATCATCCCAATATAGTATCTTGCCCTCAAAGATCTTTGCAATGGTTGGACCGTCTAGTTTTAGTCCACTAGGTATGATTTGATCAACACCGTTCTTGATCACACCACTTGGTATGTTGTAGGACACCGTGATTGCACCAATCGAGTCTACAAAGGTTAGCGAATTGGGAGCTGCCTTTTGTTGGCTTGGCGACAGTGGGGCATCAGAAGCTCCAAAGTCAACTGTTTTTTTGGTGAATTGTGTTATGCCAGCACCACTACCGATGGACTGATAGTTGATAGTCACTCCAGGATATAGTCCGTTATACGTAACTCTCCATTTGTCCATTATTGGAAATACAAATGATGAACCTGCACCATTGATATTGATGCTCACTCCGTCTGGAGGCGAAGTTGGTGGTGTTTGCACTAGTTGTGCGTGTGCTACCATCACGGTAGTTGGCATTAATAGGATCAGCGTCAGGGCTAAACCTAAAATTATTTTTTGTGCCATGAGACTATGGGATTTTCTGGGTTATTTCTAATTGATCGATATAGAATACATAATTATCTATATCCTATGATTGCCACGGAAAATAATTTGTAAAATCATAGAACACCTGAACCTACATGGCTTTTCAGACATACTCAGGTGTATGATATGTTTCATTAGAAGGTCTTTTAAAAATAAAAAAAGGGTTTTTAGAATTTTGGTGCAAGTCGCAGGCCAGTCTTTGCAGAAACTGCAATTATAGATATAATTGCTACTGCAAGTACTAGAGCTGTTATCGAACCAAATTCTGGAACTGCGCTACCGCCAAACTGTATCTCTGAAATCGCTTGCTGGTCGGCCTTGACCATGGCATCTGGCAACGGAACATATAGTAACGTAGAGGCATATTGTTGTCCGCCTGTTACTATCCAGTTTAGGAAGTTTATCACTTCTTGTGCCTTGCCCTGTGTCTCTCCGCTTACCTGACTTAGGTCCTTATAGACGAAGACATATGTCAAGGTCGATATCGGATAGGAATTACTGCCTGGTTCATTTACTATCGATACCTTGCTCCAATCACCATCGGGTGCTGGAAGACTCGTTGCTGCAGCGGCTGCATCAGCAGCTACTGAAGCTAGGGTAGGTGCAACAAACGCATTTCCATCAGCATTTTGTACAGATGCATATGTCATATTGTTTTGGTATGCATATGCAAGCTCCACATATCCAACGGCATATGGAGTGGTTTTCACAGTGTTTGCCACACCTGCATTGCCTGGTTCGCCAGTGCCTACTGGCCATGGAACTGTTTTACCTTGACCCACAGCAGTCTTCCACTGAGGATAGGCATGGGACAGGTAATCTGTGAATGCGTATGTCGTTCCTGATCCATCTGAACGATGAACTGTTAGGATCTTCTGAGCTGGAAGATTTACTCCAGGGTTAAGATTTGCAATAGCTGGATCGTTCCATGAGGTAATATTTCCCATGAAGATCTGTGCAATTACGGGACCTGTAAGTTTCATACCCTTGTCAATTCCGGGAAGGTTGTATGATATTGTTATTCCCCCAATTGATTCAGGAATGGTCACTGTTCCTGGTGCTGCTGTCTGCTCAGATGGCTGCAACGGAGCATCAGATGCGGCAAAGTCCACAGTCTTTTGTTCCAAGAGCTTTATGCCTGCTCCACTACCGATTGATTGGTAGTTTAGCTGTATGTTGGAATGCAACTTGTTGTATTCCACTCGCCATGTATCCATCAGTGGGAATACAAAGGTAGAGCCACCAGCCGTGATTGTATATGACTGGGTCTGTGCACTTGCGTGTAGCACAGCTGCCGGTATTATCAGCAATAGCATGAAAGCTAATGCCAGAAGAATTTTCTTCATGTGTGGTATGACAAAAGTTTTGTTATTTACGTATGTTCGGTGTAGTTTACATAATTACTCATAAGCTATCATATCTATATAGACAGAAAATGATTATGAAACAAGAACTGAGCTGATATAAAAATAATTTAGTGAAAACGTCTCTGCCCTGATACAATATAGTTTGCCGACTCGCCCATAAATGCAGCATGATCAGCAATTCTTTCCAGATATCTAAGAACTAACGCATCGGCAAGGGCACACTTGACATTGTTGGAATTTATCAGCATTGGAAGATGTTTGTTGTAGTACTTGTCCACCAAGTCTTCATCTGTTCTGAGTTGTTTTGCCTTTTCCAAGTCCAAAGTTGCAAAGCATTCCACTGCCAGATTTATCATGTGCTTTATTTCGCCTGAAAGGGTGTAGATGACCTCGTTTCTGCATTCTGAAAGATCGCCAAACATGTCTCTTATTGCTGCAATGTCATATGCATAACGGCCAAAACGGGTAAACCCATAGGAGACCTCGATGCAGGACCTTATCAATCTAAAGTCGCTTGCAACCGGCTGATATCTTAACATCATTTCAAACGTCAAATCTCCCACCTCATCATACAAACCCATTATCTCCTGGGACAACTGGTGTACTTCATGTCGCACGTTTTTTCCCCCAAGGTAAGAGTCCAATGCCAAGTTTATGGACCGGAGAGACAGTGTTCCCATCTTTTCCATAAGGAAGGAGAGTTTTTGCAGATGGGGATCTATTAGTCTTGTCAACTAGCCAAACTGCCCCTGAACATACTTGGCCGTGATCTCGTTTCTTGGATTCTCAAAGATTTGTTTTGTCTCCCCAAACTCAACCAAATCTCCAAGATACATAAAGCCAGTGTAATCAGATACTCTCACGGCCTGTTGCATGTTATGGGTTACTATGATTATTGTATATTCTTTTTTCAGCTCGGTTAACATTTCTTCAATCTTCTGGGTAGCAATTGGGTCAAGTGCAGATGCAGGCTCGTCCATCAAGAGAACTTCGGGCTGTATAGCAAGGGCACGTGCAATGCAGAGACGCTGCTGTTGTCCTCCCGAAAGGCTCATCCCAGCCTTTTTCAGATCATGCTTTACCTCATCCCAGAGATATACCATTTCTAAACACCCTTGTACTATTTGGTCCATGATCTTTTTGTCCCTTACACCATTTAGCTTCAGTCCTGCAGCCACGTTATCATAGATTGACATTGTAGGAAATGGATTTGGTTTTTGGAACACCATTCCTATCTTTCTTCTGTGGATGATGGCGTCTTCTCGCTTTGAATACAGATCTTGGCCGTCCAATAGAACTTTTCCTGCCACTTCGGCATTTTTTGTCAATTCATGCATTCTGTTAAGACAACGAAGAAATGTAGTTTTTCCACACCCAGACGGCCCTATTAATGCAGTAACCGCCCTTTCTCTGAATTTCATGCTAACATTTTTCACAGCTTGAATGCCACTATAGCTTGCAACAATATTTTCTGCAACTAGCTTGTATCGCGGTTCTTCTACAGATTTCTGTATGACAGAATTTTTTGTGAGCGATTCCATTTTATCCACCTGTTGTGATTCTAAATCTGCCGCCTCCTCCGCGTTTTCTCAAGAACAAGTATCTTACTCCTATGTTAAGTGCGAGTATTATTAATATTAAAACCAGTGCTCCACCCCATCCTTGAGCTGTTGCGCTGTCATAAGGAAGATTTGCTAGTCGGTAAATTCTAAGGGGTAAAGCATCCATCGGTTGATTAAAACCTGAAAAAAAGGCGCTGTTACCAAGTATTGTAAAGAGCAGAGGAGCCGTCTCGCCTGCTATTCTTGCTATTGATAACATGATTCCAGTTATCAATCCACTTTTGGCGCTTGTTATCAGAATTCTAAATATTATTGTAGATCTTTTGATTCCCAGTGCGTATCCTGCTTCCCTATATGTCACAGGAACAAGCTTGAGTGATTCTTCAGTTGTTCTTGTTATAATTGGCAACATTATGATTGAGAGTGCAAACGTTCCTGCAATAATAGAAAAGTAGCCAAGCGTAAGTACTATGACTGCAAATGCAAAAAGTCCTATTACAATAGTGGGAAACTCCGCTAAAACGTCGTTGAAAAATCTTATCATATGTCCGTACCTGTTGTCGCCATATTCTGAAAGGAAGATTCCTCCCAAGACCCCAACTGGTACTCCAATCAGGCTTGACATACCAATTAACATTAAAGTTCCTTGAATCGCAGGACCAATTCCACCAGGCTCGCTTGATCCTACTGCCCCGGGGGGTTGAGTAAGGAAATCTATGCTAAGTACAGGGACTCCGTTTCTTATAACTTCAAAAAGTATGCTTCCCAGAGGAATTATTGCTAGTGCAACACAACCAAATACAATTACCTTTACTATCTTGTCGGTGGCTAATCTACTTGATATATTATTTCTAAAGTGTTTCCGAAATTCTGCTCGTTGCTCTATTGTAATCATGCCAAAACTGCTCCTTGATGTGTCTTTAGTACTCTAGAAACTAGGAGTTGGGCAACTATGTTTATCGATATTGCAATAATGAAAAGTATCAATCCACATCCAATCAAGGCTGCCATGTGAAGACTTCCGCTGGAGGCTTCTGGAAATTCATTTGCAATTATGCTTGACAGTGTTTGACCCGGTGAGAACAAAGATGTTGGAAATGCACCTTGTCCTGTGGCGTTTCCAATTAACATTGTAATAGCCATGGTTTCTCCCACGGCTCTTCCAAGTCCAAGTATTGATGCACCGACAAGGCCGGACTTGGAATATGGCATTACTGCCATCTTGAACACTTCCCATTTTGTAGCCCCCAGCATGTATGCCGCCTCCCTCTGGCTGTTTGGAACGGCAATCATTATCTCTCGTGAAATAGAAGCTATCGTTGGAATTATCATGATGGCAAGTACTACACTTGCAGTGAAGATATCCAAACCAAATGGAGTTCCAGAGAAGAGCCAGACACTGCCACCCAAAGCATTGTTCAGTGGAGCTTCAATCCAGTCTTTGATATAGTCCCGAAACACGAACATCCCCCATAAGCCGTAAATTATACTTGGAACAGCTGCCAGCAGCTCAACAACAAATGATAGCACCGAACGCAAAAATTTAGGCGCAAGCTCGGAGAGAAACATTGCAATTCCTATGCTTACAGGAACACCAATTAGCATGGCAATTCCTGCAGTCACAAACGTGCCTGCAATGTAGGGCGCAGCGCCATATGACTCGCTGCCTTCGACAGCATTCCAGTCTGATCCGGTCAGAAACGAGATTCCTTCATGAGCCCATATTTGATACGAGTTGGTAGTTAGCTGAAATACTATCAGAACTATGATTGCCAGCACGTAAGTGGCAGCAATTGCAACCCCAATCTTGAAAACCTTGTCAAATATAGGAGAACCTCCTTTTAGCGTAATAGTTTCCATCAAGTACAGTTTTTCTGATCCCAGTTACAAATATCAGAAGTTCGACCATAATTTCTTAAGTTTCATATTTGAATATAGATCTATATAGTACTACATAGAACGCGGTCATAACCGCTTTAATTATATCCATTATAGAGAAAAGCATTGGCAGAGCTGCTAAATGAGAAAGAGGTACGAAAGCTACAGCTTGTGGGCGGATCTACATACGTGCTTTCGCTTCCTAAGAAATGGATTGATGAGTTAAATCTCAAAACAGGCGATCCAGTTTCCATTGTAAAAAATGTCAACAAGTCTCTATCAATTTTACCAACAGGAGGTTCACAGTCATCCAAGATAGCAAAATCAAAGACCACCATAGGTCAAAAAGATCAGGTAGAATCCATTCAACGAAAGGTGATAGCAATGTATCTTGCAGGTTACCAATTAATTGAGATCCAATCCAAGGGAGGAAGGATTCAACTTGAACACAAGCAGGCAATAAGAGATCTTGTAAGAAGAAACATGATAGGTACCGAGATTGTAGAATCAACACCAGAATCTATAACCATCCAAATACTGACAAGCTTGCCTGAACTTTCGATAAGTGATGCCTTGAAACGTATGTTTTTGCTAACAACTACAATGCATAGACAAGCCATTGATGCCTTGAAAGAGATGGACGTTGAGCTTGGAGAAGAGATCACCCACTTGGATGATGAAGTTGACCGCTTTAGCTTGTACATATTACGAAATCTCACCCTTGCCGTAGAGCATGAAAGAATATTGCGCGATATTGGACTGAAAAAGCCTTCTGATTGCATCAGTTATAGGATAGTGGTCAAATCAATAGAAAGGGTTGCAGACCATGCAGTTTCAATAGCAAGTAGGATAAAGTTCCTCAAATCTACACTCGAACCGGCCCTTTTGCAAAAGATTACAAAGCTTAGCGAGGAATCGCTCAAGGTCTTTGAAGATTCAATTTCTGCCCTAAACAGAAGAGATTATGCATTGGCAGATTCGGTTACGACAAATGCACGAAGAATAGCCATAAAGGAGAAAGAGTTCACAGACAGCCTAGAAGAATCCAAAAAATATACCAGCGTGATAAAGTTTGTCCTAGAAGACATTCGCAGAACGGCAGAATACTCTAGTGATATTGGCGAGGCAGTCATTAACGAGACAGTACAGGACGTAATCTCCGACAATGTCCCATAGCGGTAGATATCACACATTAGCTATTTGATTTTGATGTTATCTCAAATCATGATAATTCAAATTAGCAAATTACAAACGTATCTTTAGATGAAGCAGCTATGAAAACAGGAAAAATAATCTACCCCAAAAAAAAACTTTTGCTTGAAAAATTTAAAAAAATTGTAAAGACATTTACCAAAAAATTAGATGATTACATCAAAAACCCAAGCGAGGACAATATTCATGATATCAGGATAGCAACCAGACGAATGGAGTCAGTCTACAGAATCTTGCCGAAAAAAAATAGAAAAGGCGATGATATACAGAACTATGTAAAACAAGCCAAAGCCCTATTCAAGATTAATACGCAAATAAGAGACTTTGACATAATTTGCGCCAAATTAGAGAAGCAACATTCTGCGCAATTTAGCCAGATCATAGATTCCATTAGCGATAAACGCAAGCAGCAGCTAAGCGCTGGGCACGGACTGGCTTTAAAATTGAGGGGTGTTTTGCCGCCCAAACTAAAAGAAAAAGATGTCATGGAACCAAAGTTACGTAAAAGATTTCAAAAAGTTGTATCAGGGCTTGTTGCTGAAATGGAACATGATATTCCTCTTGTCTTAAATGATGATAAAAAGATAGAAGAGATTCATGAGTTAAGAAAGGATTTCAAAAAATTACGTTATTCAATTGAATTAACTTCTGAGAATATAGATTCTTTAAAGTCTGTTAAGAGTTTGAAAAAAATTCAGGACGAACTTGGTTTGATTCATGATAGCGACATGTTCTTAGATTATCTAAGAGGCATGGAGAGACCACATGAGCTAGCAGAGACAATAAGAGAGGAGATCCGCAAGAGAAGAGAAAAATACCAAAGATTTGTCCAGCTTTTTAAGGACGAGGGGTTCAATGATCTCAAAAAAATTATTCTATAGTTCCAGAACAGAGTTCTGCATGTTCTGGTTGTCGCGTAACATGCAAATTACATGTATATCAAATGCATTTTCAAATTTATTCAAGGCGTTTCGTAGCAACATCTTTGGCAGCAGTTTTGATTGCGTGACATGTAGTTCCATTATTCCATCCGTGTAGCGTTTCAATTCTATTTTTGATTTTGTCTGCTCCAAAACTTGTAACAGTACAATCAATGATGAGACTTTTCTTATGGTGGCTTTGTCATATTGGGAAAGAATTGACTTGTATCTTGCAAATATCCAGTCTGATGTTTTTACGTGTCTTGTATGAACTAGGGCCAGCCCCAAAACCAATTGATCAGCATGACTAATTGCCATGTCTTCGTCCATTATAGAGTAGAATAGACTTTGTGGATTGTTAAACGATAATTTTTCAGATATTTTCTTTTCTGCATATGAGAGAATTTCGAGTTCGCGTTTATCCAATAGCTTGGAGGAGATCAGGCTGTCAACAAAGTTCTTAGTATGTTTGTATGGTTGAAATGAGATCTTTGATCCTATTGTTTGACGAATTTGCTCTGCCGTGATATTTTTTGAATGATATGCCTTTTGGTTTTCAAGAAATATGGAAAGTGCTCCTTCCCTTAGGCCATGGTTGCTCACACACAAACTATGGAAACCGAATTTCTCCATTAGTATATCTATAACACAGGAACCAGCTACTATGGTCTCAGCTCTGCTAGAGCCAATGACTGAGATCTCTGCTATGTCATCATATTTCATTTCATAGAGCTGTTTGGTAATAGAATTGACAAACTTGGAATTCATTATGTAATTGTGCATCTTATCCAATGGGTATTTTGAGACTTTTTGATCATACCTTGCTAATGCCCTCAAGACGCCTCCAACGCCGACAAGTCTTGTATCTTTACCAAGACCCATCTCCTTCTTCTCTGGAAGTAGATCCCAGATGAATCGCTTCATGTTTTTGTAATTTTTTTCGTCAAATCTTCCGTTTTCGCCATCAAATTGCTGTGTTAACCTCAGGGCTCCCAGAGGTAATGATATCACCTTTCTTATCTTAAATCCCTCTGCGTGAACTATCTCTAGGCTACCCCCTCCTATATCGAAGAATAGCACGTCTGGAATTTGAAGAGATTTGATGGCCCCTACGTAGGAGTACAGCGCTTCTTCTTTTTCAGAGAGTACTTTGAATCTAAATCCAGTCTCTCTGTAAACTTGATCAAGAAACTCATCCTTGTTACTTGCCTCCCTTACTGCACTTGTGGCTAGTGGTAAAACAGATTTTATTGGCTGTAACTGAATTATATCTCGGAACAGCCGTAGAGTTTCAATTGCGCGAAACATTGGCTTTTTGCCCAGTTTTCCTTTTTCGTCCAGTCCTTCGCCAAGCTTAACTTTGACTCCTTCTTGTTGAGAGACATCAAACAGGTCATCATCTTTTACATTATACGTAACCAGTTTGGCCGAGTTGTATCCCAAGTCAATTACCGATATTTTCAACCAACATTACCTCATTTCGATATGACCATGTCACTATTAATCTAGACTAGATTTACATTTTTTTACAAAGTGAAAGACATGGAATACGCAGATCATAGAGCAATTTTCTTTAGATGTTTTGGCGTAAGCAACCACCTCAATTCTCCCTTTAGTTTTGGAAGAACCGTTGTCACTCTGATACGAGCAAATCCTGCCTTTTTCAAACCAATTCTGCATTCTCCAGAAGAGATTGCCTCCCCTATCAGTTCGCTCAGATATGGTTCATGCCCTACAAGGAGCACTGAAGAGTCCTGTTTTAAATTAGAAAGTTTATTGTAGAGTTGCAGTTTATTTCCTTCAGGTTTTAGTTCATCTAACTCTTTAATTTGATTCTTGGAGACAACAATTTTTGATACTAGTTCTGCCGTTTGCTTTGCCCGAAGCAGCGGGCTAGTAAAGATATAATCAAATTCAATTCCCAGTGCTTTGATTCCTTTTGAGATGTCTTTGATTTGCCCCTCTCCTTCAACTGTTAGGGCTCTTTTAGAGTCATCCTTGACAGTGGCAGAGCTTCTGCCTGCCTCCCCATGCCTTAAGATAAATAAATCCATTCTACTACTACCATTTTGCTTGTACCGAAACTTTTGCAAAATCTCTCAAGTCACATTACTCACATGTACAGATAAAATGTAGCTGGATATCTAACATGTGAACCATAATTTCTTACCTTTCATATGCCTATGAATACTATATAGATCAAAGTCATAATCACAGTTACAAACATAGTTTACATTGTTAAGAAATTTGAGCGTTGCACACAAAATGGGTGTAAATAATGGAAGACCTAAAAATGGATGGAGGATTACTAGATCGCCTTGAAAACAACAAAGCCATTGAAAATGGAAGGTAAGCTTATTGTTGTAGAGGGAATAGATGGCTCAGGCAAGTCAACCCAAATTCACCTTTTAGAAAAGTGGCTCGGTTACAAAGGAATCAATGTTTTCAAGTCAGAGTGGAATTCTTCAGAGATGGTAAAAGAAATAACCTCGAAGGGAAAGAAGAAGGGACTGCTCACGCCCACAACTTTTAGTCTTTTACATGCAACAGATTTTGCAGACAGATATGAAAGGAATATTCTACCACTGCTTCGTGCAGGATATTTTGTACTGGCAGACAGGTATGTCTACACTGCATTTGTAAGAGATATTGTAAGAGGTTGCAATCCAGATTGGGTCAGAAAGGTTTACGATTTTGCTATCAAGCCTGACTTGGCTTTTTATTTTAAGGTTCCAGTAGATATTGCAGTTGACAGAATACTGGTAGGGCGTCCCAAGCTGAAATATTATGAAGCAGGAATGGACATGAACTTGAGCAATGATCCCTATGAAAGCTATAGAATTTTCCAGGGAAGAATCATTGATCAGTATGATTCTATCGCAGAGCCAGAGGGCTTTACCATCATAGATGGCACGTTAAACATTGAAGAGCAGCAAAAAATTGTAAGAAAAATGATCCTGCCGCTGCTTCCACATAAGACACCAAGAAAAAAAGTAAGGAGTAAAGTGCGGGCATGAAACACAAGCAAACGGAGTTAGGCGGCAGACCAGTTGAATTTTACGGCCATGGCATAAAACATCTTCAAGATGTAGAGATCAAAGGAAGGTTGATTGTTATTGAAGGGCCTGATGCTTCTGGCAGAAGCACCCAGATTGAAAAAATTATAGCAAGATTGGAGGCTAACGGACATGCCGTTTTGAACACGGGTCTGAAAAGATCAGAGCTTGTAAGCAAGGGGATTTTGGAGGCAAAACAAGACTACAACCTTGGCAGAAAAACCCTGGCTTTGTATTACGCTGCAGATTTTGCAGACCAATTTGAATACAAGATAATACCTGCATTGCAAGCTGGCTACATCGTACTTGCTGATAGATACATCTACACATTGATAGCTCGAAACGTGGTGCGAGGCCTAGATAATAGATGGTGCCACAATCTCTATGGCTTTGCCATAAAACCCGATCTGGTGTTTTATCTCGATGTCGAGCCCTCTGTTCTTATACACCGAGTATTTCAAAAAAATTTGTCACTTGATCATTACGAGTCTGGGGCAGACATAGGGTTCTCAAATGATATGTACGAATCTTTTCTTATTTATCAAAATAAGATTTCACGAGAATTTCATTTAATGCAAAAGAGATATGGCCTCATACCTATCAACGGCAACAGAACCGTAGAAGAAATTAATAAAGATCTGCAGCATCGAATAGATAAGTTTCTTGACAAGGTAATGCATTAGTACCATATACCAGATAGGCTCTGTTCACTAGCATCCTAATTGCATGTAATTGAAAATTATTTCTGCAATTCTTTGTTGCATTACCGTTGGTTCAGATACTGGCCGGGTCATGGCTATCAAAAGGCAGTCATACAACTGAAATGAAAATGCTGATACCTTTTCTCTTTGCAGGATCAAGCCCTTTACTTTCCCAAATTCATCGTCGTATTCACGATTCATTGATGCCTGGAGTACAAACTCCATAAACAACATCTCTCTTTTGTGCGGTGTTAGATCCCTATTTACCCCATCATCTCGGGCAGTCATTTCTACAACCCTTCCCCTGCGATTTAAGATGGCCACTAGTTCAATATGCTCATCGATGCTTGAAACTTGTTTGCAGAGAATATCCAATGGCTGTTGATGTTTGAGAGTTTCTGTCGTCACAGTTATAGAATTAATTTTGGCGATGAAAAGGATTCACCGTATAGAATGCATCCATGTATGGTTATTACATAGATCTATGAAATATACAAAAAACCATAGCATATCCTTAGATAATTATGACATGAGACAGTTGTATGGTCTACCAAAATCACTTTCCATTTGATGATTAAGGTAGACCTACTCCCCATAAATTCTATAAAACAAAATTTTTATTTTTTGATTGTTATTTTTCAAATTTTTTCCTGTAGATACCAGCTGTTATACCAGAGCCTAGGAAAGTTGCAGTCAAGTATACCCACAGATCATTGACATATCCAGACATCAAGGCAGGTGCCAAAGATCTTGCTGGATTCATTGAGGCACCTGAGATAAATGCCAAAAAGAAGATATCCAGCCCTATTATTGACCCTATTGCAATCCCGCCAAAGCCTTTCAATCCCCTTGTATGAACAACTGCAAGAATCACTGCCATCAATAGCGCAGTAGCCAGGACTTCAACGCCAACTATGAGCAAAATTGGAAAATGATAGTCTGGCACATTTGCCCCAAGGTTTGCGTCTGTTCCTATCACATATTTTACAAAGACACTTCCTAACAAGGCGCCAATTATTTCTGCGCTAAAATACAAAAGTAAGAGATTTTTTGGCATATGTCTTGTAATTAAAAATCCAATGGTTACGGCAGGGTTAAAGTGAGCCAGTGATATTTTTCCAAACGCATAAACCAAGAGTGCTACCGCAACAGCAGGCGCCAAGGTGACAAACCACAAGCCAAATTTGCCTACATATTTTGCGTCAAGAACTACCGAGCCTGTTGCAAATACAACTAATACAAATGTACCAATGAGCTCAGCAAAAAACCTCTTTTGGTTAGAGGTTAATTTGCTAGTGGGATTCAAGATTCGTGACAAGTTCCTTTACTTTTGCCTCAATTTTGTCTCTAATTTCACGTACTTTCTCTATTGGTTTACCCTTAGGATCCTCAATGCCCCAGTCTTGGGAGTTGCCCAGGAAGATGGAGGGACATTCTGCCCGGTCCATGCAGCCCATGTTTATCTTAAGAGAAGATGCCCGGATTAGTTCCTCAGATAATTCCTTTGGTCTCTGTCCAGTGATGTCTATCCCTACTTCTTTCATGGCCTGCACTGCAAAAGGATTTATCTCCGGAGTCGGTCTTGTTCCCGCGCTAACCGGGACCCATCCCTTTGGAGCATATTTTCTAAAGAACCCTTCAGCAATCTGGCTTCTTCCAGCATTTTCTATGCAAACAAACAGTGCCTTTTTCTTGTCTTTTTGTTTTCCAAAAAATTTCATGCAATCACTTTATTGCCTTGATGACAAGACTAGAGATTTTTCTTCCATCTACTTTTTCTCCTTCCATGTATGTTCGCCTGTCAAGAACACTGACATCTTGGAAACCAGCTTTTTTGATACTTTCAATATATTTTTCTTCTGTTAATGCACCATCAATGCAGCTGCACCATAGTTCAGCATTGATTTGATCAAGTTGCCTATCTGTTACTAGGTCTGAAATTACCATTCGTCCGCCCTTTCTTAAAATTCTGTAAACTTCTCGGAATGCACTTGTCTTGTCTGTCGTAAGGTTTATCACACAATTACTTACAACTGCGTCAACGGTACCATCATCTATTGGAATTTTCTTTTCAATATCGCCTTTGCGAAATTCTACATTGACATAATTGCCATCTTTTGCGTTCTTGGTTGCTTTCTGCAGCATTTCATCTGTCATATCTATGCCGATTACTTTTCCTGATTTTGATACCTTGTTTGCTGACAAGAATGCATCTATTCCTGCACCAGAACCAAGATCTGCCACCGTCTCCCCTTCTTTTAGGTCAGCAAATTTTATTGGCGCACCACACCCCACGCCCAAGATTGCAGGTTGTGGAATTGCCTCCAGTTCTTTTGTATCATAGCCTATTATTTTTGCAGCATCGATAGGTAAATCATTTGTACCGCATTGGTCAGGCATACAGCAGCAGTCAGAATTGCCCGTTAGCGCTATCTTTCCGTATCTCTCTTTTACTTTTTCCTTAATCGTTTCATCCATGTCATAGGTTTACAAAGTAAACCATTTAAGTTGTCAAGGAGAAACAATTACAGTTGGTGTAAAGATGGAAACTAAAAGAAAGACAATCCCAATAATTCAAGACGGGTGCAGTTTTGAAGGATATAATGCCTCATCTCTCATGTCAGAGACATCGAAGCTAAGAAAGATAATAACCAAAAGAGGTACACTTGAGATTTTAATTCCTTTATGTTGCACCACAAAACCAGTGAGGCACAAACAATTCAAAGATACCTTGAAAGGAATGAGCAGCCGAACTTTGGCCACAAGATTAAAGGAATTGGAGAAAAGCGGAGTCTTGGAAAGATTGTCGTACAACGAGATCCCGCCCAGGGTAGAATACAGGCTGACCGGCAAGGGACAAGAACTTGTTGAATCCATGATAAGTCTTTTGCAGTGGATGAAAAAATGGTCTAAATCAAGATAAGGCAGGCCTCAAAAAAATTAACCAGGTTGTGGTATATCATGACTTAACGATCATTCTTTTTAAAGAGCCAAATGATAGAATGATATGCATTCTGCCACAAAATCATTCAGTCTAGACAAACTATGCAGATCGATAATCAATTCCAACACCAACATCCAGTCAGTGGAAATAGTTAACAAGCATGGCTTGCCGCTTGAAAAACTAGGCTCTGACAGAATCATAAATATGAGCAGGCAAGAAAGAAGCGAGAGGAATTTAGGTCGATGCCTTTTTGATATATCATTAGGTGAAGAATTGGATGACCTCTATGGTCCCATACAATATCATTTTTCAAAAAGTAATTTTGTCATGTTCAGCTTTCCCCTCAGTGAAAATCTTGTCGTTGTCACGGCAACAAAAAACATCAGTCCCATTTCGCTTGCCACAAAAATTGCCCATATCATAATAAGATTTGACTTGCCGCCTTACAGAAAATAATTGACAAATTTCTCAGAATTCTCTTTATGCACCTGTTATACTAGTGTTGCAGAACTGGCAAATTTTATGTAAAGATCACTGTATACCCACCTGGCTGTTGTCAGACCAAGAATAGGCTGTCTATCATAGAATTTTTTTGTCTCATTGTTTTTTTGTTCTTTCTTCATTTCATCCCTCAACTATTACACACAGCGATTTTCTTGTGCACATCAAGGTGGTAAGAGACTGAATTTTGTCATTTTTCATTATCTTCCACTTGATAAGCCTCCTCAACGAGTCAGAGTCGTCTGATTCCACCTTTACTAAAATGTCAAACTCCCCAAACGTCCTCTGTATACTTTTGACGGCAGCCATATTTTTTAATTGTTCAATGATGTTGTCTTCCTGTCCTGAGGCGCACTTTATGATGAGATGAGCAGTTGCTGTCTTGTGAGCATGATTGATCCGTGATAATTTTTGCATGGTTTTGTTATCTTTTTTATCAATGTAAAAATTGCCAATGGTTTTTACAGTCATTGCATAATTCTTCCATATTAGACTGCAGTACTCCATAGATAGCTAGTACAAACATACTTTGAAATTTTTTTTCATATGTAATCGATTTTTATATAATCTATGTACCATAAGGACAAATTGTACCACAGATCATTTTACCTTAATGACAAAAAGCATACGATGTTCCGATGTAGGAGTCAACTGCGACTGGCGTGCAGCAGCAGAAACAGAAGGAGAGCTCATGGTGATGGTGGAAAGCCATGCAAAGGCACATGGTTATTTTGAGATACCGACCGAGATGTTGCTAAAGGTAAAATCAGCCATAAGAGACGATCTTTCGTAAGCCATAATTAATTAAATTCGTAAATTCCATCAAACTCTAGATGGAACCAGTAAGAATAGATGGCTCTTTTGGAGAGGGAGGCGGACAAATAATTCGAAGCGCTGTAACACTGTCTGCAATAACTAGCAAGCCAGTTGAAATAGAAAACATTCGCAGCAACAGAAAAGTCCCAGGTCTGAGGCCCCAGCACATGCTAGGAATAAAAATTCTATCAAAAATTTGCCAAGCAAAGGTAGATGGTTTGCATGTTGGCTCCACCAGCCTGAGGTTTTCTCCATCAGATGGAATTGACATGGAGCTCAGAGAGGACGTTGGTACTGCTGGTAGTGTCCCCTTGATTCTACAGGTTCTGATTCCTGCTGTTTCACTTCTCAAGAAGAGATTGAAAATCTCCATTACGGGCGGTACTGATGTACCGTGGAGCCCCACTACAGATTACACAAAACTCGTGCTAGGTGAGGCATTCTCTAGGATTGGGATTGATTTTTCACTTGACGCCAAAAATCGCGGATACTATCCAAAGGGCGGAGGATTAATAGAGACAGAAATTTTTCCTTGCAAAAACACCAAAGCCATATCACTTCTTGGGCGCACAACAAAGTTTGCAAAGATACTCTGTTCTTATCATGGCATGCCAAAGGATGTAGTACAACAAGAGGTAGGTAACACCCGAAGAGTTCTTGAAGAGCGCGGTTTCAAGGTTGAAAATTTTGTCAAGGAAGAAAATGCCCTAGACCGAGGGTGTTCAATTCTAGTATTTTCACACGATAATGCCTCAGTGATTGGGTCTGACATTATCTATCAAAAAAACATGGCAGGAATGGGAAAAGCGGTTGCAAGCAAATTCATGGAATCAAATCTTGGAGTGGATACTTTTCTGTCAGACATGCTAGTTGTTCCGCTCTCACTGATTCCTGATACATCGGTCTTTCGAGTAAACCAGATTACAAAGCATTTAGAGACAAACCTCTTTGTTGCATCAAAGATAACGGACTGCAAATATGGAATAGGAAAGCTTGATGCCGGATTCGAAGTGCGAATAGTTGGTAGCTCAGACTCCGGAATGCAGTAGTGCAGCCATGAGAAGTATGGCAATGGACACTATGACAGTAATTCTTCCCAAGGTAATGATTTTTGAGCGAAGTTTCTGTACAAGTTCCTCAGAAAATTGTCTTGATTCGATCTTTTTTTCTATTTCAATTCGAATCAATCTCACGTGTATTGCAAATGTTATCAGCAAAATTATGACAAGAATGACTTTTACCGCAAGGACCTGGCCATAGGTTGTTGAAAGTATTAACGATGGCTTGTTCAGCAAGTTGCTAGAATTATAGACTCCAGTTACGATGAGTATTATTAAAGAAGGAATGGCAATTTTGTTAAATTTCCTGCCCACGCGAATCATGATCGACAGTCTTCCCTCCACGGTGTCTGACATTGTCTTGAGAAGTGGAGCAAGAACTATTCCTATGAATATGGAACCCCCAACCCATATCGACGCAGCAACAAGATGCGCCCACATAATTAGCGCATCAGAAATTGGCATGCATCTATACCACAGCTAACTCATAATATCTATTGTTCTGTTGCCGCAGAACCATCACCTGAGAAGGTTTTTTAAATCAACAAAACCCGTAGCTTTTAGATTGGTTAGTAAAGGAAAGGCATTACTGATTGCAGCTTTCGTGGGTCTTGGAGGTCTCATGCTTTTCTTCTACCTATATGCAAATTCATTTCAGCCTCAACTAGAACAGATAACAATCAGTGTTCAAAATATCAAAGTGCTCAACGTAGATAAAATCAACAACCGTGCAGATCTTGAGATTGATTACGTTCTTTCCAATCCGACAACAGTTACCTCTACCATTTCAACAATTGATTATACCCTGTATGCAAACGGCCAAAATGTTGCCGAGGGCCACTATAGTGTAGAGGACATCCCGATGGCTGGAAGACCCGCGTTGTTCGCAGGTAGCAACGCAACAGTTCCAGACACGTTAAAACTTGTAAGGTCAGATAGCACAGGTGCCATGTACGATTCAATCGTGAGGGGAGATCCAGTAAAGTATGAGATAAAAGGCCAAGTCACAATAGAATCAAACCTTACTTTGATCACTAAAGACTTTGACGTGAAATTAGGCTAACCAATACCCCAGCTCGTCTTCTTTTTAGGAACAATTTTCACAAAAGGAGCTTCGCCTTCTTTCCACGGCATTGCTCTCACCCATGCAAAGTTTTTGTGAAATATATCATATAGCCTCCTGAACTCGGTTCCCTTCTCAATGAAGGTTGCCAAGCCCTGTACCACTACTCCCTTGTGTTTTCCTGGATTGTAAATGTCCACAGATATTGCAATCTTGTTATTCTTTTTTAGATTTGAATACTTTTTTGTGTCATAATCGGTTGCAAAATAAAAACATCCATCCTCAAAGTAGCATGTTACAGGAGCAATGTGTGGAGTGTCACCTAGGCTTGTTGCAACTCTGCATCCCTCATTTTCCTTTAGAAACTTGATCTCTTTTGGAGTAAATTTTACCATGATTCTATACATGTGACATTAAAATAAAAAGAAATGGTCTGGGTCATGCCACTTGCGCACAAAAACTGAATACAGCATGATATAGGAATATCATGATTTGCGATATGCTATACCTGCTTTTATATCGACATATTGAAACTTGCAATCAGGGTTACTACAGTGTAAGACAGCAGTGCCAAGCAGGCTTGGGACTAGTAATTTTCCACAATCTGGACATTTTTTATTCAGGATGTTGTACCGGATAATAATGTATTTATTTTTGTTCATGATTCTCAAAATCAGATCATTACACTTTCAATCTCTCAGGATTGTACTGAAAAAATAACTTTCGATCGCGTGGAGTTCAGACACCATCGATGTCTAGATCGCCACTCAGTTCAGACTGGAACGATGCCCGTAAAGACAGAGAAAATGGGCCGAGAGAGATTTGAACTCTCGACCACCCCCGTGTCAGGGGGGTATCCTACCAGGCTAGACCATCGGCCCAATGAAATACGACCTTGTTGCGCATGTTATTAACGTTTTAGAAGAGGTTCTGTTAATGCAGAAAACAAGAATAATATGCGATGCTCTAAAGGGATACTGTATGAATGGTGATTTTTCACCAGAAGAAAAAGATGGCTTTTACAAAGCAGTCTTTTCAAGACGAGATGTAAGGTCTCATTTTACTTCTGAGCCAATAGATGAAAAGGTCTTGTCAAGAATACTTAATGCAGCTCATCATGCACCTTCAGTGGGTTTTTCACAGCCATGGAACTTTATTCTAATCAAAGATAAAAAATCAAGAAAAAAAGTAAAGGACTCTTTTGACAAAGAAAGAATGCGCTCCTCTAGTCTAATAGAAGATCCCAAGAGATCAAAATATCTTTCACTAAGGCTTGAAGGAATCTTGGATTCCGCGCTCAATGTCTGTGTTACCTATGACCCTTCCAAGTTTGGACCTTTTGTGATAGGAAGATCCAGCATACCTGAGACTGGGATTTACAGCGTTTGTTGTGCCATACAAAACCTCTGGCTTGCAGCAAGGGCCGAAGGAATAGGGGTTGGCTGGGTTAGCATACTTTCAAACGATGACCTCAAAAAAATTCTCGATATTCCTGAGCATGTTATCCCTGTTGCGTACCTGTGTCTTGGGCATGTTACAGGCTTTGCTGAAAAACCAGACCTGGAAAAGGCAGGTTGGCTTGACAGGCTTGCTTTGAAGGATGTCGTATACTATGAAAGATGGAACAATTCCAGTGATCCAAATTGGCAGCAGATTCAAGAGATGATAATTTCAAATCTTGATTACGCTTAAATTGTTACCAGGTTGAGTTGCGTTGGGCTCGTGGCGCAGAGTCTTAATGACGCGAAACATGGATAGCGCGGTAGCCTCCTAAGTTACAGGTCGAGGGATCGAAGCCCTCCGAGCCCGTCTTTTCCAACCTAAAATTCTAGGTAGTAGTGCCAGAGGTAGAGTTTACAACATATTTAAAAATTTCAACGGTGTAATCTCCCTCAAAAATGTTGGTTACATGTCCTGCATGATCAACGTTCATTACTCTGAAATATTTCTGGTACGAGCCGTCAGAAGTTACATTGACTTGTGCAAAGTAAACTGGCTTGCTATTTTTATAAATTTCAATCTCAACTGGATATCCCGGTGCGGCGTTTTGTACCGTTCCCCAGACGCAGCCGTATGGCAGTTTTGGATCAGATGGAATATTCATGTTGATTACAGATTTTTGCATGACAACATCGCTTTCAGGAACTAGATTTTGTGCGGGTATCATTGCCTGTGAAACTGGAAATGCAAAGCCTGAAACTAAAAGTACTGCCATTGCCAGTATTGCTGTTATGATATACTTCACAATCCGTAATTTTACATCGTTAAATATTAAGATGGCGCATGATTCTCACCAATCAGATGATAACAGAAGAAAAGCTAAATGACGGCTGCAGGTGTGACTGCCACTATGGAGGGGCCATTAGCTGCCCTTCCTGTAAAGAAAATCACGGAAAGCACGAATGCCCCCACTGCAAGTAGCCTATTTCTTCTTGGCACTTTCTTTGGCTGCAAGTGCTTTGAGATTTGCCAAGTCTGCCCTTAGTTTCTCGATCTCAACTATAGTGTGAAGGTTTGCAATCTCAGCCTTGAGGTTTTCAATCTCTGTATCTTTGTTCTTCAGAGAGCTTTGCAGTTCTTCCAAGTCGGCGCTAAGTTCTGCTTTGGCATAGCTTAATTCACTAGAACTTATCTGAACTGTGTGTTGCTGCTGACTAGAATGAGGAGCTAGCTTTTTTTTTTCATCATGGCCGTGACCTCCCAGGTTATGCATATACTGTGTACTTTTCAGAGCTAGCCAGCATATAGCTACTATGAACCATGAGATGGACATGAAAACTAGGAATATTTGTTTTCCATTTTCAGGCACTATAAGATACATTATGGTCATTGCCACTGCAAGACAAGACGTTACAATAGTAGGTATGTCATATTGTCGTGCCATAAATTTACTTTTCAGGTGGCAGAATATAATAGTAATGGAAATTTCCAGATTGGAAAATGAGTTTATAAAAATAGAGGGATTTTGCTAGTCACTGCTTTGAGCAGCAGACTTGGAACTAACCTCTAATTCAGGAACCTCAGACTGCAAAATCTTAATCTTCTGTAAAAGTTCGTTTCTAAGATCTCTTGCAACCCGCCTTACTGTTGGTCTTGGAACCCCGAGTTCTTCTACAACTTTTGTGTAGATATCTTGTTTATCTGTAAGACCCTTGTCAAGCAGGCTGTTGATTGCTTGCTTGATATTTGTGCTTTGGGTGGTGCGATTCACGTTTTTTATTTTTCTGATCTTCTATATAAGACTGTTACTATAATTTTGGTAAATAACACCACACACAAAAATTCAGTTTTACATTTTGACACAAAGTCTTGCAATCTTATGTTTGTATCATAATTTTCAAAATTTTCCAGAATTTTTGCCAATTGATTTTATCCAAGCTAAAATGTTTTTATCTTACTTGATCACAATAGAACGATCAGAAGGAAACTCTTACTGAAAAAGTAAAATTGTGTAGAAAGGTTATTATGATAAAATGAAGGGTTGTGAGGGGTGGCAAGAGCAAACATAGAGACTAATTTTGGAAACATCGTATTTGAGTTATCTCCAAATAGCGCTCCTGAAACGGTACGAAACTTTACCAAGCTTGCAAAGAGTAATTTCTATGACGGAACACTTTTCCATAGGGTAATACCCGGGTTTATGATTCAGGGTGGCGACCCCAATACCAAAAAGCAAGACAAGAGCCAATGGGGCATGGGCGGACCTGGTTATACAATAAAGGCAGAATTCAATTCAAGATCACACCTGAGAGGCATAGTATCAATGGCAAGGGCAACCGACCCAGACAGTGCAGGCTCACAGTTCTTCATAGTTACTACAGATAGCACGTTTCTTGATAAGCAATACACCGTCTTTGCAGAGGTAGTAAAGGGAATGGATGTTGCTGACAAGATAGTAGACCTTCCAAGAAACAAAAATGATTGCCCTAACCAAGAAGCCAAGATTCTACGCGTAACTATCTCGGAATAGAATGCCCATGTTAAAACTCCTCATTGCTTGTGTGATAGCCGTAACAGTTTTCTCAACCACGGCAGCATTTGGCCAGGCATCGATGGGAGGCCTCCCTAATGAGGATATCAAGGTATCAATTGATGCAAATGGAACAGCTCATGTAGTTCATCAAGTGCAAGGAAATGCTACCAGTCCCATTCATGTTGAGACGATTTCTGGCAATCTTACAAACTTTTCAGTTACTGATCAATTCAACAATTCTGTACAATATTCCACAATCAGCCAAAAACCAATGTCCATCTTACTGTTGCCTACTCAAAGAAATGTAACGTTGATCAAATATGACATACCTAACGCAGTATCTGATGATAATGGAGTGTGGCATTGGGATTATTATGCACCAAGTGATGCGGTCTTTACCGATTTTTATTTTCCTAAAGGGGTAGATATGATTTGGGCCCAAGATAGACCAGTTTATCTTGGTGACAAGGCAGGCCTCCGACAAGTTGGAAATGGAATGCATCTTTCATACATTATCAACGAACCTGAAACTGTTCAAACTGTACAGTGGCAGGGCCAGACATTCAATGTCGGAATAAGAACTCTGGCAAACGTAGGATCTTCCGCTTTTGATCAATCATCAAAAGCATATGCATTCAATATTGACAAACCAGATTATGTCACAGTAATAATGCCCAAGGCGCTTTTGTGGGGACCATATCAAGCAACAATGAATACCAATCATACTCTTGCCAATCTAGCTCATGATAACGGTACGTATGCGTGGATAGGGATGAAGCCTTCCCAGAATGGAACTCTTCAGATCACAGGAACAACTGCAATCCCAGAGTTTCCAATGTTTGTACCACTAGCTATTGCAATTTCGGCAGTCATTGCTCTGAGATTTTCAAACAGATTGAGTTTCCACTAGATTATTAATAGTAAAAATTCATTTGGTTCCATGCAATGCGGGTGCCATTGTATAAAATGCGGAAGCATGGAGTTACAGTCCAATCGCGTTGGAAAAGTTGAAAATGACGGCTATTTTGACATGCATCATACATGCCTAAAGTGTAACGCCCATTTTGACCACTTGGAAGGAGATATGTTTGATTCCTGTAGCAAGTGTGGCTATAAAACTAGTTGAGTTCTATCATCTTGGCAATGGAATAATAATTGCGTTTTTCTCGTAGGTCTTTTTGGAGTTCATTGCCAAAGGCCATGTCTGTTAATACTTTTGACACATCAAGTGGAACGGCTGCCCATCCATACTCATGTAATTGAGCAACAACCTCCGAGGTTGTTCGTGGTTGGTCAAAGAACGCATCTTCTGCAAGTGTTTGAATCTTGCTCTTTATCTGCTTCTTATCAAGGAAGGTTGGCTTGACAAATTCTGGCTCGTGAATCTCTGCATCATCGAGCATCTTTAGGACTTCGGAGCCTTTAGCCGGCTGGCCGTATGAATAGTCATACTGAAGTGTGCCTTGGCTGTAATCTTTGACGTGTACTGAGAGGTTGTTTATTACCTGATCCACGCTTTGATTGTCTATATAGAAGTCCTTGGACTCGATCTCAATCTCATTTTGCCCATATCTGATTCGTATTCTAGCCATTTTGTAATATTGTCCTCTCTGTTTTGATTTATTCTGCTAGCTCTAAGTAGCTTCAAAAACAGATCAAAAAGTTTACACAAGTTATTCGGATTTTTTTTCTACTTGTGCTAAAAAGGGATTTTACTACTCACCACTATGGAAAAAAGAACCAAAATCATAGTCATAAGCAGCATTATTGTGGCTGTAGGCGTGTTTGGTTTTATCCAGTACCTATCAGTGTCTCAGCTTCATGTTTCCATCATTCAAAGTAAGATTGTAGATAAAACTAATCAGGGCACACTGTATAACCTTCAGCTTCAATTCAATAATCCCTCACTGTTATTTCTAAACGTTGGCAAGACCAATTTCATAGTGTCTGCTAACGGAGAGGATATTGGTAGTGGGGTATTGCAGCCAGCAGTGATTCCAGCGATGGGAAAAACAGTTGCCCAGACTCCGTTTCTTGCTGACACGACAGTGCTCGACAAGTATAACAATGCCGCAAATGTTCCCAACCTAAAGCTAACAGGAACAAGCCAGTATGATGTACTCTTTACAACTGTCAGCATTCCATTCACATATTATCCAACACAGGACGAAGCTAGAGCATTTATAGACGGCACGTAAAGCTAGCAAAGTATGCTGACGGTTTTTGGATCTGTTGCTATAGATACCATTAGGACTCCTTCCAGAATAATTAAAAATGCATTGGGGGGTGCTGCCACATATGCTGCAGTATCTGCATGTTTTTTTCAAAAACCCTGCCTTATTGCAGTGGTGGGTCACGATTTTCCAAAAAATTATCAAGCGGTCTTGAACAAATTTGTAGACACCAAGGGCGTAGTACATGCAAGCGGGCGAACTTTCCGATATGATGGAAGCTATGACCAAACATTGAGTTCTAGGACAACCAACAAGACTGAACTCAACGTACTGAAGGATTTCAGGCCGATAGTTCCCGACGAATACAGAAAATCAGAATTTGTTTACCTTGCAAACAACGATCCTTCCCAAAATACAAAGATAATCAAGGAATTTGACAGGGTCAAGTTTTCCATGTGTGATACCATAGATTTCTGGATTTCAACGAAAAGAAATGATGTCATAAAGATGATGGGAGCAGTAGATTCTGTTGTCATAAATGACGAAGAGGCCAAGTTGCTTACAAAGACTCACAACCTAATCAAGGCGGCAAAAAAGATCATGGAGTGGGGCACAAGATTTGTAATCATAAAGAAAGGGGAGCATGGATCTCTGCTATTTTATGACGATATTGTCTTTCCCTCGCCTGCCTTTTCCCTTGAAAATATTGTAGACCCAACAGGAGCAGGAGATTCTTTTGCAGGAGGCATGATTGGATATATGGCTAGTAAAAATAGTACAAAGTTGTCAACAATCAGAGAGGCTGCAGTGTATGGAAACGTGATGGGTTCATTTGCAGTTGAAAAATATGGAATCGCGGGCTTGCTCAATTTAAGAAAGTCACGCATCCAGAACAGATTCAAGCGCTATAGGAAGATGGTTCACTTTTGAGCCACTGGTAAATTAGCGTAAGATTTCTCTGTCTTTGAGCCAAGTGAAAAGGTTGTTTTTCTAATCTGAAAAATTGGGTAAAGTTACAATAGATGGCTTTACTAATCAAGTGCCATCGCAATTGCATTTAATACATCTTCAAAATTAAATGGTTTTACTATATACGCCTGAACACCAACTTCGGCACTTTTATGAATCGTAGAAAGATTTTCGTCTGCTGTTATCATGATAATTTTTGCATCAGGATTGGATGACATTATCTCCCTGAGTGTAGATATTCCATCCTTTTTTGGCATTGCTACATCTAATAATAATATGTCTGGATTTGTCTTGCTAAATTTTTCTAATGTTTCTATTCCATCAATGGCTTCAGCGACAACTTCATGATGTCCTATTTTGAGTGCATCTTTTAAAACTAGTCTAGTCGCACCAGAATCCTCTGCAATCATTACACGAGCCATGACCTAACAGTTTTACAGACTTTTTCTATATAAGAGCAGATATGTCTTTTAATTCAAATACATTCTAGGCTGTGACCTGAGAGCCATTTCTGACAAAGGTTATAGATATCAAATAAAAAAATAGCCTATGGAAGACAAGCTTGATACAATTTTTGCGCTACAAAAGAATTTAGAAAAGATGATGAATCTAGAGCGCTACCCAAAAGACACACAAGGAAAAATTTCTTCACTGTGTACTGCTATAATTCATGAGGCAGTAGAGCTACAGAGAACAACCAATTGGAAGTGGTGGAAAAAACCAACAGAGTTTGACGAGGCAGCAGCAAGAGAGGAGCTTATTGACATCTGGCACTTTTTGGTTCAGGCGTCACTGGAACTGAAGATGACTCCTGAGGATATACTAAAGGAATATCAAAAGAAACACCAGGTCAACAAACAAAGACAGCTTGACGGTTATTGAATCAATTTTCGCCGCTAATTTCCGGCATGAGATTTGAGATGCCAGTCTCCCCCATCTTATCAATTATTCTTACTTGGTCTTGAAATCTTTGTACCTCCTCATTTGTCAATGACAATATAGGATCTGGACTTTGCGAGCCAATTATTCTCCCGTCCTTGTCTATCCCATTTTGATATAAACAAAGTAACGAGTGCCCCGGCTTGTGTCCTGCTGCATCTTTGCCACAGATCACGATTGTACAGATTTTTCTATCTGATATTACATGCCTAACAAGCAAATCAATTCCTTTGTTTTCTGAAAGCAGTCTTCCAGCGATGTTAACTTTGGTCATAAGTGCAGAGCTTACAATTTCGCCAAGTAGCTTCATGCTAGATAAAGTGCATACTGCTACACTTGATTGAGAATTGCCAAAGTAAACCCTGTCCTCTATTGGAAGCAGTATTTTGCATAGTTCTCCTGCTAGTTCTTCGATTGGATTCATTTTTCAATCAATTGATGAATGGTTTTTGAGATGTAATGAAGATCATCTTCTGTAACAAGAGGATGCACCGGCAAGCTCAGAACCGTTGATGCAGCCCAGTCAGTCACTGGTAGTTTTGTTTTGCTTTTGTAAAATGGAGTTTTGTGTGTAGGGACGGAATAGTAAGCAGTTGCACCAATCCCTTTTTTGTTTAGTTGTTTTGCCAACTTGTCGCGATTCTTTGTAGAAATGGTGTAAAGGTACCAATTTACTCTGACCCCTGCCCTTTCTGCGGGCAAGATGAAATCCAGGTCGCCCAAAAGTTCTGTTAGAATTTTGGCATTCTTCTCTCTTTTTTTGAGAAACTTTGGCAGCTTTTTCATTTGGACCTTGGCTATGGCAGCAGATATTTCCGGAAGCCTCAGATTTAGCCCCAAAATTCTAGTATCGTATCCGTGTAACATTCCATGATTTCGAATTTTTCGTAGTTTTTCAAATACCTCCCTGTCGTTTGTAACAATTGCGCCGCCTTCCCCCGATGTCATTACCTTTGCGGCATACATACTAAAGCACCCAAGTCTCGAGAATGTTCCAGACTGTTTCTTCTTGTATGACGTCCCTAATGACTGTGCAGCATCCTCAATTACATCGATATTATGCCTGTTTGCTATCTGAGAAATCTCATCCATGTATGAAAAATTTCCGTAAAGGTGGACAGGCATTATTGCCTTTGATTTTTTTGTAATCTTTTTCTTTAGGTCATCAGGGTCCATTGTATAATTATCTCGGGTCACGTCAACAAACACCGGCTTTGCCCCAACTGACATGACAGAGTTTGCAGTGGCCACAAAAGTAAATGATGGAATAAGGACTTCGTCGCCACTTTTTATGCCAAGGGCAAAAAGAGCTGCCTGCAATGCCGCAGTTCCGGAATTTACTGCCACTGCATATCTTGATCCAGTGTATGATGACAATAGTTTTTCAAATTCTTGAACTCTTCTACCCCCAGAATTTGCAGCAGTTGTTAACGATTTTTCCAGTAAGACATCTCGCACTTCATTGATTTCTTCCTTTTCTATTATTGGAACATTTATAGGAATTCTCAATTATGTATCATCAAACTTTATACTATAATTAAACTTCCGAATGAGATTAAAACCAATTCTTATATTTCAGGTGAAATCAATCGTAGTTTAATGAAGGTTGGTTTGGAAAAGGATCAGTCAGGATACAAAGTGTTTCTTTACATTTTCTACTTGTGCGGATTCATAATGTTATCCATAACTTTCTATGGAATTTATGAGATGATAGGAGAGTGGGAAAAAAATGGAACATACGTGTTGGGTGAGATACTAGAAAAGACCGAATTTCCAACAGCTCATTTTGCCAAGCTAACCTCGTGGCTCTTCTTTTCTTCAATAATTGGATGGTATTGTGTAACAAGAATTGGCTGGAAGAGAACCGTTGGGGTTCCTTCTTGGCAACTCACGCTGGTACAGCTAATGTTGGCAGGTCTAGCAGCTATATGCCTATACGAAGTAATTTACAACTTTATAGTTCTTGATGCAAAGATTACGGCTGGAATCATTAATGGAAGCGTTCCAAATATAGACTCTTTAACAGTGGCCTACCCCGATCCCAGCAGGCCATGGAACCTGAACTTTGCAACAAAAATGTTCCTTGCTGCCGTTATCATAAGTTCACATGCACTATATCTTAGCACAAGGCCAAGAAAGAAGCCAGATGATCTTGATGTATAGCTTGACCGAACCCGTAACTTTATAGCATCACAAGGGAAAATTTGACTCAAAGTGGATATTACAGAAAAAATCAACCTTGTCACAAGAGACCCTACTGAGGAAGTAGTTACGAAAGAAGAACTGCTCAATCTGTTTAACACAAATTCCCATCCCAAGCATTACATCGGGTTAGAGATTTCTGGCTTTTTGCACCTTGGAAGTTTGATACTGACGGGATTTAAGATAAATGACCTGATCAAGGCTGGAGTAAAGTGCACTGTATTTTTAGCAGACTGGCACACCTACATCAATAACAAGTTGGGAGGCGATTGGGACAAGATAAGACTGGTCTCAAAATATTATGCTGATGCTTTCAAATTGTTCTGCCCAGGTGTAGAAATTGTCGGAGGCTCAGAACTTTACGAATCAAGAAAGGATTATTGGATGGATTTGGTCAAATTTGCAAAAAACATGTCGCTTGACAGAACAATGCGCTCCCTTACAATAATGGGAAGAAGTGCCAATAAAGACAAGATTGACTTGGGCCAGCTCTTCTATCCACCCATGCAAGCAGTAGACATACACTCGATGGATCTGGACATAGTGCATGCAGGAATGGACCAAAGGAAGATACACATGCTTGTGCGGGAAATCTTTCCCAAGATGAAGTGGAAGGTGCCGGTAGCAGTTCATCACCACATACTTGCAGGCCTGGGCGAACCAGAGACTGGGACTGATTCTGATTCACAATTTATCTCAAGTAAAATGAGCAAATCAAAGTCAACGTCTGGAATATTTATCCATGATTCAGAGGAGGAGATCAGGTCCAAATTCAAGAAGGCGTGGTGTCCTGAAGGAATTGTAGAGAAAAACCCCATCCTTGAAATTTTCAGGTATGTCATATTTCATCAATTCAGCGAAATTGCCATAGAAAGACCAGAGAAATTTGGCGGTAATGTAAGCTACACTAGTTATCAACAGCTAGAAAAGGACTTTGCAGAAAAGAAGATACACCCTTCCGACTTGAAAACTAGTGCAGGAAGATATGTCTCTGATATTGTCAGGCCAGTAGGAGAGAAGCTGGCTCTGTCTCCAGAGCTCTTCGAATCAATCAAGGCCACTACCTAAGAAGTGGAATAACTTTATTAGAAAATACTGAAAGCATGTCAAGTGATTTTGACAAGCCCACAAAATTGACTATAAAGTAAGTAATGCCAATTTTCTGATAGCCCCCAAGGTATTGAGCCACCTCTTCTGGGGTGCCTAGCGCAATACTGTCTTTTGAGCGAAGAAGAAATTCCGCTATCGACTCATTTTTCTTCTTTAGTCCTGAAATGATCTTCTTTACGTCGTCGTTGTCATTGCCAACAAGTACACGCAAGAGAACAGAGTTTTCGATTTCTTTGTGGTCTCTTTTTACCATCTTGCATTTTGTCTTTAGCAGGTTGATCTTTTCGTGTAGTATCTCCGGGGTGCCAAATGGATGATTGTATCTTGTGGCATGTCGTGCCACAACCTCCATTAGCTTGGCCCCAGCGCCGCCCACCATTATGGGAGGATGAGGGTTTTGCACAGGTTTTGGATTACAGATTGCATTCTTAATCGAATAGTGCTTGCCTTCAAAGCTTGATCTCTTGTTTTGCCACATTTTTTTGATGATTGTCAGAGATTCATCAAGTTGCTCTATTCTTGCGGCGCCATTATGAAATTTGTAACCATAGGAATTATACTCGTACTCAAACCACCCTGCGCCAATGCCAAACTCAAGTCTGCCGTTGCTAATTGCATCAAGGGTGGATGTCATTTTGGCAAGAAGGGACGGATGCCTGTAAGAGTTGCATGTAACCACCTGGCCTATCCTTAATTTTGATGTGGCCGATGCAATGGCAGAAAGCAGAGTATAGGCTTCAAAAAATGGCCCATCGGAGTTGTTTCCATAATGTGGAATAAAATGATCATATACATATCCTGCAGCATAGCCAAGATTTTCAGCCTTTAATGCAACATTTTTGGAAAAAAGGAATTGCTCATGGGGGTTCTTGGTAGGAAATTCATCTAGCCATCCCTGCGGCAGGGTGAGGCCCACCCGAACTGGTCTCATTTTATCTTTAGCGCGTCTGAGGTTCTGCTATATTGTATTTTGATGTATATCCACGAGGGTTAACCATCATGTCTTTGTATCTGAACGTAGAAGAGTTGCCGATTATCACAGTGGTAATCATTCCTAGTTTGTCTTGATGATTTTCCATGTTTTCCAGATCAGTCAAGACAACCTCTTGCGATTCCCTGTATGCCCCCTTGACTATTGCTACTGGAGTGTTTGGAGTTCTATATTTTAACAGTATTTTTCTTGTGTCTTGTAGTTGGTGAATTCTTTTCTTGCTTGCAGGATTGTATATTACTAGAACAAAATCTCCTTGTGCTGCCGCCTCAACTCTTTTTATTATAATTTCCCATGGTACAAGCAAGTCACTCATACTAACTACCGCAAAATCAGTCATGAGTGGCGAGCCAACTAGTGCCGCACATGAGTTAAGAGAGGAAACCCCCGGAACTATCTCAACGTATAGGCCAGTCTTTCTGTCCCAGTCTTCTTCTGCTAAAATTTCGTAAATCAAGCCTGCCATGCCATAAATTCCCGGATCCCCGCTGGATACAAGAGAAACTATCTTGCCTGCCTTTGCAAGATCGATGCATTGATGAGCTCGCTCAACTTCCTGCGTCATGGCATATCTATGAACTTCCTTTCCCTCAATGAGATCTTCTACCAAATTTACATACGTTTCATATCCCACAATTGTATTACTTTCTTCAATTACCTGTTTAGCTCGAAATGTCATGTGGTCATGATGGCCCGGTCCTACGCCTACAATGTATAATTTACCATCCATCAACAGTAAGAAATTTTTAGAGTAAATTTATCCCTTTTCATGAGCCATTTGGAATCTCAATGATGGGGCAATCAATTATGTAGTTGTTATTGAATACTTGTGCTGGTTGTACAGTTATTGTTCCCTGAGATTCTTCAAAGTTAATGTCATCCATGGTTACTAACAATGTTGCATTTTGAGGATTTGCCCATGTTACCATCGATATTTTGCAGATGGGCGAATATTTGGTATCGCCCAGTTGGGTACCAGAAATTCCTTCTTGAAAACCAAAAGGCCCACTGCTCTTGATGCCATTAGCAAAATTGTAAAGATCTCTTGCAGCCGATGAGAGCACCGACAGCGCCGGAGTATTGATCACCCCCATCATTTTTGCAGGACCATCAGGCGTGCCGCTTGTAACTAGATAATAAATTGTCTTTCCATCTGGGCCCCATCCTCTATGGGCTACAAATGTAACAGACTTGCCTACAGTGTCTATATTGAGTACCTGGCTCCCGGTGTATGCTGTTTGATCAGATAGTTCCGTGCTATTTCTGGCAGTCATCTGACCGCCAGGCCAAACTATTTGTGGCGTATTGACCACATTGCCGGTGGCAGTCAGTGTTAGTGTACCTGTTGCATTTGCATCAAGAATATTTTTCGTAGAGTTTAGAACTTGTGAGGTTCTTCCCGGGCTCCACTTGACATCGACTACTAGACTCAATGGCGTATAGTTGTTATCTGGTGGTATATTTGAAAACACTTCGTCTTGGTATCCCTGTATCCCATTGCCGGGTATCCCATTTGTAAACACATACATCTTGCTGAGCAACTGTTGTGGCGCTTGTGCCAAGAGTGGGGATCGCTGAACCTTCCAGTTTTGCTTGATAGATATTTCGTTGGCTTCCATGCTGTTGCTTGAATCAGTTATGATATAGTATACAGGTTTTCCATTGTAAGATCCCTCGTGTAAAGGTATGCTTACAGGAATCTCCGCCCTAGATAATTTCAGATTGTTTTCAGAAATAATTCGAGTGTTGTTTTGCAGAAACTCTGGTGTTGTACCCCTTATCCATCCATCAACTGTTACTGTTGCCGTAAATTGGGATGAGTTTGTGTAATGAAGTCCAATTGCCGATCCAGCAAAATTAAGGGTTCCGCCATCAGAGTCTGAATTAATTATGGTTTCGGCATAAATTGTGTTATTATCAACTGTCCACACAGGCTGGCCTTTTGAGTCGCTTTTGTCAATTTGATGAAGAATTACAATCTGGACAGGCTTGCTTGCAGTATATGTCAGAGTGCCATCATAAAGGGTCCCATTATTTGGCAACAATACCATTGCAAGCTGTTCATCACTATGCCCCAAGCCTGGGTCCTGGGATGATGTCAGTGTTTGAGTAAATTGTATTTTTTTAATGGTTCCCGCAGTAACTAAATTATTAGATAACAATGGAATAGAAAATATGACACCGACGATAACTGCAATAATTACTGCAACAAGTAGCCTGTTCATGGTGCTCTAAAATGCCTGATCAGCATAAATATGCTTTTAGAAGGACTCCTAGTTAGTTTTTGCCAAGTCAAACTCATCGTGCAATGCTTGCACTGCTGCATTACAGTCCGAGTCCTTGACAACAAAGGCAATGTTGAGTTCAGATGAGCCTTGCGCAATCATTATCACGTTTACACCCCTTTTTGCTACTGCAGTAAATACCTTTGATGCAACTCCAACTATTCCTCTCATTCCAGATCCAATTAGTGCTATGATTGAGACATCTACAGTAACATCCACCTTTTTGATTATTTTGCCAAGCAGGTTCATCTCAAGTGCATTAACAGCTTTGTCCATGTCATTTTTCTTTACAATAATTGATATGCTTGATTCTGATGGACTCTGAGAGATCATCATTATGTTGACTCCGGCTTTTGCAAGAGTAGAAAATATTGTAGCCGCAGTGCCGGGGGCGCCTACCATGCTGCCTCCCCTCACGTCAATCAATCCCGTGTGCCTTATTGCGCTTACACACTTTACTGTCTTTTGTGTGTCAGCTTGCGGGTCTGCTGTTACAAGTGTGCCGGGATTTTTGAGGTTAAACGTATTTCGAATTCTCAGTACAATTTTTTTTGTAACTAGCGGTTCAAGAGATCTTGGATGAATTTGTTTTGCACCAAATAGTGCCATTTCCATGGCTTCAACATATGATACTTCTTTGATGAGCTTGGCGTTTTTTACAATCTTTGGATCTGTTGTCATCAGCCCGTCCACGTCACTCATCAACCACACTTCATCGGCCTTTATACTGGATGCAACTATTGTAGCAGTATAGTCAGACCCCCCTCTGCCAAATGTAGTTATGTTGCCGTGCTGATCCGCACCGGCAAATCCCCCTATTACTGGCATTATCTTCTTCTGTGAAAGACTTTCAATTTTGTGGGATACGTGTAGCCTGGTGGTATCCATTAATGGTTTTGCTTCACCAAAATTTGAATCTGTGATAATTCCAATGTCTTTTCCTGCCAGGGGCACTGCCTTAACGCCCGTGTCATTTAATGTAAAAGCAATCAGGTTAATCGACAATCTTTCTCCAAAGGAAATCAAATAGTCAGAAGATCTCGGAGTTACTTCCCCAAGAAGCAGCATGCCATACAGTAGTTCCTCAAGCTCATTGAGGTCAGCTCTCATTTTGTTTATCAGATCCTTTCGGATTTTTGGATTTTTAACACATTGGTTAGAAATATCCATGTGCATCTTGATAATTTTTTTTGCCAGAGAGTTGGCACCTTCTGCATTCCTGTCTTTGATATAATTTGTTATTCTAATCAAGTCGTCTGTAATTCCACTCATGGCTGAAAAGACTGGAATTACCTTGTGTTCTTTTGAGAGCGATTTTATTAAATTGGCCACATTTCGAATGTTTGCTACAGAAGCAATTGATGTTCCGCCAAACTTTAGGACTAGCTTCAAACCAGTATACCTGACTCTAATATCCTTAAAATGCTTTTAACTCTCAACTCTTGGAGCCAGATAGAAATGAATTCTACCTACATTTGCAACCTTAAACTCTAGTCGCAGTGGCATCTTGGTAGAGTATTCACATACAACCGTGCCAGCTGCAGATCCTACTGCCTTTACAATGCTGTTAAGATAGTCAAGACTATAAGTTGCCGTACTGTCTTCTTTGACTTCAATTTCTGGCATCTCAGGTGCTCCCTTCTCTAGCGTGATCACTGCCTCACCAGAGTCACCCCTGCCAGAAAATTCTGCCTTGTTGGAACTGGCGCCAATTGAGAGATATTCTGAGACCACCTGAATGTCACCTAGAATTCTATCAAATTCAGTTGAGGTTACAACAACCTTTGCGTTATAGGTAATTTTTGGCAAAGGAGTGTCTGTTGCAGAACTCTCTATTAACCTCATTTTGTATTTCTTGTTTTTGCCAATGGTAACAAGTAGTAATTTTTCCTCGGAAATGCTGATCTCTATGTTGTCTTTTTTGTCAGCCCTCTTGATTAACTTGGCAAACTCGTCAATTCTTACACCAAACTTTACATCTTCATCGCAAACATATTTTTCAAATGCAGAATTAGGCCATGAAATATCAATTAATGCAACATGGGAAGGGTCCATTCCGCGGAAAGCAATCCCTTCGCCCGTGGCCTCAAAGGTTGCCTCTTCCACCAAGGTGGAAATAGCAGATATTACAGCTTTCCATTCATCAGAACCTCCAGTCTTTGCAGAAAATACCAAACTTATTCACATGTCTAGCATGTCTAAGTTAAAGGTTATGCGAATTCTGTAAGGTTATTTTACAATAACTTTGATCTATAGTATCTCGAACCGAAGCTGTGCGAGTCTATGCGTAGTTACGCCAAGTGTAACTACAACTTACACAGCGATAGAACTGTGTAGTGGGCTCATCAGCACTTCGGGTCTGAAGCATCCACCATACGGCTTCGTTGTGACCGCATTTTGTACATTCAATCTTTATGACAGGCAGTGTTTCTTTTTTCTCTTTTTCATCAAGTATGTTAATTGTAGAACGATCTTCTGCCTTTGCCTTTTTTGCTGTCTTGGTGCCTTTCTCGCTATAACCGCATTTAGGACATACAAATTCAGACTCTGAGTCAGCTAGCTTCAGCCTAGCATTACACTTGGGGCAAAATTTCATCTACGCACCTTTAATTTTTGAATTAATTGCCTTTTTTAGCTCATCAGAGTAGCTTATTGCAGCTTTGATGGCCTTTTCAATTTCCTTGATCGGGTTGCCCTTGGACGTATTTACGCGCATTGCATATTCCTTGGTTAGTGGATGTTTTAGCACTACACCTGCAAATTCCACTGTAGGATCCTTGAGCAATTCGTGTTGGACGATGTATAGTGTGGCAATGTCAGATTTTCTTATATCTAGGAGAACTTCCTTTGCAGAAGACTTTTTGACCTGAACATCCATCTAAGTCAAAAAAATACTTATTGAGGATATAAATCATTACGAAGAGTTGACAAACGAAAAAAACACAATAGACAAGGTCTTGTTAGAAAAATCTGCTGATAAATTCAGCGTGAATGATAACATAACAATTAATGTAAAGTTCTCTGTAACTGGAGGACTGCGTGAAGCATTCAATGAAAAAAATTGGGAACGCGCATACAACAAACATGACAATGTATTCAAGCTCAAATATGGCATTAAGCTCTATTCCGGCGGATTAAGAAAGCATGCGGTGGGAACACCATTGGATACCTACAAGAAGGCAGCTCTTTTCTGGACACGAAATCCAAAGCTTACCCAGATGGCAGAAAAAAAGGTCTGGGTACAGATATCCAAGAACTTTGAACCGCACATTCCAATGAACCAAGCAGAGGCACAACAGCTGTTGCTTGATTTTGACGAAAAAATAGATATCAAGGGTTCTGATCTTGGTCTAGGAAAGCACAAGATTGGTGCAGAAGTCTATGTCTCTTGGTTCAAGCATGACTATGCTGAAGAATTTGATGGCAAGACCAACTCTAAAGAAATAGAGATTGAAATCTCCAAATAGGATATAAAATAAATTTAGTTTGATTTAAGATCATCATCTATGAAATGCTTTTTTACATTATTAAGCTGGGTAAGATAGTATGCATCTTGAACATGGTTTGAAAATCTAAACCGTTAATTAGCTTGTTTGATAAAAATTTACACTAATGAGATCAAAAAAGAAAAACAATTCAAAAAATAAAAATCATGATCTTGGCAAAGTTTTTGACAAGCACATCAAGCACGAATTTGAAGATAAAGACGTCGAGGCTACGATGACTACAATGGTAGATGAACCATATGTGCATAACGTTCCAACTCTGACTGGCGGAGTAGGATATGATGGGGTTTATAATTTCTATACAAAGCATTTCGTTGGAAAGATGCCCAAAGATACAGAGGTCATACCCATATCTCGCACAGTGGGAAAAGACCAAGTAGTTGATGAACTGATTCTAAAATTTACACATGACATACCAATTGATTACATGCTTCCAAGAATTGCACCAACTGGGAGGTCCGTTGAGCTTGCACATGTAGTGGTGATGAAGTTCAAAGGTAACAAGATTGCCCACGAACATATTTACTGGGATCAGGCATCACTTTTGGCTCAAATAGGATTGCTTGATCCTAAACTGTTACCTGTGGTTGGTCTCAAACAAGCAAGAAGGCTTGCTGAGCTATCAAAAAAATAAAAATCTTGTCTAGTCATTTGCAACAGAAATTAGTGACAACCGGATACAACTTGGATAAGACAAAATCAATGGATAATATTAGAGAACCAACCAACTTGTACGGAGTTTTTCAGAATTTTCGCCTCTACGGTTTACTAGATAAAATGATCCAGACCTTTAGGAATTGGCTTTGTGTGTCTGCGTAGAAAATGAACTTCCAGACCTTCACGTGTATAGAAAACTAATCCGCACTCCTTTACATGTATATGACATGAAATCATCTGTACTGGTTTTGATTTAATGGATCTTATTGAAATACAGTTGACTTTGACTGAAGGTTCAAACTCTTACAGGTCTAAACCAAAACAATAACCCCAACTTGACGCCTGCAACCTGTCAATTTCTAGAGTGTACAAATATTATTGCCCTAGATCTTGTTTCAATCTAAGTGCTCGGTAAATTATTGGAGCGTGATCGGCTTCCACGTCTGTTGTTATGTAAAGTATATGGTCGGAATCCAAAGGCATGGTAATTCGTTTTATCTTTTCATATTCCACAAGGGCATACTTACCCTTACCTATCTTGTCTGAGACCTCGTTGCGTGATTTCCACGCATTGATTGCAAGTTGTAGTGACTTTTGGCTTTCTTCATGAGTTAGAAGGTTCTTTGTTCCCTCCCGGTGACTGCTGTACATTACTTTTCCACTCATATCAAATATAGTAGCAAAGCGAATCTTGGGATCTATTCCCATTACTTTCTCGAACAGAGATTTGTAATCCGTATGAGGTATTTCTTTTTGTAAATCATAAAGATTGCTAAAAGGATCCTATCCCATTCTCTTGTAAATTGCTTTAAAATCCTCTGCAATCAGGTACGCGGTATTCTGAATATGTGTAACTTCAGTCATGTTCGATTTTCCCCTGGCCATTTGCCTCATCTGTGTCATGCACTTGTGGATGTGATGATGGTCGGGCGGATCATCGGCAATCCAAGTATGAAAACAATCTATGTAATCAAGACAGAAATTCAGTATTATCAATTCCCAGTCTTTTGTGGTGATTGGATAGCCGATGCCTCTAGCCATAATACGAAATTCATTACTCCTATCGATAAGAAGCATTTTCAGAGCTTGATGTGCTTTTTTTAAATCGTAATTATCTAGTGCGCTTGAGCCTTGCATAGTATAATTACGTAATAATTGTATTTTAAGATGGAGCTAATCTATGATGACTTGTTAGAAATTGTTTAAGGTCAACATTGACGTAGTAATGTTATGCAAAAATCAGTTATCATAATACTGATAATTTTAGCAGTAGTTGCAATAAGAGTTGTAATTGGTATCGTATATTTACCTGCAATGTCACATGTGCCAGAACAGCACACCAGTTTACGTTGTCTACAACAGGGTCTTGAATCAATTCCTCACATGAAATGGAATTGTTACTATTTCACCCAAAAGTAGATTTGACTCCGGGGAGTGGAACAAAATCATTATCAAAAGGTTGTAAATCCAAGGTGTTCTTGTTTTTACCCGAGAGATTAGATTTTACATGATAAAAATACACGCGGTAGCAAGAACTTATTTATAGCATTTCTCCGTTTTAGATTTGAAAAATTTGGGATTTGGGTTATTCGCACTGTTTAACAGATATAAATGGAATTACTAGAGCAAACGTCATGACAAAATTCGATGGCATTAGAGGACAGGAATTGCTTGAAGTCGAAGACAAGTCTGAAAGAGACAACGAGATAACCCTAATCTTCAAAGACAACAGATTCCTCTTCATCAAACTTGAAAATGGAAAGATGGTAACTACATCGATACCAGAGTAGTTAGTTGTGTATATGCTTGTAATACAAGCTTATTGCTAATTCCTGAGATTCGGATTGGATCGAACCCGGTCTTTCTTTTCGTACTTTTTCTATGGCGTCCTTTGCAGATGATTCTTGGTACTTTACAAGATAGCATGCAAGAATTGTCCCAGTTCTTCCTATTCCAGCTGCACAGTGAACCATGACAGGCTCGTCGTTTTGGATTCTTTCATGGATGAACTCTACTGCTTGATCAATCTGTTCCATGTCAGGGGCAGAAAGATCTTCTGTTGGTACATGCAAGTACTTTACGCTCTTTACCCACGATTCCGGCAAAGACTCTTCAGTCATTGTAACTATTGACCTTACTCCCTGCTTTACCACCCACTCAATTTCCGAGTGTGTAGTTGGCATTCCACTGCCTGCAAGTTTGTTGCCAAGTAGCCAACTAAAGTTAGTGGGTTTTCTTGTGATTTTACCATGCATTTTTCTCCAGAGATTACCGGGTTTGCTCACTGCTAAGGTTTGTTGCATTCCATATATTTAGAAACCGAAGGTTATGGCAAGAGAATAATAAAAAGGAGTTAATGTTGAACCTATTCGGCTAGTTCAGTCCAACCTTTGACGAATACAGAGTTTCTGTACAGTGGTACTGGTTGTCCTGGAGTAAAGTCCATTGGTCTCATCCAGAAGATTGCCTTTGTTGGGCAAACGCCGATGCATGCACCGTCTGAGATGCATCTCTCTGGATAAAATACAAATGCTTTACCTCTCTTCCAGCCTTCTACTGGTTTTACTCTTAATACGTCTGGGCCTAGTGATGTACAAATCTCTACGCAGAGTGCACATCCTATGCACATTTGTTCGCCGATATCTGGAATAATTCCAACTGGCATGTTCAGTATTACTTTGAATGATCTTAATATAACTTGCTGAAAAAGTCGATGTTATAACGGCGTTTGCAAATTTTATAACGGTGTTAGAAGTCGATCGCCTCATTCTAGTTTTTTAGAATAAGGATCGATTTTAGGACCGACGTTTTTTTATAATTTGCCAATAACCTGTTGATAATGGTAACCAAAATCCATTGTTCGCACATATTGGTGGAAAAGTTGAGTGTGGCCCAAGAGATCAAAACTAAATTATCCAGTGGTGAAAGCTTTTCAAAACTTGCCCAGCAATATTCAATCGATGTTTCAAAGAAAAAAGGCGGAGACCTAGGACTTTTTGGAAGAGGCGTCATGGTAAAGGAATTTGAAAAAGCTGCATTTGCACTGGAAAAGGGACAGATCTCCGATATTGTAAAAACACAGTTTGGATATCACATAATCAAGAGGCTGGACTAGATCGGAATAGAGTTTGCCGGAATCAGCAGTTTGTTAGAGTCATCTAAGAGACTTGCAATGATTCCTTCTTTTCCTTGCTCTAGCAAAATCTTCTTGCTGTTTTTTGTCTCGATGAATCGTTTTCCGGTTGGTGACAAAACCCAGCCCTCTTCTTTTCTGTATCTTGCCATGCTTGATATGATAACATAGGACTTGGAGAGACGAGTAATGCTTGCAAGCAACACAATGATTGAAGCTACCACCTTTCCAACATCTTTTTTGTGATGTAGCATGTTGAAAAGACCGTTGATGGAATCTATTACAACCAGAACTTGTGACATGCTTGCCTTGACCAGTATTTCTGTCAGTATGTTACCAATTGTATCTTCAGAAGGCTGATACAAAATGAGATTGTCTTGTAAAGGAATTGTGCCTGATACTACATATCCACTATACAACAAATCAAGATCCAAGTACAGTATGCTAGTTTTTACCTCACTGACAAGTTTTGATATAAAGCCTGCCTTTACAAAAGGATCAGAATACAAGATAGAGTTAATTTGATTTTGTGAAAGAATCTCTTTTAATTTTAGAGTTAAATTCCCAGATTCATCATAATTTTTAAACAACACAATAAGTAGCCAGAACGTAATATAATAATGAACTTGAGTTTTGATTTTTCACAAGAATTCCCTTACATGGATAGAATCTACCTCAATAATGCATCCACATCCAGAATGCCAAAGTCAAGCATACAGGCAATGAATGATTTTCTGATAAAGTATAATGAGTATGGTCCAGATTCCGAATTATCAGATAATTATGTAAAAGGGTTGCTCAACAGTATGCGTAAAGCAATTTCCCAGCTAATCAAGTGCAGGCAAGAAGAGGTGGTCCTAACGCAGAGCGTGACTGACGGAATAAACTTTGTAGCTAGTGGCATGAAGTTCAGGCAAGGCGCTAACATCATAACACGCGGTTCAAGTCATGAGCATCCTGCAAATCATTATCCCTGGGTAAGGGCGGGCCAAAAAGTTGTGTTAAGGGAGATGTCTATTGATGAAACTGGATATTTCCAGCCCGATTCGTTAAAAAAAATGGTCGATGGAAACACCCAGCTTGTTGCTCTAAGTCACGCCCTTTTTAACACTGGAGCAATTCTTCCAGTAGAGGAGATAGGAGAGCATCTTGCACAAAACAACATACCTTACTTTATTGATGCCGCACAAACAGTTGGGTGCATCAACGATGTCGATGTAAACAAGATAAAATGTGATTTCATGTCATTTAACGGCTCCAAGTGGCTGTGCGGCCCAATGGGCATGGGTATATTCTTCTGTAAGAAAGAATCAAGCGAGTTGATAGAGCCGCTACAGGTAGGTGGCGAGTCTGCAATTTTTCACGATAACAAAATAATTCACAAAGAAATGCCTGCAAGATTTCAGGCAGGGTTTCGTAATTGGGCAGGGGCTGCTGGGCTTGAGGCATCAGTAAATTTCCTTCTCAAGACAGGAATTGAAAAGATAAGGAATCAAAATGTCAAACTTGCAAACTTGATGCGCGAAGAGTTATCAAAGATACGCGATATCGTCCTGTTTGGTCCCCAAGAGGATAGAAAAAGAACAAGCATAGTCTCGTTTGCCATTGAAGGCCAGAGTTCCGAGTCAATAGTCAAAAGACTAGAAAAGGGAAACATGGTACTTACCGTGCGAGATATATTTTCCAAGAAAATAGTTAGGGCTTCGCCACACTTTTTTAACACAGAGTCAGAGATTTTGCGGGTAATTGATGCATTGAGAAGATAGCTACTTTTCCTGCTCTTCTATTACCATCATTGTCAAGGTTGAGTAAACTTTGTCTATCTTTCTTATGTGAGTAGTAATGATATTTCTCAGACGATCCATTGAATCGGCAGTGATCTTGATTATAATATCATAAACACCATATACCCCCCGAACTTCGTATTTTACTCCGCTTTCTCTGTCCAGTATTTCCTTGATCTTCTGAATTATCTCGACGTCAGAGCCTAGATCAGAGTTTATCAGTATGTAAGTAGTTGGCATGAGATAATTTTCATTTCACAATATTTAACTTTTGGTTATGAACACCAAAATTGATTTGTCACCGATTCCAACTAACTTGGTGGAACCAATTGACCTTACACTTGAGATTTCAAACAAGCTTCCAAGTTTTCCAGGCTCACCTAGTCCCCGATTCATTTCATGGGCAGATAAAAAATCTGACGGGTACAACCTTGAGCTGATTTTCCTAAGTTCGCACTCTGGAACCCACCTTGATGCACCGTATCATTTCATAGAAAAAGGGATCAAGATAGACATGATCCCTCTTAACAGATTGATAACCAGTGCTATTTTGTGCAAGATAAGAAAGGGTCCTGACATGTCAATCACTCGAAGTGACATTGTCAGCTTTGAAGCAAGAAATGGCAAGATACAGCCTAACTCAGCTATAATCTTTGGGACCGGCTGGTCAAGAAACCTAACAAGAAAAGACTATTTCACAAAAAACCCCGGGCTTTCAGCAAGTGCAGCAAAGTATCTGTCAGAAAAGAGGGTTAGCCTGATAGGCATTGACTCGCCCAGTATTGATTTGGGCAAGGACCCAAAATTTTCTGCCCATCATGTTTTATTGAAGAGTGGGATCTTGATTCTAGAAAATCTCTGTAATCTTGACAAGATTCAAAGGACTAGTTTTATGCTCATAGTACTGCCCCTCAAGCTAAAGGGCGCCACGGGATCCCCTGTTAGGGCAGTAGCAATCTAGAACACAAACTGGAACCTGTTTTGCCTATAATTTTCTGCTAGCTTTCCCTCTATTGGTATCTTGTTACCACAGAATTTGCAGTTATTGTTATCGTCAAGATCCCACTTCTGAATGTCAAATCCATATCTTTTTACCACAATTTTTTTGCATTCTGGACAGTATGTATGCTCAAGGGGATGACCGGGAACATTTCCAAGATAGGCATAGTTGAGGCCCTCTTTTTTTGCGATTTCATGGTGTTTTTCAAGTGTCTTAACTGGAGTTGATTCAAATTCCATCATTTTATAATCTGGATGAAATCTTAGAAAGTGAATTGGCATGTCAGGTCCAAATTCATTATAGACAAATTTGCAAAGTTTAGCTGCATATTCCAAGCTATCGCCTACCTTGGGAACCACCAAATCAGTGATCTCCACATGAATCTTGGTCTTGTCCCTTATCTCTTTGAGCGTATCAAAGATGGGTTGGGGATCGGGAACGCCAATGTATCTCCGTGTAAATTGCGGTTCTGCATTTCCCTTAAAGTCTACCGTTATGCAGTCAAGAAACTCATCCATCATCTTTACAGTTTCTGGTGTGTCGTAACCATTTGATACAAAGATATTGAATAGCCCATTTTTCCTTGCAATGACCCCACAATCCCTTGCAAACTCGATGAATATTGATGGTTGGTTGTATGTGTAAGCAATGCCTTGCGAGCCTGAGCTGACGGCATGGCTTACCACCTCTTCTGGCGTCATGTCAGTCCCCTCGATTTTTCTTCGCTGACTGATATCATAATTCTGGCAATATTTGCAAAGCCAGTTACAGCCCGTAGTGGCAATGGAAAATATGCTTGACCCAGGCATGTAGTGTGTCACAGGTTTTTTCTCGATAGGATCAACATGGCCAGTTATTACCTTGCCGTACGCCAAAAGATCTAGTCTGCCGTTATTGTTTGCTCTTATACCGCAAAGACCAATCTGGTTTTTTCCAATTTCACAATACCTAGCACAAGCTGTACATCTTACCTTATCATCAGGTAGTCTCTGATAAAGAACTGCTTCTTTTGCCGTTACTTATCTCAACTCGATTTAATCATATAAGCTATGGCGTCATGGCTTGTCGCGGTTTGATCTTATCAGGTCGCAACTTTTCTATCGCGCTTTCAAAGTCTTCCTGGGTTATCTTTATTGATTTTACCGATTTTTTCCCATTGTTGACGTATCTCCTTATTGCACTCATCGCAGCTCTGTTGCATACACCATCAATCTCTGCACCGCTGAACCCATCAGCAAGTTCTACCAGTTTTGCAAAATCTATGTTGCTCTCAAGTGGCTTGTTTTTGGTGTGTATCTTAAAGATGTGCTCACGACCTTTCAAGTCTGGTAACGGCACCTCCAATATCCTGTCAAATCTACCAGGCCTTAGCAATGCGCTGTCTATCAAGTCTACCCTGTTAGTGGCCCCAATCACCAACACGTCATGGAGTTCTTCAAGACCATCAATCTCTGTCAAGAGTTGAGATACTATTCTTTCTGTAACGTGCGAGTCTGAGCTGCCGGAGCTTCTGCTTGGGGCAAGAGCGTCCAGCTCATCTAGAAATATTATGCATGGTGCGGCCTGGCGCGCTTTTCTGAAGACCTCGCGTACTCCTTTTTCTGATTCTCCAACCCATTTTGAGAGTAGTTCTGGTCCCTTGATGCTAATGAAATTAGATTCTGTTGTATGTGCTACTGCCTTTGCAATGAGCGTCTTTCCTGTTCCGGGTGGTCCATAAAGCAGAACACCTTTTGGTGTTTTGACACCTGTGTATTCAAATGCCTCCTTGTGTTTTAGAGGCCACTCTACTGCCTCGTAAAGTTCATTCTTTAATGATTCCAGTCCACCAATATCTTCCCATGTAACATTAGGGACTTGAACTAGTACTTCCCTTAGTGCAGATGGCTTTACTTCTTTTAGTGCATCCTTAAAGTCGTTCTCAGTAATCACAATCTTTTGTAAAACTTCGGCAGGAATCTTTTCTTCTTTTAAATCAATGTCTGGCAGTATTCTTCGCAAGGACCTCATTGCAGCTTCTTTTGCAAGGATCTCAAGATCTGCTCCAACAAATCCATGAGTCACTTTAGCAATTTGTTCCAAGTTGACTTTGTCTTCAAGTGGCATTCCTCGCGTATGGATATCAAGTATTTCCTTTCTTCCAGCTGCATCTGGTATTCCTATCTCAATTTCGCGATCAAATCTTCCAGGTCTTCTCAGGGCGGGATCAATTGAATCAGGCCTATTAGTGGCAGCAATCACTACAACCTTGCCTCGGGATTTCATTCCGTCCATCAGCGTCAACAACTGGGATACCACCCTCCTTTCTACCTCGCCGGTTACTTCTTCCCGTTTTGGAGCAATCGAGTCAATCTCGTCTATGAAAATAATGCTTGGTGTATTCTCTTCTGCCTGCTTGAATAGTTCACGCAGTCTTTCCTCGCTCTCACCATAGAATTTGCCTATTATTTCAGGACCGCTAATTGAGATAAAGTGAGAATTGGTCTCGCCTGCAACTGCCTTTGCAATGAGCGTCTTTCCTGTTCCGGGTGGTCCATAAAGCATGACGCCTTTTGGCGCCTCAACTCCAATCTTCTCAAATAGCTCTGGATGTCGCATGGGAAGTTCTACCATCTCGCGTATCTTCTGTACCTCATTTTTAAGGCCTCCCAAGTCATCATATGTAATCCTAGGTACCGAGTTATCAATGGCCTTTGTCATTGAACCTAGCTTGAATTCAGTTCGCTCTGTTACCACAATGGGTTTTCCAGATGGAGAGGCATTTGTTATCACAAGCTGGGTTTTTCCACCAAGTTGTGTGGTTACTATAAGAGTGTCGCCGATAGTTAGTACGTGACCAATGTAGTTTGCCTGCATATATTCTTGCAATCCTTCAGCGCTGAGTTTTTCAATTGGAGAGACTGTTACTTGTTTGGCTTCCTGTGCATCAATTCTTTTTACAGAAATTTTTTCTCCAATTCCGGCACCAATGTTTTGTCTTGTGGCCCCATCTATCTTTATTATTCCAGTTCCATATTGTTCAGCAGAGCCAGGCCACAGCTTTGTGTGACTCTTCCTATTTCCTACCAGCTCCAGTATATTTCCGGTTTCCCAATTGTTGTCTTCAACAACCTTAGGATCTACTACGGCAATGCCTTTGCCCACATGTCTCTGTGACGCCTCTGCAATTCTTAATGTAATTTCACTCATAATTTTATCACCATAAAAAATAAAGGAAGTTTATTCAACCTCTACTGTTTTTCCCTTTTGTCGTTCCTCCTCCTTTAGTTGGAACTTTACCTCGAGGATTCCGTTGGCATAGGTTGCCTTGGCAGAATTTTCATCGACCTTTTGTTTGATGGGTATCTTGGTATGGTACTTCCTTTCTTCGTGTTCTGCATCAATTAGGATCGTGTGTCCTACCACTTCGATCTTGATGTCTTTCTTTTCAACTCCTGGCATCTCGGCCACAACTTTCAGAGCCTTCTCTTTGTCATCTACAATTACATCGGCAAGAGGCTCTCTTGTCTCTGCTGTTGGAAGAAGATCCGGTCTAACGTTTCCGTATTCTTTTACCACAGGTTTGCCATCAGGTCCAACTGTTACAGAGTAACCATAGTAGTACGGACCAAATGTCTGCAGGTTTGAAGAACCCTTCATATTGTTCCATACGTCATCTAGTTCTTTGAAAGGTCTCATCATTCTTTGGAAGAGGTGGTCAAACTCATCTGATTCCATCATGTCATAATTTTCCATAGTATGTAATGATTATGACATTATATAAAGTTTATGAGAATTATATATACAATTATTACATAACCTAATATAGCTGACAATAGTAAATATTCTTGGATGCGTACAACTAGTCTTTCAGTTCCAGACACGGTTCGTGATATAATCACCAAAAATAGATCGATTTACGATTGTGTTAAGATGGACCTGGTAAACTATACAGCACTTGCCGTAAAGATCCAAAAAGAGGTGGAGGCCCAGATGGGCGGCCCTGTAAACCTTAACACAATTGTTGTGGCAATCAAGAGATATGCAGATTCCTTTGAGAAAAAGGACGACATGCAAAGTGAGCCGGTACTAAAGAATGCCAGACTCTCGCTTACAGATGGAATACTAGACATCAAGTTCTCCTCACAAGATTTTGCGATGGAGGACGCAGTGGCGTTAATGCATGGATTTACTCGAGCTGACCCAGATTATGAATTTTTCAGGTTTACAGACTCGTTTAGGTTCTTAGCTGAAGATATTAGTGATGTTAGAAAATTGCTCGAGTCCTTTTCTTCACATAAGAATTTTTTCCAAACCGGGCTTGCAAAGATAAGCATTCACATTCCTCAATCTGAAAATGAATCAGATGTAGTGTCGTATGTATCAGAGATTCTTCATGATAATGGGATTGAACTTGTTAATGCCTTTTTTGGCCAAGATGATATCATCCTAGTATTGCGCGAAAAGGATGCCGCAAGGGCATACGAGATCTTACGTGGAGAGATTTCCCGGTAAAAACTAGTGCCTGTTCCTAGATCCCAAGGGACTCGGCTCTTGTTATTTCTAGATACACCTTGTCTCCCACTGAGAGGTTTAGTTCCTTGTATTCATGCATATCTAGTTTAATAGAGGTAATTCCGCCAGCCATGCCTCCCATCCCTCCTCCTGCCATCATTTTGTTGAGGCCTTTTATCATGTCATCCATGTTGGTAAACCCCATGACACCGGAGCCAAAGGGAGACATTGGGGTACTGTTTTGCTCTTTGAAATCTTTAGACGAGGACAGTGAGATCACTACGTATGGTGCACCATCTTGTGAACCCTCAATTCTTACTACAATGTATTCCTTCTTCATACTCTACTTCTCCACAATACGGTATTTTATCTTTCGCCCATTTACAAAGGATCGGAATGATTACAAATACAGAGTTCAGGGCATTATTTGCCCCTAAATCTAGGTATCCAGTTTTATCCATTACAATGAAAAAACGGAATTTTCTGGGGTTTTCAGGAAAAGGTTGTTTTGCAGGTTAATTTTTTTGCAATGGTTTTCTTTTTCTTTTAATTATAACCATGCCTACAATTAGTGCCCCCACTACTATACCAATAGAAACATAGTCAAGCCAGGAAAACGTGTTATTGTTTACAAATTTGATGGAATCCAACAGCTGTGCATAGCTTGGCAGATCGCTGTCAAAGTTTTTTTCCTCATTTGCATAAGTTATTGTATAAAAATTATCATTTGCCAGTGCAATTGCTTGCTTGAATTTTATCACATTACTGTTGTTCTGTAAAGTAAAGTTTTCTTGAAACAACAATGTTTTGGCAGAGATCCCATCTACGGTCCCGTCTTGCTCTGACAGAAGTGTTATGTTGTTTGGTTGATTGGTACTGGTCAATTGAGTAATTTTATTTTTGACATAGTCATCAAGTGATGTCCCATTTGCCTTTTCAACATTAACTGAAATCGAAGATGAAAATCCGTTTGAATATGGAGCTATCATGGCAACGTCTGGCGCATTGGGTTGGTATTTTTTTGGTTCTTGGACTGTCCAGCCTTCTGGAGCATGAAATGTTATGCCAAGTGATGTATTTGCATAGTTTCCCTGAGAGTCTAGCGTGGAGTTTTGCGATATTGCAAGAGAGTTTGGAACAAAACTAACTAGGAGTAAAAAGAGTGAAACCGCGATTATTCTGGCATCCAATAATTGGGGGTTTGGACCGGCAAATAAAAGCTAATTGTGATTCTCAAATTGTGAATTATATTGAACATTGCAAAAGATGTTACAATGGGAAAGGTTTTTGCAGTTGGGGTAGGTCCCGGCTCCCCAAAATATATTACAGACGTAGTAAAGGAGATTGTAACAAATTCCGATGTCATAATAGGTTACAAGTATACACTTGAGACAATTGAGGAACTGGCCAAAAATAAAGTAGTGCATGAGATCACGATGCAAAATCAAGAAGAGGTGTATCAAAAGGTTTCAAAGTCACTTGGAAACAAGACTTGTGTTGTGCCATTTACAGGAGATGTGAACTTTTCCGAATCAGAGGTCGTTGATAGGTTAGTTGAGATTTTTGGCGACGTGCAGGTGATTCCAGGTATAAGTTCAGTGCAAGTAGCTGCATCAAAGGCAAGGGTACCATTGGACAAGAGCCGGGTCATAACTATGCACATATCAACAAGCATTGAAGAGAAGAAACTCGAACTCCAAAAGGCGCTAATAGATGGATTGAGTGTGGTGCTGGTGCCACGCCCATGGCCTAAGGAGCCCGCTAAGCACTTTATGCAGTCAGAGATTGCGGTTTATCTGAAAAATCATGGGTTTGACACCTCTGGCATGAAGGTGCATGTTTTCGAGTTTCTCACAACCAAAAAAGAGACTTGTTTTGTTGGGACAGTGAAAGGTTTGGAAGGAAGGCAGTTCTCTGATCTTTCCGTAATGGTATTTGATCAGACAAGACTGGAATCATATATCAATTTCAAGTAGGACTGCTTTTGCCGTCTAGTGAAGGCTTGGCGTAGGACCCGTATATGTACCAGTATTGGTGGAATGGGTCTGGGTGGATGGAATTGAGACAATTATGCCATTCATCCATGTGTATGATGGATCATAGAACCTGATAATTCCCGAACTGTTAATGATGACCGGGAAGCTTTGGCCAGGAGCTATTGAGCCGCTCTTTATCTTGCCGTCTGGAACATATGGATTAACTGTACTGAAGGTGGCAGTGCCGCTCCATATTGAATGAGCAACAGAGTCATTGTTTGTCCAAATTACTGTGGTGCCAGGTACAATTTGGACTTGATCCGGAGAATAATACCCGTTAACATAGTTTTGATTTTGTTGGGAGGCGGCCCCTCCAGCTGATGATGAACCTGGTAAAATGCTTACTTGCACTGGTGGCATTGATGATATTTGTGAAACCGAGAGTATGGCACCATTTATCCATGTGTTTGATGGATCGTAAAAAGAGAATACACCTGTTCCGGTTACTGTAAACTTGAGACTTTGGCCCGGAGCTATGATGCCGGTGTCTATCCTTCCGTCGGGGTTAAAGGAGGGAGCCGCGGTGATCTGCCTTCCAGTGGTACCAGTTGTCATAGATTGTTGTTGGCCGCTCACAATTCTGTGTGCAACAGAGTCTTGATTTACCCAAACAATTGTAGAGCCAGGTGTAACTTGTACAGAAGATGGAGATAGGTATTGGTTACTTTTGGCAGTTGATGCCCCCGGCAATATGTTAATCTGTACTGTTTGTGTTGGAGTTGAGACGGACATGGGGCTTATCACTCCTATCATCCAGGTATAACTAGGATCAAAGAATGTTATATCACCAGTAGTTTGATCCGGTGAAAGATTTAGGTATTGTGCGGCTGCTGCACTAAGACGGGCGCTGGAATCAAAATTGGTTATGGTATATTGAAAAGATTTGCCAGGAGCTATTATATCACTGACTATCTTTCCGTCAGAAGTAAATGTTGGCAATGAAGAACTGCTGCCAGTAACAGATGCCGTCCCACTCATTATTCTATGAGGCATGTTGTCATTGTTGGTCCAGATTATAGTGGTTCCAGGAGCTACTGTAGCAACCGAGGGCGAAAAGAAGAGTTGGTTGGCGGGGTTGGATGCGCCAGCAACTATACTTATTCTTACAACATTTGATTGCGTTTGATTCTGCTGTGATGTGGGTGTTGTTTGTGAAGTTGGCGAAGTAACCGGTGGGGAGTATGTTCCGGCAGTGATTACTTTAGCGCTGTAAATAACTCTGAATGTTTCTGAGCCTACTATTTGACCAGTAATGCTGTAAACAACACCGTTCTGATTGCTTTGTATCTGTCTTCCAAAGAGATTGATCTGTATTGTATTGCCGCTCTGATCCTGCGCGTTTCCTTTGAGAAGCAGAAAGTTTCCATCTCGTAACAGGGTGGTTGTCCAATTACCAGAGTTGAGATAGCTGTCGCCATTAATTGTAACGAGACCGTTATCTAGTGTAGAAAGTATACTGCTTCCACTTTGAGTGCCTGCAGTTAGTTGTATGTCAAGTGTGGAATCAAGAATGTTTTGTGTCCCTGCTACAAAACCTGTAGCTTCAATCAGATATTTGTCGCTGGATATAAAATCAGAATATGTGTTAGAGGGAAAGCAAAATATGACTAGAAATCCCGTAATTGCAATTAGCGATGGTACACTGGACCTCATTTGATTAGCTAGCTCAAAACTCGTATTTAATGGCTGGGTATAATTTCTTCAAACAATTAGGCAATTCCCGGTTGATTATCTCTTTTTGCCAATCCGTTCATGTAGCTCATTTGTTGTTCCATGAACTGTTTTCTCTTTTCCTCCTCCTCCAGTTCTTTCATGTCCAGTGACTCAAGCTCCAAAATTTGCAAAAGTTTTGCAAGTATGAGTTGAGCCGACTTTGGTTGAATGACATTTGGGTTGTCTATTTCTGCAAGGATACAAATGCTGTCAAGCTGCTTTTCCTTTGCAATTCCCAGTATCAATCCATTAAAGCCAGCTATCTGGCCTTGTCCATTGAGCAGCTCTAACTTTTTCTTCTTTAACAAGTTTAGGTATTTTGATACTGTTGTGACAGCAAACAATTTAGGTTCAGCGGGACTGGGTTGCCTCAATGCAGCTCCAATGGAATAGAGCATACTTACTTTGAGTTTTTTTGCCATGCTTACTACCTCATAGCACAACTCGTAAAGTCGCCGAGGATCAGAGGGATTAAACTCCCCGGAAAAGAGCACAATGTTTTCCTTTTGCAAATAATGAAATTTGTAGCTTGATTGATCATATTTTATCAGTCCTTGCTCATACGATACCGCTGGTGGCCAGAATGCATAGATCTCTGCAAATAATTTTGCCCCTAGTTTTTTCACAAGAAAATCCATTCCAATTCCAGCAACGTTCCCCATGTCTGGAAGTGCGGCTATCATTATGGGTTTGTTTAGTTTTGGAAGTGTGTGAATCTTAAGGCCTAGCATTACCTTGATTGTTCTGTGTTAAAATAAAAACGAATCTAGGGTGTGTTGGGGTGAACCAGCGTCGATCCAAATTCTTGGATCATGGCATATTCAATGAATGCTGCTGCCAGTAACAATGCAACCACGATCCCTATTTCGATTGCGGTTGGACGTATCATTTCTCTGAGGTTCCTTCTTCTCAATATTGTATTGATGAGAAGAAAACTTCTTGACATTCCTATGGAATAGGCAATTAGCTCCATTACACCAAAAGGTGAAAGATATAGTATTGCAAGTGGTGGAAGTTTTGCAAGTGTCGGTGTGGTGGATACTAGAGCCTTAAAGGCAACTCCAGTTGACCACGCAGCAAAGGACCCCCAAGCTATTCCAAAGCCTGGCAGAAACATGGGCAGAGCGACAGATGTATTATGAGTAAAAATTCCTATTGCGTCAATCCCCTCTACAGTGTGTTGGAACTCTTTAACAAATGACTTGGAGTCCTCGTCGGATAGATTGCTTTCACTGCCAACAGAATATGCAGCTGAAAATATTGCAATGAAAATCAGAAAAATTAGGACCCGTCTTTTTACCAACAACGGGTTTGATCTGAGGAGTTATTTGAGGGTTGACAGCTCGAACAGATTTAATTAAAAGTGGTATTATGACAGTTTGTGAAAGAAGAGGTTTCCTCAGCAGTAACATATGCCCTGAGTAAGGGATTTCAGATTCATCCTGATGCTTTTAAAATATTAGAAAAGATAGATGTGAAGGAACTCCAGAATATAATTAAGCAGGTTGTTCGTGAAAAGGCAAAGCAAAACCTGTTTTTAATAAATCAGAGCGACCTCAAAATGTTTGTAGAGTCAGAAGCTGATGGCAGTGTTGAGGACAAGTATGAAATACTGTTTGATCCCACAAAGAAGATCGCATCGGCAGAGGGAATAGATGGTTTTACATCTCTTTTTTCTGACAGATACTCAAAACTGCTCAAAATAATGATGCAGCGATCACAGGCAAAGAAACTTACGCCGATTAAGAATGTGACAGATGGCAAGCTTGGTGAGGAGACATTTGTTGCAGGCCTTTTGATGGATAGAAAGATTGACCGAGATGTAACCAAGTTAGTAATAGATGATCCTACAGGTTCTGTTGAGATTTTGGTGTTTAATCAAGAATTGCAGGAGACTGCAAACTCGCTTTTAATGGACCAGTTTGTAATGGTGGGAGTTACAAATGGTAAAAATGGCGGATTTATTGCAAGGGATCTTCTGGTCCCAGACGTCCCAGATCATATAGCAAATCGCTCAAAGACTGAAACGTACGCTGTCCTGATATCAGACATTCACATAGGTAGCCGGTATTTTATGGAAAAGGAGTTTACAGGGTTTATTTCCTGGCTGTCAAGTCCTGACCCAGTGGCAAGAAAGGTCAGGTTTCTCTTGATATGTGGAGATATAGTTGACGGGATTGGAATCTTTCCAAATCAAGACAAGGAGTTGCTTATCATGGATATAGACGGCCAGATGGCAAAGGCCGCCCAGTTGCTAGATAAAATTCCAAAACACATCAAGACATTCATAATTCCTGGCAATCATGATCCTGGTAGAAGGGCCCTTCCCCAGCCGGCCATACCAGAAAAACATAACATGAGTTTGTGGAATAGAGAGAACTTTTTCATGTTAGGAAATCCCGCCTTTTTGGATCTTAATGGTGTAAAGGTGTTGATGTTCCACGGCCAGAGCCTTGATGATGTGGTAGGAACTACCCCGGGCCTAAGCTACGCACAGCCAGCAAGGGCAATGCGGGCATTGTTGAGGACAAGGCATCTCAGTCCTATTTATGGAAAGCGTACCCCAATTGCACCTGAGCTTGAAGATTTTATGGTGATAAATGAAGTTCCAGATATCTTTCATTCCGGCCATGTTCATGTTGTTGACCTTGATATGTACAAGGGAACATTGATAGTAAATTCTGGTGCTTGGCAGAGCCAGACTGGCTATCAGGCAAGCGGTGGGATCGTTCCAACACCTGGAATAGCTATAATCATAAACTTGGCCACAATGAAGGTCTTTACAAAAGACTTTACCGAGAAAGCAGATTAGTTATAGAAGATCTTCCAAGGCCAGGTCTTCCTTGAATGCTTTTTTTACAGTATCCGCATTTAGTGTTAAAGCAAATTTCTTTGTTCTTCCATGCATGCCCTGATGGATTATCTTGCCTGAGATAAGTCCTGTCATCTCAATCTCGCTTAGCATTTGGGTTACTCTACGCTGTGTAAGCTCCTTCTGTCTGGTGGTCTTGCAGAGGTTCTTGTAGGATTGGTATATCTCACCTGTCGTGCTGCCGTTTGCCTTCATTACCGCAAGTAGGAGTAGTTTTTCGTGAAGTGGGTATGAGTTGAGTGCTGTGGTTTCCTTGTCCTCTTCCATCTTCAATGAGGCCCTGCGAATGTGATCTTCTTTTATGATATCAGATTGCTCTCGTTCTGCTATCTCGCCTGCCACACGAAGTAGGTCTATTGCTCGTCTTGCGTCACCATGTTCCTGGCCCGACATTGCAGCGCATAGGTTCAGGGCTGCAGGGTTCACTATGTTTGGAATAAAGGCTTCCTTGATCCTATCTGTCAATATCTCCTTGATCTGGTTAACTGTATAGTTGGTAAAGACAATCTCTTCCTCGCTTAAACTGCTTAGAACTCGGGGGTCCAACCTTTCCTTGAATGTTAGGTCATTTGATATGCCAATCAAAGTAAGTGAGCCTTTTTTTAACCTCTCATTTGCTCGTGTTAATGAATAGAAAACATCCTTTCCTGTCTTTGATACTAATTCTGCCAGATAGTCGATCTCATCTACTACAAAGACGGTATTGAGGGTGTTTTTCTCGATTATTGTTATCAATCTATTGAAGACTTCACTGATTGATAATCCAGTTGTCGGTAACTCCTTTTGTGATGCAAGCCCCAACTGGCGGCCAAACTTTACCAAAAGCCCGTATAATGTGGTTTCTTCTTTTGCATTTGCATATAATAGTTGTATTGGAAATGAGCCATCCTTAACCCGCTCTTGAATTTTATCTAATACTTTTTTTACAACCAATGTCTTACCTGTACCCGGTTTGCCATATATCAACAGGTTTGATGGTCTGGCTTTTTTTAGTAGTGGAATAAGTGATTGGGTAACTTTTTTTTGTTCATCATCTCTATGCAATACCATATTTGGTATGAATGTAAAATGCAATACCTCCCTGTTTTTGAATAATGATTTACCGTTTGCTGCATCATCAAGTAACTTGTCAATAGGATCTCTTGTCATCAACCCACACACCATTGTTTCTTCTCTATCCACATATGGACTCTACCATACTAATTAGATTAGAATAGAATAACTAATTCAAATTTAGTATATCATTAATTATTTTTATTTTCTTAAAAAAAATTTTTTAAATAAAGCTAGAGTGGAAGAATAGGTGTGTGGGTATTCCTAGAATTGGTTAACAATCAGTGAAGTTGGTGTTAAGATTGACCAATAAAAAACCCAAAATAACCCCTTTATTTCCACTCTAGGCGTGAAGATGGACCTTAACATTGTTAATATGCCTAAATGGACCCCTTTATTTCCACTCTAGGCATAGTTTAGACCTACAAATAGGCGAAAACATGGAAAGCCTGTTAAGATGGGGAAAACACCCACGCGTGGGTTACACAGTGAATGTTAACAAACTTACTTGTTAACAATTCTTCTATGATCTATTCAAGTGTTAAGGTGTTAACCTGATCGATCACAATGGCCAGAAAACGAATACGAATAGACTTGGAGGACGCAGAAGGCGCCAAATACAACCTTAGCCTAGAGGGCAATGTTACCCGTGAAAAAATGCTAAAGATATTTGAGTTAATGGATTTGATGAATATAGAGGAGCCAGAGGAATCAATACACCTTGATACTGTTGGAGCAAAAATTTGGAATGTTGTAGACAAACACTTCCCAATGGGCAAGTTTACCTCCTCAACAATCCTTGAAAAGTATGAGGATGAGTATGAAGAGCCAATCAAACTGAGTGTGATATCCACATACCTCTCAAGATTTACTCTTAAGGGAAAAGTAGCAAGAGAGAGAAACGGAAAGGAATGGAATTACCAGATACTCAAACTAACCCAAAAAGGGCGGCCTACAACTTAGGAAATTGTCGCCTTCTTGACAACCAAATGATCCCCCTCAACCATTATCTTGACATAATCCCCCTTCTGAAGCTCAAAGTATCTCCTAAAATCCTTCGGGATTGAGATCGTGCCTGCAGAGGTTATTTTTATTAACTGTTCTACATCTAACATGTCATTTATTATAAATTCAATAATTTAAGATTTTATAATAAAATAAGATTAATAATTTATGTTATTTTTTCTCTATTTTTGACTCAAACCCACTGGATACTTTTTTAGCAACCAAAAGCCTGTAAAATTAGGACCTAATAATAGATTAAACCAAGATCAAAACCCTACTAGCTTTCTACTGTCGGAGCCTTTAGCGATCCTATCCTAATAAGCCCTTTTTCAGTTATCTTGTAAGTAAACGGTTTTGTCCGCATATCTCTTTCAACCAGGCCCTCCTCAAAGAGCTTCTTCATCATACGTGATGTGTGTTCCCTGGTTCTTCCTATTGTGACCTGAATGTCACGTGATGTCATGGGTTTTTCTGTGATTAATCGTAATACGTATTCTATTGCACTTCCAAAACTCATATTATGTGTCCTTTCCTTGGGTTTCTCTTCTTTTACCTCTGTAATTATCACTGGCTCTTGTTTCTGCTCTGGTTTGGGAATCTGTACCTGTACGAGTTCTTCAGGTTCCTTGGCTAGTTCTAATGAATCTAACTTGATTTTCATATCTATTAATAAATTTTCATAATATTGTAGTCGTTCCACCAAAATTTTTAGATCCTTGCCTTGTGAGCCTAGGCGTGGTTTGACTTTATTGTATATTGCTATACATACGACACCAATCACAAACGAGGCTATTACACCCAAAACGGTTCCCACGTCTATATCTACTAACATCACCAAACATCATAAGGTGATGTGATATATCATGTTTGAGTAAAATAATTTTACACAATACACATCAATCACAAACATGTTTGTCACAAATTATTTCCTATGTAATATGTTCATACGTATAAAAAATCACAGTTTACACATTCGTTCTAGCAACTCTTGTATCACAGCAATGACTTGCTCCTCACGTTCAGGGAAAACATCACTGTTTTTTATCACAGAAACCTGTTCTGAGAGGCGACTAATCACATCCATATCCTCTTCACGAATAATACCTAATGCTCTGAACAACATCCAGGAGTAACATAACGCCTGGAACTTCTCCTTGGACTGCCCAACCTGCCTATAGAAAGCCCCTTTAGTTATGGTAAACTGCGAGTCTGATAGGCTCCGTCTTTTTAAAATAATTTCAATTTGACGCTCTGTAAACGATGATTTTTTTATAATTTGTTTTATTATATTATTCAAATTATCTTCTGTATGTATGCTCAAAGCTATACATATCTGTATTACTCTATTCAATTAAACTTTTAACGAATAGCTATCAACCAATCATATGCAAAGCGTAGAAAGATACCTGGCAGCCTCCAGAAAGAAGAAAGGGGCCTTACTTTTCGTATTAATTGACTCAGAAAACGATGGAAAAAATTCTGCATCACGACTTGCCAAGGATGCAGAAAAGAGCGGTGCCTCGATCATACTGGTTGGAGGCTCGTCTGCAACTGACCAGATAGCCATGGCAGAGACTGTCAAAAACATCAAAAGATCTGTCAAGATTCCAGTGATACTATTTCCAGGAAATGTTACAGGCGTTGTTCCCGGAGCAGACGCTATATTATTTAGCTCATTATTGAACTCTGACAACCCATACTTTATCTCCCAAGCCCAGGCATTGGGTGCTCCAAATGTACTTAGATTTGGCCTAGAACCTCTACCAACGGCTTACATTATAATTGGTGAGGGCACAACGGTATGGCATGTTGGTTCTGCAAGAACCATCCCATTTGACAAACCAAGTTTGGCAGCCATGTACGCCCTGTCTGCGCAATTCATGGGCATGAGATTTGTATATCTTGAAGCAGGCTCTGGCGCAAAATCAAATGTTAGGCCAGAGATGGTGGCAGCTGTTAGAAAGCTCTTCAAGGGATTCCTCATAGTTGGTGGGGGAATTCGAAATGCCCATACTGCTGGTGAGATCGTAAAGGCCGGTGCTGATGCCATAGTAATTGGCACATTTATCGAAAAAGGCGGAAGTTTCAAAACAATAGCCGATATCGTAAAAACCATCCAGTCCGTAAGGAAATAACATGTCTGAAAATATCGCATTGAGACTCAAGGAAGTCCCGATGCCAGAATCATATCTTGATTATTATAACAAGCTGTCAAGTGAGGTCTTTTCTATTTTTGAAAAAGCTGCCGCTGCAAAAGCCACACTAGCAGATTCCTCTGGGATGGTGGAACCCAAGATAGCATTTGACCTAGCTGATCGTGTATCCAAAATGCACGACATTGACGTAACAGAAAATCTCAGAAACCTTATCCAGACAACAACAAAGGAGCTAGCTGCACTCAAACTTGCAGAAGAGATAGCTCAGGGCAAGTATTCTGGTACTCAGACAGACCTGCAAGAGAAGCTTGACCTGGCAGTGCGTGTAGGATTGGCAATAGTGACTGAAGGTGTAACAATAGCCCCTCTTCAGGGAATAAGCGAGGTTAAGATAAAGAAGAATGCCGATGGCTCTGACTATCTATCTGTCTCATTTGCAGGACCTATACGTTCTGCAGGGGGCACGGAAGCAGCATCGACCATACTTATTGCAGACCATGTACGCAAGATTGCCGGGCTTGGAAAGTACAAAGCCAATTCCTATGATGACGAGACGGGGCGATTTGTAGAGGAATTGCGTCTCTATGAGAGGGAGGTAGGAAGCTTTCAGTTCCATGTTCCCGACGAGGACGTGATAGCTACCATTTCCAACCTTCCTGTGGAGCTTAATGGTATAGACACCGATCCAGTAGAGATTGTAAGTCACAGAAACATGGTAAGAATAAACACAAACAGAGTTCGAGGAGGGGCACTTCGTGTACTCAACGACGGGCTCATTGGCAGGTCTCGCAAGCTGCTAAAACTCATTGATTTATTCAAGCTAGATGGCTGGGAGTGGCTCAAGGACCTAAAGGGAGCCATCCAGACTGGAGACGAGGATGCAGCAGCACATAGAATGAGGGAGGTAATTACTGGCAGGTCTGTTCTTTCAATGCCAAAAAAACTCGGTGGGTTCAGGCTACGATATGGCCGGGCATGCAACACAGGCTTTGCATCAGTTGGGGTTCATCCAGTCGTTGCAGAAATTTTAGATCACGTTATCGCAGTCGGCACTCAGATAAAACTCGACATACCAGGAAAAGCCTCAACCATTGCATTTGTGGATTCAATTGATACTCCAGTTGTCAGGCTAGACAATGGAAATGTAGTCAAGATAAGGGATACCCTTCATGGGATTCAGCTAAAGCCGCACATTGAAAAAATTCTGCATCTTGGCGACATTCTCATAAGCTATGGTGACTTTCTTGAGAACAACGCAGAACTTGTACCAACTGGATATGTTGAAGAGTTCTGGATTGAGGAGCTAAAAGAAAAGGTTGCAAAGTACGAACCAGACGACACTGATCTGTTAAGCAATGTACACAAGATTCCAGACATTGAAGAAGCATTTAGAATATCACTTAACTTTGGAATTGGGCTCCATCCGCACTATTTGTATTATTGGGATCAGATTACGGTTGAAGAATTAGAAAAGATCCTAAACCCAAGCAAGATAGAATCCGACCTAGTAGTTTATCAAAAAGATGTAAAAGAAATTTTGGAAAAACTTGGAGTTCCCCACGAGTTGGCTGGGAATACAATCATGATAAAAGACAACGAGGCAAAAATTTTCTCTTACTTGTTATTTAGAAAGCCAGTTCAATTGGACAAAACACTGTCAGTACCGGAAATAATCTCCCTGTCATCGGGAATCAAGATAAGGCCCAAGTTCTCAACGGCAGTAGGCGTAAGGGTTGGTAGGCCTGAAAAGGCATCGCTTAGAAAGATGAAGCCTCCCGTGCATGCACTCTTTCCAGTCGGAAGCAAAGGCGGTGCATCACGCGACCTTCTCAAGGCTGCAAAACAACCCAACTTTTACTGTAACATCAATAACAGAATGTGCAAAAACTGCAACCAGCCTTCAATTAGCATAACATGCCAGCGATGCAAGACCAAGACCGCCATAACGTTTGTCTGTACAAAATGCCGCGACGAACTAGAAGAGGCCCACTGCCCCAAATGTAAAGCTAGAGCATCTGCCCATTCATATCGTGCATTTCCTCTCAAGGAATTGCTTTATCTCGCACAGGAAAGAACAGGCATTAGGGCCCAAGAGCCATTCAAAGGAGTAAAGGAACTCATTAACCAAGACCGAGTGCCAGAACCATTGGAAAAAGGGCTCATACGACAGAGCTTGAACCTTAATGTATTCAAGGACGGTACAATCAGGTTTGATGCAACAAATGCACCACTTTCACACTTCAAACCGTCATGGATTGGCACAACACCTGAGAAGCTTGTAGATCTTGGGTACACACATGACACCGAAGGCAAGCCGCTTGTAAATCAAGACCAGTTAATCGAGTTGAAAACTCAGGATGTCATAATTCCAAAAGAATGTGGAGAAATCTTGGTTCTAGTTTGCCAATACTTGGACAAAGAACTTGGAAAATTATTTGCCCATCCTACATATTATAATGCAAAAAGGACCGATGACCTGGTTGGTCACTTGATAATTGGACTTGCCCCGCACACCTCTGTTGGAATTGTGGGAAGAATCATTGGCTATACCAATACACAAGTATGTCTTGGTACTGCGGTGTGGCACTCGGCAAAAAGGAGGGACGCCGATGGTGACGCAGACTCGATCATGCTATTAATGGACAGCCTGCTTAACTTTTCAAGGTTGTTTCTGTCTGACAGAATTGGGGGGTTGATGGATGCGCCATTGCTTGTACAGCCAATCGTAATACCGCAAGAAGTCCAAAGACAAGCTCACAACTTTGAGGTAGCAGACAGCTACCCATTGTCATTTTTTGAGGCAACGTTACAGAAAGAAAAAGCAAGTGAGATAAAAGGTGTTGAAATTCTAAAATCAAGGCTAGAGACTGAAAAACAGTTCTATGGCTATGGATTCACACACAATACCAACACTCTTACCACATCAAAACCCCGCAGCGCATATTCTACGCTAGGGTCAGTTCTTGAAAAACTAGACATGCAAATTAGGACTGCAGACATGATCAATGCGGTAGATCCAAGCGAGGTGGTCTCTATGGTAATGACTACCCATCTCTTGCCTGACATAATGGGAAACCTTAGGGCATATTCTGGCCAATCATTTAGGTGTACGTCATGCGGTGCAAGCTACAGAAGAATTCCCCTTGCAGGAAAATGTCTCGAGTGTGAAAACAAACTTATTCAAACAATAACGAGGCCATCTGTCCAAAAATATCTCAAGCTTGCAAAAAGAATGCTTGACAAGTACAGGATTGAGCCATACCTGAGAGGAAGGGTCCTCTCTTTACTGGACGAACTCGAACTTGTATTTGGTAAAGAAGATGGTAGTCAGGCCTTGCTTACAGATTATGCCTAACGAAGCTTGACATAGTCATATCCACCCATCTTGCTCTCAAAGCAATAGTGGACCTTTTGGAACTTTTTCCTGAATTGCTTGACTTCTAATGCAATCTTCTTTTTGTCTTTTTTATCCACAACTACATTTTTGATAAATTCTGCAACTTGCCTCATTTGAGATTCTCTCATACCAAGTCTTGTTAGCTCGGCAACCCCAAGCCTTATGCCGCCAGGGTGGAAGTAGTTACGTCCTGCCTTGATATCCCCTGGAATAAGCTGTCTGTTTATGATTATGTTTGCCTTTTCTAGATCAGCCTCAATGGTACCCCCATCTCCAAATGAAAGAACGTTTACCACAATTTGATGTGACTTTGTAAATCCTCGTTTCTCTCCAAGTACCATGAAACCGGATGAGCTCAGGGCTTCTGCTAAGGCCTTTGCATTCTTGACTACTTGGACTGCATATTTTTTGCCAAATTCTAGCATCTCTGCAAACGCAATGGCCTTTCCAGCCATGTGATGCAAATGATGATTGCTTGTTATGCCAGGAAAAGTTGCCCTTTTGATCTCGTCACCATACTTGTTAAACGAACATATCATGCCTCCCTGGGGACCAAACAAGGTCTTGTGAGTGCTCATGGTCATTGCATCAGCACCCTCCCTGAGAGGGTCTTGGAACTGTCCACCTGCAATTAATCCTGCAACATGAGCTCCATCATAATTTACGAACATCTTGTAACTTTTGAGAAAATCTGCAAGTTCCTTTACTGGATGTGGGAACAAAAAGACCGAGCCCCCAAACATTGCAAGCTTTGGGGTCTTGCCTGCCTTTTCAAGTTCTTGCACCTTTTGCTTTGTCTTGTCCACATCAATTGTCATCTCTTCGGCATCAAATGGATAAAACTCTATATCCAATCCATGAACAAGTCCTGCAGTACCTGCATGTTCTTTCTTACCATGAGATATGTGACCGCCAGATGGAATCGATGGCGCAAGCATTACATCTCCTGGATTGGTAAATGCAGAATAGATTGCCAAGTTAGCAACAACACCAGAGATTGGCCTCACATCAACAAACTCTGCCTTGAATAACTTTTGGGCAAGTTCCATGCACTTGAACTCTACTTTGTCTATGTAGACGCATCCCGCATAGACGCGTTCGCCCGGCCATCCCTCCGCATATCTATTTGCAAAGTCAGAAACAATTGCTTCCCTAACTGCAGGGCTTGGAATGTTCTCACTTGCGATTAGTGGAATCGAATCTGCAAACCATCGGTTATGTGTCTTGAGCATCGACAATACTTCGTTATAAGCAACACGTGGTGAGAAACGTGACATGCATTGTTCGGCCAGTTTTCCTAATTTAAAAACATCGTTCCATACTATCAGAAATTTGTTCAGTGAGTCAAGAGTTTTGGTCTACATAAAGAAATAATAAGGGAAAATCGATCTCAGCTAAAATATGTCAATTCAAGCCTCATCGGGCGGAATTCCAGTTGTTATACTAAAAGACGGTGCAACGCAAACTAAGGGCCGAGATGCCCAGAAAAATAACATCTCGGCAGCAAAGCTGATTGCAGAAATTGTTCATACCAGCCTTGGCCCGCGTGGAATGGACAAGATGCTTGTAGACTCGCTTGGCGATGTTACAATTACAAATGACGGTGCTACTATTCTAAAGGAAATCGACGTCCAACATCCGGCAGCAAAGATGCTAGTTGAGATCTCAAAGGCAACCGATAATGAAGTAGGCGACGGAACAACATCCGCCGTGATACTTGCAGGTGCACTTTTAGAAAATGCTGAATCTCTTGTTTTACAGGATGTTCATCCAACGATAATAGTTGATGGCTACAGAAAGGCTGCCCAGAAAGTAAAGGAGCTTTTGGGAAAGATAGCAGACAAGGTTTCTCCTACTGACAAAGATGTTCTTGAGAGAATAGCAAGGACGTCAATGCAGACAAAACTTGTCAGAAGAGACTCTGCAAACCTGTCAGATCTGATAGTAAAGGCAGTATTAGCAGTTGCAGAAAAGACCGAGGACGGATACCTAGTAGATATTGATGACATCAAGGTAGAAAAAAAGGCCGGTGGCTCGATCAAAGATTCCAGCCTTACCAAAGGAATCATACTTGACAAGGAAGTTGTTCACAGCGGAATGCCAAAGAAGATTGAAAAGGCAAAGATTGCCATAATAAACAACGCGCTTGAGATTGATAAGACGGAATTTGATGCCAAGATAAACATACAGAACCCACAGCAGATGAAGTCATTTCTTGACGAGGAAGGTAGAATGATCAAGAACATGGTTGACAAGGTAGTTGCATCTGGCGCCAACGTTCTGTTCTGCCAAAAGGGCATCGATGACATGGCACAACACTATCTTGCAAAGGCAGGAGTTCTTACTGTTAGAAGAGTAAAAGAAAGTGATATGACAAAACTTGCCAAGGCAACGGGTGCAAGAATGATTACAAATCTCGATGATTTATTTGAAAAAGATCTTGGTTCTGCTGAACTAGTGGAAGAGCGAAAGATCGAAAGCGACAGATGGGTGTTCGTTGAAGGGTGCAAGCATCCCAAGGCAGTAACTTTTCTTGTAAGAGCGGGCTCTCAAAGAGTTGTTGACGAAGTTGAAAGGTCTGTTCATGATGCATTGATGGTTGTAAAAGATGTAATGGAAAATCCAATGATAGTAGCTGGTGGAGGTGCTCCAGAAACTTATGCTGCAACAAAGCTTCGAGAATGGGCAAAATCACTTGAAGGAAGAGAACAGCTAGCGGTGGAAAAATTTGCTGATTCTCTTGAAGTAATTCCAATCACGCTTGCCGAGAATGCAGGAATGGATCCAATTGATACCCTTGCTTCTTTACGATCAAAACAATTGAAAGGAAACAAGTGGACTGGCATTGATGTTATGAAAGGCCAGGTAGCAAGCATGCACGCTACAGATATCTTCGAACCACTGGCAGTCAAAAACCAGATAATTTCATCTGCAACAGAGGCCGCATGTATGATTCTAAGAATTGATGATGTGATTTCAGTAACCAAAACTTCCGGACCTCCAGGCGGTGGCATGGGAGGAATGGGTGGTATGGAAGGAATGGGCGGTATGGGTATGCCACCTATGGGCATGGAATAAAAAGAATTTTTCTTCTCAAAGGTTTATTTGACTATTCCAGATAGGAAATCCTATGCAGCTAGGCAGCAACAAAATCTTGGCTAGCGCAAAATACGTCTATCTGGCGGTTTTCTTTGCGCTGCTATCTGGAGTTTTTTATCCTGTTATCACTCATAGTGTTTGGGATCCAGTCATAGTGGGGACATTGATTCTCTTTGTAGGTCTGGCAGGTGCTGTCTCTCTTTACAAGGCAGGATCTGGCGAACGTCACAGGAAAGCCTATCTTATCGTTGGACTGTCTGTTATGGCAATAGCGCTGTTTTTAGTATACGCCGCAATAGGACAAGTCTAGATATCAAAATAGAGATAAAACTCGTGAGGATGAGGTCTTATTGAGATCTCATGGGCGTCTGCATTTTCTATCTCGATTATCTTGTCAATGGTATCGTTTGAAAACATTGGACTGAGGAACTTTCTATCGCTTTCAAGCTCATCAAGCGCTTCTCCTAACGTTGCAGGTAGGTCCTTGATTCCCTTTGCATCTCGTTGAACTTTTGTCATCTTGTAAATATCTTCGTTGACAGGCTCCCCGGGGTCGGTCTTCTTTTTAATTCCATCTAGTCCTGCAGCAAGAACTGCTGCAAATACAAGATACGGATTTGAAGACGGATCGGGGGCTCTGAACTCCAACCTCTTTATCTTTGCATATTTTTCTCCCTTGAAATGAGCCGGAATTCTGATTATTGCAGACCTGTTACTTGCACTCCATGCGATATACACAGGGGCCTCATATCCTGGAACTAATCTGCGGTAAGAATTTGTTGTGGGCGCAACAATTGCAGACAGTGCCCTTGCATGATTCATGATTCCACCGCAGTAGTATCTTGCAATCTGACTTATCTCTTCTTTGTCATCTTTGTCAAAGAACAGGTTCTTGCCATCTTTCCACAAGCTTACATTTGTGTGCATTCCAGAACCAGAATCCATAGAAATTGGTTTTGGCATCATGGTTGCAACCTTGTCATATTTAGTGGCAATGTTTCTTACAACATACTTGTAGGTCTGTGCGCCATCTGCAGCGTTTGTCATGGTGTCATATCTTATGTCAATCTCACACTGTCCAGCAGTTGCTACCTCGTGGTGATGATTGTCACATAAAATTCCAAAATACTCGTTCAAGCATTCCACGCAGTCGTTTCTATATTCTGTCAAGGTATCAGCAGGAGTGCTGGGGTAGTAACCATGCTTTAGCGCCATCGGGTATCCTTTTCCCTCCTGGTTCCATGGCGCCTCTTTAGACTCGATTGAATATGACTGGCCCTTGTATGGTGTTAACACATCCCATTGTATCTTGTCAAAAACAAAGAACTCTACCTCTGGACCCCAATAGCTTGTATCAAAACCCTGTGTAGTGAGATATTTTTCTGCCTTTTGCGCTATGCCTCTTGGGTCTGCCTCGAGCCTGCCTTTTCCCCACCCCCAATATATATCACAAATCAACCTAGCTGTCTTGGAATTTGTCATCCAAGGAATTACTGCAAATGTATTGGGATCTGGCTTTAGTATCATATCAGAGTCCTGGATGGACGCAAATCCTACGATTGAAGAGCCATCTAACTTTGGCAGACCGTCCTGCATCTGCTGTGGAGTAAACAAATTAGCTGAAATTGTCGTATGATGAAATCTTCCCCTAAGACCAGTAAACTGTAAATCGATAAATTTTATCTGATCATGTTTAATCTTTGCAAAAACCTCATCAGCTGAATAAGAAACTAATACTGGCTCTCCACCAATCACTTTATATGGCAATTTTGTACCCTGATCATAAAACAAAGGAGTCTATGATTTAAGCATTGTTGGGTGTGTAAATGTCAGAAATAAAAAAAATTGACGTAAATTCATTGTATGCCTTGCTTGTTAGAGAAGTAGAAAATGATTCAGTACAAGAGATAGATTCTAAATTGTATAGCAATATTGCAGAATTTCTTGGAAATTTAAAAAGCCAAGACTATGACGGAGCTGAATCAAAGATCAAAGATTCGCTTGTAAAAATGATAACTGAAATGACATCACTTCTTTTAAAAATTAGAATTGAGAAAGCAACAGGCTTGGAAGAAATTGATTATTCAAATCTTCTTGATGAAGAAAGATTCATTTTAGATTCTGAAGATGAGCTAAGACAGAGAAAGGAAACCATTCTCTCTGCAACACTAAATGGAAGATTAAAGCTTCTTGAGACCGTAGCAAAAAATCATAGGTCTAGAACTATTGTTGTGAGATTTCTCAAATCAATAGACCAGATTGTGGGGACAGATCTTCAGACATACGGTCCATTTGAAGCTGAAGATGTTGCAACCTTGCCGTTTGAGAATGCGCGTGCTCTCATTACCAAAAAGGTAGCAGTAAAGATAAGCTGGGAAGACTAGAAATTAGACAACATAGTGTGACACTGTATGCATGATGGGATAGACCTTGGTGTTTACTTTGAAATCATACTATATCCTGTTGCAGGCATGCTTATCATAGAAATGATTAGCAGGGCAGTCAAGATACCAAACTGGGTAAAGCTGCTAACTCAGGCACTAATGTGTGTTGGATTTGGAATAACCTATCTTGTCATACAAGTGGCTCACTGGCTGACTGCAAGCGTGTTGTTAGCTTTGGCAATTGCCCTATTTTATCAAGCAAGACTATCAAAACTCAATCCACAAAAAACTCTCTACTGACCAAACTTGCCAAATACCCGTTTTATAAAGCCCTGTCTTCCAATCCCCTTTCTTCTCTGAACCTTGTTTTCTCCAAATCTTCTTGTTCTTATTTGGTGTAGCTTGACACACCTATGATCTTCTGGTAATCTATGCTCTGCACAAAACTTGTCGTTACAGTAATTGCATTGAAACGGAAGGTTCTGTTTTTCTCCGCAATATGCACAGTCAAACTGTTCCATGGTTTAGATCACACTTGATCCTAAATTAGTGTTAAGAAACAAAGTTAATTTTCATAATTATTGGAATTAATTGACAAGACTTATTTACGCAATGTACACTGATGAAAAATGATTTTTGATATGACAATAAAAGGTCAAGTTGCTGTAGTGACCGGCGCAAGCAGTGGAATTGGTTATGCTACTGCATTATCACTAGCAAAGGCAGGAGCCAAAGTTGTTGTTGGTGCACGAAGAAAAGACAAGCTAGAACAACTGCAAAAAGAGGTTGAAAAAATTGGGGGCGAATGCATTACGATACCATGTGACGTTACAAAACGCGGTGATTGTGACAATCTAATTGATGCTGCAATAAAAAAATGGGGCAGAGTGGACATTCTTGTCAACAATGCGGGCCTTATGCCATTGAGCTTTGTGAAGAATCTAAAAGTTGATGAATGGGAACAAATGGTTGATGTAAACATCAAGGGTGTCTTGTATTGTACTGCTGCTACAATTCCTCACATGCTAAAACAAAACTCTGGTCACATTGTAAATATTTCATCAATTGCAGGAAGAGTGGTCTTCCCTGCGGGAAGTGTGTATTGCGCAACGAAGTATGCAGTTAGGGCATTTAGTGAAGGACTGCGACAAGAGCTCTCAGCACGAAATAACATTCGAGTTACAACAATAGAGCCTGGGGTGGTGGATACCGAACTTACAAATACGATTACTGATAAATCACTTGAAACATTTGTAAAATCTGCAAAGACCATGCAGGCACTAAAATCAGAGGACATTGCAAACTCTATACTGTTTGCCATAGAATCGCCGTCACACATGAACGTAAACGAGATAACCATAAGGCCAACAACTCAAGAAAGATAATGAGTGGCGTTTTGGCATAAGACCAACGAACATTGTAATTTTGGGTGGAGGATTTGGCGGGCTTGCTGCTGCTAACGAGCTACGCGAGAACCTTACTCAGGATACCAGAATTACAATAGTTGACAAAAAGGACTGGTTCATGATGGACCTAGTCAAGCTTTGGATAATTACAGGTTTGAGAGAATTTGAGACCTCAAAGAGACAACTTGAAACCGTTACAAAAAAGGGAATTGAATTCATCAATGAAGAAGTAGCCAAGATAGATCTTGAAAACAAAATTGTAAGAACAAGCTATCGCAGACTGCACTATGACTATCTGATAGTTGCATTGGGTGTTGAGCTAGCGCCGGAACAGATCTCGGGACTAAAGGAAAACAGCTTGGTATTGTATGACCTAAACGATATTCCAAAGATTCGAGATGCGATACGTCATATAAAATCAGGTAAAATATCTATGGCAATCACGGGCCTGCCATACAAATGCCCCCCCGCTCCATATGAGGCGGCACTTTTGATAAGATCAGTTCTTGAAGAGACCGGAGCCAGCAATTCCATTGAAATGGACTTTTATAGCCCCACTCCTATCACTCTTCCAGCTGGAGGTCCCAAGGTAAGCGAGGAAATCCTGCAGATTTTAAAATCAAAGAATATAGCGTTTCATGGAAATCATAAGACAATATCAGTGGAACAAAACAAACTCAAATTTGAATCTGGAGAAGCAGACTTTGATTTACTGCTTACAGTCCCTCCTCATAAAGTGCCCCTTGTAGCAGTTGATTGTGGACTTGCGCAACCAGGCAAGTTTATCGAAGTGAACAGAGATTGTAAGACAAAATTTGAAAATGTCTATGCTATAGGTGACGTAAATCAGATAATGGTAACAGACAAGATAGCAGTACCAAAGGCAGGAATATTTGCAGAGAGCGAAGGAATGACCGTTGCAAGAAACATCGTATCCAAAATCAAGAAAGAACAAGAAGCTGCGATATTTGATGGCAAGGGTGGGTGTTTCTTGGAAACAGGAAAAAAGACTGCAGGATACATTCGAGTTGAGATGTATGCAACTCCATCTCCTATAACCGAGCTAGATGCTTCATCACCTGATTATTTTTCAGAAAAGGAAAAGTTTGAAAAAGAACGACTTGAAAAATGGTTGTAGCAATAAGGCCAAATTTTTGTAGAAAAGTTAATGCTACCATTTAATAATTTCAACAATTCCCAGCAACTTGAGGGACCGTAGTCTAGCTTGGTATGATGCTAGCCTGGGGTGCTAGAGGTCGCCGGTTCAAGTCCGGCCGGTCCCACTCTTTCATGAGGTTTTGTCATAATTTTTAATGCAGATGCTAACTCTGATTTGTCACTCCGTCTTTTGTAGAAAAACGTCATCTAGCAGACATGGGAAAAAGAAAATTTGTCATAGACCTTGGCAGTGAGAAGATAGAAGTTGAGGGTCATCAACACAAAAATGTAGCCATCAAGTATCTCATGAAAAGGCGTAGATCCCTGCTGATGACACGAGATAAAGACAAGGTAGAAAAACTGTATGAGGCAATACCAAAGACAATCTCAATTGTTGGGGGGCATGTGACAAAGACCTACAAGATAAACTGGGAACGAGAAGGCACAACAGAGTTTGAGGGCTCCAGGTTCGTATTCACACTTACAGAACTTGAAAACCCAATACAAGAGATCGTGTACTAGATTTTCTTTTCAGATGAAAGTAAAACAGCTTAATCTAGTTACAAATTTTCATGTAGATTCTGGATAGCTTGGAAATCCCAATACATCATGGTATGATTTTGGTACCATTGATTTGCATTGAAGCAGCAAGTCATCTGCTGCGGTATCAAGTACATACGTCACGGCCCAGTCTTGGTCGCTTCTAATTGACCTCCCAAAGCCCTGCAATAGTTTTACAAGTGTTTGAGACTTGTACCACAAGGGAAATTTCTGCATCTTGTTCTTGGTTCTCTTCTCGCTTAGGTTGGGATATGGCACCTTTGCTATTATCTGGAATCTCGACAAGTCATCCTTCAAATCAACACCTTCCCATAAAGAAGATGAAAGTAGTACGCCATTTTCATCCATGGCATGTTCTTGAATCACCTCATCTTGGGTCATGCCCTTTTCATTTCTGCTATGGCAAATTCTAATTCGGCTTCTGTTCTTCTCTGAGAGATGGTTTCGTATATCCACGCATTTCTTCTCAGAGGAAGTAAGTATGAGGCCTCTCTCAGTGCCATGCTGCGATAATATTTCATCAATCTTGGATATCACTGCAAGTTCGTCATCCCTACTTGATGAATAGTTGAGCTTTCTAATGTTTAGAAAATTAATTCTTCTTTTGTCAGGCAAGAAAGGTGATTTGGGTGTATCTACAAACGCAACGTCTGAGGGCTCAAGACCAGTATTTTCACAGAAACTTGCCTTGTCTATGGTAGCTGACATGAAGATTTGCGTATCAATGTCAAAAAATGCCTTGACATATTTTGAAATATCAAGCGGCTTTACTGAAAGCGATCTAAAGCTTCCTCTATCATCAAAGTATGGATCGTTTAGGACAAAATTCTCCTTATTTGATTCCAGCTCGGCGTGGGCATTTGCCATCTTTTCATATCGCGATTCAAGTTTTGCAAGCAGCATGTAATCTGGATTTGTTTGAAATGATCTACTTTCCTGAAGATCCTTGATTTGTTTTGAATATGATTTTGCAAGATCATCGAGTAATAAAATGACAAGTTCCATGTCGTTGAGGGCATAACTCTTGATGTCAATTCCGCATTCCTGTATATGTCCATTGAAAATGTCCACCCCAATGAACTGAATTATCTGATCTTCTATCTTGTGGGCCTCATCAAAGACTGCAACTGGTTTTCCGATATAATCTGCATATGCCTTTCTGCCAAATCTCATAAGCTGAAAATAAGATGCATAATTCCAAATAGAATGGTCAGAAATTAGAGCGTGATATTTTTGTTCATAGTAAAAACAGTGTGGATTCTTGGAGTTGGATTGCAATTCACCCATTTTAGGTTTGAATTTACAACTCTCCTTGATCTCCTTTCCTTTTATCCTGACCGTCTCTTCGCATAATCCCTTCTCACATGTCAGTCCTCGCTGTATAGCTTGCTTTACATCTGTTTTTTCTATTCCCTGATGTTCCATTAATTTAAGACATGCAAAATTTGATTTTCCCTTGACAGGATTGAGGAACTTGAGATCTTTTGAATACTGATCCTGAAGTTGCTTTGAGGCAGTAATTATGAACGATTTACCATAATATCGTGCAAGTGTAGCGGCAATGAGGGACTTACCAACTCCTGTAGGTGCAGAAAGAACAACAATCTTGTAGCCCGACTTGAGCTGCTGCTCTATGCCACGCAATATGTCTTTCTGTATTTGTCTTGGCTCAAATTCCTCTGGGAAATATTCTACAACTGCAGTCATCTTTTTTTCAGTTTGATAAAATCTTGCTAGGCTGGCACTACTTAATCCATTGGAATGGATCTTGATTTATTTTCTGATGGAAACAATCAGTTTTCCATTTGCCTTATCTCTTATGTTGACCTGTTGTGGATGAACCTGAAAATATACGTGCCCTAGTAGCTCAATTGCTTTCTTCATCTCATCACTATCTCTTTTGTTCATTTTTAGTTCTATTAGGTTCTGTAGTGATTGTCGAGTTTTTGGAACACCGTGCTTTTTGATAAAATTGTCTACACTCTCACTGTTGTAGAATTCTGCTCTCTGTCGTATGGCCTCCTCTGCATCAGGTACAATCGATGCCGTGTCTAGTATTGGTCATCCTATCTAATAAGATCATCCTATCTTGTCAAACTTTTGTAGGCTTTTCCAAAGATACCAAGTAGCTATGCTTCTGTACGGTTTCCATCTCTTGCCAAGATTTTCTACCTCGCTTGGCTTTGGTAGTTCAGGAAGCGAAAATGCCATTTGAACGCCTTTTCGTAATCCTAGGTCATGAACAGGTAAGACATCTTGTCTTCCAAGCGAGAAGATGAGAAACATTTCGGCAGTCCATCTGCCAATGCCTTTTACCTGTGTTAGATGGGCGATTACTTCCTCATCACTTGTCTTTGATAGAGACCTCATCTTGATTTTGCCTTGGTCCACCTTTCTTGCCAAATCCTTGATGTATTCTATTTTCATGCCAGAAAGTCCTGTTGAGCGAAGTCTTGATTTTCTTGTAGCAAGAATCTCAGACGCAGTTGGAAACTTTGGATAAAGAGCCTTGAACCTAGAAAAGATTGCCTCAGCAGCTCCTGTTGCAAGTTGCTGTGATACTATGGATTCTACCAAGACTGCAAAGTGGTTATTTCTCTTCTTTAACGAATAATCTCCTACAGAATCAATGATCTTCCCTAGTGCGGGGTCTCTTCTGAGAAACCTTACTCCATCATGTAATATCATATCAACTTGGTTCGGGGTGTATGGTTACTATGGCATTTTTAATTTGGTTTTTTATCTTGTACTCTATTTCAGATATAATGCCATGGACTTCTTCTATTGTAAGCTTACCGTCAAAGGAACAATCAATGTCTACTTTGAAAATGTCTTGTAGCTGGAATGTAATAACCCGTCCAATTTTTTTAACACTTGGATATTCTTTGGTGATACCAGCTACCTGTTCCTCGATTGTAAGGTCCTCTACAGGGACACTTTTTGGGATCGATACATAGGGTTCAAGGTGAATTGTAATGTGGTTTACGTTTTCAACTGACTTTTTTATCTGGACTTCAATCTCATCTGAGACTTTATGAGCATCTTCAAGAGACATGTTTCGGTCAACCAATACGTGTAAGCTGATAAAGATCCCGTCCTTTGCAGTATAGCTTATGTTGTGAATCCCCTGCACTCCATGGACCGAAGAAGCAGCATTATTTATGATATAATCAATTGGTACATCTTTCCAGGTGGGCTCAAAATGTACCGTGACCTTACTGTTTACAATGTTGTCCTTGATGTTTTTTTCCACATTCGCACTTATCTTGTGTGCCTCCTCGAAACTTGATGTACCTTTCAAAGATATTGTAACTTCGGCAAAAATGTCACTTCCAGATCTTCGTATCTGTACAGATTCTGTTTTCATGACTCCTTCAGTGTCATTTACTATGTCATGAACTGTTTTGACCATGCTTTCGGGTACAGCATCAGTAAGCTCCATTGCGTTTTTGTATATGAGTTTCAGGCTCAATGCAGCAAGTAAAGCTCCCAGTATCAATGCTGCAACAAAGTCGCCTTGATAGAACCCCATCATGACAAGCACAATGCCGACAAGGGCTACTGAGGTAGAACCTATGTCCATGAAGGCATGGTAAAAATCAACTCTCAGCGCTGAACCTTCTGTTTTTTTCAATGCCTTGGCCAAAATTGCAATTCTGGCAAAATCTGAACATAGAGTATAAACGGCAGCGCCTACTGCAAATATACCTGGCAAAACAGTAGGCCGCGGCTCTTGCAATCTTGAGATTGACTCAAAGATGAAAAAACAAGCTATGATAAGTATGATGATGCCACCGATAAAACTTCCCATAGTCTCTATCTTTCCATGACCATACGTGTGTTCACGGTCAGGTGGCTTTGTAGCCCATCTTGCTGTCACAAGTAATATCGCAGTAACCACGGAATCAAGTACTGCATGAATACTATCGGTAACTAGTGCCAAACTGTTTGATAAAATTCCAATGAGAATCTCTACCACAAAGGCAGACAGTATTATGTACAAAGAGAGTCTCAATGCATTTGTTTTGATATTTTGCAAGCTCAAACTCTGTTCAACCTCAATACTCTTAGTATCTCATCAAAGTTTTTGCGGGACTGTACATGTTTGTATTTTTTCAAAGATTCAATCATGTACTCTGTGCTAGGAACCTTTATGATTTTTTTAACAATATTTGAAAGACCCGATCCAATGAAGATACCTTGAGTTGCAGAGGTCACATTGGATGTTCTCCTGTTTACACTTGCACTTTCAAAATCGATTATGCATGGAGATCTTCCCACAATTACATGCTTGTGCAGGTAACTGAGCTCTCCATGATCAAGATGAATCATATCTAAATTATGGCAATCCTCCAATACTTTTCGTATTGTAGTTTTGAGTTTTACAGCTCTACCTTTGCCCTTTAGCTCCTTTGCCCACTCAATTATCTTTTTTCCTTCCACGTATTCCATTACTATGAAATTTTTACTGCTATCTATTACTCTTGGACCCACATTTACTTTGTTTGCCAGCTTTAGAAATCTTGCTTCACTTTGCATTTCGTCTCTGCTTGAATCTATTCGACGTATTTTCAGGGCCACCTTTTTTTTGTCTTGGTTGGCAACTACTACAACACCAACATAGCCCTTGCCTAAGACAGGGATGTTGTTTAGAATGGTGGGACCTTCAAATGATACACTCTTAATTCCAAGTTTTTTAAGCTCGGCAACTCTTCTTTCAAGTTCTTTTTTTGTAGCTCTTGGATATCCTAGAACAAGGGAATATGGTTCCTTTCCAAGTTTACTTGTTGGTACTAAAGACGAGTTCATCGGTAGAGGTAAGCTCAGCCAATGCCTTTTTAATGGATTTGCTTACGGGCTGGTCGCCGTAGAGTATCCTAAAGCCGCGCTTGATGTCTGGTATGATGCCGCTTGGTACACCAGATTTTGCCAAATTCTTTCTCAAAAGAAAGTCCAAGAACTTTTTGGCATCATAGAACTCCCTTTCTTGCATGGACAAGACCTTTTCATTGTCATCAATCCAGGTCAGCATGTTCTTTGAATTTTTTGTAATGAAATGTTCCGAGTCTGACCTTCTGTATACCTCAGGTCCCTTTTTGACCATGAATTTTTCAATTACAGGTGAGCCAAGAAAGAAGATCATGGCCGCTTCTGATTCTTCATCGGTTACTGCACTCTTGCGTAGAACATCAAACCCCCCAAGCTCAAGCTGACCTGCCAATGCTGCCGTACTACGTTTTATCTGTCCCCAAATTATATCAGGACTTCGACTTTTATAGTTGAATTTTATAATTACTGTATTTTTCAGATTCTTTGCATTAGGATTTCTTTTCTTGCCAGAAAAGAATGTAATTGAGGGTTTTTTTAGAAATGATCTAGCAGCTAGAATAAACTTTGCAACATTTTGACCAGATATTGCAGTACCAAGATTTCTGTTGCTGTCGACTGGATCAATTAGTACAAGCGCTGTACCAAATTTCTTTGCCGGATTTCCTATTGTCTGGCCCTGAACAAAGTTTGATGCTGCCTCTAAAACTCCCATAAATGTTCCATAGTGATATACCATAACCTCTGCTACATATCCCCCAAAGCCCTCTGTAGCAATTTCTGCACCATAAATCTTTACACCTCTTAGGAATTTTTTTAAAAGACGTACTTCGTTCTTCTTATTTTCATCAAATGTTTCCAAAATGAATCTTGTATGAAATGAAGATCTATCCGCAGCACTCTTCCATTGTCCTCTCTCAACATCGTAGCATGGTACCACGTTTACTCGAGTCCCTTCTGCTCTTGCCTCTACATATGGATGCTCGGAGTATCTTACAAATGGCCTGTATCTTTTCATGGAATTGAAGCCAATCTTCTTTCCAACATCCTCGAATGTTTTCTCATCAGTATCGGTTTTTAGCTTGACAAATATGTCTAGGTCCATCTGTCCCTTGAGCCAAGTTCCCTTTGCATAAGAACCTCCTAGTTCCACGGTTACGACCTGAGAATATTTGGAGGCCTCATCCCTTACCTGCTTTACTAAGGAATCAGCAAGTTTTCTCATCCCTTCCTCTTCCTTTTTTGTAGGAACGGAAATCTTTCTTACCTCTTCTAAGATGCGAGTCATTGTGCCTTTATCACCTGTAAATCAGAATATATCGGCCCATTTGAAGTTAAGATACTTTTCTTGAACTTTAACTCACAAATGACATCTTTTCCAAGGTTTATCTGCCTGTATTTTTCTATCTTTATTGAAATATCATCTATCTTGTTCTTTACTCTAAATATAGTGAGATGGGGCTGAAATATCTTGTCTGACTTGAATCCCAGAGGTGCGAGTTTTTTCTCCACCTGAGCTGCAAGTTCTACAAGTTGTTCAGAAGCAGTCTCATCCACACCAATCCAAATCACTCGAGGAAATTTTGGATTTGGAAATGCTCCAAGATGAGTAAAACTCAATTCGATTGGCTTGAAAACAATACTCAAAAGTGATTTTTTTGTGTTTTCTGCAGCCTCATCTGTTATCTCACCAAGGAAAAGCAATGTAAAGTGCATGTTTTGTCTGTTGACGGGACTTGCCTTTATATCAAAATCTGTCTGTAGATTAACTATTGCATCTAGCACGTCTTCATTGTGGACTTCTACTGCTACAAATGTACGCATCATAGAAATTCCTAGGCCGCAGTCTATAATGATTTCCGGTAGCTTCATAGACTGGAAGGCAAAATTTGGGAATATGACAAAGCTTATTGTCTGTTTGACAGGAATGCCAGGTGCTGGTAAGACTACCATAGCTGATGCCCTAAGTTCAAAGGGATTTGATAAGATAACAATGGGAGATGCTGTAAGAGCAGAGGCAACAAGAAGAAAAATTGAGCCTACCGGCGCAAATTTAGGCAAACTCATGCTTTCTCTTCGAGAAAAGAATGGACCAGGTGCAGTAGCTGAGTTGATCAAAGATCAGATATTAAATTCAAGCTCCGATGTTATACTCGTTGACGGCGTAAGGTCACTTGCAGAAGTTGAAGTATTAAAAAAAATTGGCACTGTGAAAGTTCTTGCAATACATGCATCAGGAGATACCAGATTCAAGTTTCTAACAGGGCGCGGTAGATCCGACGCTCCATCAGACAGGGATGATTTTTCAAAAAGGGACTCTAGGGAAATTGGAGTTGGCATGAGTGAATCAATTGCCCTTGCAGATGAAACAATTTCTAATAACAATCTAACAATAGAACAGCTTGTGAACACTGCATATGATATCATAAAAGGCTGGATAAAGTGAAAGTACCTAATATTGCATGTAAGATAGAAGCATACGCTGCAGCTAATCCGTCCGAAGATCCAGACAAGATCAGGACTGCCGTATCCAATGTAATATTGAATACTGATTATGAATACAAGGATGGAAGCATAAAGGCAATCTCTAGAGATCTACACTCTCTGTCAAAGATTCAGGAAACAATACAAAAACGTAAAGCAAATAGAGTATACCGAAGGCAGATGCGATACAACACAAAAGGTGATACCACTTGGTTTTACCTTAACAAGCAAGCGGCATATGTAGATGTCATTGCTATTTGTGATGAGGCAGAAGAGTCTCCCATGGGACCAATCAAGATAATCATACACTGTAAAGATCTGGAAAAAGTAGTTGACTGGCTTGCCCCTGAGTTTGTAGGCTAGAAACTTTACTTCCCTTGCATTTTCACACCAAAATCAATTTAATCCCAATATTGTAGAAACAATCACATAAAATACAACTAACGAAAAATTGCAACCCGCTAAAACAGACTAGAATTGTTTTCAGAATAATTTGGAAAATGTAAGGGCGTGATCCTGTATAGGCAAAAGCTTTCTCTTACCACTCGCGCACCTTTGTGCACTCTACTATGTACTCTTTTTCACAGGACCACGCAAATTCAGTCGATAGAATTTGCGTATTTTCTCATTAATTATTATACGTCTTCATAATATTTAACAATTAGTCATAATTATCACAACTGAGTATAGATTTTTCAATAATTCTTTGATCTAGAATATCAATTCAATGAAAACATTGTTCCTTTTTTTGAATATTTTTTTACAATTTATCTCTGAAATACAGCGACAAGCTCAGGCAAAACTTTTGCAGCAAAAGAGCGAATTGAAAGGTCCAGGTTTGCAGACATTGGTGTCTCTTCGGGATTAACTTCAATTACGATGGCTCCATTTTGCTGTGCATAGAATGGTAAAAGATTTGCAGGAGATACAGCAAGTGAAGTGCCAACCACGATCATTACATCACAAGATCTTGCCTGTTGCATTGCTGCATACCACACATCCTGCGGTAGTGACTCTCCAAACCATACGACATCAGGTCTTAGAATATTTCCGCATTTACAAACTGGAGGAAATTCAGAGAAGCTTGTCAACATAGTATCTTTGAAATCACATACGGTACATTTGATTGTGATAATGCTGCCATGTAGCTCATAGACTTTGGTGCTTCCAGCTCTCTGATGCATGCCATCAATGTTCTGCGTCAATACATGAACAGGCTTGTGTTTTTCAAGCTCTGCTATAGCAAGATGACCCGGGTTTGGCTTTGCAGCAAGAATGCTTTTCCTCCTTTCTTCATACCATTCCCAGACAAGCTTTGGGTTTTCGTGAAATGCATCTATTGTAGCAAGCTTCGTTACATCATATTTCCCCCACAAGCCATCCTTTCCCCTAAATGTTTGAATGCCGCTTTCCTGCGAAATTCCTGCTCCAGTGACAAAGACTATTTTTTCTGCCTGGTGTAGCCTATCAGCAACTATTCCAAACATGTCACTTGATGTTTATCTCTAAAAGATCCTTTGCGGCAATTACGGAACCATGTACTGCCTTTGCCTCTTCTGTCAATTCATCTGTATTCTCATATCTTGCCGAAAAATGTGTCAAAATAAGATTTGCTACTCCTGCTTTTTTGGCAAGTTCTGCAGCCTCTTTTGCAGTCGAATGATAGTTTTCTATTGCCTTGTCACGTAATGTATCAGAATATGTGGAATCAAACATGACATAGTCACATCCCTTGAAAAACTCTTCCAGCTTCTTCGTGGGTCTGGTATCACCTGATATGCCTATCTTTCTACCCCTTCTACTCTCTCCCATTACATCAGACGGTTTTACAGTCTTGTCTGCCATCTTTATCTCATTACCATTCTGAAGCTCTCTCCACAGTTTTCCCTCAGGAATTCCAAATTGCTTTGCCTTCTCAGGATAGAACTTGCCTGGGCGGTCCTTCTCAGAAAAGAGGTAAGAATATGCTGGTATGGAATGTTCTGCCTCACAAACATGAATTGTATATGCAGGATCATCAAAAACTGGTCCTGCCTTTATTCTGATGATTCTAACAGGAAACGTAAGCCCAAAGTTTAGTATTTTCAGATTTGTTGCAAGAAATTCTTCAATTCCTGTAGGGCCAAAGATGTCCATTGATTCTGTTCTATTCTGAAGCGACATTGTCTGCAGCAAACCAAGAATTCCAACACAATGATCCCCATGTAAATGAGTGATAAAGATCTTCATTTTCTTATTCCATCCCAGTTTTGCCTTTTGGAATGCAATCTGGGAACCCTCGCCTGCATCAAACATCAATATCTCCTTGTCTAAAACTAGGCAAGTGCATGTCATTCCGCGTTCTACTGTTGGTTGAGCGGCCGATGTACCCAAGAATACCAGTTTCATCTTACAGCAATAACCCTTGTTAGACTCTTATGCCTATAGATCTCGTATCTCTTTGCTCCGCTTAGTTCTGTGAGTTCGGATCCCTTCTTGTATACTAGTACTAATTTCATCTTCTTTGGTACAACTGAGAGAAGGTCTTCAATTATTTTTTTTGGTGGTACAGACGATCTCGAAGCAATCCCATATGGAACATCAGTAACTATGGCATCTATTTTTTTCTTGATCTTTGGTATGAATTGATGGGTAGAATTTACAACTCTTGACTCGTATCCATTCTCAACAAGATTCCTTCTAGTAATATTGCACATATCAAAATCATAATCAATTCCAATAGAATGCATTCCCATGGATTCAGCTTCAAGCAGTGTAGTGCCGGTTCCACAGAACGGGTCACACAAGGTATCGCCTTCTTTTAGCTGTGACAAGTTTACTATGCATCTACTAAGCTTCCAATCAAGCTCAGTTGGATATTTGATTGTCTTTTTTGGCCTTCTGGGTGTGATTGTACCATCAGCATATCCAACATATCTTGCCTTATCAGCAATGATTAGGTATACAATGAGTGATGGGTTTGAAAGCGATACGCTGGAACCCAATCTTCTTTCCAGAATGGCTCCCGCATCTCTTTCAATATTGGACACATTGATCTTTTTTGAAGACAGATTAATCGCTCTACAGACAAATGATTTTGGGGGTTGGACAGAAATTTCTATCTCTGAAATGTCATTGAATGTACCGGAGATATTACCGCAAGCTCTAACAAATGTGGCCCTTTCAGCTATTTTCTGCCATGGTGTATTGGATTTTATGATTACAAGTTTAGACTCTACTGCGTACGTTGTTTTGGTATCATAGCTTTTTGATATTGAAATTACTTCATCTGCGCCAAGTTCCAGATGTTCACCAGATAGTATGAAAAAACTTTGTGGCATTCAGCTTATTGCCTTTACTATTACAGGAGAGACATCCACCATGCTTGTCTTGCTAGGTATGGTATTTGTGCTAACTATTCTTGCAACGCCAGCTTTTCTGATCTTCCTTTCTGCATCTCCTATTAGAAGAGCATGAGTACAAGTTGCGTATATCCTACCGCATTTTTGCCTTTTCAAATGTTCTGCAGCTTTTACGATGCTACCACCAGTGCTTATCATGTCATCAACCAAAACTATGTCCCTGTTTCTTACTTCATAATGATTTCTTGATTTTATGATGACTTCTCCAGTTTTTCTATCTCTGTGTTTTTCTAGTGCAATATGGCCTACTCCCATTAGATTTGCAAAAATTTTTGCCCTTTCAATTCCTCCCATGTCTGGAGATACTACGAGTGGATCTTTTAGGTGCAATCTCTTAAAATATTTTACAAGCTCTCCTATGGCGGTCACATTTTTTGTTGGTATCTGGAAATGTTCCAGCGCCAAAACACTGTGAATATCAACCACTATGATTCTTGTTGCACCTACCATTTTGAACATTTTTGCAACAAGAGACATGGTGACAACCTCACCTGAAAGAAATTCTCTATCCTGTCTTGCATAACCCATGTATGGAATTACTACAGAAATATCCGAAGAATATTTTTTGGCTTGTGAGACTAGTGCCAAAACACGAACAAGATTGGAATCAACAGGGGGATATATGGAATGAACTACAACTATCTTTCCTTTTGGTTTTGCCTTCAAAGTGATCTTGCTCTCGCCATCTGGAAAGACTCGCAATTCACAGCCAATGTATTTTGATCTTAATTTTGATGCTATTTTTCTAGCTAGATGATCAGATGAAGACCCTCCAATAACTGTAAATCTAGCCAACAGACTCATCGAGCAAAGGGCCATTCTTAAGTTTTGAGGAATTTTAGTATGACAACATCGAGTATGTTTAAAGAAGCCGTTTACAAAATAAGATGAATGGAAAACCGGATAGTTTCCTTTCTCCCAAGTGCAACTGAGATATTGTACGAACTTGGGGTGGGAGACCAAGTACTTGCGGTAACACACGAGTGCAACTATCCATCAGAGGTAAAGGCCAAACCAAAAGTGATTCACTCTGTCTTTGATCCTGAAAAGATGACAAGCCAAGAAATTGACAGAAAAGTAGTAGATCTTATGAAAACAGGCAAGGACATCTATGTACTAGACGAACAAGTGCTCAAAAATGCAAATCCAAATCTTATTGTGGCTCAAGGCATCTGTGATGTCTGTTCGCCCTTTACCAAAGAAATCAACAAGGCTGTCGCCATACTTGGAGTCAGGCCAGAAGTTCTAATCTTAGACCCAAGAAGTCTCGGTGACATACTTGATAATATAATTGAGGTTGGCAAAAAAGTAGGAAAACTTAGTGAATCACAAGCTTTTGTTCATAATCTGAGATCTAGAATCAAAATTATACAACACAGGCAGAAAATTGTACGGCCCCAAGTTATCTGTATTGAATGGCTTGATCCGTTGTTTACTGCAGGTCACTGGGTTCCACAGATGGTAGAACTGGCAGGAGGAATAAACGGAATTAGTGCAACAGGAGATCAGTCAAGAAGAATGGATCTAGATGAGATAGTCAGGTTTGACCCAGACATAATTGTGCTTATGCCATGCGGCTTTGATGTAAACCGAACAATACGAGAGTATGAAAAACTTGAAGACAAGGAAAAATGGAGATCATTGAAAGCAGTAAAACAAGGCCAAGTTTATGCAGTAAACGCAAACGAATACTTTAGCAAACCAGGACCAAGAACTGTAATAGGACTTGAGATCTTGGCAAAGATAATCAATCCAGATACGTTCAAAGATTTACAGATTCCAAAGAATTCTATCCAGAAAATAGAATTCGAATTATAAAAATGTCCTGACATCCTCATTGGGTAGATGTGAGGATGTGAGTGACTCCAAATGCTTGGTAGCATTGCTTGTTATGTTTTTTATTTATCTTGAATCAACCTTTTACTTTTTTATTCTAAGATTCAAGAATATACCTCCAAATACACTTGACTTCTGATAAATCCCGCCCAAATCTTATTAGTTATCAATGGTATTTTTTATCAATTGAAAGTCTTGCTTTCGGTTATAATGCTAACTCTCCTTCCTATTTTTAGTCACGCATGGGCAATTACCGACTTGAGTACGATCGGAAGTCCAGCTGTAACCATTTTTCCAACGTCAGGACCGCCAGGAACCAAAATTACTATCACAGTTACTAACATTCCAGATATCTCAAAGGAGAACTATCCCTATACTGATCTTTACCTATATCTTCCATTTTCAAAGTCATTTGGAACAACAGTGCAGAGCCAATGTGGCGGCGAAGACTGTTTTCCAATCTACATTCATGATGATGCACTAAATCATGACTTTGCTGACAGAACTATTACATTTACAATATTTAGTACAAGCAATCCACCGCCTGTATACCTTGACGGATTCGAAAATTCTGTCTGTGATGTCATAGTAAACAGCAAAATAGTTGAGCGATACTCTACATTGTGTAATACAAAAGACCAACCTACAGGCACTTATGAGGTAAAACTTGCTTGGGGTCTTGAAAATTATCCACAACAAAGCTATACAGTAAAAACGGTGCAATTTACTGTTACGCCAAGTTCTCCATTGGCGCCTCCACAGACCGCAGACAATGGTAATTCTATCATAACAGCGTATCAAAGTGGTCAGATCTCGGAGCAACAATTTGAATCAGAACTTAAGGCACTTGGATGGAATGACGAGCAGATACACCAGGCTTTGGCCGTAATTGGCAAGCTACCACATCAGATGGGTGCACCTGTACCAGATGAAATGCAACAAATGCAGCAAGTAGCAAAGATAACAGAACAACCAACACAACAACCAACCAAACAAAATGTGTCCATGGCAGATCAATATCAAACACAACCTACTGCCCCCTCAGACCTTGAAACAGGTACAAGTATGACACAACAAAGTAATTCATCATGGAATGCCATTACAATTGTGTCATCAATTGGCGGGGCTGCCGTAATAGCTGGTGGTATATTCGCATTCAGACGTACACGAAAAATTACAAATTAGGATATGTATCAGACAGATCATTGGATCTAATATTTTCTGACATTCATGCAGACATTCATGCTCTAAATACTATATTTGGTATAGCATCAAGTCTAGAGTTTACAAAAAAGTATGGCGCTTTTTCAAGAATACTAAATCTGGGAGATGTTCTTGAAAGGGGAACCCATCCAAAAGAGGTCCTTTCCAGATTAAAGTCATTTGAAACGAACTATCCACTTTTTTCTGTAATGGGAAACCATGATGAGGCATTTTTGTATAATAGGTTGGTAGGTGGAAGCTCAATTGAGAGCATGGACGCACATGCAAAACTAAATTCGGAAGACATCTCGTTTTTCAAAGAAAATGGCGATGGAAAATTTGGAAAACAAGAATTTATCGACAAAAAACATGGTCTTTTTTGTGTCCATGGAGGCCCACTTGATCCGGAAAAAATAAAGCCAAAAACTATCCAAAATGAAGAAGCTTGGCTATATCAAAAGTCTTGGCAGAGGCTAACCGAAGAAGACTTTGAGTTCTTCACTTATTCCGGGTATCATTACACGGCATCTTCTGCTTTTGACGAGGCCAAAAAACATGTGAAAAACCATATCATTCTATGCGGTCACCAACATAGAGAAGAAACAATAATGCAGGATAGCCACATTCACAGTATTTATCCAGCCTTGAAGTCAGCAAAAGAAAAACTCTCAGGTCACATTCTTGAGAGTAAGGAAATTGAAATTAACTCTTCTAACAACTATCTTATCAGATTGGGTATTGGCGGGCCTGAAGGTCACTATGTAAAAGATTCTGAGGTTCCTCATTTTGCAATTGTTCAATATGATCCAAAAAGAGTAATTTTGTTTACAGTATATACCTGAGACTAGTTGGAATAAGCTATGAGTGCCACAGAGATACTAAGAAACGACCACAAACAGATGCGCCGCCTTGAAAAGATAATTATTCAATGCTATACAAGACTCTACGCTGGACAAGACATTCCATTTTTAGATCTGGAAAAAATAGTTGAAATCATGTCTGAATTTCTTGATGCCATTCATTATTCCAGAGAGGAGGATGCATACTTTGCTTGTGTAGGGAGCTATGGATCTCTAAAAGAAGAGATACAGGCATTTATGATCGAGCATGAATTTAGTCGTCGTATTGCAAATAACATCTCAGGATATCTGCAGAAATGGAAAGAGGGAAAAAATGAAAGGGAACCTGTTGCAAGGTTTCTTAAAACTTATGCAGTTTATCTAAATGACCATATGACAAAGGAAGACAAGTTTTTTGATATTGCAGAAAAACAAGTCTTATCACCTGAAGAGGAAAAAATGATGTATGAAGAATTTCGCGCAGTTAATGCTGTTGTGACAAAATTTGATAAGATGATCAAATCATTAGATTATCTGGAACTTACATGTTGGATGAAAAATCAGTAATCTTCAAAGACAGACTTTACTTTAGGATAAAATGAAACTCTGCATTGTTCTAGTTTGTATTTTTGCTGCATAACTTGGATACGAATTAGCAATTATTATATATCATCACCTTAGTATGCAAACTATACATAATATTATGAGTGCCATTGTAAATCTTCGAGTGCACATTGCTCCAGTAGGCTTTGAGATTGATAGAATTGCGATTACTGCAAGGCAGATGAAGGCAGACAGAGTCTGGCTTTTGATGCATGGTGAACCAACAAAGGACAGGGCTCAAGGTTACATGGAGAAGATAAGGGCACAATTGAGAAAAGAAAAGATCGAAGTTTTCGTAGAATATTCGGATAGATTTGATCTCTTTAAGATACTCAAGTCAGTTAGAGAAATTGTAGAAAAAGAGAAAGACAATGACATCTTTGTAAATTGTTCTTCCGGTTCAAAAATTCAGGCAATTGCATGTATGATGGCATGCATGATGTTTCAAGGAAAGACAAAGCTTACTCCATACTATGCAGAGCCAGAAAGCTATGCTAGTGTAAAGGGAGAACAACTCTCTTCAGGATTAAAGGCGGTGGTAAGGCTACCTTCATATGAAATTCATACACCAAAACCAGTATTGGTTCACGCACTAAAAATAATAAAACAAAATGGTGGTAAAATAACAAAAAAGGAAATGGCAAGACTTGCGGAGGAAAAAAAGCTGATTGTGATAAACGCAAAGGAGGAAAACTTTCAGCAAGCTAGGTTTGCAAGTCTCGACAAAAACATAATACAACCGCTTTTAAATGAGTGGAAATTCGTTGAGATTGAAAGGATAGGGAGAACTCGTTGGATAAATATTACGCCAGAAGGAAATGGCGCGGTCGAATTTCTTATCTAGATCCTCTTGTAGCAAGTTCTGGTTTTAAGGTCCAGACAACCCCCATTGCTATGAAGGGAATCGAAACTATTGCTGCAATCTCTAGGTATACCTTGTATTGTTCTGGGTGTTGAGGATCAGGATTTGACCACAAAAATGGCACTGGTAAAGCTGCAGCAAACCAGACTATAGCTAACGTAATAATTATCTTAAGCGATTGTTTCCTCTTGGCATCCATGCCATAAGTAAGGAGTAGTTCTATTAATTTGATATGGCTGATTTACTTTGTTGCCGCTCCACCATCTACGGGCAGAATTGCGCCTGTAATCCATGATGAATCCTCCGATGCAAAGTATAGTATGGCCTTTGCAACGTCTTCTGGATTGCCAATCCTCCTATTGGATGTTCAGCTATTGCCATGGCCCTATCTGCTTCTGTTCTAAGATATGGTTCTGTCATGTCTGTCTCAACTATGCCTGGGCAGATACAATTTACACGAATTTTGTACTTGGCATATTCTATTGCCCAAGCCTTTGTTAGATGTATTAAAGCAGCCTTTGTGGCCGAATACGAATCAGCTTCAAAATTTTCAAATGATTTGAGACCAGCATCTGATGAGACATTTATGACACATCCTCCATTTTTCATCATGTATGGAATGACTGCCTTTGTAAAACGAAATTGTCCTGTTAGGTTTGTGTCAATTATCTCACTCCATTCTTCTTCAGAGGTTTCATGTAATGGTTTTACAGCTGGAAATATTCCTGCATTGTTTACCAATATGTCTATCTTGCCAAATTTATCCAGAGTTTTTTTTACAACACTTTCAACATCATCCCTCCTTCTAATATCTCCAACAATGCCAACTACTCCTAATTCTTTGGATGTTGACTGAAGTCTTGTGTTGTTTTTTGCTGTGATCACAACACTTGCTCCCTCTTTTGCAAAAAGTTTGGCTGTAGCTTTTCCTATGCCCCTACTACCTCCTGTAACGATTACAACTTTTCCAGAAAACTTCATCTGTTTTTCATCTGAGTTTTATTCCAAATGTTATGTGTCTATTTAGAACAAAGTTTACACCTGATGCAATCACTATCGAGATAAGCGCTGCCAGAAGATAGTACAAATGTGTTATATCCACAAACAGATAGTTTAATCCAAGTTGAATTAACATGCCAACAATGCTTATTCCAACGAACTTGACATACATGAAAACTGTTGATTGCTTTATTGCTGTATCATTGAAGGTCCAAGCCTTATTCAGAAAGAAATTTGTTGTCATTGATGTATAGATTGCAATTGCGGAAGAAACAAGATACCACAAACCAACATATTCTTTTAGAGCATACAAAATCCCGAGATTTACTAGTACTCCACTTGCTCCAACTACATAATATTTGAACGCATGTTTGGCAAAAAGCGAGACTCTACCATATCCATCATGTTCACCTATTGCCATTAAAATTCTTCAATATCATGTGTATAATAAATGCTAAATCTTTTTTCGGTTCATTATTGAACTAGATCATAATCGGTTTGTTAGATCATTTCTAAATTCTTGTAAATATTGTTAGAGTGGTTTATGTGATTGTATGTTGTTCTAATATTTTTTTCAAATATTTTTCATAATTGTAGTTAAAAACATTAAAAAATATATATAAAGTGATAAATACTTTGAGGTTCTATAGAAATTAATGCAGAAGGATGTAAAATCTACTGCTTAGAGAGCGTGGCTTCGCAGACCTTAATAGGAATCCACTTGGTGGATTGTAAGAGGTAATCTCTACAAGTCTGCGGTAAGGGCCACGCCCCATTATTTTACAATAGTTTTATGATGAACTAGATCCTTAGATAATTCGGTTTTTGCCTTCTAGATAAATTTCAATTACATTGATAGCGCAACTAATTATCACTAGATTATTTTTAAGATCAACCAAGTTGTAATCAAGAAACCGGAATTAATTTTGAAAAATTTAGAGCTTTAGGGATTCCTTTAATCCCTTGTATCTATTTCGAATTGTTACTTCAGTTACTCCAGCAGCTTGTGCCACATCTTTTTGTGTTTTATTTTCTCCATTCATTACGCAGGAGAGGTACAGTGCTGCAGCTGCAAGTCCCATTGGATCTTTACCAGCAGAAATTTCAATCTCTGCTGCATCTTTTAGAATTTGTAACGCCTTTCGTTTTGTCTTCTCACTTAATCCAGCTTTACTTGCGATTCTTGCTACACATTTTATTGGATCAACCACTGGCATCTTAAGATCCAGTTCTCTGAGTAAAAGTCTGTAACATCGTGCAACATCTTTCCTCTTAATGTTGATTCCACTTGCGACGTCAGTTAAAGTTCTTGGCGTCTCGGTATCTCTACATGCTGCATAAAGCGCCGCAGCTACAAGTCCAGGAATTGATCTTCCCCTAACAAGGCCTTTATCAAGTGCCTTTCTATAGATGTATGCAGTTTTTTCTATTACTGCATCTGATAATGCAAGTTTGTCTTTTAGTCTGTCAAGCTCACTGAAAGCTTGTCTAAAGTTTCTATCTACTGGCTCGTGAACTTGACTTCGACTGTCCCAAGTTCTGAGTCGCTCAATGGTACTCTTCATTGATGCAGAAAGTGGTTTTCCTGATGCATCTTTGTCAGCAGGACCAATTATTGTTGCCAGTCCCATATCATGCATTGCAAGCGATGTTGGGGTTCCTGTTCTACTTCGGTCCTCATGCTCTTCTTTGGAAAATGATCTCCATTCTGGGCCAGATTCCTCAACACGTTCTGTCATAACAAATCCACATCCACCACAAAACATTTCACCAGTAGTGCTATCTGTAACCATTGGACCTTTCCCACAACGAGGGCAACGTCCACCAGAACCGAAAGATTCGCGAGTCAAATAATATCTTATAAGAATTTCGGTTAACATAAATAAAAAGGTTTAACTATAAGCGTAATTGGTAAAATTAGAAGAGTTTTCTAACAAAATTACATATTATATATTATTTTATCAGATTAATTGTAAAAACTTGAATTACATGCCGTAATATCATAAAATGAGAATCTAATTGGACCATCATTATCAAATTTTATTGTAGCTTGGTATTTTGAAAATGATTTTTTTATTTTCGAAAAAATGACGAAGTTGAAAAACATCTTTGAAAAATATTTTCATCTCATCTTTTTTTAGAAACAGAAAAATTTTCAAAAATTTTGGTGACTTTTTTGTTGTCATTGATGATTCAACCAAAACCTTAAATACGTTAGTTTTGGATGACAGGCAATAAATAAAATGGAAAAATGTCCACTTTGCTGTGAATCACAGCCATCAAGTAATGCGCTCGCGATTCACATACAGAAGATCCACCCGCAGAGAAGTATTGCAATTCAAGTAATGCAATAGGTTCTGCAGTGGGGTTGAAACGTAGGATATATCCAATATAGGTTATCCAAAAATTTTGATTTTTTAATTATATCAAAAACCAAGTATTGCCTGTGTTTATACAAAGTTTTGTTAGCTAAATTTAGCATACTGTGAATCACATTTTACACCTGAAATTAATAACAGATTTTATCAGTCGTATCCATGACAACGTTTGCTAAGAATTGGCAAAAGCCACAGACACCAAGTATTAATGAAAGAATTAATGATGCAATAAGACCAAAAGGTCCTCTGAAGCCAAGAATGGAACAAGCGGTAAAAAGACTTCAGACCCAAACTGGAAAACTTGATGGAATGCTTACAAAATTAAAACAAAGAGATGAAAAGTTATTCAAAAGAATTGTAATTGCCACTCAACAGCACGATACTACTGCTAGTAGAGTTTTATCAAAAGAATTAGCTGAGGTTAGAAAAGTCACCAAGCTTCTAGGAAACGCCAGAATTGCACTTGAGCAAATCGAGCTTAGACTAAGTACCTTCCACGATCTAGGCGATACGGTCAGCACAATCATGCCAACAATCGGCTTGATGAAGAGCCTAAGATCATCTCTGGTACAGTTCATGCCAGAAGCAGATCGTGAGCTATCCGGAATGACTGATATGCTCGGAGGATTAATGACGGATACATTCCATAGCGGAGAATTTGGAATTGATTCCGGAGTTTCAGACGAGGAATCAGAGAAGATCATTCAAGAGGCTGCAGCAGTTGCAGAGGCAGCTGTCAATGATAAACTGCCTTCAATGCCTGCCGGCGGTCAATCCTCTTCTGCACGCTATATCTAGACAGTCTTGTGCCCACTCTGTAGTGGAATATATCTTGAACAGAATAGGAAAACAACCAACCAGTGACAACACTGTTAACTCCAGTATATTTTTCCTCAAAACCTTGTAGTATACTTTTGAAAAATACGACTGAGAGCTTGAATGCTAAAAATAGAAAATCCGATAACTAAGATGCTGAAATAATTACGTGTTTACAGTCACAAACCTTCGACATTATAAAAAACAATAGTTTAGTTTGTTGTATTTGGAAAAAATTCCATCATGCAGACGTGTGTGACTCACACGTCATGTGAGAATGCATGGCATTCAAAGACATGGCGACCATTGTCGTCACTTCCTTGGATTTCTCCTTTGGGGCTTTTGCGGTGAGATTTGACCCTGACCGTATCACATGTTTGCTGCATGACGCCTGTCTTGGGAGGATTCCTTTGACAGGGATGATTAATACGCATGCAAATTATTTAAGTATTACGAACAATTTCATAGTTGAAATCTTGATTTTTTTTAAGATGGCCCAAGTTGTTACATACAAATGGCAGATTTTTTGAAAATTATCGATGAATGTTTTTATGATACAGTCACGTAAAGCGATTGTGACAAAAGACGGGGACATTTACCAACTAATTTACGAATCTAATCTGGACAGTAAACTAGAGCAGATTTTAATTGGACTAATGAAAGATAATCCTTCTCCTAAAATCGAGATAATCATTCGAAAATTTTTGCTTTATGTGCAGCATTCCACAGAAAACTTTTGGACTATCTATTACAATGCAAAAACCTATCAGGAAAAACTCGACTGTTATTACCAGTTCTCAAAGAACCAATGTCTTGCAACAGAGGTACTAATCCGAGATCTTGACTCGTTGTCATCCGAGGAAGAAATAAAGGAAAGTCTGAATAGCATGCTGAAAGAAGGTTTTACTTTCTAGCTGAAAGAAGATTCTGATCTAGGTCTAGCATCTTTGAATTTCTCTATCTTACTGCCTTCTTCATTTACTACTCTGTCTATACTCAATAACTTTTCGCGCAGGTTGTTGATAATTGCGGCAACATCATCTGCCTCCCTTTCAACACTACTTCGCTTTTGTTGCAGTACCTTTATTCCCTGTTTTTCTTCTTCTATGTACTGACCTACCTTAACCAATTTCTCCTTGAGATTCTTAATATCTACAGATTCATCTTCTATACTCTTTTCTAAATTTGTCCTCTTATCTTTCAAATTCTTGATCATTAGACCCACATAATCGATTGTCTCCTCGAGCTTATTTCGCTTGTCCATGAGGGCTCCAATTCCTATGTCATCTCCAGTAGTGCTCATTGTTCTTTGCTGTATAGGTTCCGGTATTTTTACCTGTTCAGAAGGCCTGGATTGTTCAATAACATTAGAGGTTTCCTCTGGTTCTATTTCTTGGGGTTGATTTTGTGTGGTTTCAACTGTAACACCTTCCTCTTCCTTTTTAGTGGAATCTGGCTCAAGCTCCTCCTTTTTCTTTCGAAACTTTTCAAACATATTTGCTTATAACTACTGTAATGTGTAATATATAAAAAGTTAATAGATGATGAATAACCCAGATTATTTACTAAAGTGGAGAAAGGCCTCTTTTAGGCATGATTTAAGCGATCATATAGCCTAAACCAAGATATATTTAGAATTAGGTTCTTTTGATCTTCGTTAATTGGAAAAGAATAATCACAAGATAAACCTACTTCCCATCATAGAGGATATCTTAGAACTAGATCCGATGATGCGGTTTGCTGCAATCATAGATCTTAAAGGAAACATATCAGAAGCCATAATGAAAGAAGGTAAAACATCCCTCAAGTCACAAAAAGAGGAAGAACACTTTTGTAAACAGGTAGCCATAAGAAGAAAGATCCGAAAGCAGTTTGACAAGAGTTTAGGTTCTGTCAATTATGTACATATAGAACGCCAAAAGGTTACCCAGATAGTTGTCTATCCAAAACACAAAACAGTCTATGTTACCATGGAACCAAACATGAATATCACAAGAAAGTTGGAAATTATAGAGAATATAAAAAAGAAAACTAGTAATTTGTAAGAAATCCGAAACGCCGCCCAGGCAAGTCAGTCTATTCTGTTTCTGACTGTGGGGTTCCTTCTTCTACTAAATCAGCAGTAGCAAAGCGTTCGCCAACCTGCGTAATCTTTACTTTTGCGTTCTGGCCTACTTGCCCGCCTTTGACGAATATGACAAAGCCCTCTACTCTTGCAATACCGTCTCCTTTTCTACTGATTTCTGTTATGGATACATCGTACTCTTTGCCGGTTTCTACTGGTTTAGGTCTAACATCAAAACGTCGTCCACCACCTCCGAATCTTCGACCTCCACCATATCCTCTATTTCCGCCGTAACCTTGTCTTGGGCTCTCGCCAAAACCAGAGTCGTTAAAGCTCACTGTTGCACCTCCTTTTGTTAATAAACCTACAATAGTACCATTAAAATCTGTTCAAATAATTGCTAAAATGTACGGTTTGATGGTCTCTCCCCCCGCTTCGTAAATATCTAATTTTGGGCCATTTCAGAACATGAAACACCTGTTCCGCTAGCTGTTCCGCTGTGATATTTCATGCTGTCCCTGATAAAACCTCCCTACTATAAGATGCCATGTCAAAACAACAATACAGGTCCGAAATGGGCATCATTGCTGATATCTTGGGTGTAACCATGGATGGGGGGATACAAGGAGTAATAGTCTCTGCTATCTCCAGAAGAGCAAACCTCTCTCACTATGCAGTTTTGGAGAAGTGCCAAAAGCTGATAGACGCAGGCTTGGTAGAATCAATGAAAGATGAAAGGAATAGACTATTTAAGATTACAGAGAAGGGCATCAGATTCTTTCAGGAATTCCAGAGATTTCAGGGTGTAGTTCAGGGACTTAATCTAAGGTACTAGAAGAATGTACCAGAAAACTTTGATGATCCAAACAGAAGTGCAAGCGGAAGCAATGCTTTTTGTAAGGATAATCTATATCTTGACAGCGATGGTAAAGGCTCCGATAATTGCTGTCTGTCTTCTTTTACTTGCTTTTTCTTCTTGTATTCAGTATGCACTAAGCTCGTCCAGGGTGCTTGAATTTACCATTTACACTGATGGCACCACCCATGTCTTTTATCAAACCGATGTTGACTCACAATCTCCTGATTTCGTACTAGGATTGTATGGTAACACTACCGATAACTTTGTTGTACAAGACCAGAATGGAACACTACTTTCAAGCAAAATGAACACAAATAATGTAGATGTCGAAACCCTCGGAGCGTCTGCGATCAAAATTGACTATGATACTCCAGATCTTGTATCAAAGAATGGAAAAACTTGGACATTTCATGTAAATTCCCCTGTTGATTACTCTGTACTCTTGCCAGCAAATACTGTAATTGTAGGCATGAGCACGACTCCATCAGACCTGCAGGTTGTGAATGGTCAGTCACTTGTTTCATTTCCAAGTGGCTCTGTAAATATTAGTTACATATTTGGTGTGTTAGGCACGAGTCAAACGGCAACTCTAGCAGTTCAACATGCCAGAGATTTCATAAGTACAGTAAACTCTGAAGGCATAAAGACTCCGCTTGCTTCTGAAAAACTTGCTGAAGCAAATACAGCTTTTAATGAAGGAAGATATTCCGACGCAGAAGCGTTGGCTAATAATGCCAAGAACTCTGCTATTCAGGAACAGCAAACAGCACCTTCTACAAAACAAACTGGATACAACAATAATACTGGTCCAATTTCGAATGGAAACAATAATGATACCATTCCAATTTTAGCTGCAGGTGGTGTTGCTGCGGCAGCAACTGTTATGTTTATTATATTGAAAAGATCTAGAATAACAAAGGAAGTACCTGTACCTCAGGTTCCACAGAGTAACTATGTACCTCCAGATAAAGAAACAATATTTAGGCTCAAACCAGAGCTGCGCCAAGAAGACAAAGACATTGTAGTGTTTATCTCTGAAAAGGGCGGAAGAGTTTTTGAAAGTGAACTTCGTAAGAAATTTCTTCTACCACGTACTACAACATGGCGAGCAGTAAAACGTTTAGAACGAGAAGGAATTGTTGAAATAGAAAAAGTAGACCAGCAGAATCTCATAAAATTGAGAAAAGTTGAGGAGGGCCAGGAATGAAAATACTATCATCACTTCTTTTGATACTGGTTGGAACCATGGTATTTGGTATTCCAAGTCAATCCTATGCCGATCCACAGTTAGATACTTTGCTCAATATTGCTACCCAAGCCAGAGATAATCTCGGCATAACAATATCGCAAATTAGTAATGTGCCTGCTGAGATTAACCAACTCTATAGTCAAGGTTCCAATGAAACTGACGCACTAGGAAAGGCAATAAATCAACATAACACTAATTCAGCTAAACAACATTTTCTTGCTGCCATGAAATTCTTCAAAGAAACAAATGATCAGATAAACTCACTTAATGCAACATCATCAAATGATCAGCAAAAAACGGAGGTAATACAACTGAGAGGAGAGATAGCTAGACTAGAGAATATGGGGAACCTTCTAAAGTCCATCGCATCAAAAAATAATATAGATATTAATTTTACAAACTTTGATGAAATGATTCAGAGTGCCAATCAAGATCTCGATTCTGGAAACCTTGATGACGCATCAAAGCAATTACAAAATGCTAACAACTTTGTTGTTGCGACACATAACTCTCTAACTAATATTGCGCAAGAAAGAATTTTTGAAAGGGAGAAAAATTTTGCCGAAAACCAAATTGTGCAACTCAATAAAACCAGTCAACTTAACGCTACACAAAATGTCATACCTGTGAATTCTTCTCGCGCTGCACCTATCACAAACAACTCTAACATTACACCGCCTATTGTACACAATAACATTACACCACCTATTACAAACAACTCTAACATTACACCGCCTATTGTACACAATAACATTACACCGTCTATTGTACACAATAACATTACACCGCCTATCACAAACAACTCTAACATTACACCGCCTATCACAAACAACTCTAACATTACACCGCCTATCACAAACAACTCTAACATTACACCACCTATCACAAACAACTCTAACATTACACCACCTATCACAAACAACTCTAACATTACACCGCCTATTGCACACAACTCTAACATTACCACAGAAAACAATCCCAGAGATATGGTTGCAGAACTCAAGAAGTTAGTATCGGAAGGTAAGGTGGACCAAGCAATAAATCTGATAAAGATAATCCAAGCTTATCAAAAAGCCCAGTCAACTGAGAAATCGGTAGAGATGTCTTCACCTACAAACTCAACTGTACCTAATACACCACCGCTCACTCCAACATCTCCAACTTCACCTACAAACTCAACTGTACCTAATACACCACCGCTCACTCCAACATCTCCAACTTCACCTACAAACTCAACTGTACCTAATACACCACCGCTCACTCCAACATCTCCAACTTCACCTACAAA
>JBOGRD010000002.1:138771-174628 GCA_050749405.1 Nitrosotalea sp.
CATTACAGCATCAGGACAAAATACAGGACACAATGATCATAAAAAAACACAGAACGACCATAAACCTGAAACCCAAAATCACCATCAAAATTAATAAAAAATTCTGTCCCCTATGTGGTCTCTATTTAGATTGAAGCCATCGTTTTCTACACAGGACCTATTTCATAAAATTCATATAGATTTTTGATAGGAGCATAGCAAATGGTTTCAAAACAAATCTCAATAGGTATTGGGATCCCAATGATTGTAATAGGTGCGATACTTGCTGTATTTCTTGCTCCTATGCAAACAAGTCTTAGTGATACCGTAGAGTTTGTTGGAAGTCTTATCGGGATTCTTGGTGCTCTGATATTCATTGCAGGACTATTTGCCAGAAAGACCACACAAATCATGTCTTAAACTTTTAAAATTTTCGGACTGGTTTTACACTCTAGGTGTAAATCTTAGTCCTGTCTTGGTTGATATTACAATTATTGATACGATTGCAATTGCAAGCACCATTGCTGCAATTGGACCAAACTCTGGAATTACGATCGTACCGCTTATCTGTATTTGTGATGTCCCATCTGTGAATGGAATTTTGAGCGTTCTAGCGGTAGAAGTATTACTAGTCTCTTGAAATTGATCGTTTTCTTGGCCATCATTTAGCACAAAGAACTGATTATCGTTGCCATCAATCTTCTTTGCATCAATCAGTGCTCTTGGCATGTTAATTGTCAGTGTGTCATTACCATTTGTTTGAATTGATACAATCAGCGACTTTGAATTGGTGTCAGCTTTGATATCAAGAACTTTTCCGTTTGTTATACTATGTGTTACTGACATATTTGTACCATCTACAGGAATGGTAATTACTGAAGAAAGGAGATACTTGAGGCTGCTGATAAAAGTTTCATCATCAATCTGACCCAACACCCACCAATTGGTTTCTTTTTTCATCCAATCCGGAATTTTTACTACGGTTTCATTGATTTGATTTGTATTTGGTACACCATGATTTGTAAGGTATCTTACAGCCAGAGCAAAATCTCTTTTATCCAAGGCACCCTCGGACCACAATAATGCTCTATCTCTTACCCAGCTAGGTATTGTCTGGGAGGCTATTCCATATAACGAAAATTTCTGAATGTTGTTATTTTTCTTGTCTACCACATAGATATTATCTGACTGATCTATTGCAAGTCCGACAGGTTCCTCAAATTGACCTACTGAAGTTCCTGCCGATCCCCAACTCAAAACAAAATTTCCATAAGGATCAAATTTTTGAACGCGGTGGTTCCAAGTATCTGCAACATAAAAATTACCATTCGAGTCTATTGCTATTGCTGTAGGGTTATTGAATCTCCCCACTTCTGAGCCTTGAGAACCAAAGGAGTTTACGAAATTACCAATGCTTGAGAATTCTAGAATTTTGTTATCTGGTGAAGATACATAGATATTGCCTTTGGAGTCAACCGCTATTCCACTGGTTGCTGTAAAATTACCGTTGTCTGTAAGTAAAGATTTGAACTCACTCATGAAGGTAAAATCTGTATTAAATTCTTGAATTGTGTTTCTTCCAGAATCTGCAACAAGAATATTTTCTTGACTATCTGCAGCAAGTCCAACTGGAGTGTGAAACATTCCTTTGCTATTGCCATAACCCCCAAAAGAATAAATGAATTCTCCATTATCTTTGTTAAAGATATCTATTCTTGCATTTCCTGTATCAGCAACAAAGACGTACTTTTTTCCAACAAAAATTCCATTTGGATGCAATAGTTGACCATTCCCTGATCCAGGATTTCCCCATGATAACAGCAATTTTCCATTAGAATCGAACTTTTTTACTTGCGAATTTCCAGAATCTACTACATAAATGTCACCGCTAGAATCAATAGCTATTCCTGTTGGAGCAGTAAAGTTTGTTGCAAAGTTTGATACAAAAGTAGGTACACTAAACTGATTTGTGTTGAGCATTTCTATGTCATCTACTGGATGACCACCAACAAAATAAGGAATAGATCTGACTATTCCGTCATAATCTATGTATAGTTCCCATTTACCGGAAATGTCATTCTTACCTATCTTATGTGGCAATATTGTATCAACTGCAGTTATTGGCAACGATAATCTTGGATATTCTACAGAATTTGGATCTACAACCCAAAGGCTTGTCGAATTTATGATGACTTGAGAGGTATGAATCTTTACATGAATAATTTCTCCTGGTCTATAGTTTAACTTGTCAAGAAATACATCCAATTTTATGTTTGGTAGTGGAGCTGGATTTGCAGTAACATTAAACGAACCTGGTTGACTGACACCCCCGTACTGGACTACATAATTATACGTCCCAATATCCTTCGTTATACCATTTAAAACTAGAGGAGTGTGTACAGAATATACCCGAAACTGGTGAGTGGTGACACTTCCAGAAGGACCTGTTATTGTTAATGTACCGTTAGACTGTGTAACCCTAGTGAACAATAGTTCCATATTGACTACATCATCTACTTGGTAAGTACTCTTGTCTGTCTTCGTGGATACTTTCATGAGATCAGAATATTTACCTAAAAGAAATGGTACTTGGACCACTGTGTTATAGTACTGAATACGCAGCTTGTACAATCCTGGTGGGTGACCATAATCTGCAAGTTCTGTCATATGAAAATTGTAGATTGTACTGTGCTGTGATGCTCTTATGTCAATCTGAGGTATGTCCTTTAGAATATTTCCCTTCTGGTCATAGAAATTTAGATGGAAAAATTCTGCTTGTGCTGCAATTGGTATGTAATACGAAGTGGTGATGTTAATTTTCATCATATCTGGTTCATAATAGAGGTCCTTGTCAGTGAAAACAGTTAGTACGATTGGATTTACCTTGAAACTGGCTGTCTGATTTACGCCGTCGTATGTGTAGTCAATCGACCAATTTCCAAAATAATTGTCAAAAGCATTTCTTATTATTTGATGTACGGCAGATCCATCTCCTTTTACCTGGGCAAGGTTGCCTGATATTGTGGAATTATCTGGCCTGTGGGCTACCCACGCTATTGGACCGCCATTGTATCCTTGAATTTTAAGATTCACAATTATCGGGTCATTTGGACCAAAAACAGGAGTCTGGGGAGTTGCAGTGATAGTTATGGCATCTGCCTGTTGGTAAGTGATGAAAATTGCTGAAATTGCAAAGATGAGCAGGAGAATTATTTTTCTCACTGTGTGGTCCTTCTCTTTAATCAGATAAAGCATTTTGGTAAAAATTGTTCATCATGGAATCCAATTAAATAAATACTGAATAAACAGAGATCGAATACTTGAAGGTAAGACTGTACGAAATATTCACATCAGTGGAAGGAGAAGGAATTCTTTATGGAACCAAGACACTTTTTGTTAGACTAGCAGGATGCCCTTTCAAATGTTTCTACTGTGATACAAAAGATGCATTACCTATGATATCGGGAAGAGAATATTCGTTGGATGAAGCAAAGAAGCTAATTGAAAACAATCTGGCAAAAAATACATACAAAGTAAATTTTACTGGTGGAGATCCGCTTGTCCAATCTGAAGCAGTATCTGAATTAGCAAAATTTGTCCAACAAAAGAAAATTCCAACCTACCTAGAGTCATCTTGTTTTGATTCTGTAAGATTTGACCAAGTTTTGCCCTACTTTGATTACATCAAAATTGAGTTCAAAACTCTTGACTCTGAATTTGTAGATGAAGTTCATTATTCTAAACTTTTAGAAAATGAATTACAATGTTTGAAACTTGCTGTTGATTCTGGTAAAGTGACTTACATCAAAATAGTTGTGAGCTCAAGAACCAAGATCGAACACTTCAAACAGCTTCTCAAGAACATTTTTGATATGACATCAAAGTCCAAAGTTGCAGGATTTATAATACAGCCCACGTATGGTATGGAAGAGCCAGATTTGAAGCAGCTTCTAGACTTTTATGACGTAGTTCACACTTATTATGAAGAAGTACGTATCATACCTCAGTTGCACAAATTCATAGGAGCACCATGATGAATAAAGAGAGAGTAAAAAAACTAATTCGAGAATTGATTGCTGAGATAGGCGAAGATCCGACAAGAGAGGGTCTAGTGGACACTCCAAGCAGAATCGCAGATATGTATGAAGAGATCTTCAAGGGATATGATGCAGAGTCAGAACTCTCAGTTAAATTCTCTGAAGATTCTGATGTGGTTATAGCAAAAGATATACAATTTTACTCCATGTGTGAACACCACATGTTGCCATTCTTTGGCAAGATTACAATAGCATATGCTCCAAATGGTAAAGTATTTGGCATATCAAAGCTAGTTCGCCTTGTAGAAAAATATTCAGCTAGATTGCAAATACAAGAGAGAATTACAAAAAACATAGCAGATGAACTGCATTCTGAAGAAGTAAGAGGAGTATTAGTGATAGCAGAAGGAGAACACCTTTGTATGAAGATGCGTGGCGTAAGAAATGACGCTATGGTGACAACTATTGCCTCAAGAGGCACTTATGATACAAAAGAAGCAAGAACTGATGTTCTAAGTTTGATTTATAGCGGTAGATCCAGACCAAATGTCGCGTAATCTGAAAAATTAAATAATAACGTCCAATTCACGACAAACATGGGTGTACATAACAATGTCCATGTTCCAAAAGACTCTTGGCCAGCCTTTGCATGGTATGCAATTGAATTCTTCATTATAATGGCAGTTGGAATGCTACTTGCAGCAAGCTCAATTGACTACTTTAAAAAATTGGGTTTTGACGAGTCTATGACTAATTGGATCTTCTGGGGTCTCGTTGGCATACCATATCCACTGTACTATCTTATTGTGCGTCCGATTCTTTTAAAAAGACCTGCACTAAAAATCTAGACTAGCTAGATCTGTATCTAGTTTTATCTATCATGTTTGCTTGACGAAAAGCCATCTTTCTATTATTGCAGGATTCACATTTTCCACAGTGTATTTTTGATTGAGAGTAACAACTCCAAGTTTTGAATATGTCATCTCCAAGCAAACCATGACCAATCTTGAGAAGATTACTCTTAGAAAGGCCCTCAACAAAGGGGCTCCAGATTCTAATCTTCTTTCTCAAACCTTTTCTTATACCGTCAATCTCTCCCTCGTTAAGTGCATCTGCCAGTAATCTAGAAAATTTGGGTCTACAATCTGGATATGATTGATCGTCCTTGTGAGCGCCATATGCCACTAGATTAGCATTTTTTGAAAACGCCCAAGCAGATGCTATGGAAAGAAAAACAGCATTTCTTATTGGAACAACTATGGTATAGTCAAACTTGGACGGTATATTCATTTTTGAATATGTTAAAGCGTTTGTCTTTTCATACAACCCCTTCATAAATTCTATATCAATTATCTTATGTTCTCGAAATTTCAGTATTTTGGAAAAATGCTTTGCTGTACTTAGCTCTTGGTCAGCTTTTTGACCATACGAAAAAGTGATTCCGTAAATATCATAACGTTTACGTAAATAAATAGCAGTGCATACAGAGTCTATTCCGCCACTAAATACTACAATTGCTTTCAATTTGAATACAATAATTTTCAACCAAATAAAATGCTTGACTATGCGATTGTGATCAATGCGGCTCCACACAATATTAGGCCGGCGCCAGTAATGACTTTGAATATGTTCTCTCTATGAGCAATTTCCCTGAAATACAAAATTCCCCAAGAGATTGCAAATAATGTAGCTGTCTGTGATATGGGATAGGCCACAGTAATTCCAATCAATCCAACAGCTACTAAGACCGATAAGCTTCCTATGTTGAATATGCCTCCAGAAAGAGCTCCTGCCAACATCTCCCTCTTTGCAAGTTTTCTTGAAAGCAATAGCATTGGTATGCCAATTGCAAATATGGCAAGACTAGAGGAAAAGAATCCGGCTTGAAGTGAATGAGTAGCTTGGAGAGGAATAACATAAGAGCCGCCAACTAGCCCTGATGCAATTGCAATCAGATATCCCTTCTTTCGTATGGGTGAGTTGTTTGATGTATTTGAGATAAAAATTAATCCTACAAGCAGCAATCCTACTGCAATAATAGCAAGAACCATGTAGTTGAATTTCTCATTAAAATACAAAATTCCCCACAAAAATGATGCTAGAATGCTAAAACCTGCAAGAAACGGCGATGTTCTAGAAAGGCCAATCAATCTAACGGAATAAAGTGCAAGTACATTCCCTGCTGTCCATATTGCTCCACCTAGTAATCCTGCTGGCAGGACTTGGAATCCCCACAAAAAGCCAATTGGAACAGCAAATAGGATAACACCTATACCAGTAGCACCCTGCAATTGCCAGACATTTGTAATGCCTACCTTTTTAATAGGAACAAAAAAAGTTCCCCAACATATGGCTGCACCAAAAGCAGAGAGTAAACCCAACGAATTCAAAGCAGCTCAATTGTACGAAGTGCAGTATAACTCGGTTTCTATTTTTTCTATGTCTGTTGTGAGACATTTGATTAAATCTAATGTTTTATTCAATGTTCGATAACAGGCATAAAATGAAATCATTATAGAACATCCCCAGACTTTAATAATTTAGTAGATAATGCTCTTTTCCTATTTGCAATGAGATCTAGGAATTTATTCATAATCCTATAATCATTTCAAACAATGTTGATTATTTGCTTTTTTTATTAGCTAACATATTCTATTCTTTGATTCTTTTTCAAATTGCGGATTTCTCATCTCTTTTTTACTATTGCCACAAAAAACAATGCCAATATGACAAATCCAATTGAGGATAGTGTGACCTCTACTGTAGTTGCTTCAACGGATGGCAGGAGAATCTCCATTCTTGGTAGTATTGCCCTAAAAGCATAAAGACCAAAAGCAGCGCTAACAAAAAGAAGCCTTTTCAGATTGGTTCGTTTGTAGGCTAGTAATGACATTACAAGTAATACTGCTGCAAATATTCCAGTAGCAAAATCAAGAGATTCTGGAAGATTCGGCACCTCGCCTCCGACCTCTGTCATGTTGCTTACAGCCAAGAAGATGTTCTGTAGCACTAGTCCCCATTCTCCTTTGTGTCTGATGATATCTGTATGAAGAGTTCTGCAAATCTGCTGAGCAATTTATCCCAAATGTTTGCATGATAGGTTTTAAGTGCAGCGGCAATGCCCTGATTGTCCACTATAAGATACTTTATGGTTCGTCCCTCTTTCACAGACCTGATAAGACCAGCCTCTTCAAGTCTTGACATGTGCCAGCTTATTGTTGGTGCAGAAAATCCCTTGAAATTTACAATATCGCTTTGTGTAGACCAAGGATGCTCTAGTAAATAGATGAGTATGTCTCGCGTCGTTTCTTGTCTTAAAAAAGCAAGTACATGATGTTCTGTTTCAAGTACATCCATCACATAATAGTGTCTGTATAAATTGATTCTTCGAGATTTTATCCTTCCAGATCTTTCTAATACATTAAGATGATGCTGGGTTGCACCCATTCCTAATTGTAACTCTCTTGTAATCATTCTAAAATGAGCACCTGGATTTTTTTCAATGTAATCGTATATTTTAGATCTGATTTGGGAATCACCCTCATTTTTCTCATTTCCCAACAGTCTTCTCCTTCTACCACTAGAAACTTTCCATAATAAAGAGTAATGACACTATAGGTGCAATCAGCTAAGTGTTGATGCTGTAGTGTTGATTTTTACTATCATAAAATTTATGAAAGTTAGTTAGATGTTCCTCAATTATAATATAACAAAAAAGTGATTATTCATCCTAAGAGGAGAAACAACACAACATGACAAACAAAAAAACACTCTTGGCAATTCCGCTGATGGCAATAGCAGTAATAGCCATTGGATTTGGAATGACAAGTAATGTATTTGCTCAAACAACTACGCCAGCAACAGTTGACCAGCCAGATACTCCGGATGCAGTAAATGATGCAGATAATGGAGCAGACAACCAAAACGATGGCGAGACCAATGACGACCACAACAGTGCAACCCAAGGATCAACAGGTGACGGAGATGGAGAGCAAAATGACCAGACTGAATTGAAAAAGTAGAGGAAACTCTCCCTCTCTTTTATAATTTTTTTTATTTTATTTTTAATATAATCAAAATCCATATCATATCAGTAGTGTTTGTTCATACTTAGACAAGTGTACCTCTATTCTATTATACTAGAATAATAAAAAAACCTCAGATTGGAACGAAAAACGTTTGGACTGTTTATTATTCTAATTAATATCAATTACACATAGTGAAAAAAATGAAAGATAAAGATCATCAGAAGTCACGAACTGAACTAATGCTAAACAAGGTTCCAGAAATCACTATCTTTTTTTGGATAATCAAGGTTCTATGCACCACAGTAGGTGAAACAGGTGCAGACTTTTTGAATACCGGGTTGAATTTGGGACTTGACGGAGTAACGTTAATCATGGGAGCATTGCTTGCTGTAACACTTTTCTTCCAGTTCAAAGCCAAAAAATATGTTCCTGGGGTATACTGGCTTGCAGTTGTTTTAATTAGCATAGTGGGAACCCTCATCACGGACAACCTGACTGACAGAATCGGGGTGCCCTTGACTATCAGTACCATAGCCTTCGGCATCTCGCTTTCAATAGTCTTTGCTGTATGGTATAAGAAAGAAAGAACATTGTCAATTCATACAATTGTAACTACCAGAAGAGAGGCGTTCTATTGGCTGGCAATTTTAGTTACATTTGCACTTGGAACTGCTGCAGGGGACCTATTGGCTGAAAAGATAGACATTGGATACCTACTTTCTTTAGGCGTTTTTGCTGCAATGATTGGAGCTGTTGCAATAAGTCATTTTGTTTTCAAGGTAAACGCTGTCTTGGCATTTTGGTTAGCATACATTCTGACACGTCCTCTTGGGGCTTCCATAGGTGACTATCTTTCACAAGATGTGACCAACGGCGGCTTGGGATTGGGACCTGAAATAACAAGTATGATTTTCTTTGGTATTATCTTGGCTACAGTCATCTATCTAGCTGTGACAAAAGTGGATGTCATTAGAAAGAGTAATTTTGGAGACCAAGTATGATGATCAAAAATATTCTAGTGCCTGTCGATGGATCAAAATACTCGGTTAAAGCATTTAATTTTGCACTTGAAATCGCAAAAAAGTATGACGCCAAGATCAGTGTTCTGGCTTGCTTGGAAAAAGAAAACATCAGTGCATGGTGCATTAATAAAAAAGCGCATTTGCAAATAATCAAAGATGCAGAGAAATTTGCAATGGATTTTATCTCAAAATTAGAAAAGACAGCAAAAGATGAAGACATTCCACTTTCTGTTCATGTTATTGAAACAAAATCTATCTCAAAACAAATTATCAACTTTGCTACCTCAAAAAAGATTGATTTGATTGTAATGGGCTCGCACGGACGGACAGGATTTAATCAGTTTGTGTTAGGTAGCGTGAGTAATGCTGTATGCCACTCAGCTAAATGTCCGGTTTTAATAGTGAAATAAATGAGAAAATTCCTATATCATATCAGTATTGGCACACCAGCCTGCATTGGTACCCCGTTATACTTTATGTTAAAGAAGAGATCATTGAAAGTAATAGTGTAAAAAAATCGGCGTCATTACATGTGATCAGTGCCACATACTATAGATCTAACCTTCAAACCAATCTGGTAAGTTTAATTTGGAGATTCATGATGTTTTGATATGCAGTATCTTAAGGTAGAAAAAGAGAATGACATTGTACAAATTACAATAGACAGAGCAGATAAGCTAAACGCAATGAGTCTTGAAGTCATGAATGAGTTTATCTCAGTTTTAGATGAATTGGAGAAAGACTCATCAAAAGTGATCATAATTACAGGAGCCGGACAAAAAGCATTCTCGGCAGGTGCAGACATTGAATACATGAGCAGGATTGGGCCGACAGAAGCAGAAAAATATGCACTCAGGGGCCATGAAGTTTTAAACAAGATAGAAAAATTGGAAAAACCAGTAATAGCTGCAATAAATGGCTATGCACTTGGAGGCGGTTGTGAGCTAGCACTCTCTTGTGATATTAGGTTTGCATCACCAAATGCACAGCTAGGCCAACCCGAAGTAACATTAGGTATCTGCCCAGGGTGGGGTGGTACACAAAGGCTGTTGCGAATTGTGGGCCCTGCAAGGGCAAAAGACTTGATTTTCTCAGGTAGGAGAATCAGTGCAGAGGAAGCTTTGTCGATGGGTCTAGTCAACAAAGTTTTTTCATCTGAAACTCTACTTTCCGAAACCAAATCTTACGCTGAAAATGTTGTAAAAAACAGTAGTTTTGCAGTAGGAATCTCTAAAATGCTTGTCAATAAGGGAATGGATGCAAGTTTGGATACTGGGCTCAAGCTCGAAATTTATTCATGGTCTCTTTGTTTTTCAACCAAGGAAAGAGAAGATAGGATGAATTCTTTTCTACATAAAAAATAACTAGATAACAGTAGCTCCTCTGCTTGGTTTGCATATTACCGTTGTACATTCTGTCTTGGCTGAAGCAAATCCCTTTTTCATAGAGTTCAATATTTTTCTAGGATTGCCAGATATTGATGTAAAAGCAATCACAGATGGCCCAGCCCCACTAATTGTTACTCCCATAGCACCTGCGTCTAGGGCATTATTCTTTACTTTATCAAAACCTGGAATCAAATGTTTTCTTGCAGGTTCCACTATTATGTCATTTATGGAATTGCCTATCAATTTAACGTCTTTTCTCATAAATCCTACAGTTAATGTCGATGCATTAGAGAGATTCTTGACATGATCTGAGAGTTTTACTTGTTTTGGAAGAACTTTCCTTGACACCTCTGTCTTTTTCTGGGGTACGTGAATTTTTGGAATAGCCACACAAAGAACCAAGTCTTTTGGGGGGTCGATCTTTATTACATTAAACGGATCTGTTCTTACTATAACAAATCCACCCATAACTGATGCAGCAACATTGTCGTAATGAACTGATCCTGCGCTAGCCATCTCGCCTAGTCCTGCATATCTAACCAAGTCAATTCTATCGAGTCTCAATTTGAACAAGGCATCAAAGGCAACCGCTGCAGCAGCTGCTGAGGCTGCACTGCTGCCCATGCCAAATCCTGTTGGTACACCCTTCTTAATTTTCAGGACTAGGCCAGTTTTTATTTTAAATTTTCTAGCCATCTCTTTTATTACAATTCCTGCAGAATTTTTTTCAGGTTCAATGGGTACAGAATAAAGACTTTGAATTTTGATTCCTTTACCTTCCTTTTTTAACTGGATTTGATCATAATATGCATCTAATGCCAATCCAAAAACATCAAACCCTGGACCCAGATTAGCAGTAGAACATGGAGCTTTTACAGTTACACTCTCAACCATAATCTTCCATCTCTTCTCCCATGTTAAGAATTCTACTCAAAGCTGCATGAAGATTAATCATGCCATCTCCGGTAGCATTTGAAATGGGAATCAATCCTTGAGCAAGTCCGCCCAAATTCATACCCCTCAAAAGATTTGAGGTAAGAGCATAGATCTCACCGTCTGATTCTTTTGCAATGGCCTCTTCAAGGCTTGCCATATTTGAAGACCATTTTAGTATGTCTTTAATTTTGTCTTCTATGAGATCTACTTTTGTTATCACATTTACTTGGGGTAAACCTAATCTCAGTTTAACAGATGTTGCAAGTAATGCTATTGATACAAAATTAACTGCGGTTGTAATAAGAGAGCCGTCATGAAGAAATATTGAGGTTTTTTGTTCCGCGTTTAGATTTTGTACAAAAAAGAGCCCACTGGCTCTATATGCAAATAACTCAATTTGACCCGGGGTATCTACTATCAAATAATCTGGGTTCACGTTATCTATCTCTCGTTGTAACTCATCAATCTTGGAAGCAATGAGATCATTTGCCATGATCATGGATCCATTTGGACCTAGGTCATATTGTCTCATTATTGATACAATATCCACATAATCTCTCACATCCACATCACATGTGTATGGAAGATTTTCTACTCCGGGATCCAAATTTAATATTCCAACAAAATGACCATTTCTAGTATAATAATCAAGAATTTTTGAAGTCAGTAGAGATTTTCCAGATCCAGCAGTTCCTACAAGAAAAATCACTTTCATTTTTGATCAACTATTCTATGGTGAGCTTATATTTCCATCCATGAATAAGCATGCTATGAATTGGAAACTATTGGCACTGCCTGTAAGTATAATACCATTTCTGATTATTGCTGCCACGTTTAATGTTAGCCTTGCAAATCTGCTTGCGGTAGGCATGGTACCATTTATTGGAGCCGCGTTTGCTATGGCTGGTAAGCTATTTACTCAAGGTTTGAAATTCAATTATTTAGTTAGGAAATTTTTAGGACCAATCGATGTAAACTGGAGAATAATTTCGGTAAGGATAGGAAGTGAGTTTGTTACATCAACGACCCCCTCTTTTGTAGGGGGTGAGTTGGTAAGAATTATGTGGTTAAGTAAGAAAGGCGTACCAGTTGGGAAAGCATCCTACGTTACAATTGTGGAGATCGTAACAGAGGTTTTGGTAGCGGGAATATTTGCTATTACCGCTGCAGCCTTTTCCTTTGCCTATGGAGCATATGTAGTAGGTATAGCCATACTTGCAGTTAGTTTGCCCATAACAGGGGTTTGGGCTTCGCTTTTTTTCTTATCGTCTAAAAGAACGTTTCAGGTACCGGGGTGGATTTCAAGAATTGTCGCAAGAGTGGGAAAAGGCCGTTCTTTGCAATATATTGAAAAGACAAATCTTTGGATGAAAGAAATTTGTGATATGAGTAGGGAAACGCGGCACAATCAACAAATGAAAAAAGCCTTTGTAGTATCAATGATAATTTCGGTATTCACTTGGTCATTTTATGGACTTTCGTTTATGATAATTGCAAATGGGGCAGGCTTTGTCATAAATTTTTTCCATTCTCTAATGGCTACGATGGCCGCAAATGCAATAGGAAATCTTCCAGTAACTATTGGTGGTTCTGGTCTGACCGAGTTTGCCATATGGGCCTATCTAGGGCATCTGAATACGTTAACGTATGAAGCTGCAAAGGATAGCCTTCAGTGGAATATCATCATCGCTTGGAGGATCGCAACTTATCACGTAGGCCTGGTCATAAGTTGGCTATTTCTCATGAAGGTAGTATACCCAAGTATCAAAAACCAAAAGACGACATAGAAAGCACTTTATCTTCACTATCTTTACTTTTTCATTGTGAATTACTCAGGAAAAATAGTTGTAATCACTGGAGCATCAAGCGGCATTGGAAAAGAAGCTGCGCTAGAATTTGCTAAATTACATGCTTCTGTTGTGCTTGTTTCAAGGGATAAGGACAAGCTTGAGCAAGTCGCAAAAGAACTCTCCAAGTATCAAGTTCAAGTTCTTGTGTGTGCTTGTGATGTATCTCAAAAGGACCAAGTAAATCAAATGAGTGAGCAAGTCTTAGAAAAATTTGGTACTGTTGATATACTTGTAAACAATGCAGGTTTTGGAATTTATGGTATATTCGATGATCTCAAGGCAGAAGAAGTAGAGTCACAGATGGGAACAAATTATCTCGGTATGGTGTATTGCACCAAGACTTTTTTACCAAAAATGTTAGACCGGAAATCTGGCCACATTGTAAATGTGGCTTCGGTGGCTGCAAGTTTTGGTATTCCTGGAATGGCTGGTTATTGTGCATCCAAGTTTGCAATGTTGGGTTTTTCAGAATCGCTATATCACGAGCTGAAAGGAACTGGTGTAGGAATAACAGTCGTAAGCCCAATAATGGTAAAAACTAGCTTCTTTAATCATAACTCATTTAACAAAATGCCAAGATATACTACAGCCCTTAGCGCAAATACTGTAGCAAAAGCTGTTGTGAGAGCTGCCACTTCACCTAGGCTTGAGATTGTGGTTCCTCAATTTGTAAGAATAGCTATATGGTTCAAGCAGACATTTCCATATCTGATAAATCCAATAGTTGGTATAATTTTTAGAAGATCAAAAATAAATTAAATTCTATACTTTATTCCTCTGGTTCCTCGGAGCTGGCAGAATCCGAATCAACATCCATCATCTCAAGGCTTGCAAGATCAAATTGATATATCGTATCCATGTCGATTTCCATCTCTTTTTTGAGGAATTCTATGAGTTTTTTGCCTAAGGGAGCCTTGTAAGCATTGATTGTGAATTCATAAACCACACCTTTCATAAGGTCTGACGGCTTGATCTTTTTTGGTAAACTCATACCCTCTATGATTTTTCTGCCATCTTCCACAGCTTCGTAAACCTGAGCGTCTAATTTCATGTCCTTGTCGTATATCTCAAGTATGTAACCTGTTCTTGTGACGATCTCTGGCTTTCCAAATTTGGCATTTTTTATCTCGTCTTGTGCCCACTTTGGAATTTCTTTAGTCATCACTGCTCACCTTTGTAATTAACCCTGTTTTTCTTTCTTGCTTGATTGCCACCAGTCACGATATTCATCATGTTTGTCTTCTCGTGTCTTCTCACGTTTATTTAATCTGTATTTTATATCACTTATCTGTTCTCTGGTGGCAAACAATCCGCATTTTTTACAAATGAAATGCTTTGTGTTAGGATCGAATTTCATTTCTATCTGAACCTGCTTGGCTGCACACTCAGGACACTCGGTCAATGACGCGATCACTAGAGTTATCCATAAAAGCTTTTGCTAGTTTCTGGTACGCGGTCTATGTCTTCATCCCTAACTGGTCAGTTCGCCCATCGAAAAATGCCGCGTACCAGAATTTGAAATTATATTTTAAAAATTATATTTCTTTCTAGTTAGTCTTCTAGCATTTCTGAAATGATCTTTGCAGTTTTCCTAGTCCCATTTCTGTCATAGTTTTTGGCAAATTCTACCAGATTTTCCTGATACTTGTTGTAGTTGTTGTGTATTTCAGAAACTGCACTCACTGTTTGCTTGGTGGTAGTAGCAAGAATGCCAAGATTTCTCTCTTCGGCCCATTTTATCTGGTTTGTATGTTCGTCATAGACAGGAATTCCTATGATTGGCTTTGCCTTTGCACCTAATATCTCCCCCATTGCAGTATGAGAACCATTTATCACGGCATATTTACACAAATTCAAGACGATGTCTTTTTCTTGTTCAGAGAGAAATCCTACATCTATCTGAATCCAGTCGATATTTTTCTCAAATGCTTCAGAAATTGAGTATACCTTACCGTTCTTACCAAGTACCTTATCTAAAGAAGGGTCATTTTTTGCATGTGAGACAATCCTCCTCTCATTATTCATTTCAGTGGCATGAAAGACCTTTTCATATTTGGTGGATGTTGCCTTGTTTGTTGACTTGTTACCAGTTATCATCCAGTATCCAAAATTATCTGTTTTTTCAATCAATTTCTCCAAATCTGACTTTGGGCCATGATTAATTGTAGCGCTGTTTGAAAAATGCCCCGCATACACTATTTTTTTCTTCAATCTTTCAGGAAAGTTGAGGTTGTATTCACATATAGTATAAGGAGGGGGAGAATCTGCAACAACTATCTTTGAAGCCTTTGCAATTTTCTTTGATATGTACATTACTGCTGGATAAAAAAATGATCGTGACACCCAAAGCTTAGGTCTGAATTGATTTGTAATAAAGATGGACTTGACATTTCTCTTTTCTGCTATGATGTTTGAACCAACATCGCCATCATTAATAACAAGATCAAATTTCTGCTTATCATACAATTTTCCTTCAGCGATTAGGTATTTTGCCATCACAGAAACAAGAGGTTTCCTGCCTGCAACAGGGAGAAGAATGTTAAATAAAGATAAAGTAATGCTTGGGCCGCATTTGCCATCAATGGGTGTAGGAATTACTATGTTGTGAAGATTTTCCTTTTTTGCAGAAAATCTCTTGATGAGCTTTTGGTAAATTTCTCCGCTACTTGAATAATGAATATCAAGATCATCCTTTACGTTTTGACGAATCACATCATCAAGGGCCATCATTCTGGTGAAATGACCATTTCCCCATGGATTAATGAACCCGCCTATCTTTTTCATGCATGCAACTAAATTGGTCCTACTTAAATTCTCAATGATTCATTCTCAGGGAATCAATTATATCATGTACATTTTTTGGTCCCACAGTTAACGATATTGATTGAAGACTTTTTAGCGCATCGCTAACGTTTTTTTGAATTTTCTTTTTTGGAATGTTTCTTTTGGTAAATTTTGATTTACACAAGCTCTCTAGATTTGTAATATACTTCTCCAGTCCTATCTGCCTAGAATTTTCAAGAATACTTGAATCCATGCCAGCAAGTGGAAGCCATGGTACCAAGTTCTTCTGAAAAACAACTCTCGTACTATCTTCTATAAACCATACAGGAAATGCAAAGGGTAAGATTGGTAATGCTACACGCTTGATTTTTCTAGATGATGCAATAGATACCATGAGATAAATCATTACTAGAATTTTCATTAATTGGTCTTGAGTCTTGGGCATTTTACAGAACTGAAGCGTAATTTTTTCTTGAACGATTGATGGTAACATCCTGTTTATCATTTTAGATATCTTGAGAAGATCTGAATCGTTTGAGTAGCTTACTAGCATCTTTACATCAAAACCCATTTTGATGCTCTGCAGACATGCTATAGCAGATAACTCATCATACATGCAACAAAGTATGGGTTCCTTTTGAGAATTATATGGAATTCCACCCAATCCCTTATCTACAAAAATGCAAACATAGGCATACGATTCTGTAAGATATGTGTAAAGTAATCTGCTGTGATCCAATTCCAAACCCGGCTTTACTTGCATATCGATTGCTCTCTCGATTAAAGATGAAGTTGCCGCAACCTCCAAATCTTTTGTCAAATAGTCTGCAGCTTTTCCTTCAACCTTGATGTAAAATTTCTCACCTTTCAGTAACAAATTCATGCTTGTGCTTGTAATTGTGGAAAGCACGGTATCGAACTGGTTCTTAACTTCTTTTGCAATAGCTATTCGGTCAATGCCAAAAAGTGATCCAATTGCAGAGGAAGCAAAAACAGGATCATTTGCTTCTACTATTATCACAGAGTCATTCTTTCGTATACAAGCGAAGCTTTGCTTTTTGATCTTAAGAATCGTCGAGATGCTTGTTTCTAAATCATTCATCTTATTTAATGAGAAAACGGATGGAAAAACAACCAGTACAGTCTTCTCACTCATTCTGTTTCCAATGTTTTGACTCACTTATAATTCTAGGATAGAAAATCAACCTAAATAATTATATGACCAAAATGAATGCGTTTTCTTATGCATAACTTCACTGCTGAACAGATACAGCAGTTAAACGAAAAACTAAAGACGCCGCAAGATGTTCTCAAATGGGCATTAGATAATCTTCACCCCAAAATAGCCATGGCATCAAGTTTTGGAGCAGAGGACGTTGTAGTAATCGATATGATGATGAAAATAAACCCAAAATCTAGAATCTTTACACTTGATACTGGCAGATTAAATCAAGAGACATATGATGTCATGGATGAGATAAGAAACAAGTACAACACAAACATCGAAGTAATGTTTCCAGATTCTAATGAAGTTGAACAAATGGTTCGTGTCAATGGCATGAATTTATTTTATCAGAGTATGGTAAATCGTAAACTATGTTGTGGCATCAGAAAAGTTCATCCACTCAAGAAAATGCTTTCAACCGTAGATGGATGGATAACTGGACTAAGAGCTGACCAAACTGAAGTGAGGTCTAACGTACAAAGAATTGAGATTGATCCACAACACAATGGTATCATAAAAGTAAATCCGATAATTGAATGGACTTGGGAGCAAACTTGGGATTACATTAAGAATAATGGTGTACCTTACAACAAACTTCACGACAAGGGATATCCTAGCATAGGATGTGAACCTTGCACACGTGCAATCAAACCGGGGGAACCATTACGGGCAGGACGCTGGTGGTGGGAAACAGATCCCCAAAAAGAATGTGGATTGCATGCGGAACACGGAAAGTAACATTCTAGGTAAATGATATGGGTACTGCGCAACCACATGGCGGTAAGCTAGTAAACAGATCTACAAACAAAAACCAAGATAACCTGTTTTCGATACAAGTCGACGCTGATCTGGCAAGCGATATTGAAAATATATCTGATGGTATATTCAGTCCACTTGAGGGATTTCTTCTACGAGAAGATTTTGAGAAGGTGATCACAAAGGGAAGATTAGCAAATGATCTTCCCTGGACAGTTCCAATAGTGCTTGATGTTGATAAAGAAACTGCAACAAAGATGAAAGATGCAAAAGACGTTGCACTAAGTGTTAACGGTACAAAATTTGCAGTCTTGCATGTAGAAGAGATCTACACATTTGATAAAAATGCAACAGCAAAGGGAGTTTATGGTACAACTGATGAAAAACATCCCGGAGTAGCAAAAACCATGTCGATGAAAGAATCTCTAGTGGGGGGCAAAATTGATTATATTGCAAGACCAGCAGAAACGCCAATTCGCAGATACAGAAAAACCCCAAGAGAAACAAGGGAACTGTTTGAAAAGGCAGGGTGGAAGACAATAGTTGGATTTCAAACTAGAAATGTGCCACATGTTGCACATGAGATGCTTCAAAAGGCATCACTGAACACACACGACGGGCTTTTTGTTAATCCTCTAATAGGGAAGAAAAAATCAGGCGATTACAAGGATGAAGTAATAGTTACAGCCTATGAGACACTGATCAAGTACTACTATCCACAGAATCGCTGCCATCTTGCTACGCTACACACAGAGATGCGATACGCAGGTCCAAAGGAAGCTATTCATCATGCCATAATGAGAAAGAACTTTGGATGCACTAATATCATAATAGGCAGAGATCATGCCGGTGTGGGCAATTATTATGATCCCTTTGCTTCCCAGAGAATATTTGACGATTATCCTGACATTGGAATTGAACCAATATTCTATCCTGCCTTCTTTTATTGCAAAAAATGTTTGTCCTTTGCAAGTGAAAGAAATTGTCCACACGGACAGGAATTTCAGGAACAGCTTAGCGGTACAAAGCTTAGGACGATGATCCTTGAAAAACAAAGTCCATCAGAATACATGATCCGACCTGAGGTATCGAAGATACTTATGAATTGGGATAATCCATTTGTCGACTAGATTTTTATTGAAATGAATCCAGCTCATCTTATGCGTAGCCTGGCACTTGTTGCACTTTTACTGGTAACGCCACTTTTACCGGTATATGCTCAAGAAGCTACGATGAATAAATCAGTACACTATGATACAGTAGAGATACCTGCTGCCGCATTTAATGTTGTAAGAGATAACGGCACTTTCTTCAAGCTACCTCATGAACATGTTACTAATTGGCAACTTACCATGGAAAATAAGCTCACATATGCAAATCCAAACGGCAATGCTATAATCAGACTTTACGAAGATCCTAAGGAACAGAAATTCATCGAGGTTGGGATGGGCAGTCCTCCCAATCATAGATTATGGGTAGCTGTCAATACTCCAGCTGATGGATACTTTGTGATTCTAGATGAAAGGACAGGTGGATGGAGCCCAGGCCAGATCGTAACAGTACAACACACTAGTAACGGTGGATTATCTGCTTCAATAGGCCAGCAGGTGCTTGTTGACAATTTGGATGTGGCAGGATTCACAGTAAGGGATATTGACGCATCTGGGCTGGACTCAACTTCTGACCCTCCAGCCACATCCTCAGGAAGCATTTCCATAAACATAGTTTCAGGAGATCCTGCACAAAACCCAATCTTCTACTTGCCATTTATTGTAGTTGGAGTAACTGGTGCCTTGATTGGCATTTTAATGAAGACTAAGAAGAGATAGTCTTGTAATAATTACACTCTTTTTTTATCTTACAGACTGTACACATTGGAGATATTGGTTTACAGATATTCTGGCCATACATGACAAATGTATCATTTATCCGAATCCAATGTTTTCTTGGAATTTTTTTCATTAGCTCAACCTCTGTGTCTTCTGGGGTCTTTGTCTGAACAAGTCCAATCCTATTTGAAATTCTGTGCACATGTGTATCTACAGGTATGGCAGGCTTGTCAAATGCGTACACCAGAACACAATTTGCAGTTTTCCGGCCCACGCCTGGCAGCTCAACTAGCTTGTCCAATGTTTGTGGCACCTTGCCAGAATACCTTGAATCTATTATGGACGCTACTTCTATTATGCGCCTTGCCTTTACGTGATAAAATCCTGTTGACTTGATAATCTTTTCAACATCTGAAATCTTTGCGCCTGCAAGGGCATGGGCTGTCTTGTATCGTGAAAATAATTTTCTGACCACTGCAGATGTATTTTCATCTCTTGTTCGTGCTGAAAGTATTGTTCCAATAAGAATGCTCAAAGGGCTTCCATTTTCAGCTTCACGCAATTGTCGTAATGCAGTCATTCGGGGTGGCTTGACCGCATCCATCGTCTTTATCATTCCATCTAGAATTTTTTCTATCTTATCCAACTGATCACATTTGATCATAAAGTATTATATCTGTTATAACAAGATCATCATATTGGAGCTAACAAAAGAAGAAGAATCTGTGCTTGCTGGAAAACATGGAGAAACTCTTGCACTTGCATACAGAGTTCTTGTGGCAATAGGTGAGGCTACAGGGGCAGACAAACTGATTCCAGTAGAGTGGGCTCATCTGTCTGGAGTAAATTATAATACCATAGGTGATGCAGGGGAGGAATTTCTTTCACATATTAGCAAAGATGCAAAATTTAAGATAAAAACCACTGTAAACCCAATGGGGTTTGATTCTGATAGTGTTTCAAAGTTTGAACTTGATGAGGAATTTATCAAAAAACAAAATAGCATCAGACAATCGTATGAGAAGATGGGTGCCATATCATCTTTTTCTTGCATTCCATATGAAATATTTGAGCTCCCAAAAAAAGGAACCCAAGTATCTTTTGCAGAAAGTAACGCTGCCATTTATGCAAATTCAATTTCTACCCTAAAAACTAACAAAGAAAGTGCGTTCAGTGCACTAGCGAGTGCAATTACTGGAAAAAGCATCTACTCTGATTTACGAGACGATGAAAGTAGAAAACCAAATCTCACCATAAGAATGAAGACCAAACAGAAAGATGAACTGACATACGGTTTGTTGGGATATTTTGCGGGAAAGGAAGCAGGCAGCTCAGTTGCCATATCTGGCGTAAAAGAACTAGATAGACGTAGCTGCAAATCATTATGCGCAGGAATGGGAACCTCTGGAAGCTGTGGTATGTTTACTCTGGGAGAAGGAGAGGGGGGAGAAAAGATGGACTTTGATGATAAAGAGATGAAGAATGTCAAAGACGAACTCAATACGGCAGAATCAGGCGATGTTATTACGCTGGGAAGCCCACAACTCGGACTGGAGGAAATATCAGATCTGACAACTAAACTAAAGGGGCAATCATTTAGAAAACGCTGCATGATTTTCTGTCCACGGGCTATACAGGGACAGATTAAAAACCTAGGCTATGATAAAGAGCTAAGCCGAGCTGGCGCAGAAGTACTCTATGATTGTTGCATATGCCTGACTCCGCTCATAGACAAAGAAGATGTCGATTCTGTCATTACAAACAGCGTTAAGGGGGCATATTATCTGAGAACATCAAACGGCGTAGATGTCAATCTAAAAAGTCTTGATCAAATTGTTCAAGAGGAGACAAAATGAATGCAAGGATAATCGTTAGGGGAAAAGCAAAAGGCACTGTACTTTGCGCAGAAAATCCAGTGAATTTTCTTGGGGGTGTAGACAAGATAACGGGAAGGATACGGGACGAGAATCATGATCTCTTTGACAAATTTGTAGGAGGCAGGATTCTTGTATTTCCAAAAGGTATAGGCAGCAGTGTCGGTGCATATACAATTTACTCACTAAAATACAACAAATGTGCACCACTTGCAATGATATGTCTCAAGGCAGATATTACAACAGCATCGGGTTGTGCAATCTCAAACATTCCATTGGTTGTGGCAGAAAAGAAAGACTATGAATCCCTTAAAGATGGTCAAGAGGTCACAGTTGATGCAATAGAAGGCAAGATACTATAGTTCTATTCGTACTACTGGGCCACTTGGTTCTGTTTCTTTGAATACAATCCCCTCGAATCGTAAAACTACCGTACCCTTTTGCTTCCAATAATCAAACGGAGCCCCTGCCTTCTCACATGTATGAGATAGAAATTCTTCTTCATTCCATCCGTATTCTACAGGGACCTGAGGAAGCAGAAGACCAGAACCAAACTCCCATTTTACAATTAGTCCGTCTCTACCAACCCTTATCTTAGATGGATACTCTGATGGATCTTGTACCTTTACCACTTCGGGAGGAGTCAAAATTGTTATCTCAAAAGTAATCTTGTCCAATTCATCATATTTTACAGGCAAAAATCGCGGATCTTCTGTTGCTGATGCTATAGATGCATCCAAAAGAGATTGGTATAGTTTTCTATCTGGTGTTGGAAATCCTATACAACCTCTGAGATTTTCTTCTTTGTTTAGAGTAACAAACACTCCAGAGTTGAAGGAAAATCTAGATTTGATTTCACTAGAAAGTGCTGTCTGCTTTCCGGTTTGGAGATATTCCATGACAACTGATCTTGCTGTCCTGACAAGTAACTCTCCATCTTGATCAGATATTACACTCATTTCAATCTCTGGTTTAGTTTTTCTACAAACTCTTGAATCTTTATCAAGTGAGTTCCTTCCCAGTAAATTTTTTTGCAACCCTTGCAAATCCAAAATTTTTCCTGTCTTTCATAAATTCCGAGTGGAACCTTCTCCATGATTCTTATTTTATCAATAGCCTCGATTTTTCCATTACAATTGACACATCTTGAAGAGTTGGTGTCAATTACAAAATTTGAAAGACCGATCTTTTTTGCAATCTGGATTAGCTGCTCAATCTCATCATTTCCTCTAATGAGGACTGTCGTAATGCCGCCTATCTTTTCAGCACTTTTGGAAAGATTTTCGTCTTTTGTAACTATGACACGCCTTTGATTCTCTGCAAATTTGATCAATTCTGAATCCTCAATTGAAGACTCGTACTTGGAATCATAGCCAAGAATACGCAATTTTCTTGCCAAGTTCCCAAGCATTGCATCTACAACAAAACTAGGCTTATGTGCACTCAATATCCTTGACCAATACCTGACTCTACTATGTGACCATCTCCAGCAGGAAGTGCACGTATAAAATCATCAATATTAAATGCCTTAACAACATCTTGGTTTTCTGCAAGTTTTAGAAATTCCAGTCTTACCTTTTTTGCAAGATCTGTCATATCAGTTCCAGATGGTTCTATAATTACATAAAACAAGCATCTCATCTTCACTGCTGGTAGTGGACCAGACATGATTGTATAGCTGTCATCTTTTTGATACAACCCTATGGCCAGCTGCAAGTTGGAAACTTGAACAAAGTTTCTAGTACCCTCTATCGGGAATGCTCCCTTTGCAAGAAATTGACCAGTAGGAGCTCCCATCTTGATCTGATCTGGCTTTACCCAGTAGGCATTTAATCCGTACAATCCTTCCCTCCACGCTCTACTAAAGCAGACCGTAGCTTGCGCTACTTCTGTTATGCTTGATATCATGTCATCTTTACTATCCTTTAGGATAAAAAATGGTGATCCCACTATCTCTGCGTGGAAGACTCTGTCATCTTTACCTAGGTGTTTTCTAATTACCGAAGAATTGGAAGATGCATCTCGTCCTCCAATTGCCAAAAGTCCATCTGAAGTAAAAAACCACCTGTATCTCTCATACCATTCTTTCTTTTTCTGTATTGCAAAAACAATGGAATTTTGTGCGATAGTGGCCTGCTTTCTTAATGCCTCCAAATTCTTTTCAGTCTTGATTTTTTCTGACCCTATTGTCTCAATTGCTTTTAATTGTCGTTTTGATTCGTTAAACAAGACAGAAGCTATGGCCTGAATCGATGATTGTGGATTAATCTTTACTTTATCTTCTTCGATATTTATCATTAGTATGCCACTTTCTCTTATCAGAGAAGAATGGTATTCTTGCAATAGTGGCGGAACTCTTGAATCCTCGATGGATGTAACTCCAATTGATGCCAAACCAAAGAGAGCCTTGGCAACTTTGGATATTGATTCAGCTCTTTGCTTAACCAATGAGATTGCCTTGTTTTGCTCCTCAAGTTTATGCTCAACCTCCGTTATCTTTTGGCTTACGGTATCAGTCTGCGTCGTCTTTCCCTGCTCTAGAAGATTTTCAGAAAACAATGAATCCAGCCCTTCCATAAAACTAGACACTTGGCTGACATTTTTTTGTGAAACATCTCCAAGCGGTATGGGATACACGTCTGCTCCCTTGTCATCACGAACAATGCATGGCTCGTGTTTTCCATTGACAACTTTTTCAATCAGCTCCCTTGTCGCCTGATATATCTTGGCAACCTCTTCGCTAGACAATGTGTTTCCCAATCTCTGGCCGTCTACATCAGATCTCTTCATTATCTCCTCTGCATATTTGGAGGGCAATCCCAGAGTTCTGCCAATCCACCTTACTGCCACAGTAGATGCAGATCTTATCTCCTCCAGATCTTTTTGTGTAACTTTAAAAATATCTGAGCCGCTTGATGGAGGAGGTACATACGTTAGGCCAACCCCTAACTTTCTATGCCTTACATCAATTGAATGAAGAAGCGACAGGATCTTCATCTCTTTATTGCACAAAAGTATGTTGCCATCACCAAAAAACTCCCCAATCAGAATAAATTCTTGGTTAAAACCGCTAAATGTAACTTGGACTATTCTTTCACTACCAATTTGCTCAACGTTAGTAATTCTTGCGCGAAGAAGATCATTTCTGAGTCTCTTTACCAGTCTGTTCTCCTCCATCTGACTTATCTTTACATTGGTAATCCAAAATCCAAATGTGGAAAACATGAGCAAAAGATCTGGCTTTTCGGGATGATGCAACTTGAAGAGAAGACTATTGCGGGTTATACCATAGATATTGCTGACATAATAGTCCTTTGTCTTACTGGATATTTCATTTACCAGATAACATAATTCAATTCCTGCAAGCGTCATAATGAATCGTTATCACTCCAAAATTATACTCTTGCTATTGTAGGCTTCCAAACGTTGTGAACCATTTACCCTTACGGAGGGTAGGATTGCAAGAGTTTGAAGAAAAAAGACAATTCTACACTTGGACGCGATATCTTTGGTGTTAAATTCCAGTAATTCATGCCTTACTCTCATAACGGTAAATATTTACACAGGCTTCACCGAGTGAGTTTGAAAATTTACTTGGTAAGACATCCAAAAGGCAAAGACAGCGATAAGAAATCAGGACCAAGTGATAACCCTGCAAAGGACACACCTCCTGAGGAACCACGTGCTATGGAGACTGACGAATCTAGGATAAAGAGCGGCCTTGACAAGGTGTTTTGGTTGCGCGTTGGTCTGGGCATACTAGCTGGAGCTATTTCTGCCATAATTGGAAAACCCATGGATCTGGATTCAAGAATATTTATAGGATTTGGAACCATGATCGCACTGTTCATAGTTTCATATGGAATTGCCAAGTCCCTTCGAGTACCACTGTTGCCATCAGACAAGAGAAAACTTATCATGACTGGTATTGGGAGCTACTTCCTGATGTTCATATTTAGTTGGATTCTGGTAAATACCATAATCAATCCAGATGTTGGCATTGGAATAGTGCATTAGACAAGCGCTAAATATCCAAAACGCCTTTTCACTTAATTATATGTGGAAATATAGAACCCCTGGCATTCCAGATGAACTATTTGAAAGAGTAGAAGAGGTACCAATTACAAAAGAAGAAGTACGCACAGTACAAATTAGTAAAGGCAGGCTTGACCAGGGCCAAACTGTATATGACATTGGATGTGGAAGCGGGTCTGTATCAATAGAAGCTGCCCATCAAATAGGTGTAACAGGAAAAGTTTTTGCAATTGATTTTGATCCAAAAGCAGTAGAACTTAGCAAGAAAAACCTATCAAAATTTGGGGTATCAAATGTTACAGTCATTTTAGGAAATGCGCTAGAAAAAATTTCAGAACTTCCTGTAGCTGATGTCATATTTATTGGGGGAACAGGAGGCGATACATCTGAGATACTAAAACTCTGTGAGGGAAAGCTCAAGCAAGGAGGGAGAATAGTGATAGGAACCATTTTGATTGAGACCCTTTATTCTGTACTTTCAGCTATGGAAAAACTCCAATTTTCATCCGTTGATATCACTCAAGTTACAATATCCAAGAGCCGCAAGACATCTACTGGTACCATGATGCTAGCTAGAAATCCTGTCACCATAATCTCTGCAACAAAAATCTAGCCAATATCTTTCTATCATTGTCTAATCAACGCCAAAATATGGATCTGAATACAAATTGCCTTCAAACAAATAATCAACAGAGCTTGCTATTCATAATCGACTTACACTATTTATCAGACCGAAGGATCTGATTTTAAAAATTCCTTCAGTTTGGAAACCGAGCCACCAAGATTCATAGTCTTTATTGCAAGGTTTGCCTGATCTTTTATCAATTCAGGACTTGATATGACATCATCCAAAGAAAGCATACTCAGCTGCATATTCAGAGTTGTCAAGAATGGATCCCTCATTGCATTTCTGATCATGTTTAACAAATCATGGTCAACTGGCGGCTCACTTGCTACTAGATTGTAGACATGCTGCATTTGATGGTAGGTATTGATTATTGAGCTTAATTCGTTTACCAAGTCCTTGGCACTGCCTCCGCTAGATTCGATACGCATTATATTTTTGTAAGATTCTAGAATCTTATCTAGAAGTGCCTTGAATTGTTCCATAGAGCTCATTACGTATGTGTTATCATTATAAAAATCAGGGTCATATTAAGATCGGCAATAAAAGCAATCAAGTGGTTCCAATCTGGAAATATCAACAATAAAGCGTGTCTCAAAAATCATTCTTTTTGTATTGCATGACTAGCTCCAAAAACAAAAAATGTTACACTGATTATTTTGCATATGCTATGAAACATATTTCCAAAAAATCTAGCTTTTAATTAGGTACCACCACGACTTTCATTAAATGGCTGAATTGACATGCGTTGGTTGTGGTCCAGGCGACCCGGATCTTCTTACCGTAAAGGCAGTAAAGGCCATTCAAAGTGCTGACGTGATCATGTGCCCCACTTCAAGGGAAGGCAAAGAAAGCATTGCATACTCTATAATATCATCATTAGTTGATAATTCCAAAAAACCTGACATCATGAACTTGGTATTTCCAATGGTAAAGGACAGGGAGACTTTGGAGAACACGTGGAAAACCAATGCACGCATAATAGCTGACAAAGTAAAAGATGGGAAAAACGTTGTATATCTTACAGTGGGAGATCCGTCACTATACAGTACATGGATTTACCTGCAACGTGAGCTCAAGTCAAAATATCCTGAGATCAAGATAACAGTGGTTCCTGGAATAGTATCCATGTTTGCTTTTGCATCCAAGGTGGGAATCAGCATAGCAGAAGGGGATGAAACGGTTGCCGTGATACCTGCGTGCTATGACCTTTCTAGAGTAAAAGAGACTGCAAAGAACTGTGATACCATGATATTTCTAAAAGATGGTAGGTATTTTGATCAGGTCATTGCGCTGCTAAGAGAGGCCGGCTTTCCTGACAGCTCACTTTTTGCCATAGCTCAAGACGTAGGAACAAATGAAGAAATTGTAAAGAAATTAACACTTGGCGAGGTCACAAAGGACACATTGACCAGCAAATATTTTTCAATCATGGTGGTAAAACGTGCATAAAGTATACTTTGTTGGCTGTGGTCCGGGTGATCCCGAACTGATTACAGTCAAGGCCAAAAAATTAATCCAAAAAGCTGATGTGGTCGTATACTCTGGCTCGTTGATCCCGCCTGCGATAGTCAAGCTCTGTAAAAGAGCCGAACTGCATGATGCTGCAAAACTAGTAAGAGAAGACATTTTCAAGATTCTACGGAATAACGCATTGAAAGGAAAACTAGTTGTTAGATTACATGATGGCGATCCCTCAATCTATGGAGCGATAAGGGAGCAGACTGACAACCTCAAAAAGGAGGGAATAGGATTTGAGGTAGTTCCAGGAATTACTTCCTTCTTGGCATCTGCTGCAGCGTTAGGCTGTGAGCTTACACTCCCCGGTGTTACGCAAACCATAATTGTAACAAGGGCAGAATCACGAACCAAAGTTCCAACAAGAGAGAAAATTTCAGAGCTTGCCAAGCACAAAGCTACCATGATATTCTATCTGAGTGTTCATCTCATATCAGATATTGTTAAGGAAGCCATCAAGGGAGGATATCCCAAGTCAACTCCTGTAGCAGCTGTATATCGAGCAAGCTGGAGCGATGAAAAAATAATAAGAGGGACACTTGAAAACATTGCAAAAAAAATCAGAGATGAAAAAATTACAAAAACTGCAATCATAATTATCGGTGAAATTGTAAACCCAAAGCACTATGAATATTCTAGACTATATGACAAAACTTTCAGCCATGGATACCGAAAGGCAAAAGTAATTTCATAGCGTGAGTAATGTAACTGTTACCTTTTTTCTATTTGCTTGTCATATAATTCAAATAAAAAATTGGGAGAGGGTTTTTTGGTTTCACCCAAATCCCCTTTCTTATTTTGCGTGTAAGAATGGATCCTGTCTTGGTCATGTGTGAGCCGAGACACCACTCAACTCGTACCCGTACACTATATGAAGTTCAAGCATTAGATAGTACATTTCATTTTCATACCTTTTATGAAACATTGAATAAAACTTACCAGATTAGAGATGAATCAACATTTCACCGTCAGAGATGCTTTTCAAATTTGGGATTTTAACAATATTAGGTATATTCAATTATTCTGCCTGTTTGATCATCTATTTTTACATACCTGGTTTCCTTGCTTGTAATTCCGATATTTACTTTGACTATCAAAAATTTATCTTTGCGAACAACTCCTTCTGGGAAAACATTGGAGCGATGCTGTTCAAAAAATCTATAAGCTATATTCATTGCTGCGGCTTCATCTACTCTACTCAATTTGATGTGGCATCTCCTCTATACGCACGTGTACCTACCATGCAAGTGCTACGTGAACATGATACAAAAGTATCAGTTCCAAGCGTCTCGATGGAATTGGGGGGAAAAAAGTTGTATTGCCATCACATAATCCCAAATAAAGTCACTTTGATTGCTAAAGTGGTTTGTTTTAACTTGAATTGAATTTGAAAATAGTTGACAGATATCAAAACTATTGGCGCGAATTTGACATTAGAGCCTGTCAATTATATATAGTGGGATTGAGGTCTTTGTTCCCACTATTTCCACAATCTCAGTCCATATCACATCTTTAATCCCACTAATACCCTTTAGTAACTCTAACATTCTTAATATTTCGCCATTGTCTTTTAGGATGGTTTCCACCCTCAAGTCTATAGTGTGCTGTCCTATGCTCTTTCCAACATATATTATCTCATCACGTTTTAAAAGCATCTTACCAATAGCATCAGTCCTACCGCTTTCTGTCGCAATGAGAAAATCAACCTTGTGCCAGCCAAACTTTGCCAAGTCAAGAGTATACACCACTTTCAAGAATTCTTTTTCTAGTCGCTTGCGCCTTCTCTGGACGGTCGTAGCAGGCAGCCCAAGTCTCTTTGCTAGCGTCTTGGAAGAAAGTTTGCCATTAGGAGCAAGAAGTATTTTCAAGATCTTTCTGTCTATTTGTGTTAATGTAATATTCTTGCTACTCATGTTTGCATCTAACTATTAATCCATCATGTAAAACTGGGATTATATCAGGAAATGTCCCAATATGCATACAATTATAATACAATCCGCTAAATATATGGTTTTTTAATCCATTATTCTCTTATTAGTGGATAAAAATGAAATGATGTTCTGGATTGATCTGCCACAGGTTTTTTATATAAAAATCACTAATAATATTTTACTGAAATGGCTCCTACAATCGATGCTGTTGATTCTGCCCAAGTTAAAGAAATGGTAAGGAGTTTTTTGGCACAAGGTAATGTGGTTTATGATGTTAGAGTGCTCACGTTAGAAGACCATATTTGGACTGCTGAAGCAGAAGTTTCGTTATATGGTATAACTCGTATTAAAAGAGTAAAAGTGGATGCAGAAACAGGCAGAATCTTGGGGTATACAAGCCTAAAATTATAAAATCAACCATCAATAAGTTTCATTTACATCCGACGGTTTTTTACAGGTTAAAGATCCGACGCAGATTATACAGAACCCAAAAGAGGATTCTGACGGCACGACTGTTTGATGGATTTTATGGCATACAATTACTAGATGAGAGTTTATTTGCAAGAAAAAAGTGTGGTTATACTGTTATTATCTAAGGAGAGGCGATCAGAAGAAGATCACGATCAACCGAAGAGGTAACACAACCTCATTTCATAACTGAAATACTTTGTTCCTAATTCCCAATTTTTGCAGCTTTTCTTGAAAATCTTTGATATCTCCAGATGCAAAGATCTTTAATTTATGTCCACTTGATTTCTTATTCTTTAGTAGAATTGCAATCTTATCGGCTATGGCATCAGCAGGATCAAGGAACGTTACACTGGGAAAAGTTTTCTTTAGCATTGGTAGAAGAAATGGGAGATGTGTACTAGATAAGGTCACGACATCAACCTCCTCCTTCTGAATTTGTTGCAGAACATCTCTAATCTTTTTTTTGCAAAACTCTTTTTTAGAAATAAATTTTCCAGATTCTACAAGCTCCACAAGTGGTGATATGTTAATCTTAATCACTCTAATTCCTTTGGGAACTTGTTTTTTGATGTGGTTTTGTAATTTCTTACTTTCAACAACTGATTTGGTGGCAAGAATTGCTATTGAATTTGTAATTGTCTTCCCTGCAGCATCTTCTAATGGTGGATAAACCCATAAAATTTTTGATTGTTTTTTTAGGTTTAGCAAAAGCGAAGGCGTGTTTGAAGCAACCACTATCAAATCGGGCTCGAATTTTTCTTCCAATTTTCTAATGGTTGACTTGATAACCTTTCTTAATTCACTAATAGATTTTGTACCATATGGAAAATTGTCTTGATCAGCAAAATAGATAATTTCAGTTTTAATCTTTTTTTGAATTGGTTTTATTATGGAAAGGGAACCTAAACCAGAATCAAACACTGCTATCCTTGGCACAATTTCAAACTAATTCTCACAGATTTATTTTGTGAGCTTAATTTAGCCTAAAGTTGACGATAATATACACCGGCTATTAAGAACTAACTTTCAAACTAGCAGCCATGACCGGCTTCGATAAGACCTGGACTCGTCCCGAGTCTGCAGGTTTAAGCGAAAAATTACGTGAAACTGTAAAACCACAGGGTGCACTCAAACCTAGAATTGAGGGCGCTGTGAACAAATTACAGGGTCAGATATCGAAGATGGATTCTATGCTGACAAAGCTGAGACAAAGAGATGAACAGCTTTTCAAGCGAATCGTAACCGCCATGCAACAGCACGATGCGAGCACAAGCAGAGTTCTGTCCAACGAGCTTGCCGAGATAAGAAAGGTCACAAAAATGCTAGGAAACGCCAGAATGGCACTAGAGCAAGTACAATTGCGTCTAACAACAATACACGACCTAGGAGACGCAATGGTAGCAATAGCTCCTGCAATGTCTACAATGAAGGGACTCAAATCATCCCTTGGAAGATTTATGCCAGAGGCAGATTCCGAACTGAACTCTATGACCCAGACACTCAATGGACTAATGATGGACTCGCTGGCAGGAGGAGACTTTAACGTAGACTCTGACGTATCAAGCGAAGAGACAGACAAGATACTCCAAGAGGCATCCGCAGTTGCAGAACAGCAAATCGGCGACAGATTCCCATCAGTTCCATCACCCTCCGGCGTATCGTCACAATCAACATACGAGTAGGGGAAACTCGGATGGGGAAATGGACGAGAACGTCTCTTTTTATATTGTAAAGAGATCCTGATTCTCTTAACCAGCTATGATCTCATAAATTTCATTTATTGTCTAGAAACTTTCTTGCCTTTACAAATATCGCTGACCACTGTTTCCATGTCAGGCGTCCTGTCTGGGTATTTTGTCTACTTGGATGGTATGAGCATATTATTGTCAAATGCTGGTGTGTAAATGATTTGCCATGGGAAAAACCAACGCCCTTTATGTGCAACAATTTGCAACATGTATCAAAGGCTATCCTTCCAAGGCATACTATTACCCTGACTTCTTTTAGCAAAGAAAACTCGTTTATCAAATAGGGAAAACAGTTTTCAAACTCTTCTTTCGTGGGCTTGTTTTTTGGTGGCGCGCACCTGACCGATGCGGTGATATATGCATCAACTAGTCTGAGCCCATCATCAGCCCTAAGACTTGTTGGCTGTGAAGCAAAACCATTCTCATAAAGTGCTTTGGCAACCCAGTCCCCTGAGCTGTCTCCAGTAAACATCCTTCCCGTCCTGTTTCCACCGTGAGCAGCCGGGGCAAGTCCTATGATAAATAACCGTGCGTGAAAATCTCCAAAACCGGTAAGAGGCCTTCCCCAATATTTTTCATTATTGAACCGCTTTACTTTCTCATCTGAGACTTTTCTAATATAGGATGCAAGTCTAGTACACTTTTTGCATTTTATTATATCTGAATTCAGGCTTTGAAGAGATTGCATTCAAAACTCGACTTGTTATGTTATCTAGATCTTGTAAAGTACAGGGTAATTGACAATGCAAGGGGAAGTATTAGCGCAGGCAATGGAAATTCTGGAAGCGATTTATCTGGAGAGATCATCGTTCCCCACCGAGCCGGGCTTGGAATCTCTAGAGGCCCAACTGGACCGATATCGCGTGGATATGAATAAACTGTATTAGAATGAGAATCATAAACTCCGACATAAATGCCGTAAATATCCGATCTTCCAACCAGATCAATTGGAATCCTAAATTCGTATGTTGAATGCGGAGTGGGTGTGTATCTGTCATTTTGATCCGAGATGCCGCCAACTGCAATAAAGCCATCGGGATTTGGAATTATCTTGTAGTGACTTGTCAGCCCCAAGGGTGAGCCACCCTGCAACACAAAAGAATTTTTGCTATTCAGTACTGAAATAAAACAATAATAGCTAGAGTCAGGTATCTGCAGTTTGCTATCATTTGCATCAAGGCAGATGACTGCCCTGTCTGAGTTTTTAACAAAATTAGTTTGAGTCAGCGCATCAATCATAAAATATAGATAATTTTCTTGGTGAGCTGACCTCAGTTCTATTCTTGTAGTATCGTTATATGTAAGGTCGTTAAGACTTGATTCCTTCCATTCTGTATAAAACGTCCATTTGCCGTCAAAGATTACGTGATTTAGAGTACCGGTCTTTGTAATTAGTACCTGGTCGTCTGCAAACGCATTTGGCGAACTCTCAAAAAAAACAAAAACCGCGATAAACAAGAGACCCAAAACAAAATGAAAATTGCCGTAATTTTTTCCGCAATATCTTACCATGAAATCATTTTTAATGATAACGATAAAAGCATTCGTTCAATTCCTGCTGGTCATCGATTAATGTTTATATCCAAAAAGAGAGACTAGAGTACGGCTCGCAAAATTTGAATAAGAAGTCTATGATAGGCATAGGGGTTGGAATTGCAGTATCTTTTGCAATACTGGCAGTTCTTTCCAGTGCCGCTTTGGCACCAAATACTGGTAAGGTACCATCTAATGCAACTACAGCAGGGCCATCCTCTATTCCTGCTACAAACCCGTCCCTTTCCACCCCAACCACTCCAGCAAAGAAGAGCTATACCGTTGAATTGAACGAAACTGTCGGCATAGCTGCAAAGTAAGGTTATGCCAAATTGGTCATTGTTATCAATGATTTTTTCCATGACACTTAATATCATCAGACTAATAATGGAAGCAAATGCAACGCTATACAACCATAGCACTGTTCAGCGCTATTGCGCTTTCAGTGGGTATTCTAGGGGTCTACGGACTCGCTTCAGTACCTTCCACACTGAAAGTACAATCAGACACACAAAACATAGGTGCAGTTCCAATGTTGGGACACGTAACCATGACTGTGAAAGATGCGCAAGGAAACATACTGGCATACCATCAAGGCGACAACGTTGTGGTAAACCAAGCAGAAGACTGCTTGTCCAAGAAAGTATTTGGAATTGCTAGCAGCATATGCCCAGGTGGTGGCGCGGTCTATAACGTGATCGCAATTGGTAACGGAACTGTTACTTCAGCAAAGACAGACTCGGCACTAACTACTGAAGAGAGTGGAGTCGTAAACATGCAAAGAAAAACAGCTACGACACAAACTGAGACTGATGCAACAGGTGTAGCACCTGTATCAGATGTGCTACAAGCACAATTTACCAACGATGGTACTACTGGCAATACCGTAAAAGAAGCTGGTTTGTTCAACAGCACAACAGTTGGTGCTGTAGGAATGTTTGCTCACCAATCATCTTTTAGTGTGAGTCTCAATACTGGCGACTCGCTGACAGTCAAGTGGACAGTAACAATGGGAACATAAAACACGTCCATTTTTTTTGAAAGGACGCCCCTCATATTTTTAATACCATGCAAAAATCAATTGTATTTGCAAAATCTACTAAATCAACTATTATGACTAGTTCGGAAATTTGCAATAAAAATGTCCACAATTTTCAAACTGCAGATAATGTTTTCCTTCTTCCAGTTTCTTATGATTATGATCAATCATGAGACAGAATTTGATGGATCTGCAAAGAATGGCATCTTTGGTTATTACCTCACGTTGTCTCATATAGTTGGTAGCGACATTTAATGAGTAATTTCCATTTTTGGCAGACCAATTTTATACGATTGTTTTTTTTACAAGAAACAATGATGGAACAAACCAAAGAATCATACTTGATAATAGTACAAAGGAGTATATTGTGTACATATGATAGCATGAGAAAATGAAGTTCAAGTTATTCATGGGCATAGCCTTTGTGGTCATACTCTTTTCATCTGTTTTCCTAGTTACAGCCATAAATTCAAACAAGGTTTATGCACAAAATGGCGCCGATGTTTTCTTGAAAAGCATAACTAGAATTCCCGGTGGTGCTGTATTTCATTCACCATCGGGTGTTGCTCTTGACACATCAGGGCATATCTATGTGGCCGATGCTAACAATTATCGTGTAGCAGAATTTAGCAACTCCAGTACTTTCATTGCATCATTTGGTACTTTAGGACTTGGGGAACTTAACACAACATCAGGCGTTGCTGTTGATACATCAGGTAACGTATATGCCGCAGACACTGACCACAACCGCATTGTAGAGTTTTACAACAATGGTACTTTCATAAAATCATTTAGTAATGGGCTATCGTTCCCATCAGGCGTTGCTGTTGATACATCAGGTAACGTATATGCCGCAGACACTGACAACAACCGCATTATAGAGTTTAATAACAGAACAGGCAATTTCGTTGCATCATTTGGATCCGGAACATTGTCATCACCATCAGGCGTTGCTGTTGATACATCAGGTAACGTATATGCCGCAGACACTGACAACAACCGCATTATAGAGTTTAATAACAGAACAGGCAATTTCGTTGCATCATTTGGCTCCGGAACATTATCCTCACCATCAGGCGTCGCTGTTGATACATCAGGTAATGTATATGCTGCAGACACTGGCAACAACCGCATTATAGAGTTTAATAACAGAACAGGCAATTTCGTTGCATCATTTGGCTCCGGAACATTATCCTCACCATCAGGCGTCGCTGTTGATACATCAGGTAATGTATATGCTGCAGACACT
>JBOGRD010000002.1:174728-183037 GCA_050749405.1 Nitrosotalea sp.
GGCAACAACCGCATTGTAGAGTTTTACAACAATGATACTTTCATAAAATCATTTGGTTCCCTTGAATCTCTCCTATTGTCATTACCATCTAACGTCGCACTTGGCAGTAATGGCGACATATTTGTAGCAGATCAGGGAAATGACAGGATCTTGGTATTTGATAATGCTGGAAACTTCCTCTTTTCTTTTGGTAGTCAAGGTACTGGAAATGGTGAGTTTAAAGCTCCATTTGGTATTGCATTTGATTCTTCTGATGACATTTACGTTGTTGATACAGGAAATAATAGAGTCGAGAAATTCAGCAACACAGGCAGCTTTCTTTCAACGTTTGGAACAGAAGGAGCTGGCAATGGGCAATTACAGCAGCCTCTGGGCATAGCCATCGATTCTGTTGGAGATATCTACGTGGCAGATACTAACAACCAAAGAATTTCCGAGTTTAGCAGCTCAGGCACTTTCATACAATCATTTGGCACTGGTACGCTAAGCAAACCAAGCGGTGTGGTATTTAATGCTGCAGGAAACTTCTATGTAAGTGACAGAGTAAAAAATAATGTCTACGAATTTAACAGTATTACCGGTTCTCTCATAAACACATTTCCAAACACAAATTCTAGCGGAATCACTTTCAATATCCCATATGGAATAGGCTTTGATTTTCCAGGAAATCTGCACATTGCAGATTCTGGCAATGATCGTGTCGTAGTCCTTTCAAGCACAGGACAGCTTGTTACTCAATTTGGCTTTCTTGGTAGTGGAAATGGTCAATTCAACACACCATCTGGTTTAGCTATCGATGCTTCAGGAAATATCTACGTGGCAGATACAGGAAATAATCGCGTAGAAATATTTTCTCCTACCATCATTCCGCGCTTAACAACTATAACGTTGAATAGTCCCTCCACTCCATCAGTCAGATGGGGGCTTGATAGTGTCAGTATATCAGGTCACGCAACAGGTATTTCCAGCGGAGATAACGTCACGGTAAATTGGGGAGATGGTAGCACAACATCTGGCATTTTAGTATCTGCTTTTACTGGCACGTGGGGACCTGTAACTCACATATATCAAGCAGTAACATCTGGTCAGACCGAACAGATAGTAGGAACTATTGTAAATAATGGAAATACGGTAGCTACAAGTTTACCAGTCTCTGTAAGTGTAATTGCCCATCACACGTCCCTTGCAATTGGTAACATTTTGAATGTGCCATTTGGAGGACTGATAACTGCCTCTGGAGTTCTCACAGATACCGATGCAAATTCTGGTATATCAGGCATGCCAATCACATTTTCAGGAACTGGAGTTGGTGTACTATCACCTAAGACCACCACTTCTGGTGGATCATACTCGTCAACTGGTACTACAATAAATTCAATCTCAAGTGGATTACAGGTAACTGCTAATTTTGCTGGAAATTCTCAATATCTCTTGTCTTCTGCAACAACATCTTCTACCTTTAGCACACTTCAACACCATGTTGCATTGTACCTCAAACCAATACCAAATTCTCCCTGGAGTAGTACAATCACAATATCAGGCACACTTAACGATACAGATGGTGGAAATGTGGGAGTAAACGGAGAACCAATTACCATAATAGGCAGTGGAATAACAAGCAGTCAGGTCATAACCACCAGTACTATATCAGGAAAAGCCGGATCATTTTCTACTACTGCAAGCACGACAAACAATGTTGCAAACGGCCTTTCTGTAACTGCAACATTTACTGGTGACTCTAATTATATTGGAAACAGTGCCTCCATAAGTTTTAGCACAATAGTGCATCGCACAAGTCTCACTCTCAATCCTATTCCAAATGTAGCAGCCGGAGTAGCTATTACTGCATCAGGAATCCTTACGGATACTGATTCCAATGTAGGACTTGTAGGATCTACAATCACCTTCAACGGGACTGGTCTAGATTCATTAAGCAGCACATCAAGTGGCCCGGGAGGATCATATTCTAGCAATGGTAATGCACCAAACGATATATTATCAGGACTTGCTTTGCAGGCACATTTTTCTGGCAGTCTATTATATCAGAATGCAGATAGCATAATCCAAACATACAGCACAGGTAATCCGCCATCGGTATCAATCAATGCACCAGTCATATCTAATACGTTAGGAAATAACCAAGCAAGGTGGGGAATAGATACTGTATCCATTAACGGAACAGCTTCAAATGCTGCAATCGGTGATACAATTACAGTTACTTGGGGAGACTCTACTTCTGTTAATAACATCCCAATCAATTCTGGAAAGTGGAGTACTCTAAATCACATATATGGTTCAGGTGCAATAGGAACAAATCCCATAATTGCCACTCTGGTAAGTAGCGGTAACATAGACAAAACATCATCTGCACCTCTTTCGATCTCTGTATTGCAACACAGATCTGTTTTAACGTTGAATACCATATCTAATGTTGGTGTTGGCGGTATCATTACTGCAACAGGTACGCTGACTGATGCTGATACAAACATTGGAATAGCAAGTCAGAGTATAACATTTACAGGAACAGGAGTTGGGACCCTAACTAGTGCAAGTACAAGTTCTTCAGGAGCCTATGCGGTAACTGGCACTGCTCTTACTTCTGCAGCTACTGGCCTGACTTTACAAGCCCACTTTGGAGGAGAACTCGATACATTGCCTTCCAGTAGCATAATACAAACTTACAATGTACTTCCAACCCCTCCATTCAGATTGATAGACAGTTACGTAATATTTGGTCTAGATGGTGTACATTTAGAACAAAACACAACAGTAGCTAGTGGAAATGTTGGAGAGCAGACTGAAGGATCTCAGATTCATATGGAACAGAGCTCGCAAGTCTTTTCAGGTTCTCTTGCAGGAGATATTCTGCATATTGAAAAAAACACGGTTGTAAACGATGTTTATTACAATCAACTACATAACGACGGCACAATTACAGGAACTAAAAACACCCCCCTGACTCTTCCTGTTTTAGCCTCTCTACCAGCCTTCCCTACTTTTTCTGTCGGATCCAAAAACATTAATGTAAATTCTAAATCCTCTTTGATACTGCAACCAGGTAGCTACAATGACATTTCAGTTAAAGATTCGGCAACATTAGAGTTTGTCGGCGGTACTTACAATATTAATTCATTATCGGTTGGTAAAGACTCAAAACTTTTGTTTGATGACAAATCTCAAATTCAAGTAAATGGTGCAATTGATGGTAGCCAAGGAGATACAGTTGCCCCATCTTCATCAAACATAGATGCCACTGGGATTTTATTTTTCGCAAGATCTCACATTCATTTTGGCCAGTCTTGTATAATTTATGCCAATATGTATGCACCAAATGCCGAGATTCATTTTGAACAAAATACTGTTGCCACTGGCGCATTTATAGGAGATACAGTGCATGTTGAAAAAAATTCAAAAATTAATCTAGACTCCGACTTTGCAAATGTACCAACAATCCAGGTTACTATCACAGATCACAAACCCGGCGATAATCTTCCTGGTCCCAAACCCGGCGATAATTTTGGTCCATGAAATATCTATGAACTGGATTCTAATTACTAAATATTGACAGCTTCAATGAAATTTACACAAATACAAATTTGATCAACGTACGTGTAATTAATCTCAAGTATGACAAAAGTCAGTTTATTTGTATCAATTCATTTCATGCATTTCGCAGAAAGCCTTTGATTTTTTTATTGATTGCCAGCAAATTTTTCTATTGTTAATCAGATAAAAATTTGAAAATTATTTTAGTAGATAGTGGATAGAAAACCCCGCCCACTCTATTTTTGATAAATTTGATCGTCTAGTTCTTGATATTCAGATCTGGCAACAAAAACTAGCCATTCCAAATCGGTATCTATGGCAGACATAGATGCCATCATGGAACCCGATCTTACCTCCTAATTCCTTGCCCCTTAATGATTATTGTAATTTAACCAATCTTAATGATTGGTGGAATCCTTACTTGTAGAGTTCCGTCTACCCCAATGGTAATTGTAGATTTCAAATTCCCACCAATCATTTTCTACAATTTCATCGGACATGACATTCCAGGTAAGGATTCAACCAATTTCAGAAATTGTATAGAGGAGAGAATTATTTGAAAGCAAAAATTTTTTCAATCTCTATCTTTTGTCTACTTGCAATTTCATTGTTGACAATTGCAAGTAATGATGCAACGGCAATGAATAACGAAAACACAACGGTACAGAAAAATTCAACACCGGATCAGACAAATACAATATCGCAAAATTCCAAGAGTACAAAGCAAGTAGAAATTGATCTCAACGATGGAGTTTCAGTAAGTGCAAATGATCCGCAAAACCAAGGACATCATGATCTCCAATATGCCCAACCAATCTTACATCAGCAAATTGATCTGAGTGAAAAACTAGCTATATCAATCAACAAACCAGGTGATGACATGATTATTCTTGTAAAACAAAGCTCTGACAATCTTACAACATTGGAAAGAATAACAGGTATAGATAGACTACGATTTGATGGAAGAAAACTAGTAGAAGAAAAAAATGGATTAAATCTATCTGATCAAAATCAACTTGACATAATTTCCTATGCGCAGAATAAAATTAGAACAATAGATGAGCTGACAATTAATTACATAGGTCAAGACATCACCAATTCGGTACACAAGTTTGCTCCACCACTAGGCATTCAATTGGATTCAATTGCAACCTCAATACAGCACCGTACTCAACTCATCGTTGGCAATTCATATGTGCTAGGAAATGATCTAACAGAGCTAGCTCATAGTGCTGCTGATCTAAAGAATCCAACACTGCTTATTGTGCTGGTGCCTCTTTCAGGCTATATCCTAATTCGCTCAGAAGGAACAGAGATTACTTTTTACAACTCAAAAAGATTTGTCTCTCTTGTTTTGTTTGTAATTATTATTTCATCTACTGTAATTGGACCAGTCTCTGTATCCCCAAGCTTTTTGGCGTACGCCTATTCTCAAGCTAATGAATCCAACACATCTGCAATAATATCTGAACAAAATGTTTCACAGACCAATTCCGGTCTGAACTTTAACGGCTACTCCAACTCTACACAAGCACTCAACCTCAACGGCTACTCCAACTCTACACAAGCACTCAACCTCAACGGCTACTCCAACTCTACACAAGCACTCAACCTCAACGGCTACTCCAACTCTACACAAATCACTAGTGCTCCTAATGCAACACAGTCTTGGAATTTTGGAACCAAAAATAACAAAACCCAAACAATAGGCCAGATAGAACTCGATAATACTACAAACAGCACCGCGTTGCAGCTACAGGGCAACGGCTATCTAACAGCAAATGGTTCTGCTACAAAAGAGATCAAGGATCTGACCTTATCTGCATGGGTAAAGCCAGATTTTAGCCAGGGCTCGCCTGTATTTACAGTAATAAGCAAAGAGGGAGAGTTTGCTCTTTCTATAAACAACATAATTCCACCATACAAAATTGCCCAATTTTCAGTATTTGATGGAATAAAGTGGGACACTGTAAACTCTACGGTACCAATTGGACAAACCTGGACAAATCTAGCTGCTACATTCAACGGCTCTTCTATATCACTATATGTCAACGGCACTCTACAATCCTCAGTACCGCTCACAAAAATGATGACCATCTCTGAAGATGGAAACCTTGCAACAAAGAACTCTACTGACTTGTCATCTAATGCAGATATAGTAATAGGCGCAGAATATAACAGCATAAGAAAAGAGGCAAGCAGCCAATTCTCAGGCCTGATTAGCAATGTCAATCTTTATGATTCCTTATTAACATCTCCTCAAATCAGTGATCTTTACAATCAAAATCTTGTCACATTTTATCCGCAATTGGCTCATGTAGTGAAAACCTCCTTACCAGCTAACTCGACTCTTACCGACGCACTGGCTCTTCTAGATAACGTATCGCTGAATTACACAGACAACTCAAACATGACAAATTCCACGCTACTCAACTATACGGTATCTGCCAATTCCTTGAACCTAAATCCTACAGAGTCGGCATACAAGATAACAGATAATCCGGAGCTTCATTTCCAGTACGTTAACGATACCACTTTTGCAAAATTATCAAAGATGGCTAAAATGTCAAAAGGAGGATCACAATCTGGAGCATGGCAAAGTAATAGTGAAGACATAAAGATCACACTTTTGGACCCTCATGGCAAAACAATACCTGCAAATGCAACATTTGCAAAGATACGAGAAGGAAAGTTTGATATCACGATACCATCTGCAAGATATGGCAAACCTGGACTATACACTGCAATAGTAGAGCTAACAAAGGATGGCAAAAAATATGTGTCCCAGACCCAGTTCGCCTGGGGGCTTGTTATTGTAAACACAAACAAGAGCATCTACAAGCCAGGGGAGACGGCAGATCTTACCATCGTAGTATTAGATAATGGGGGACGCCCAGTATGTAATTCCCAGATATCGCTTGATATTCTTTCCCCAGATTTGACAAGCACACTTCTTTCAAGTGGTAACGGCATAAGTCGAGATAAATTATGCGGCGTATATGATGCGCAGTATCTTGTATCATCTGAAGGTAACTATACAGTAAATGTAACAGCTAGCACTCCAAACGGAATAACTCATTTTTCGACTTACTTTTTGGCCAAAAACAACTATGATTTTGATATAATCCGAACCGCGGACAGCAAGATTGACCCAATAAACAACCCAAACCTGTTTAACGTCCGAATAGATATTGGATCTTATGTAAACACTCAGGGCCTAACCATAAAGGAATTTGTTCCTTCAGTGTTTAATATAACAACAGATGGATCTGTACAGACAGTCGGTGACACAAAGGTTCTAACATGGAACAAAGACCTGGTTGGAAACAAGACATTTGTACAATATTCGTATTCTGTGCCGCTAGACTTTCCACAAATTTATGCATTGGGGCCTGTCCAAATTACATACGGCAGTGGAGAAAGCTTTACCGAGGCACGACAATGGTTTGTTGCAAACGACCCTGCAGGCACCATCGGTGAAGATGCCGCCCAGGGATTTACCACCAGTTCAGCTGCAAACTCTCTTTCTGGCTCGATAACAGTTGGAAACAATAACTATAGAGTACTTGTCGTAGGAATTAGTGTACAGAGTGGCACAAACAATGTAGTGTCTACCGTAAAAGATGGTTCGACTGCATTTACATATATTACATCTGTTGTGGCAAGCCATGGTGGTACTCACGTTGAAGATGAGATGTGGTATCTGATTAACCCTCCAATAGGATCGAACACCATTACAGCTACACTGACAGCCGGCACCACGGCTAACATGGTGATGGGCGTAACATCACTTTATGGTGTGGACAATTCAACAACCATAGGCACTCCAGTCACAAATATAAGCGGAGGCCAAGGTAGCACCACACCCAGTGTAGCAGTTACGACCACGAAAACAAACAGTTGGGTTGTTGATTCACTGTCTGTTGCAAGTAACACTGGAGCCCAAACAACAGGTGCAACTCAAAGCTCTCCACTTTATTCTGGAACGGTAGGTTCCACTCTTGGAGGATTTGGTAGCGACAGTAGCACCACTACAACAGGTTCGTACACTTCGTCATGGCTATTGGGTGCATCAAGTACGTGGGCCGAGATTGGAGTAGAATTCATCCCTTCAGGAATAAAAGCCCCGCTAGAATCACTAGCTCTGAGCGACACATTGTTTCTACAGAGAGTAAAACATGTATCCCTAAGCGAGCCACTTTTACTTTCTGATAACCTGAATCTGATTAAATCAATATCAACAAACCTCCCGGAGTCACTACAATTTACTGATAGTGTAACTAAATCAAAGACCTTCAAGTTGGCAATGGTAGAGGCGTTGACACTATCAGACTCGGTATCTACACTCCACAACAACCTCAAATCACTCTCTGACTCACTCACACTATCAGACTCGGTATCTACACTCCACAACAACCTCAAATCACTCTCTGACTCACTCACACTATCAGACTCGGTATCTACAACAAGGTCTTCCACTCAATCACTATCTGACTCACTAGACATAACAGATACCGCAGCTACAACAAGGTCTTCCACTCAATCACTATCTGACTCACTAGACATAACAGATACCGCAGCTACAACAAGGTCTTCCACTCAATCACTATCTGACTCACTCACACTATCAGACTCGGTATCTGCAACAAGGTCTGTCACTCAACCATTGACTGATTCACTAGACCTAACCGATTCAGTATCTGCAACAAGGTCTGTCACTCAACCATTGACTGATTCACTAGACCTAACCGATTCAGTATCTG
>JBOGRD010000002.1:183137-267725 GCA_050749405.1 Nitrosotalea sp.
CTGCAACAAGGTCTGTCACTCAACCATTGACTGATTCACTAGACCTAACCGATTCAGTATCTGCAACAAGGTCTGTCACTCAACCATTGACTGATTCACTACAATTGACAGACTCGATCAATACATTTCGAACAGTCACTCAACCACTATCTGATTCACTAGACCTAACCGATTCAGTATCCACATTCCGAACTGTCACCAAATCACTATCTGACTCTCTACCATTGACAGATACCGCATCTACCACCAAGTCTGCTACAGAATCACTATCTGACTCACTAGCTCTAACAGACACCGCAGCTACCATAGCTTCCATCACCCAATCATTGACTGACTCGCTACCAATCACAGATATCGCAGCTACGACAAGATCACTAACCCAGCCATTGACAGACTCTCTACCAATCACAGATACCGTCAACTTTGAAGGTGAAATAAAGGTAGAAGCAAGAGATCAAAACAACAATCTAATTCCAGGTGCGACATATGCAATCTCGCCAAACCCTAATGGTGGTAACACTCCCGAGACAGTCATTGATGGTGGTACCAATGATAACGATGGTAAGAACAACGGTAGGGCAGTTGTTACTTTGGCACCATTTGGACCTTACACCATCACCATGACAACAATCCCATCAGGCTATAACGTGCTTGGCAATTCTACGATTCATACCGTATACAATACAAACCTTAACGGTATCACAGTATTCAGACTAGTACCCATCAATATATCGCTAGCAACACTACCTCCAATAGTGACTACCTCTGCACCAGACCTCAACGGTTCCACACTTGGCACGTGGGTTTCCTCATTTAATGCCATAAAGATAAATGGTTCCACAAGTACATCAGTCACCCAAGTCCAGAGCTTGTCTCCAATCATATCAGTTGGTAATAGCAACTCTGGACTTGATACAGCAATTAGCAATCAAGCTACGGTAAAATTGCAGAAGTCATTCCCATCCAGTGCATCCTCTTCTTCGATTATCAGCTCACTTGGCGTACCAGTCTATTCCATGCCAAAATCATCGGACCTCACAACAGTTTTGCCAAGTATTGTAGCATCTGCAAGCCAAAACAATCCAAGTCAGGTGGTTACCACACCACCACTTGATGGTATCGTTCCAGGTCAACGAATGATCATACCTGTATCACAATCAGTAATACCTACAACAGGGGGACTAAAGCAACTTGATATACAATCCAACCCAACTTCCACATCTGCAGGCAATGCACCAAGTGACTGGCTTGTAGTTCATGTAGAGGACCAGCTACCGTCTTCCAAGCCTGCACTTCCAAACAATGACAAGCTAGCACTCTACGTTAACGTAACATACCAATATGAGGAGACAGGACAGGGCTTTAACTGGGCTAATCCAAGCAACTTTGCAACGCAGCCAAAGATGACATTGCAGTTACCAAAGAATCCAACTGGAGTAACTGTAGATTCTAACGGATGTCCCTCATCTGACATATTCATATATGATCCTGTACACAATAGCTGGACCACAAATCCTGTAACTATACTATCAGAGACCCCAACTGTAGGAAACAGCAATACATGTGATGTGGTGGTACAGACACAACACTTCTCACAGTTTGCAGTGGGAGCACACGGCATAGGTTCAGGTTCCGGTACAGGTACAGGTTCTAGCTCATCTAGTGGATCTGGCGGGGGTGCAGGATCTGTAGGATCTGGCGGAAGCGGTGCAGGTGCAGGAACCTCATCTTCAGGTGGATCCAATGGCGCATTTGGAGGAATCTTGGCTCCAGTGCTAAAGATTGACAGCGTATCGTATAACCTATGCCAGAATGATACTGTTAAGATACTTGTAGAGTATTCTGACAGCACACCAACAGTCATATTGCGCACATCTCTAACAGGAACAATTCAAGCAACACTAGATCAGGTGCAGCCATTTGCACAGGAGAACCAAAACTCTACAATCCAGAAGCTAGTCTATGTTGCACAAGTTGATCCAAAAGAGCAGTCATTTGAGGCAGTAGCATTGCAGGCAGCAGACAACAATGTCTCCTCGGTAGGAGAGACAGTAGATGTCTCGGGATGTGAGCAAACCATCAATTATGCAAACCCAGGTGCAACATCTGCAGAACAAGTACAAGCAGGTGCACCTGAGATATTTGATGTCAAGTCTCAAGTAGGAAACGGTACCGAGATTCCATCATCTGAGCAAAACCAGTTTACAAGTTCCCAACCAGTAAAGGTATCTGCCATAATTAACAGCCCTACACAGCCCAACAAAGTGCAGCTAAGGTTTGTCCAAGCAGGAAGTCCTGTTACTACCTACTCTACAGTTAACATGGACGTAACTCCATTGCAAATATCAAACACTACATATGCAGTTTCAGGAACAATTCCGGCAGAAATACTGCAAGGCCCAGCTGTGACATACTGGGTAGATGCACAAAACAATGCAGGCATGACAACCGATTCAGATCAGTATACAATTGGTGTCAAGCCAGCGTATGGTATTGCAGGCAATCTTGAGATGGATATCCATCCCACAAGAGCAGAGGGGACTGCAAGCAGTCCAGTAGCATACTTTACCAACGAGGGCACAGGACCAATCTACGGTTCGGTCTCTCTAGTTGTTGACGGAAATGTCACCTATACATCTCCCTCACAGATATTTGGAACAGGACAGACAGCAGTCGACTTGAAATGGAAGACTATATCAATTGGAAAGTTAGAGGATCACCAAGTAAAGGCAGTTGCCAACTTTTACGACAAGTCATTTGAGACCTTAGCATCACCAATAACCACATTCCCGTCAGTCCAGTCAATTGCTCTCTCACAATTATCAAGCATAGCTATGTTAAATGAAAGCAACAACACCATAGCACAACCATCAATATTGTATTCTTCATTTAATAACGAAGGAACCATGAGATATGACGTCACTGCACCTGATGGAACATGTGTCATAGGCGGCTCTTCTGATTGCCTGGTACAGAAATCAACATTTGGACTTGCAGGCAACCTCAAGTCAATAACCATAGGAGACCAGATCTACAGGGTAAGGTACTCCGGACCTGACAGCCCTCTTGAGCGCTTCTCTATAACATCAGTAGATCCTATAGTGGGTACATGGCACGTAGGAATTAACTCGCAACAAAGCCTCTTACCGCAAGCACATGCCGCAGAAGATGTGTTCTTGAAGGTAAAGTACAGGGATACCAATAATTCACTGGTTACATTGTTTTCCCGATAAACTATCATTTCACTAGAGATAAGAAACAGATCTTGCGCTGTACAAATGCATCTGCCAGTATGTGAGAAGACAAAATAATGATGTTATCCGAAATTTGGAGCTAGTCAAAAGAGCAATTTTAAGAAAAACGAAATGTGTTGCAATGTTTTGCACTCATTTTAAGAATTACGACAACCTGTAAATATATTAAATTGGCTTTCATAAGAATGGAAAAAAATATTTCTGGCAGAAATTCTAGCAGTGAATGATCTAGGCAATGATATCAAGAGACATGAAATGGTTACTAGTTATTTCAATATTGGTAGTTCTTTGCGAACCTGTAGCATATGGTCAATTATATCCAGTGCAATCTAATACAGCTGATGCAAACACAACAAGTCTTGCCTTTCCCTTGGTTGCGTATACACAAGACGGCCAGTACGAAGTAGACATGTCGTGGGAACCACATCATATACTAACTGATCAAAAAATTATATTCATCTTTCAGTTCTATGACCATAAAACTGGTGCCATAGCGCCAATCGTAGATTATCAATTTGTGATATCCCAAGATGGTAAGGAACTTGCAAGAATCCCTGGAACGACCACACAGGCTGGAGATTACAAATATTTTTCCTTTGACCAGGCGGGGCCTGTAACTATTAGCCTTGAGAAAATAGCAGACAAGGATCTATCTGCGTCGTATGATGCCACGGTTGACAAAAACCCGCAGCCATCAGGGCCTATCACTATAGTACAGCCTCCTCAAAACATATCAAATAAAGAAAGAATAGTGTTCCCAATACTGGAAGACGCAGTCGTAGGTGTAATTATAGCATTTTTAGTATGGATAGCAGTCAAAGACAGGATAGTGAAACGATCAAAGACTAATCTTTAAAATTATTTTCTTGTTCTGACCCTTTCTATACGAAGGTTGTCTATGCCGGCAAACTCCAAGTCGTCGCCTGTAACAAGCTTTGACCTCAGAGTCTTGGCAGTTGCGGCAGCAAATGCATCAGCAAGGGACAAGCTATGGCCTGCCTTGAGCATGGCAGCTTCTTTCCACAAGGAGTCGTCTTTTACCGGGACCATCTTGATACCAAAGGATCTGATGTTTCTTTCCTTCTCATCAGCCATCCTTGTGCTCTTTCTACCAAGAATATAGTATAGTTCGGCAAGATTTACGACGTTGATGTATCCTTTAATCTTCCCGCCAAGCACTTGTCCGAGCAAGTCTGCAACATGGTCAGCTCCGTCCTCATCGAGGTAGAGCACAAGCAGGGCCTGTGTATCAAATACAAGACTCACATACTATCATCCGCCAGTTCTTCGTTCCAGCCTCTTCTCTTTTTTAATCTCCTCTGATCTTGCCTCTTTGACAAGTTGCCTTGCTGTCTTGCCCCTGAAGAGTTCCTTAAGCGAGCCTTTTTCTGCCAGCGGGCCTGCAAGGGCCTTCAAAAGTACGCCCTCTTTTGTATCCACTGCAAGAGCCTTTTTTGTTATCTTGTGTTTCTCCCTTAGCTCCTTGGGTATGGTGGCCTGGCCCTTCTTTGTAACGGTGACGATGGTTCCAACCATTGATAGTAATATTATTATTTTTGTAATACATAAATATTATGTATTACTTTGACCAACACGTCGGGGATGCGTGGATGGAATCCATAGCGGAAGTCTGGATGGTTTACAATTCCATTTGAAGTCATGTAATTTAGCGACTCAAAATCTTATACATGGGACATGTCTTACCTTTAGTATTGGTCACCAACATAACAAAAATGAGCGCAAAAGGACAGATTGTTATACCAACGGACTTTCGCAAGAAACTGCATCTAAAAATGGGGGACAAGCTTCTGCTGTACTCTACTGATAACATTATCGTAATAAGAAAAGTAGAACCCTACGAGCCAGTCTTTGCTGCTATAACAAAACCCATCAGAGCTAGGATCAGAAAGCTAGCAGTAACACGAAGTGATGTTAACAAGGCAATTGAGGATGCAAGAAAGTCAAAAGAAAAAACTTAGGGTAGTTTTCGATACTAAGTGCTTGTATCGTTTCGGTTTTCTGGGAAGGTAATGAGTCAAAATTAATTGAATTAGCGAAGTAGGGAATCGTTGAAGCATTTACTTCGTCTTTCATATAGATGAAATGGTAAGGGTTTTGTCAAATACAAAATTTCAACTCAGTGAAGATCAAATACAATCCATAGTTGAATATTTTCTTTCTATAATGGCAAGTTCTGATAATACCATTACAAGATCCTCGTCAAAAGTATATAATTGACCAAAATGATACTATTCGCATGAATAAAGCCTATTACAACAAGGAACCGCCATACAGAAAGGTGAGAATTGATCCAAAATACGAAGAGAAGGCGTGGAAGGTCTTGTTTGATGCAGGCATTCCATTTGATCATGCATCAGAAAACGAGTATGTCATTACATCAGGACAATGCTATCTACTCAATAGGAACAAGGTTCCATACCAGAAATTAGATTGACTTGAATTTCGTTCCAAAAGTTCTTCTCCACACAAAGTTACCTATAACATTTAACGATGGTAGAGCCATTCCAACTCCATTTTTTATAGAACTGGAGAAAAAATTTGTAAAAGAATATGGAGGTTATACTCGTGTTATTCCACCATCAAAAGGAGAATGGAAGGACAGGAGAAGTGACAGGGTTTATCTTGATCTGTCTATAACGTATGAGGTCTTCATAGAAAGGAGTCGATTTGAAGATACTGTAGAACCTCAGCTGGATAATTTAATTGAGGATCTAAAAGAAAAATTCGAGCAAGAGGCAATAGTTTGTTATTATTTTGATGTAACATCCACTCGATTTTAGTTAGAAGATTATTTTTTGAAAAGAACTGCATATCCCATCTACGATTCTTTGAGAATGAGATCCTAGCCTGATCTAATCAGAACAGGTTCACATTGACATGAAACACCGGTAATCTTACCATCAAGTGATCAAGCAAAAGACTAGGGAAAGGCTACCGACCTTGCAATATACAAATCAAGATCTGAGATCTTTATCCTTTCTTGGCTCATAGAATCTCGCATCCTTATTGTTACCGTATCATCCTGCAGGGTCTGGTGATCAACTGTAACGGCAAAGGGCGCACCTACCTCATCAAGCCTTCTGTATCTCCTCCCTATTGCACCAGAGTGATCCAAGAACGTGTCATATCTTGTCTTCATCTTTGAAAAGACTTCTTCCGTTTTTTCTGCAAGGCCGTCTTTTTTTACAAGAGAAAGTACTCCTACGTGTATTGGAGCAAGGTATGGTTTTAGAGAAAGTACCACTCTGTCATTTTCCAGGTCTTCCCTGAAACTGTGCTCCAAAATAGTATACAGACTTCGGTCTATTCCCATCGAGAGCTCAAAGACATGGGGCAAGACCTTGACGTTATCGTCTAGCACCTCAAACTTTTCCTTGCTGGTATTTCCATGGCTCTTAAGATCATAATCAGATCTATAGTTACATGCAACAAGCTCAAGCCAGCCAATCGTTGTCTCTACTTCAAAGTCAAAGGCAACTGATGCATAAAACGCCTTTTCCTTGTCGCCTAGTTTTCTAAACCTGCTTTTGCTTACATCAATTCCTGTCTTTTGATAAAATTCTACCAAGAGTGCCAAGTAATATGCCACAAGCTTGTTGGGAAGCATCCCAGACTCTACTGCCTCCTTGCATGTTACTGGTTTTATGGTATTGTCATCCACCATTATTCTTATTTCTGTATTTTCTACCTCGGAGAATCCATCCATCTCATTTAGTTTATTGGGATTGCAAAAGACCTCGATCTCTGCCTGATAAAACTCTCTTAATCTAAGAAGGCTCTGTCGCGGCGAGATCTCGTTTCTAAAACTCTTCCCAATCTGTGCTACTCCGATTGGCAGCCTTCCTCGCATTGTCTTGTAAAGTCTTGGAAAGTCAACAAAAATGGATTGGCATGTCTCTGGTCTAAGATATGCCGCTTCGCTCTGGGGACCTATCCCTACCTTGAACATCATATTGAATTTTTTTGTATTATCAAAACTTCCCTTACATTTGGGGCACCTTACATCTTTTTCTGATATCGTTTTGTCAAACTGTTCAAGTTCGGCACTCTCTGGAACCACTATCGAAGTAATCTCGGCAATTAGCTTGTCTGCCCTAAAAATGGATTTGCATTTTTGGCAAGTTATTATTGGATCAGCAAAACTGGACAGATGGCCTGATGCAACAAAAACAGACTGTGACATTATCTGGGAACCGTCAATCTCCCACATCCTGTCACGCCTGACAAGCTCGCGTCTCCACAAATCTATGAACTTGCTCTTTAGGCTAACCCCTGATGGGCCATATTCCCAGAATCCTGCAGGAGCGTCTGAATAAATCTCGCAGCTTGGAAAGTAAAATCCCCTCTCAAGTGCTAGTTGCATTATTTGTTCATAATTCATCTTGATATCACCAAAGGCACCAGATCTCAAGCCAGTTCCTTAACTTTTTTAAGGTTACCAATATCGTCCCGCCTCTCATCTATGGGAGTCTCTAAAATCATTGGAATTTTTTTTGAATTCATGGACCGTATGACATATGCAAGCCCCTTCTCACCGATATGACCCAATCCAATGTGTTCGTGCCTGTCCAGGTTGGACCCAAGCTCCCCCTTTGAATCGTTTAGGTGCAGTATCTTTAGATGCTCAAACCCTATTGTTTTGTGGAACTTTTCAAGTGTGTCTGCAGCGCTTTTTTCTGTTCTCAGGTCGTGCCCTGCCACAAACGCATGGCATGTATCAAGGCATACTCCAAAACGCCTGGCAGGCTTTAGTTGTTGTAGTATGAACCCAAGCTGTTCAAAATCAGAGCCGACACTATTTTTTTGCCCAGCAGTATTTTCAAGTAGAATTGTGACATCATCTGCTGTGTCATCGGCTGCCTTTGTAAATGCCTTGATCAATTTTTCAATTCCCTTCTTGTCTCCTGCACCTTTGTGACTTCCAAGATGTGTTACAATATAGGGAACGCCAAGCTTGCTGCATCTTTTTATCTCATCTATTAGCGAGCCAAGCGACCTTGCAAATGGATCATCCTCAGGTGATGAAAGGTTTGGAAGATACGGCATGTGAGCAACAGTGGCAAATCTGTCTATCTTACTTGCATCAAGTTTTTCCCTAAAACTAGCGATATCACTAGATGTCAAGGGCTTTGCTGCCCAGCCGCGCGGATTGCGAGTAAATATCTGAAACGCAGTACAGCCCATTGCTACCGCATTGTCTACAGCACGGTCAATGGAACCCGAGATGGATACATGCATCCCAATCTGCATGCCCAGTAGTTTATTCGGGGATAATTTAAGTTCGTTGTGTATTTTGTCATGGTGCAGTCCTCTAAAATTGAATCCAATCACAATCAAATTTTTAAGTCGTGCAAAATGAAGAGAGATGTGTTGCATCCAGGTATCATGGATCTTGCCAAGTATCCCTTCCTTGCCGAAGCAGGAGAATATCTGCGCGACAAGGGATTCAACCTTGAACAACTGGGCCACCAAGACTGGGCGCCATTGATAGAGAAAGCATATGGCAGAATTGTCGTGGCTTCATCAGGACAAGTCTACGGTTCCAATATGGATCTACTTGAAAACCCAGACATGGAGATACTCTCTTTTATTGTTGCAGTCATACTACTAAAAGCGGCTGGGATTGGCACGCTCACAAGAAGATTCTCTCTTGCGGAGGCAAGAAGAGCCGAGAGATACCTGCAACAGGATCTCTGGTCAAACAAGGACAAGAAGAACCTTGAGCTTCCGCTGAAAATTATTCAAGAGTTGTTTGGGGTCCAAGTAACTGTGGAAAATGATGAATTTGTGATTAAGGTTGGTGATTACTTGCAAAGGGCAGTACATTTTCACGAAAAGGAATGGAAACTGGTAAATCGAAGGGTAACAAGCGGGCTTGTCTACCTGACAGCACATGAAACTGTGAGGCTTATACGTACAGAACTTGGTCAATACATCAACTCTAGAATCCAATCAATAACATTACCATCAATCCCAGATACATTCAAGGCTCGCGTGCAAGACCTGGTTCAACTGGCAACCAAATTTTCTGATGCTGTGGTAGCATCGTCTGACTATCCCCCATGTGTAAAACATGCAATCGAGGTGCTGGAAAAAGGAGAAAACTTGCCACACTCGGGAAGATTCTTGCTTGCTACGTATCTTCTTGCAAGGGGTCAGACAACTGATCAGATAGCTCCGCTTTTTAAAAATGCTCCAGACTATAACGAACGTGTAACTCGATATCAACTGGAACACATATCTGGCTCTTCAGGCAAAGGCACAAAATATCAGTGCCCCTCCTGTGACAAACTGCGAAGCGAGAACCTGTGTTTTGCAATTCCTGATTGTGATGGAATAATAAATCCAATCCAATTTGGCAAAAAGAGGAAGAGATAATGCTTGAAAAAGATGTTACACTTGTAGAGAATGCAATCAAGGAATATTATTTTAACCACTTTGATCTGGTCAGTGTTCCTCCAAAGTCCACTCAAAGGGAATTTGGTTATCAAAAAATAAACGGTGGCATGATACGGCACATTGCAATAAAGGACAACAAGGAACTGCATCTTCTGCTGATGAAGGAGGCCCCGTCAGATGTCTATTGCTCAAATGCGTACTATTCTTTTCCGAACTTGCCAATGTCAGAAAAGGACTGGAAGGGTGCTGATCTCATCTTTGATATCGATGCAAAGGACTTGGCGTTATCATGCAGAAATGATCACTCTGTTTTCAAGTGCAGCTCATGTCATGGTACTATACTGGGAAAACAACCAGCCTGCACCCAGTGCGGGTCTACCAAGTTTGAGATTTTCTCGGTTGCATGCAAGAACTGTATAGGTGAATCTAAAAAGGAAGTTAAAAAACTGGTGCAAATACTTGGCCAAGATCTTGGCATAAAAAATGAGGAAATTGAGGTATATTTTTCAGGAAACGAGGGATTTCATATCAGGGTCATAAACAATAATTATGAAATGTTGGGCTCGCAAGAAAGAGCAGACCTTGTGGACTATATCATGTTCAACGGTGCCATACCAGAAACCTTTGGAGTAAGAAAACAGAACAATTCCAAGTCAACGCTTCCTGAGATTGGTGATACCGGATGGAAAGGAAGAGTGGCAACTAGGTTGTTTGGATCAAAAACAAAGGTGCCCAAAGTCACAAGACAGGTAATTTCAGATGGGTATCTTGCCTTCCAAACAAAACTTGACGAGATACGCCAAACAATGGGAGTAAAAGTGGATCCAAAGGTAACTATGGACATACACAGAATTTTCAGGCTTGAAGGTTCGGTAAACAGCAAGAGTGGCCTGTCAAAAATCCAGTGCAAAAATCTTGATGACTTTGATCCATTTTTGGATGCATGCTTGCTTGGAGAGGAGGAGGTGGACATTGTTGCCAACTGTCCTGTCTTGATAAAGCTGAAGAACAAGAAATATGGTCCATATGAAAATGAGAGAATATCTGTGCCAAAATATGCTGCTGTGTATATGATTTGCAAGGGATTAGCTAGTGTTGTCTGAGAAAACTGCGACTTGACTTATTAATAGTTACCAAGGAACCGGAGGTAGGTAGACATTAATTTGACATTTGGGAAGGTAGCATAATTTTGTATAGTTCGTCGACTCAATCCAATCCACCTCCGCGTGATGCCAGCAAGTACATCCGGCTGGGAATTGTAGCCATAATTGCAATTGTAATTTTTGTGATGGGCAGTAACCAGGCTGTCATTTTGTACATGAATTTTCAGGAATTTGGTACGCTTTTTACAAAACCTCTGTATTTCTCACTCGTATCTGCACTTGTCCTATCATCAATAGCACTGATTAGAGTAAATATCAAGAATCGTTCTTCAATATCTTGGTACTCTCTTAATGTCGCCCTTACATTTGTTAAAAGGGGAAATTATGGAGCAGAAAATATTCCTAGTTTTAAGGAATACAAACTGAGCATTCCAAACTTTATCATTTGGCAGATAACAAAGGTCCTGCTCTTTGGGGCATTCTTTACAAATCTCATTTTTGGCTTTGCCTTGATTTATCTTCTACAAGGAAATGATCTGGGCATACAAAGCGTCTGGAACATCTTTTCTCTTCCGTTTAACACACCGGCATTGGACCCTAACTATGCAGTAAACAATGTAGTACCAATGATTCCAGCACTAACAGTACTTGCGCCCTCGCTGTTAGCTGTTGTTGGCCTGCGACTTGTGCTATACGTCGGGCTTCATAATATTGTAAGAATAATCACAAGCTATCTTCAGGATGCATCAAAAGGCAAGCCAAAGTTTCTTGATTATGTATCAACCGTTGAGGGAATAATTGGAGTAGGAGTAATTTGGGCTGCAATCAACATGTTCTTCACAGACCAGATAGACTATAATACAAAATACCAGATTGTCGGAACCTTTGTAGCAGGCTTTGCGCTTGTTGCATTTTATTTCATTGACAAGTTCAAGTCCAGGGTAATTATGCATCCGTCAAAACGCGACATCTACATCCGCATACTAACCTTGGTCATAATAGCAATAATCGTGGGCTCGATAATGGTTGTTAACAACAGCATAGCTGATGCAAGAAAGATAGAGTATCTTGGACCATACAAGGCACAACAGATTGGAGTGAACAGGTATCTGGGTCAGCTAGATCAAATATCTATTGTGCCTAACACTGTAAAACTCTCACCAGTTCCCCCAGACCAGATAGCAAGCTATGTTGCTGCCAATAATGATGTGTTAAACAAGGTTAGGGTATGGGACTGGGATGCAGCATTTGCAAAGTTAAAGCCGGAAATAGGACTGATACCATATGTTGACTTTGAAGGCAACGATATACTAAGATTCAATGATACGTTATACTGGACCGCATCAATGAAGCCTATACTGCCGTCATCGGTTAGCGCAGAAAATGTGTGGTACAATCAACACTTTGTATATACCCATGTAGACAATGGATTTCTCACACTTGATGCCCACAATGGAACCATAGTTGACAGCAGCCAATTCTTCAAGCAAAGGGTAATCTACTATGGAGAAGGTGGGCTGTTTTCAGATACTTGGTCTGCATATCCTGTAGGAAGAACAGTAACTGCCGAACTAAACAACGCATCTTATCATGGAAAAGGTGGACTTGATGTAAGCCCTCCGGCAAGCCAGCTCTTTGAGCCAAACTTCTTCTTGTCATATCCAACGCAGCCAATTCACATTATGCGATACAGAGACATTCATGACAGAATGCAACTGTTGTATCCGTATTTCCAGTATGATCTATTTGGAACACAAGTGGGCACGCTCCCTGTTGCTAACGGAAACAAAACCTACTGGCTTATGCCATTGATAGTAGGATTTGACACAAAAAATGTACCATGGTCTGCTGGCAATCCATATTTGAGACTAGTTGGCTACGCATTGATTGATACCTACAATGGAAATGCTACTCTGATAAAGACTGGAAATGATTTCTTTACAAACATGTTTTACAGTCAATACAAGGACAAATTCATAGATATACCACCATGGCTCAACAAGCAACTTAGGTATCCAGAGGAGCTCTTCAATTGGAAAGTTGACATGTTCAACATTTACCACGTTACAGACACCTCGACATTTATCCAGGCAAACAACTTTTACGAGGTACCAAGCGGCGTTTCAACTTATTATGTAGAGGCAAAACCAACGGGATTTGACAAGCCAACTTATCTTGGCCTGCTCTCGCTAGAACTTCAGGGGTCTGCAGGCAGAAACTTGGCAGGATTCATGACAGTTCAGAACGATGTACCAAACCTTGGAAAGATGCAATTTTACCAAGTGCCCCTTAATTCATCGACAAAACTTCTTGGACCAACCTCTGTGGCTGAGGCACTTGACAAGGACTCGGATTTCAGGCAGCTTAGAACATTGCTTCAAAGCCCTAGGCTAGGCGATAATATTTTGTACAGGATTGGAAATCACGATGTCTACTTTATTCCTGTATATACTGCAGGCTCTGGTGGAGTTGTGTCCCAAATTGCAACAATTGCAGCTGTTGGGGCTGCATTTGATGGCGAGTACTTTGTAGGATTGGGAAATACTCCACAAGAGGCATTTGCGGCATATCTGGCAAAGCTTAGCGGTGTTACCTCATACAATGTTACTGCCACGCTAACACTGGACGAATCATCAAGAATATCTGCTATCAAGTCAATACTTGAGGGAGACAAGCTTACCGTAGTGACTCCTACCACAATACAGCTGCCGCTTACTTTTAATGAGGGCCAAGTTTCATTTGCGCAACCAACTGATCTTGATAACGTAAAAAAACTGATCTCAGACTTTGTCAAGAACTTTGTGCAACCTAGCAGCAACAGAATAATCTACTGGCAAGGAAACAACACGATAAACCTAGGTACTATCACAGTTGTCAATAGCGTGCCAGAACTGCACTACATATCGATAGGGGTAGGATAGTTGCTGCTGGTTGTAGACAATGGCTCTGTCTACACAAATTCCATTATTGAATACCTCAAAGAAATTAAAATAAACTACAGGTATCTCTCATTTGATAAGATAGCAGAATCAGACATTGAAAACTCACTTTCAATTGTTCTATCTGGAAGAAGACAAAACAACTCTATGATGAATGCTATCAACTCTAAATTGATAAGATATGCTCTTGCAAAGAAAAAGCCTCTTCTTGGAATATGTTATGGTGCAGAAATTCTTGCAATCACACTGGGGGGCACAATAAAAAAGATGGCAGAGCCACGACATGGCATTCACGAAATAAATGTAACGCAAGACAATCCTTTATGCAGCGGGAGGATCAAAGTATTTGAAAGCCACTCGTACAAGGTTGCTACACTTGATTCGTCCTTTAACGTGATAGCCAGCTCAGGAGCTTGTCAGTTTGAAATTTTCCAGTATGCAAATCAAAATATTTTTGGAACTCAATTTCATCCAGAGATGAGCAATGACGGAAAGAACCTGCTGAAAAGTTTTACATCCATGAAATAGAGTTAATAACACACATACAAGGTCTCATTTCATGGAATCTAGTCACTCACTTGATGTACCAATAGTCCAAGAGGAGAACATCTGCCTGCCTCTTGTTATTGGCGCCGTCTCAAAATACTGGGGAATGGACCTTCCCTTGGCAGAAGCAAAAGAGATCGCAAAAAGATATCCTGGAGTAAAGGGAACAATACTAATTGAGGGCGTTGAGCTAGCAGAAAGACACGGGCTTGCAAGCATAATTTTGAATTCTTCGCTAAAAGAACTCAAGAGATTCATTGACATGGGGATACCTCCTATTGTTATTTTACCTGGAATAAAAGACGTTGTGCAACATGCATCTTTGGTTATTGGATATGATGAAATGGAAAAGACCATTTTTCATTACATTCCAGAACCTGACAAGATTGGCGCAATTCCTGACGAAAAATTTGACAAACAGTGGGAAGAAGACGACAGGCTGGCACTTTTGCTAGTTCCTCCTGACATCATACCAGAGGCAAAGATAGCACATGACAACAAGACAAAGTCAAATAGGCTGTGCTTTGATGCAGAAAAGTTACGGTTACAGGGAGATACTGACGAAGCTGTCCAACTTTTAAAAAAGGCGCTTGAGCTAAATCCCTCCAACTCTACTGCCTCATGCCTGTATGCTGGAATACTAAATGACCTGAACTTGCAAGAAGCAGTTCGATACTACAAGAAAAGCATCGAGCTAAATGACAGATGCTATCTTGCATATAGGGGTCTTGGCAACTATTATCTGAAGACAAAAGACTATCAAAATGCAGAGATGCATTACACAACTGCAATCAAGATAAATCCATACAGATTTGTGCCAATCTACAAGAATCGAGGCATTGCAAGACTAGAGCAGAATAAAACAGTCGAGGCCAAAGAAGATCTCAAAAAATATCTGGAACAGATGCCAGATGCTCCAGACAATGCATCTATCGCACAAGCGATAACAGAACTGAATTGAGACTTCAAAAAGGATTTAACAGTCTTTTAACAACGAAATAGATGGACTGCATATTTTGCAACATTGTATCTGGAAAGATTCCTGCAAGAAAGATACACGAGACTTCCAAGTCGATTGCATTCCTTGATGCCTTTCCATTGACAAAAGGCCACACACTTGTAATTCCCAAGACTCACTATACCAAGATACAAGAAATGACAGAATCTGACAATGCTGATCTATTTGAGACTGTAAGAATATTGGCAGGCAAGATTGAGCGTTTGGTTCCATCTTCACTAGTAGCTGTCCACAACGGCAAAGAAAGTGGACAGGAAATACCACATGTTCATGTACATATAATTCCAAGGAGACAAGAAGACGGCGTAGGTCCAGTTCATAGCATGTTTACAAAGAGGCCCACGCCAAGTGACAACGAACTTGCTGACATTGTGAATATTTTAAAAAAATAAATGAAATCTGGATTTGTTAAATGCGAAGTGCGGGATTTGAACCCGCGACCTTCAGCTTGGGAAGCTGACGTCCTGCCAGGCTGGACTAACTCCGCCAGGTGAGATTCTACTATCTAATATTATATAGTTTGACCACGTAACTATATCCAATGGATGCAAAATGCCCAGAATGTGACAAAGTTGCGATTCTTGATGACGATGTGACCAGTGTCAAGTGTCCCCACTGTGGTTTTGAAGCAAAATATGAAGACTACCTAAATCTCATGAAACAAAGAGTTGGGGTAATGGTAGACAACTTTCAATTTGACAAACCTGGGTTTTAGTTACCAGAACGAGCCCTTGTCAGAGCAATCAAGGTGTACACCGCAGTTTGTACATATCATATGGCACGCTTGCATTGAGGTCATTATCCTTTGACATCGTGGACACTTGATCTGCTCTTTCAATAGACTAGGGAGAAATTGCAAATTTTAAAAGATTTATGTAAAGGTTAATTAATAGTGTGAAAACTTTTTTCACTACTTGGTTACATTCAAGCTAAACATCTCAGACAAGAAAGGAAAATCAATCTCAAAAGATGTCAAAGAAAAGGATGCAAGTCCATTTCTAGGACTGAAGGTAGGCTCTGAGATTGATGCAGCACTGATAGGTGAAGTAGGTAAACTAAAGGTCACAGGGGGTAGTGACAAGTCTGGAGTTCCTCTGCGCCCTGATATCCATGGTGGAGCTCGCAAGTACATACTTTTGTCGCAGGGAATTGGCCTGAGAAACGCAGAGATTGGCCAGCGAATACGCAAGCTAATACGGGGAAGTACAATCACCGAAGAGGTATACCAGGTGAACTGTCTTCTTGACGGTGAGCTCAAGATAGAAGAGAAACCAAAAGACGAGCAAGCAGAAAAAAAAGAAAGCGCTGAAAAACCAAAAAAGGCATAAGATTAAGATAGGTCACGTTTTTAGCTTCTTTGTGCACTGGAGAGAAACTCTTCCTGATTGGTACGTAAAAAAATATGGATATCAACCATGTGTCAATATTGGCACGTCAGGACACGTTGATCACGGAAAGACAACTCTGATACAGGCGCTAACAGGTGTTTGGACTAGTGCTCACAGTGAGGAACTCAAACGAGGGATTACCATTAGGGTTGGATATGCAGATGCTGCATTCTATAAATGCAAAAGCTGTGAAATCCCGCTAGGATATTCAGTCACACCAAAATGTAATAACTGTGGCAAGGAGAGCGAACTGTCTCGTGTTGTAAGTTTTGTTGACAGTCCGGGTCACGAAAGCCTGATGGCAAACATGCTTTCTGGATCTGCCCTGATAGATGGTGCGATACTTGTAATTGCAGCAAATGAAAAGGTGCCTCAGCCACAGACAAAAGAACACTTGCTTGCCTTGCAAACACTTGGCATAAAACAAATAGTATTGGTGCAAAACAAGGTGGATCTCATATCATACGAAGACGCCATGGAAAATTATTCTGATATCGCAAAATTTGTTAAAGGAACCAATGCTGCCAAATCTCCAATTATTCCCATCTCGGCTCAATCCAAACTAAATATTGACGCACTAATCGGTGCAATAGAATCTACAATTCTAACTCCAGAACGCAAAGAATCTGGAAGTACCGTCATGCATGTGTTAAGATCATTTGATGTAAACAAACCCGGCGCAAAGATAAAAGACATGAAAGGAGGGGTGATAGGGGGAAGTCTCACACAAGGTACCTTTAATGTGGGAGATGAGATTGAGATAAAGCCGGGCCTGCAAAGTGAAAAGTCAGGAAAATATGAACCCATCATAACTCAGATATCTTCTCTTGGAACCGGGGCTGGAATTGTTGAACAAATAAAACCTGGAGGCCTCGTTGCAATAGGGACAAAACTTGATCCATACATGACAAGAAGCGACTCCCTGATAGGCTCCATCATAGGAAAACCCGGGACCCTGCCTGAAAATTCCTACAATGCCAAGATTGAAGTCAGTCTTTTTGATACCGCGGTTGGTTCTGGCGACGAGATAAAAGTATCATCTGTCCAAACCGGGGAATCTCTTAGGTTAAGCATAGGAACAGCTCCTCTGCTATCCAAAGTAACCAGTGCAAGGGGTAAGACAGTAGAGATACAGTTCAAGAGGCCCGTATGTCTGTTTGAGAACAGTAAGGTTGCGATAAGCAGAAGAATAGGGGAGAGATGGAGATTGATAGGTGCAGGTGTAGCAGTTGGTTAAAGTAGTTTGCGATACTAGTTTTCTAATGGTTCTTGCCTCAAAAAAGATAAAAAATATCTCAAGCTTGGATATTGAAATTGGAAATTTGGAGTTTGTTGTGCCAGACCTTGTAATTGAGGAGCTTACAAGAATTTCAAAAGCAAGTGATAAAAAAAAAGTTCTGCACTTGACGCATTGAAGATCTCAGAATGTCTTGGCAGGATAAAAATTTCTGGAAGAACTGTCGATGATGCCTTGGCATCACATGTGAAGGAAAATGGCGGTATGGTGGCTACAATAGACATTGAACTCAAGAGGAAGATCAAGGAAAATGGCGGGTCAATCCTGTCTTTGGCAAATGACAGAATAATTTTAGAGCCAAGCAAGATTTAATTTTATCAGAGACGATATCAAAATATGTTAGAGTACAAGGGCATCAAAATAAGATGGCTGGGCCATGATACCTTTTTGCTTGAAAAAGATTCTAAGATAATAATAGATCCATACAGGATTTCAAAGCCATTTGAGGCAGATGTGATACTAATCTCTCATGAGCACTTTGATCATATGAGCATAGAAGACCTGGGCAAAGTCTCATCTAACAGGACCACGATTGTGGCTGCAAAAGAATGCATCAGCAAGTTGGTGGGAATTCCATTTAAGGAAAAAATAGGCCTCTCTCCTGGAGACGAAAAGACCGTGAATGGAATAAAATTGAGGGCAGTTGCGGCTTACAATATAGATAAAATAAATCCTGATACGAAAAAACCATTCCATCCAAAAGAAGACGGCAAAATTGGATTCTTGATTAATATCCGGGGCACAACAATATATCACACTGGTGATTCTGATCTGGTTCCAGAGATGAATAATCTGCAACCAGATGTGTTGCTGGTTCCAGTAAGCGGAACATATGTCATGGCTCCAAGAGAAGCTGCAAGAGCTGTAGATGTGATAAAACCAAAAATTGCAATACCCATGCATTATGGTTCAATTGTAGGAAGCCTGCAGGATGCTCAGGAATTTAAAGACACGGTAACATCATGTGAAGTCCACATCCTAACAAGCGAACCTTAAGGGGCAACAGAGTCCCAAAAGAGTAATAAACAGAGTGAATTTCATCAAGCTAGGTTGATTCAGGATAGAAAGCTGTTCACGGTTGGAAGCCGTGATTTTAATTTACGACACCTGCTTGTGATTGGAATACTTGCCGTCTCTTTTTCCATCTCGGCCATGATACGATCGCAGGCCGCAGACTATGGTTTTCAACTAAACGAATTTGATCCGTACTTTAACTACAGGGCAACAGAATACCTGCTAGATAATGGTGTCAATGCATATGTTCACTGGCATGACACAATGAGCTGGTATCCGCAAGGCAGGGATGTCTTTGCCACTGCCCAGGTATCGCTTCACTTCACCGATGCCATACTATACAAAATCTTTGGCGGTGGAATGAGTCTTTTTGATTTTACAATAATATTTCCAGTAGTCTTTGGTTCTCTAACAACTGTCATAGTATTTGCCCTTGTTAGAGTTATAGGGGGTACGACATCTGGCCTTTTTGCATCGCTTTTCTTTGCAATCTCTCCGCCCGTAATAGTGAGGGGAACAATAGGGTGGTTCAAGTCCGAGCCACTTGGCCTCTTCTATGGGCTATTAGGCGTGTACCTGTTCCTGAGTGCAATAAAATCTAAAAACCGAAAAGTTGCAATTGCCAAACTCTTTGGCGGTGCAGCATTTCTAAGCATAGGTTTTGCTTCTTGGGGAGGAGTGGAATTCTTCCTGATACCTTTGGGATTTTTTGTGATTGTGCTGCCCTTTTTGCGAAAAGATCACAAGTTCCTATTGTGGGCAATTCCATTTTTTGTAGCCATAATAATGGCCATATCGGGTGGTGTATTTGCAAGACCGGGGCCAACTTTTGTATTTGGAGAAAGGGGCTTTGTTCTTATCGGCTCAACCATACTGATGGTCATAATAATTTTTGTTCAGAAATTCAGCAAGGATCAGGTCAAGTTACGTAACAGCCTGTTGGTTCTTGCTGCATGTGTGGTCATTGGTGGTGCAATCTTTGCATCGGGGGTTCTTCATTCAGCTAGTTTCCGTTACCTCAATGCTGTCGACCCGTTCTTGACCTCCGAGGATCCATTGGTAGATTCAGTTGCAGAACATGCTACTCCAACACTTGCGCAAAACTTTACCTATTTTTCAATTCTAATGTTATTTGCGGGCTTTGGAATTTGGCTGATCTTTAGGAAGAAAGGCGATGGAGATAGCTCTTCGCCCTTTAACATTAAAAATGAGATGACTGTCTTTGCACTCATTCTTGGAATCGTAGGTGCATATGCAGGTTCGACATTTTCTAGATTGGAACTATTGACAGCAAGCTCTGTCATAGTGCTTGCGTCAATTGGACTTGCAGCCATGACATCTGAAATACTGAAAAAGGAAAACAAGCCAACAGTAACAGAATCAGTAAAAGAGTTGTCAAAAAAGAAAACTCTGACAAAAAAGAAATTTATCTTTCTTGGTCCAATTCCAAAGATTTCCTTTGTAGTTGTGGTCGTTGCCTTGTTGTTGGTACCAACAATATTTCCTGTTGGCGCAAATTGGATATCGATGGTAAAAGCCCCTCCTACAATACTCAATGGCGGTTCTAATTTTGCAATTGCTACAACTGATTGGCCTGATGCACTGAATTGGATGAAAAACAATACTCCCCCAGATTCGGTCGTAGCTTCGTGGTGGGATTATGGTTATTGGATACAAACTTTGGGACACAGAACTACTTTTGTTGATAACGCTACATTGGATACAAACAAAATAGCAGGCATTGCAAAGATGTTTTTGGCCTCGCCTGATGATGCATGGAAGATGCTGCGAGACATGCACGCAGACTATGTTGTAGTGTATGTAGTTGGACAAAAATTTGTCTCACAAGGCCAAGAGTTGTATGTCCTAGGTGGCGGTGGAGATGAGAGCAAGAAGCAGTGGTTCATTAAAATTGCAGGCGAGAACGAGACGCAATTCCTCCAACCTGACCAGTTCACACCTACTGACTATTTCTGGCAAAATACATTGCTTGGGCACATGTTTCCGTTTACCACAGTGACATACTATGATCCAAGTAGCCATTCCGAGTCTCAGACCTACCAGTCTGGATTGACTGCAATTTATGCTAAAAATATCAAGTATCCTGAAAATGAAGCTGGTCCACTGAAACTTGTATACCAGTCATCCAGCCTGAATAGAACCGACTCTGGTGTCTTCTCTGGGGTCTTAATTTACCAAGTCAATGCGAACTATTCAAAAGCAATCTACGATCAACAACAGGCAAAAAGCGCACAGCAGCAGACAAACAGTACACAGCAACAAGTCCCGCTGCCAAAGATTATGACAACAAATAGTTCGTCTACAACAACTGGCGACACTGCAGTAATTGCCACAAAGTACGGCAATATCACACTAAAATTGTTCAACAGCGTAGCTCCCAAGACAGTTGCAAACTTTGTGAAGTTGGCAAATTCCGGTTTCTATGACGGAACTGTATTCCACAGGATAGTTCCTGGATTTGTCATACAGGGTGGAGATCATAACTCGATAAACGGCTCAAGAAATACCTGGGGAACAGGAGATGCTGGATATACCATCCAGCCGGAGTTCAGTGATCTGAACTTTACAACATATACAGTTGGGATGGCCCGTGGCCAAGACGTCAACAGCGGAAGCTCGCAATTCTTCATAACCGTTGGCGATGCAAGTTTCCTAAATGACAAGTATACTCTATTTGGGCAGGTAACTTCAGGCCAGGACGTGGTGGATAAAATAGCTGCATTGCCGACAGATTCGAACAGCCAGCCAGTCAATCCAGATGATGCTCGCGTAATAACGATAAGGGCTTCAACTAACGGCACAAGCTAACTATTTGTATCTGTCAGATATTCGGTATCTTGCATACTTGTCATCAGGAGAATATTTCCCTGGATGGACACTTGTTGTGTCATTTCCGCACTTGGGGCACTTGTCTTTTAGCGTATATCTCTTGCAGTTGGTACATTTGCGCATCTGAAATTTCATGTCTAGCCCTCTCGGGTCTTCCTTGATTCCTCTCTTGTAAACTTGAATGTGCCACCGCTTTTTTCAATGGCGCGCTCAATTGATTCAAGAGTAGGCTTTAGCTCCTTTTCGGCGTCCTTGAAATTTTGTGCAGTAATGCTGAGGCGATACCTGGGTGCACCCATGTATGTTATGGATGTGCTCACCTTCTTATTTTCCAAAGCTGCAAGCAAAACCCGCTTGATAATGTCAATCCCGTCAGGCTTGGTACATGTAATATCCAGTACTCCCCTTATCTCAACATGAGGAATTTGCATCTTTGAACTCAATTCTGTGATTACGGCAACTGTTTTTTCGGGTATGTCAAGGCCGCTCAAAACTGACGGGCCCTTTGCTGTTACCTCACTGAAAGCATTATACACTGAATCAAATTTTTCTACTAGGATGTTTTCAATTTTTTCAGCCTCGATTACGGACAGGCTAGCTTTTGTCTTGAGGTTGTCGATGAGGGCCCTCTCTTTTTCTCCACGTTTTATTTCTAAAAGTTTTTTCTTCTTTTGATCTGCAGAAATTTGCTTCAGTGACAAGTCAATCTCAGATCTTCTTGGATCAACACGCTTTACTAGCAGAACTTTCTTCTCGCCTACTTTGAGAAACTTTTCTACATTTCTAATCCAGCCGGTAGCAATCTCGGAGACATGCAAGAATCCTTGTATGTTGTTGTATTCATCAAGAGTAACGTAAGCACCTTGAGCCATAATTCTATTTATTGAAGCAATCACAATCTCTCCAACTTCGGGGAATTCTTGTATGGCAGTTGTCATAAGTTCCAAGTTTTAGGTACGTAATTTAATGTTGCTGCTTAGAAATCGATTCCTTTTTTTGCTCTTATGCCAGACTTGAATGGATGTTTTATCTCTCTCATTTCTGTCACCAAGTCAGCTAATTCTATTATCTCATCTCTTACATGATTTCCTGTCAGTACTAGGTTGACGTTTGTAGGTTTTGTCTGTATTAGTTTTAACACATCATCAATCTTTACTAGTCCCAGATTGACGGCATAGTTTATTTCGTCTAGAATTACGATATCATATTTTTCTGAAGTTATTTTTTCTTTTGCTATGGCAAGTGCCTCATCTGCAATCTTTTTGTGATCCTCAATGGGGCTCTTGTCATCCATGATGCCAACAAATCCCTTGCCTACTGCTGTAAGCTCAAACTCTGGTTCTAGTCTCTTCGACGATGTCATCTCGCCGTAGTGCCACGAGCCCTTGATGAATTGAATCATGCAAACTTTGTAGTCATAACCTATTGCGCGAAGTGCCATCCCAAGCGCAGCTGTTGTCTTTCCCTTTCCCTTGCCTGTATAAACAATTACCAACCCAGCGTTTTCCATCGAAGATGGTTTTATTGTGACTAGTAAAAATCTGACGCTTTGGGTTGCATTAGCCTCAAAAAGGATTATTATGTTAAATCAAAGACCCATAGACAATATATGACAAGAAATTACGAATATGACATTGTTGTGGTTGGGGGAGGACCTGCAGGTCTGTCAGCTGGATGGAGTGCAGCAAAAAAGGGGGCAAAAGTAGCAATACTTGAAAGAGATGAGGCAATAGGGCAGAGTGTCAGGACAAGTGGAGTCACTTGGATAAAAGAGGCAAGGTCATTTGGCATTCCTTCGGAATATTATAACCCAATACAAAATTATGCGTTTTACTCTCCAAATAATGTAATACTAAAAAAAAGTAAGGAACCAGAAGTAGCCATACTAGATGTTAGAAAGACATACCAGTTTCTTGCATATCAGGCAGCAGATGCTGGTGCAGACATATTCTTGCGAACTGGTGTTACAGATGTCATCCTTGAAGACAAAAAATTATGTGGGGTCAAGGCAACTTCGCTAAAAGAAGATCTTGTATTTCGCTCAAAAGTGGTCATAGATGCAAGCGGATTCTATTCTGTGGTGGCAAAATTCACTGGATTGGCATCCCAATGGAAGAGGTTTGGCGCCGGAGCAGAATATGAGGCCTATGTGGAAAAGATAGACCCGCATACGTGGTATCTTATGGTTGGACAGAAATACTCTCCTGCTGGATATGCCTGGGTCTTTCCACTGGGAGAAAACAAGGTTCGGATAGGTGTTGGCGTAGGCAAGCCCGAGTCCCAAGCAGATGCAACACAGCGGCTTTTGGAATTGCTTGAGAAAAGACCAAAACCGCTCGATGATCTTGGCAGAATAGTTCCTATTGAATTTCATTATGGCTTGATCCCAAACGAGGGCCTGCGATCCTCTACCATTGATGACAACCTTATACTTGTAGGAGATTCTGCAGGCCAGGCAAATCCGCTTGTTCTGGAGGGAATAAGGTATGCAATAGAGTTTGGGAGAAAAGCAGGAGAGGTGGCTGCAAATGCAATCCATTCTGGGGACACGTCCAAAAAATCTTTGAAACCATATGAAGATTCGATGAAAAAAGCAATTGGTTCCAAGATTGCCTCTGCAGTAAAGGTGCAGCACAGGTGGCTTGGCCTAAGCGACGAGGAATGGGACCGTGAGATTGGAATAATTGACGACCTCTCTGCAGAAGAATTCCTAGATTTTGTCAAAGCAGAATTTGGGTTGGCAAACATGATAAAGCTTGCAGCAAATCATCCCAAGCTAGCAATACGTCAGCTATTCGGTTTGATAAAAGATAATTCTGGCAGTGCTCTTCAATCACAAGAAAATTGAATACTGGCTTCAATCAAGACTCAAGCAGTAGATCGAAATTGAATATACCTAGGATAGTTCTTTCTGGAACCAGCAGCGGAGTAGGCAAGACATCAATTGCTGCAGCAATAATATATGGAATGAAAAAACGTGGATACTCGGTGCAGCCATTCAAGGTGGGACCTGACTTTATTGACCCTACATATCTCTCATCAGTAGCAAAGAGGCCTGCACGAAATCTTGATGCGTGGCTAATGGGGGGGCATGGAGTGCTAAAGGACTTTGTTCAAAATTCACATGATGACATATCAGTGATAGAAGGCGTCATGGGGTACTATGATGGGTTTGCAGGCGGCTCTAATTTTGCAAGCACGCATCACATATCAAACATTGTAAAAGCTCCAGTTGTTTTGGTACTTGATGCAAGCAAGGCAGCTCGCTCTATTGCAGCAACTGCACTAGGATTTGTGAAATTTCACAAAAATTCTAGGATTGCAGGTTTCATACTAAACAAGATTGGAAGCAAAAAGCATGAGGATCTTTGCAGGCAAGCATTGTCAAAACTAGACATGCCAATTGTTGGCGTGATTCCGCGAGATACCTGTCTACAGATGGAATCAAGACACCTTGGATTGATTCCGGTAAATGAGGAAAAAACACTTGGGAAAAAAATAAGGGCTATTGCCAAATCATATTCTGATCATATCGATATTGAAAAAATTATTGAGACAGGCCGCAAGGCGCCAAGCCTTCCATCTATGCCAAAAGAGAACGTGGTAAAACAAAGGGCAAAGATTGCAGTAGCACTAGACGAGTCATTCAACTTTTACTATCAAGCCAACCTGGATTCACTTCGCAGAGCAGGGGCAGCTGTCAAGTTTTTCAGCCCAATTCATGACAAAAAAATTCCATCCTGTGACGGTCTCTATATCGGAGGGGGATTTCCCGAAGTCAAGGGAGAACTCCTTGAAAGAAATGGTTCCATGAAAAAAGAGATTAGGGAAAAAGCAGAAGATGGCTTGCCAATATACGCAGAATGTGGGGGATTGATGTATCTGACAAGGTCAATTAGATACAAGGAAAAAAAATTCAAGATGATTGGGCTATACGAGGCAGACACTGCCATGCAGAAAAAACTAAAGCTAAACTATACCATGGCAAATGTAACAAGGCCATGTGTCATATCTGGGAAAAAATCCAGCCTGCATGGACACGAGTTTCATTTCTCTGAGCTAGAGTCAATATCAAAGGACTCCAAGTTTGCCTACAAGATGGATGTTGGAATAGGCATAGGACAAAACAGAGACGGCATGGTACAATACAATACACTTGCGTCCTACATGCACATGCATTTTGCTATGCCAGATGTTGCAAAGACATTTGTTGAGAACTGTGTCAAATTCTCAAGAAGATAATCTTTGTTTTAATATGATATACAGCGCATTTAAGATGGCAGATGCGCATGAGCTACCCCCTTTGCGGCCAAGATTTGTTATATGTGTGATATCTGACAGGCGGAGCTCTTCTTTTGACTCTGCGGCACAGACAAATCCGACAGGTATGCCAACTACGAGTGCAGGTTTTGTCAATCCTTCCTTTACCATCTGGATTACTTCTTGTAGTGCAGTAGGGGCATTTCCTATTGCCACTATTGCCCCATCCATCTCTTTTGCAGCCAGTCGCATTGCAGTCTGGGCCCTAGTCTTGTTGAGCCTTTTTGCTTCCTCTACCACTGTCATCTCTGAAATGCCACAAATTACCTTGTTTCCAAACTTGTTCAGGTTGTCTTTGTTTAACAGTCCTACCACTCCATTGACATCTACAATTATGTTGCACCCACCCTTGAGGGCAACTATTGCGTTCTCTATTGCATTCTTGTGAAAAATTATCTTGTTATCTCTTGCAAAGTCAAAGTCTGCTGTAGAGTGTATCACTCGCTTCACTATTGTCCATTCGTCATGGCTGTAAGGGTGAGTGCCTATCTCGCGCTCTATTATTTCCATGCTCTTGTCCTCTATTGACTGGCCCTTCTGTGTGATCATTTCTCTACTTCCTTTGCCCTCTCAAGCACCAAGTCTACCATCTTGTCATCTATTCCTAGATGCTCGGAGAGAAATATTTTTTTTATGCTGGAATTTGCAATTGCGGGATTGAGGTCCTCATAAATGTCGCGCTTTACATGAGCTCCCTTGTGCAAAAAATATGGCACCACTACAAGAAAGTCTGGATTGTTTTTTGTACATGTGTCAATGCCCTGCTGTATGTTTGGCTCTTCAATCTCTAAAAAACAATAGTTGACGTTTCTATACAATGGCCCAAGTCCATCTGCGACATACTTGAGAGATGATCTTGCGTTTGGGTCCTTGCTTCCATGTCCAATTATCAATACATCTGTACCCTTTCTTGTGGCATTGACATTGTTTTTTTCAAGTATGCTCTGTATCTTTTCGTCTACAAGCCTTATCAAGGACTTGTGCAGGCTCATGGGCTTTGATATGGTTAGTTTTACTTTGGTCTTTGACTGGAATTTTATGGCAGCGTTGACAGCGGCCTTGACCTTTCTTCCTGGATAAAGAAAATATGGAACTATGGTAAGTGAATCAATCTCTGCAGACAGACAGGTGTTGATGCCCTCCTCGATATATGGCGGAACTACCTCAAGAAAACAGTAATCAGATACGTGATAGTCTCCCTTTTGCTTTACTTTGTCACATATGTATTGAAGCTCTTGCTTTACATCATCTTCGTGACTACCCCTGTCGATTAACAATAACCCTCGTTTCATTTTGATATCCTCGCAATTGCAATAGTAAGATTTGGGGGAAATTTCTGCTTTTCAACTACCAGCGTACCACCTGAGCTCTTGATTGCAGAAGCTTCTGAGACACTTGGAGTTCCCTCAAACGTCTTGACAACATCTGAAGGATTAGGGATTGCAATTTCTGCAAGCTCTTGCTTTTCAAAGTAATCGACTGAAACCTTCATCTCTTGTGCAATCTCGCCCAGTCCTGTAACTTGGGCTTCCTTTTTAATTGATGCAAATCTGGCAACTGACTTGGGACTGAGATTGAACTTTGAGAGGCAGAACTCTAGGCCTTCTCTGATTGTATCCTTGCTTGTATCCCAGTGCAGTCCCACACCCACTACCAGGGTCTTTGGTCTGTATACCACTGAGCGCACCAGTATCTGCTTGTCCTGTATCATTTTATCTGAGATTATCAAAAATCCCTTGCAGTCTGACCCTGCCATCTCTTCAAGACCTGTATATTGGTGAACATTTTTTGGAAGATCTTTTTTTGGCATCCACCAATTTTTTTCGCCGGCATCCTGGAAGAGACCTATCTTTTCTTCGTTTACCATAAATGCGCTAATTTTTGTTACCGTAGAGTCATCGTCAATCTGCCACCCAAACTCCTTTCCTACCAAGTCTACTGCAATAGTCTTGTTAACATCTGCAGCTGTTGTAATAACAGGGGTTGCGCCAAGAATGTCTGCAATCTCCTCTGCAAGCTTGTTTGCTCCGCCAAGATGTCCTGATAGTGTACTTATCACGAACTTGCCTGTATCGTCAATTACAACCACTGCGGGGTCTGTCTTTTTGTCCTTCATGTGGGGAGCAACTAGGCGTATTACTGCACCAAGCGAGAAGACGCAAACGAGTGCATCATATTTTTTGAACAACTCGCCAATCTTTTCTGTGGTAGAATCCTCAAACCAGTTAATCGTGGAATCATTGTTTGAAAACTTGGAAGGGACAAAGACCTGCCAACCTGGAAACTTGCCCTTCAAGTTTTTGGCCATCTCGATTCCATTTTTTGTAATGGCGACAATTGCTACGGTATCCATAAACTGTCTCTTTTCCAAAGTGAACATATCTGTTACTATCGTGGAAACTTGCCGATCACGTTGCCGTCGAAATCAAACATGATTACATCGATATCAAATTTTTCCTCGGAATGTTTTCGTAGTTGGTTGTATACTTGGGAGCAGACAAGATCAAAATAGCCCTTGAGGTCCTTGGATGACACTATCTCAAAGACATGCCTTGCGGTATTTGCTTTTTTTATCTCTTGGACAGTATCACTTGATGCGTTACACTTTTGTGCAATCTCTGCAAGAAATTCCATGTCTACCTTGGAACCCTTTACATGGGTCTGCTTTACACCCATGCCCATCTTGGTCAATTTTCCAATAAAGCCTGCGACGTATGCCTTTCTTATTCCCTTTTTTGCGCACTGCTGTACTGTATAACCTGAAAAGTCTCCCATCTGGACAAAACAGTGGTCTGGCAGAGTAATGATATTTCTTGCATAGTCTTCGCTTCTACCACCTGTTGTCAGAACTACGGTATCATTTCCCATTGCAATTGTAACATCGATGCTCTGCCTAATTGATGCTGCAAACGAGGCAGTAGAATACGGGACAACAATCCCGCTTGTGCCAAGAATTGAGATGCCACCCAAGATGCCAAGCCGTGGGTTGTCAGTCTTTGGTGCAAGCTCTTTTCCCTTTGGAACTGAGATCACAACCTTGATTCCATTTTTTTTAAGAACGTCATGTGCAACTTCGGTGATGTTTTCTGCAATCATTTTTTTTGGTGTGGGGTTGATTGCAGCAGAGCCCACCTCTAGGCCAAGACCTGGCTTTGTCACCCTGCCCACCCCCTCACCACCATCTATCTCAATCTTGCCTGCGTTATCTGTTATTGAGATCTCGGTGTGTATCTCTGCACCGTGGGTAACATCTGGATCGTCACCACCATCTTTTATTACGTAGCAGTGGGCAGATTTTTTGTCAAATTCACATTTTTCAATCTTTATTTGGATCTTGGATTTTTTTGGTAGTGTAACATCGATATGGTCTATCTTTTCTTGATTTAAAATGGCAAGTATTCCTGCCTTTGCTCCAGCCGTTGCCGAAGTTCCCGTCGTATAACCTGTTCTCATCTTCCCTTTTGGTACAGAGTCAGATTCCATGTGGGTGATTACTTTTTTCTGTATTAATCCTTATGCGGTATCACTTGAAGATTTCAGCCAGTATTATCCATAACGCAATCAGGCCAAGGCCGCCATACAGTATGACGTGCGTAATCTTAAAGGAAGACTCCTTTTCCCGAAAGTGGCTGTACTCTTCTTGGACGCTTGCCCCAAATGGATTCTTGAATCCAGCAAAGTTGGGCCCAAAATTAAAATCGTCATTCATCTTGCTGCCGTCATACTTTTTCCAAAACTGTGTGTATTTTGTTGCAACATCTGTCTCAGAAGTCTTTGTCCTTGATTTTTCCTCGAGTCGAAGCAACTGATATGCCTCTGTAATCTGCTTGAACTTTTCCCCACCTGTGTCGCCCTTGTTTCTGTCAGGGTGATACTTGAGCGAGAGTTGTCTGTAGGCATTTTTGATCTCCTTTTGTGACGCTCCCTTTTGTACGCCTAGAATATGATAGCAGTCAGACAGGTTCTTCAAGTATCTAGATATTAAACCAGCACCAAAATTAATTTGTCGGATATATTGTGGGTGTATATGAATCAGATAGCCATCTCTGGCGCCAATGGATTTGTGGGGAAAAATGTGGGCAAGTTTCTTGCAAAAAATGGGTTTGATGTTATACCGTTAGTGAGAAAGGGCAGAAAAAAGGCAGTTGATTTTGGACGGGCCGTAATATCAGAAGACCTTACAGAAGATGTCCTTGTCAGTTCTGTGAAAGGGTCGGCAGCTTTTCTGCATTTTATTGGGAAGGGAAGGCAGACGGCAGACTCTGACTATGACACTGTAAATGTGAACCTTACAAGAAATGCAGTTGCGCTATGCAAGAAAGCTGGAATCAAGAAATTAATTTACCTAAGCGGTCTTGGTGTTGACAAAAAATCTACGTTGGGATATTTTATCTCAAAATTCAAGGCAGAGCAAGAGATTGTGCAATCTGGACTTGATTATACTATATTTCGACCCTCGTATATCATGGGAAGAAATGATCCACTCTCACAAATACTTTCAAGCCAGCTAAGCAGGGGTTCTGTTGTCATTGCAGGCTCTGGGAAATATAGACTGCAGCCTATCTTGGTATCAGATGTGGCAAGAGTTGTAATGAGAGCCATACGTGGAAAACAGTTCTCAAAAAAGACAATTGACCTTGTAGGTCCAAAGGCTGTAACGTATAATCGCTTTGTAAGGGACTTGGCAGGAGAGGGGGTGCAAATAAGACATGTGGACTTTGAGAAGGCATATCATGATGCCATCTGCTCTGGTGCATCACAGTTTGGCGTCGATGATCTTAGCATTCTAGTGGGTGATTATATTGGAAACCACAAAAAACTTGTCAGCATTTCAGGAATTGAATTTACAAAATATGGTAAAATGCTACAGACCTGCCGCCTTTCTTAGCGTGTCTGCCTTGTCTGTCTTTTCCCAGGTAAACTCTGGCTCGTCTCTTCCAAAATGTCCATAGGCTGCAGTCTTTTTGTAAATTGGGTTCTTTAATTTCAGTTGAGATATGATTGCAGCAGGCCTCATGTCAAAGTGTTTTCTAACTAGGTTCTCGATCTGCTCTTCTGGGATCTTGCTTGTGCCAAACGTGCTGACCATGAGGGAAACTGGCTGTGCCATGCCTATTGCATATGCAACTTGGACCTCGCAGCGCTCTGCAAGTCCTGCTGCTACAATATTTTTTGCAATGTATCTACACATGTAACACGCCGACCTGTCTACCTTTGATGGGTCCTTTCCGGAAAATGCTCCACCACCATGTCTTCCCATGCCGCCATACGTGTCCACAATTATTTTTCTTCCCGTAAGTCCTGCATCTCCTGGAGGCCCGCCAATTACGAATCTTCCAGTTGGATTTACGTGAATCTTTATTTTATCGTTCCATAGATTGCCGCAGACTGGCTTGATCACTTTATCGACAATTTCTTTTTTTATCTCTTCGTTTGTAACGTCAGGAGAATGCTGTGTTGAAACAACAATGGCCTCGATTCTTTTTGGCTTGCCGTCTTCATATTCTACGGTAACCTGTGATTTTCCGTCAGGTCTTGCCCATGGGAGTTCTTTTTTCTTTCTTGCCTCTGCAAGACGCTGGGTAAGCTTGTGCGCAAGCATTATTGGCATAGGCATAAACTCTACAGTCTCGTTTGTTGCATAGCCAAACATCAGTCCTTGGTCTCCTGCTCCCTGTTCCTTGTTTTCATTGGCAGATATTCCATTTGAGATGTCGGGACTTTGGGAATGGATGGAAACTAGGACACTGCACGAGTCAGCATCAAAACCATACTGGGGGTCGTCATAGCCTATCTCCTTGATTGTTTTTCTGACAACATCTTGAATGTCAAATCTTGCCTTTGATGTGACCTCGCCTGCAACAACGACCATTCCTGTGGTTGTCATGGTCTCAACTGCAACTCTTGAATCGGGGTCTTGTTTTAGGAACTCGTCCAAGATTGCGTCTGAAATTTGGTCACACACCTTGTCTGGATGACCTTCGGTGACCGATTCTGAAGTAAATAGATAGTTCCTACCCTCTTCTTTCATTGTCAGGGTCATTACAGCTCATTTTCTAGTTTGATAAAAAGTACATTATTGCCTCTTACGATAACTCTACCATAATTTGCGACCACCTTGCCACCGCTGACCTCTTCGGCATCTGTCATGATTAGATTCATGTAAGAATCGACATTGTTCATCTTTCCTTTGTATTCTATATCGCTTTTGAGTCTGACTGTAACCTTTTTGTTAACACCTTTTTGCAGCGTTGTCAGAGGTCGTTTTTGAGTCGGTGGTTGCGACAATTAATAATTCACTTGTCACAGGTGCTTGAAATCGTAAATAAAAGCCTTCCCGATCATCACTTGTACCATTTAATTTCCAGTATTTGCTAGAGAATCGATTTGATCTCAACTGGTCTGCCAAGACTTGATAATCTATTGGGTGGGGGAATAGCTGGCGGTATCATAACTGACATCTTTGGGCCCAGCGGAAGCGGAAAAACGCAACTTGTAATGCAGATTTGTACCAATGCAATCCGTGAAAAAATAATTTATCAGGACACAAGCGGTAGCTTTCGACCTGAAAGAATGCTTCAGTTAATGCATGCAAAGCAACTTGCACCAGATCTTTTAGGCAACATCATTGTTGCGCGAGTGACAAATACCGCAGAGCAGATCCGTTATCTAAAAAATATACCGCAGGCAGATCCCGGGCTAGTTGTAATAGACAACATCACAGACCTTTTTTCGTTCGAGTATTCAAAGGAGTCAAACTCGCTTGAAAAACACATAAAATTCATGGAATACATGCACTCGCTTAGCCTGCTTTGCGTGCAAAACAAGATTCCAGTTGTTATAACCAACGTTGTCAGAAGGTCTGGGGAGCAAGACAGGGAGAACCTTGACAAGTCAATTAGCATCTTTACCCACAAAAAGATCAGACTATCAAAAGAGGGCAACAAGTTTTCTGCACAGGTACTGCCTGCATTTGGCACAAAAAAGGAGGTGTCATATGGTATATCTGAGCAGGGCCTAGTGGAAATATCTTAAAGATATTTATCACTGTGTTTGTAACGTGACTCATGGCAGGAATTTTCGATCAAATACCGATTATGATAGTTATCTTATTTGGCGCTGGCATAGTTGGTGCAATGGTATACGAGCGATCTAGAACAAGACAGGCAAAAGAATCAGAGTCATCTGCATCCCCAGCCGCTTGAGTTAGAGAACAAGTTTCGCAATCTTGGTTTTGAGCACCTAACTGAGATCCAGAAAAAAGCTGTTCCTGCAATATATCAAAAGATTGATTCACTGGTTATTGCACCAACAGGTTCTGGCAAGACAGAGACTGCCGTGGTTCCAATCTTTGACAGGGTTGCCAAGTCAAAAAAACATGGAAAGATAAAGACGCTATATGTCACTCCGCTCCGGGCACTAAACCGCGATGTCTTTCGAAGAGTCATTAGGTATGCAGAAAATGAGGGCCTTACAATTCAGATTCGTCATGGGGATACGTCACAGTCAGTTAGAAAAAAGATTGCACTGGAACCGCCCGACGTACTGATAACAACTCCTGAGACCATCATAATTTTGTTGACACAGCCTGCAATGTTACAAGCGCTAGACGAACTGGAATGGATTGTAATAGATGAGGTGCACGAGCTATTGGGAAACGAACGCGGCGCGCAGTTATCGCTGAGCCTTGAGCGGCTGCAGGCAAACACAAAATTTCCTGTAACAAGAGTTGGTCTTTCTGCAACAGTAGGAAATACCTCAGAGGCCTCCAAGTTTGTGGTAGGAACAAAAAGAAGATGCAAGATAATAGAGGACCACTCAATTAGAAAGTATGACGTTGAGGTAAGGTATCTAGACGGGACCATAACAGATGTTGTTGATTATGTCATAGATTACGTTACCAAACACTATGCAAGCTCGCCAGTGCTCTTGTTTACAAATACCAGGGGCGAGTCAGAATATCTTGCATCCGTCCTAAAGGAGAGGTCTAGCTTACGAATAGACATGCACCACGGATCTCTCTCACAACAGGTACGGGAAGAGACAGAAGAGACGCTAAGGGAGGGAAGGCCTGGCATTGTTGTTTGCACATCATCGCTTGAGCTTGGCCTTGACATTGGATCAGTCGAACTTGTAATACACTATGGTTCGCCAAGGCAGGTATCAAAACTTGTGCAAAGAATTGGCAGAAGCAAGCACAGCAGGGGCTTGTCTGCAAAGGGATTGATAGTAACTAACAATGCCGATGACGAGTTTGAGGCACTTGCCATACTGGAGCGTGTCCGCGAAAAATCAATCGAGGACCAAATAGTTCATGATAACGCGCTAGACGTGCTGGCCCATCACTTGGTTGGCATGACAATGCAGTTTGGAACCGTTCCAATTGACTTTGCGCTAAAGATGATAAACCAGGCCTATTCGTTTCGAGAGACAACACTTGAAGACCTCTTTGGTGTGCTGGAGATCCTTCATAATGGCTCGATTGTGTTTTTTGACAAAGAAGAGATGATATTCAAAAAAAGGGGGCGCTCGTTTAGGTACTATTTTGAAAACCTGTCCACAATTCCTGACATCTTGAAATTCAAGGTGCTCGATACCGTATCCAAAAAATTAATCGGCAGCCTTGATCAGAGGTTTGTGGGCGATCACGGAGATCCAGGAAATGTCTTTGTGCTGCGCGGGATGCAATGGAGAATTTTAAACGTTGATGACAGCTCACTTAAGATAAACGTAGAGCCAGTCCAGTCTGCCGGAATAAATGTTCCATACTGGGAGGGCGAGAACATCCCGGTTGATTTTGCCACTGCAAGAAAGGTGGGAATATACCGTACCAAGACAAAGCATGAGCCGCTTGCAAACAAGATAATCGAGAGTCTGAAGATGGACACAATTCCAGACGAGAAGACAATTGTTGTCGAGTCCCAGCGTGCCAGAAACACTATCGTCATGCACGTGTGCTTTGGAACAAGAATTAATGCGACACTTGCCACGCTTCTTTCTGCAATGCTTTCTGCAAAGAGTGGATATCTTGTTGACTCTAGATCTGATGCATATAGAATAATGATATCGTCAAATGGGAGAGTCAACGAGGACTCGGTACTATCTGTACTAAAAGACAAGTATGAATTGGAATCAATCGTTCGTGCATCACTGTCTGGGACCCATAACGTAAACTGGAGAACCTGGTGTGTCGCAAAAAAATTTGGAATCGTAGGCAGGGAGGCAGTATATGACAGAAAGTCTGCAAGGTTTCTCTATGAAAGATATTCAAGCACTGTGCTTGCAAAGGAAGCACTGCGGGAACTCTTCCACGACAAGTATGACTTGGAGGGAACAGCCAAGACTCTTGACAAGATACGGGATGGCACAATAACATCGCGATGGTTTGAGGTTGATAGTTTCTCAAAACTTGCAGAACCCATTTTGGACCACACTACAAAATACTATTCGTCTCCTGCTAACCTTGACAAGGGGGTGCTTGACTTGGTAAAAGCACGGCTTGTCAAGACAAAACATAGGCTTGTCTGCATGCGTTGCGGCAAGTGGGAAAAAGTGGTAGAGACTCGTGAAGTAAGTGGGGCACTTGCCTGTCCACACTGCAAGTCAAGGCAGGTCTCTGCTACGTTTTACTCTGACTATGACCTATCAAAGATAGTGCAAAAAAAGGCAGCGGGGAAAAAAATAACTGCAGAGGAGAACCACAAGTTCAACCGGGCATGGAAGGTTTCATCGCTGCTGGAAAATTTTGGAAGTACTGCACTTGTTGTGTTGTCAGGATATGGTGTTGGTGCTGACACTGGGGCAAGGATACTGCGAAACATGGTAGACAAAGAAGAACTTTACCGGCAGATATACGAAGCAGAGAGGCAGTATGTTACCACGCGAGGATTCTGGGACTAGTTTTTTCTTGTAACTACTGAATATGCGGAAAGAAATAGTTCTGTTCTTCCCTCAAGACCTGGCTTTGCGTTAACACCTGTAACGCTGATTATCTCGCCTTGGGAGAACTGTTCTAGCAGCCTTGCTTGTGTGCGCCAGCCCTTGAGCCAGATCTGGCCTGTGTCATCCTCGATAAATGTCTCGGAAAGTGAGATGGACTCGCCTGTCTTTGTTTGCACCTCGCGCTTTTGTGGCGCCTTTAAAATTATGGCCTCGACGCAATAGCTTCCATCTGATGGCTTGACGTCTCTTATCTTTGTCCTGACATCTGATAATGTAGGCATCTTTTGATCATCAATTTTTTTTATGGAGGAATCTTGTTCAACTGTCACAGAGTTTCCGTATATCTTTGATGGCAAGAGTTCGATAACATCACCAACATTGAGATCTGATGTAATCCCAGAGGCATCTATGATGTTTACTAGTTTTTTATCTTGTGCCGTTCCAACAAGCAGCCTGCTTCCGGACTCGCTCTTTGTGGCAGACAAAACTCTTACAACAATTTGCTCTATCTCTTTTGCTCCATCTATCTCAAGGACAGTTCCCTCGTCTCCATGAAGCTCAAGCCCCATCTGGCCCATCTTTGTGTTCACCCCTATCAACCGTGCCTTTGCACCAGAAGAGACTACCTTTGGAACAGAGTTCTCGTCCTTGTTCCACAGTACCGCTCTAATTATTGTACCGTCATTTCCCTTTAGTCGAAGCTGTAATGCCTTGCTTGGCTCTCCCTTGAAATTAGTAAACTCTGTAGTACGGATGTTTCCATCCAAAATTCCTGATACCACAAGATTCTGTTGGTTTTCTTTTACGTTTGATACATCATCTGTTATTGCATCAAGACCTGGGATCTTGCTTTGCACATTGTTTGGCTCTACGGTAGAACCTGAGCCGACGTTAATTATCGGATTTCCCTTCATGTCAGATTTTACATAGGCTTTGATTATCTTGACAAGATCCCCTGGCTTTAGGTTCTCGATGCCTGGGAGGTTTGCCTTTTCATCCCATAGCTTTACCTTTGCTCTTGAATCTCCGTCATACACTGTCATGTTACGCAAAAGAAACTGGGAGCCGTCCTTTCTTGAGAATTGCTTTGCTGGATAGACATTCATCACACGTGTCTCAAGTGTAATCTCCTTTGCACCAACATAGAGGTCCTTGAGACCCATCTCTACCTTTAACGGCTCGCTCAGTGATACGCCAAGGTCTGACGCAATAAGAAAGAGGGCCCCTTGGTCTGTAAGATAACCTGCCCCTATCTTCTCCTTCTTTTTTTGGATCATTATTTCTATATCCTCTCTTGAGACCTCTGGTTTTTGCTCAAGAAGTTTGTTCATCAATGAATCAAATTCGGACAAATCAAACTCAGTTAGTATATGTGCATTATTAAGAATTTTCAGTTACAGCGATCTACGGCTTTTGAAACGTGGACAAAACTATCAATGCCTATAATCTCACAGTACACTTGGAACCATTTTGGCAAATTCCTTGACAAGAAAAGCATAGACAGATGTAAACATTGCTTATAGTTTTAAAAGATAAATTTTGCTACCCTGTGGTGATATTGTAAAATCTGTAGCCGTGTCTTGGGTGATGTAACCAAGTTTGAAAAAGTTATATGTAAGAATTATCTTCCATATGTAAGAAATATCTTCCATAATATGAAACTGCATAAATATCTAGAACAAGTGCTTGGAAATAAGGGGTCGATTAGCGTGCTTCGCATGTTGGTTGGTCATAAAGGCAGAATCTTCACCATCCGACGGTTAGCCGAAGACGCTGGCATCTCACATACGGAAGCGGCTGCAACAATAATCGATTTAGAAAAGCTGGGAATAGTTAAAGTTCAACCTGTAGGCAAAGCCCATCAGATATCGTTAAACCAGAAAAGCTATCTCTTAAATAAAATAATAGAGCCAATTTTTAAAGTAGAACAAAACACACTTCAAGAGGTAATTTCAATTCTTAAAAAAAACCTTGTTTCTAAAAAAATTATCTCAGCAGTAATTTTTGGAAGTGTAGCAAGAAGTGAAGAAAAAGAAGACAGTGACATTGATCTCTTGATAATATCAAATGACTATGACAAGGCAATTGAAATCGTTTCAAAAATCATAGAAGAGATATCATTGATGTTTCATACAAAAATATCTCATATGATATTCTCTGAAAAACAACTTCGATCAAAACGAAACAGCGATCTGATAAATTCCATTGTAAAGGACCACATTCTAATTACTGGCAAAGAACTGGCAAACGTGATCAAATGACAAAACCTGTGGATCGCAAAAAATCACAAAACTATTTTACCAAGGCAGAAAGCCTGCTGGAGGTAGCTAGGTACGCCTTGTCACAGAAAAAATATGATGCTACAGTAACCAATGCTGTTCACAGTGGGATCAATGCCTTAGATGCGCTTACCACACATGAAAAAGGATTAAGGGCGTCAGGTGAACACAACGAAATCTTATCTTTGATCAAAGGGATTCTTACTCAAGAAGAATACGGTGATATCAAAAAGCAGTTTTCATCATTACTTGACCTAAAAAATGCTGCACAATATCAGCCTGATTTTACAAGTCTAGAAGAAGCCAAAAACTCGGTAAAATGGGCAGAACGAATACTTGCCAAAGTAAAAGACAAATTACAAAAGTAGAGACAAATTTTCAAAGTCTGGCAAAACTTGCGGTACTCACAATTTTGGCAAGTTCTTCTCGTGGTTAATTTTTTTCATAATGAAAACACTAACTTTAAGCGGGTTGTTGGATAAATCCGACATATGTTGGAAAAAACCAACATCACACAAACTACCTTGTTTAGCAAGCCTGAATTCCAGAACCTAGATTAGTGGGAAAAAGCAAGTCAATGAATGCTTTGCATCGAGGCAAAATCACTTTTCAGATCATACGGCAATGTCATGGCAGTTGATGGGATAGATCTATCAGTAGAGTCGGGCAAGATATTTGGATTTTTGGGGCCAAACGGTGCCGGCAAGACCACCACCATGAAACTTTTGACTACATTGATTCCCCCAAGCAGCGGCACAATTACCATTCTAGGAATAGATGCGTCGCGACATCCTCTTGATGTACGAAAAAAAATTGGCGTTGTACTGCAGCAGCCAAGCTACGAGCCAACACTTACTGTAGAAAAGTCCCTTGAGAAATATGGCATGATGTGGGACATTGACACCAAGACAAGACGTGATAGGGTGGAGGAGCTTCTCACCGCTTTTGACCTGCAGGATATAAGAAAAAAGAAGAACGATGACATCTCAATTGGGCAGAGAAGGCGGGTCCAGGTTGCGCGAGAGTTTATGCATGACATGGATCTCTTGTTTTTAGACGAACCAACAGCTGGCCTTGATCCATCTGCGCGAAGGGGCCTGCTTGACTATATCAAGGCAAAGGTGCGCGATGGACTAACAATATTTTTTACAACACACATACTTGAGGAGGCAGAATATCTCTGCGACGAGATTGCCATAATAAACCGTGGAAAAATTATTGCTGTTGATACACCGGACGAGCTTAAAAACAAGTTTGGGAGGGAGAAGACAATTAAGATTCGCATAGGATACATGCAAGAGATATCAAGTATATTGCAGGGGGTTGGAAACTATGAGGTTGTCCATGACGAAGGAACGGTAATTACAATACATTCTACAGACTCGGAGCAGGTTTTGGTAAAGATACTGCAGGTATTACAATCAAACAACATTACAGTGGAGGACCTAAGTGTGGTACCGACAAGCCTAGAAGAGATCTTTCTTACAGTGGTGAAAAATTCGAATGCATCCAATATTTCGTCTGGTAAATAGGAATCTTACCATATCGCTCAACATGGGCTTTGTGATATGGCAAGTGATATTTCCTATCATCTATATTTTCGTTGCAGGGTTTGCATATACTGCGCTGATTCATAACGTTCCGTTTGGCTCAAAGAACTTGAACTATCCTGCATTTATCGCGTCTGGCATGATTGGCTTTAACATAATGAACAGCACACTCATCTCTGGTATCATAATCTGGAACGACAGGAGGCATGGAATGTTTGAGCAGATTCTGGTCGGTCCATTTACCCGCGCGCAATATATCCTGTCAAACGTATACACAATTGGAATCATTGGGCTTGTATCCGCTGGATTGATAACAGCAATAGGGTATCCGATATTTTTCAAGTCAGTAGAGTTTAATGTACTGACCATACCGCTTGTTGTCTTTGCTTCAATGACTGGCGCCATACTATTTGGTTCCATTGCATCCATCATTTCCACCAGGCTAAAATCAAGCGAGGGGTTTAACGTGGTAATCAATACGGTATTTTTGTTCTTTGCATTTGTGAGCACGGCATTTTATCCTGCGCAGGGCGCTCCTCCAATCCTTGCAACTGCGTTTTATCTCAACCCTCTGACATATCTTGTAGATGTGGTACGTGCTGGAATATTTGGCAGCTTTACTGATACTGTTGGGTATGAGATGATTGTTCTTACAGTTCTTGCCGCGGTATTTTTTGGTATAGCAACAAAATTGCTCTCAAGACTTGAGATCTAGCATACTAGCCCTTGGATCTGCGTTTTTCACCCTTGGATTCCCACGTCTGCAAAAAGTCCTTGACTATATCTACAATTATCTGGTTTCTATTGGTGTAGCCCATCTTGTAGGAATCATCTGTCTTTAGGAACTCATCCAGTCTCTCTGCCAGCCCAACAGGAATGTTTGCGCTGACCCAGTCCTTTCTTGCCATACGGTAAAGTTACCGTATTTGTTCATTTAAGATTAACTTTGATTATACATACAGTAAAGTTACTGTAGATTTTTATATCTGAATATACAGTAAGTTTACTGTATGGGCAAGAAAGCCAAGGGATTCACAACGGCAACACTCAAGGAAGCAGTCTTCAAGAAGTTGAGGCAACTGTCTGATCTTGAAAAGCGAACCATCTCAAACGAACTTGATATTATAGTTGATTTCTACGTATCAAAAAACAACCTAAAGCTGGCGGAGGCTCCACTTGTCTGAGTTTGGAAACTGGAAACTTGTTATGCTAGCAGCCCTGTCTGTGACGGTTATGTTTTCGGTAGATACGTATGTGGTACCGTCAACGACTGCTCATGCCCAGGTACAACAAAAGACAGTATGTGTTCTGCAACCAATAGACCAGTCTATTTCGTTACATGTTGTTAACATGACACTGAAGGTACTGGCACAACACAATGAAACTTCAAGATATATCGGAATAATATCGGAACTAACCAACAAGTCAAATCCAGGCTGTGATTATGTGATACAGTTCGAGCGTGCAGTAAACAGCAATTACAACTGGGTGGACAAGACAGCGCCATACACCATCAGTGGAAATACACTAACATTGTATACAGACAAGACGCCGGTGAATCTGCCCGATAGTATAAGATCTTCTCTTGACTCACCTGGAGTCTTAAATCCTGGAGGGACATCAGGTAAAGCTACTAGCGGAGGAGATGTCATTGCTCCAGTAATGACCAACTGGTCATGCTTTGGAGAAGCGCAAGCCACATTCCATCAAAACGCTAATGGATTCACTGGATATGAGGTATGCAATCCTTATGCTGGAAGAGCACAAACTGTAAGTGACCAAACACCATTCTATGTGATACACAAGTCACTAGAGGATGCATTAACCAAGATGAGTCTGTAAATCAAGCGGAACTATAGACTGGTTTAAATGTAAAAAATGCATTATCTATCTAGTGCAGATTCGAAGAAGAAGCAGCCTCTGGTTTCTGTTGCCTGTTGTATTTAATGTACTGGGAGGAATAGTTGCATATTTTGTTATCCGAGATGATGATCCAAAAAAAGCCAGGAGCTGTCTCTTGCTTGGAATAATTCTTGCTGCAATACCTATACTACTGTTTGCGATACCAATTCTGGTTGGAATAACTATCCTGCCGCACTTTATGCCTCCAGTTAATGTATCTCACATGAACTACATGTGATTTATCAGTAGATTTTGCAGCAGAACCAAGTAGCACAATAGCATAAAACTGTTTTTTGAAAACCATCTCTTGAAATATTTAAGAAAAGTAGCCCGGCCCAGATTCGAACTGGGGTCAAGGGCTCCAAAGGCCCCTATGCTTGACCGCTACACTACCGGGCTTCGTTGGAATTCTATCTAGTTCCTTTAATAATGTTATTTGATGGCAGTCCAGGTCCATGGATCTGCTGACAAAGATAAAAGCTGAGATTTTAAAATAAGATTGATTTCTCATGGGATGATGTTGACATCTAGAACGCCAACTTTCTATCATCTATAATTTAGATGTATTATACATTTACGTATTACAGTATTACATATATAGATGAAAATGTATTATAAATCAGATGAGTAAAGTAGCGCTAAAAAGCAAAATTAATAGGATATCACCCAATCCTACACTTGATACCATCAAGATGGTAGAACAAGCTCTCTCTAAAATCTTGCAATATCCTTCTAAGAACAGCCTCTGGAGGGCGCTACCGCGGCAGGTGCAATACCCGACCTTCAAGGAAGTTCTGGATTATCTGCAAGAATCAAACAAAATAATGTACGACAAGGACGGGGCCATAATCTGGATATTTGCAGATAATGCTAAACTAAAAAAACTCTTGAAAACTTCCAAGTCATTACTCTAGTAGTCAAACCTCTTTTCGTATTCCTGATGTGAAAAGACCTCAAGAATGCAAACGACAAAACCATCTTTTTGATTTAATATTGTGTACACCATCCTCCAGCCTGATCTCATGGAATATCTCCAGAGGTTCTTTATTCCGTATTTTCTGGAATATGTAAGAGGCCAACGATCGTGTGGTATCTTATTGCCTCGTAAACAATCTTCTTTTAGAATTTTAAACGCATCAAAAAGTTCTTTCTTTTTGGGATCATCTTGGGCCATATCATCATAGAATTTTCTAAACTCAATGCTACCAATTACATCAATTGCCTTCTTCTTCGCTTGCACGCAAAACGTGCTTGTGTCATCAAGATAAGGCTAGCTAAACAACAGGAGGATCAATTCGGTCAATTACCGACAAAAGTGATCTAAACCTTGTCACTTTTTATCTTGGAAAAAGTTCTTGCCCACTCTTGGTTATCATGTCTTGCCTGGGCCTGTGCGTTCTCGTATAGCAACTGGTAGACCCATGATATTATCTCAGACCAGATTGCTCTAAGCGATACATCATCGGAGAAGAATACGCCGGTCCTTACTGCAATCATTGCCGGAATGTTTCTTGCGTTTGCAGCAGGGTTTTGCTGCCACTTTTTTAATACCCTGTCGCAAAACTGTAAAATGTCATTTTTTGATAGCGCAAGGCTGTCAGGGTCTGCGCTTTGGCTCTTTTTTGCGCCAGGCTTGTTTCTAGTATCATTTTTTGTATCTGTATTTGATCCTGCACTCTTCTTTGGTCTCTTGGCAGATGCCTTCTTTCTCATGATATGGTATTGTATCCTAGGTAGCCTTTAGTTTTTTTGATCTGTCAGTGAGAATGATGATCTCTCTTAATAGGAATGGAGACGTAACATTGTACGCCATGAACATATATGACAAAAAATCAGTCCGTTGTTCCAAGTGTGACAGGTTCATAGGCGAGATCGATTACGATGCAGTAGTAACCCTTCCAAAGTGTGGCAGGTGTGCAAATCCTCTGCCAGAAGGCGATGACAAAGTACAGTACATTGTCTCAAAGTTCAACAAAAACCCAAAGAACTTGGTATAAGATGCGTAGGCTGAAAAATTGCTCAATAAATTTGAATTTGGAAAAAAAGGGAGTACGCTGTGGTTCAACAGTGACCTAAACATTGTCATACAAGTCATACCGGCTACCTACAGTGGGGATATCACTAGGCTGAGGAAATTCAAGCGGGTGGATGGAAACAAGTTAATTTCGGTATGAATTTATCTAACAACCGAAGAGTTATGTGTCTCAAAAGATATCACTTATCCAGTACTTGAAAAAAGATGCGGGCTTCATAATCAAGACGGCGCTATTGTTTTGCGCACTATCAGCTACTTTCTCCCTTGTAGGTTTATTTCTTCCAGAAAAGGGCCCGCTGTCAAACCCAAGCGGCGGTCTGAACTTGCACGAGATTGGAGGTCACATACTGTGGGGGCTTGTTGCAGGCTCGGTATTTTTGAGCGCAAGATATGTAATCATGACAGGCCTCTTTGCAGTACTAATTGATTCGGATCATCTCATAGCGCTGCTCCACGTTGACGCGCTGCAAAGAATGTCGCATTCAATAGCATTTGGCGCAATTGCTGTCATAGTTCTAATGGTATTATTTGGAAGAAAAGATTACAGGCTTGGCGCGGCAGCGTTTGCAGGAGTACTGGCACACCTTTCCTTTGATACGTTTGCAGGCAATGACGGCAAGTTCCCGCTCTTGGCACCGTTTTACAGCCACCAGATTATTTTTCCAAATATAGACTGGATCTATTTCGAGGTGGCAGCAGTTGCAGTTGTGGGATTTGTAACCATTTTAACAGCAAGAAAAACAATGAAACTTCAGGCAAATACTTGAGAGGAAGCGAGAAATAATTCATACAGCAACTTTTTTGCAGAAACAATATCGTTTTTGGCTATTGCCATGTTAGTTTTCTTGCCATTGCCTGCCCAAATATGATAATTATCATGCTAAAGGCAAGAACAAATCCAATTGCCTGTGAGAATTCAGGCACCTGGGACAAGACACTTACCTCCTCTAGTTGGTTTGTACTCTGGTCTACAAATAACACGTTGCCATCAGAGTCTTCTTCAAGAGACTGGACCAGCGCGCCTGATGGAAGTTGGACTAGTTTTGTGTTTCCAGTATTGATGTCTATTACCGCAATTTTGTCAAGGGTGTGCTGCGATACCCAGAGACTAGTATTATTGCGCAATACCATTCCTGACGGATATCCACCAAAATCAAGTGGATATTTCGTAAAAGTCTTCGAGGCTGGATCAAACACAGCAACGTCATACGAGTTGTGCTCAGAATAATATATCTTGCCAGATTTTGGATCAGCCATTATGGCAGTTGGGACTCCAAACATAAGTTTGCTTTGGCTGTATTCTGTAGCATTCTTCGTTGAAGGATCAATGCTTGCCACCGATCCGGTCAGTTCTGCAGCCCATACCTTTCCAGAAGTCTTGTCAAAAGTTATGCTAAGCGGCGGAAATCTAAGGGCAATGGTTGAGAACTTGTCTTTATGAGTGTCAAACTCCTCAAGGTTTTCTGAATTTAGCATGGAGAGCCAAACATTATCAGAGCTGTCAACTACAATGCCGTTTACCCCATATTGATCCGGCAATGCATAGATCTTGTTTGAACCGTTTTTTGGATCATAGTTGCCAAGATAATACAAAAACGAATCGGCATACCAAATCGTATCTTTGGAATCCAAAGCCATGTGAGTTGCGATATCAATTCCCGGAATCTTGTGCTCTATGAATTTTTTGGATGCCAGATCAAACTGTATTATCTTGCCACTTCCGTTGGTAATGTCGCCCATCCATATGGCATCTCTATGGCTGTCAAAGACCAGAAATGGCGAGAGACGTATATTGGACGGGGGAGCATATTCAGTTATGTTTATTTTTTCTCCAAGGGCAGGCCCCGATCCCGTGTCAGCAGAGGCAAAACCGTTTTGAGCTGTAATCAATGAAAAAATTAAGGCTAGGGCAAGTACGACAAGAATCTTTCGTAACATTGTCTTCAAATTAAATGATTGAGGATCCATGTCCCCATTATATCTATTCTAGGTACTAACAGGCTAAACTTCTAGTGCATATTTCCTTGCTTTTGCCAAGAAATCCACAATGTCATTTTCTCTAGCCAGTTTATCCAAGTAAACGTTATCGATAGAATCAGAGAATATTTTCAGTAATGCAACACTTTCTTCCATATCTCTTTGAGTATTGCTTTTCCAGAACTTGGCAGAATACAGCCTGTTCTGTATTAGATCTTCTGGTGCTGCTACCTCAAGCTCGTAATTTCCCCGGAGGAATAGCAACCAAAAAATTTACCTCTATTTTGGGAGCCTCAATTGGTAATACCAACAAGTCTACCAATCGGTAATACTTAATAATCAAGTAGTGCAAATACACCATGTGCAAGACAGCAACACAGCCGTGATCTCAGTCAAAGTCTCAAGGCGCACCAAGGAAAAGATGCTTGCCATGAACATAAAGTGGAGCGAGGTGTTAAGGAAGACAATAGAGGCCAAAATAAAAGAGCGAGAAAGAAGGCAAGGCATAGAAGACTTTCTTGAATTTCGAGCCAAGAGCAAGGTGCCAAAGAACAGGACGTCACACACTTCTGAGGTCTTGGCCAGGCAAACCCGAGAAGAACGATGAGATATACTCTAGATGCCAGCGTTCTTGTCAAGATGATAGTCCATGAGCAATACTCCCAAAATGCCGTGAATCTTATTTCAGACCATAAGGCAGTTCTGTATGCTCCAGACATCATTTACCATGAGGTAGGAAGTGTATTGTACAAGATGGCCCGAAGAGGCATTATGGAGAAGAGCTATGCTGTGCGAGCATATGAGAACCTCATAAAGCTGCCAATAGAGATCTCTAGTAATTTGAATGCCTTGCCTGACATACTTGGGATGTCCCTAAGGCTTGGATTGCATTTTTATGATTGTCTCTACATACACACAGCCAAGAAGACAAATTCAACGCTTGTTTCATCTGACCGCAAGCTTTTAACTGCAGCTGATAAAGAGTGCAGCTCAAAGTATCTTGGAAGTGCTTGATCATTTTTGTCATAGGCATAAAGTTGACACTCACGAAAGACTGTATCTTTCCTTACAAACAAAAGGGCAAGAAAGCCCTTACTTGCCGACTCCGCCATTTTCTTTTGCATCAAATTTGCATAAAAGAACGATCTTGAACTTGTAGCTAGTCAACTGTTAATCTCTTTGAAAATTATTTTGTACCTACCGGAAATCCTGCGAAGGGTCCTGCTTGAGACGTTTGGTGACGCATACTGCAATATTGTAGAGCTTGTCAAGGCGCAGCTAGGAGAATATACGACGCAGGAGCAAATACGCAAGTTTCTAAAGGCGGTGGAGTGATCACACCAAACGCCAGTTCTGTAAATTCTAAAGATCAAAAGCTCCCGGGAGTAGGATGTCTGGTTTTTACTCCCGGGGCAACCCCATCCTATGGTAAGAGAAATAGGCTGCAAACTATATTGTAATATACTTGTTCAAAAAGGTGACTGTTGTGTCGTTTCATGGATTCATAAAAATTTGCAATAAAAAAACATTTGATAGGAATCTGGCAAAAATATTGGTTCAAAACAAAATTTTTTACATCGGTATCTAGACAACAATATTGCTCTCTATAATGGTAGTATGTCGTTGTACTGACACCATGAAGACAAACGGGGTGATCAAATTTTAATGCACGTACATGTATTTTATAGTTCTGCTAACTTGTCGTGGTTTGGCTACAAGCAAGCTCGGTGCAACTGCATGTCAGAATCTAAAGATAGAGTCTGTATTACTAGGCTGATAAAAAATACCATCGAGCATTAGAAGAGTTGAGCGTTGCAAGATCCCGCAAAGATTGGAGAACGTAAACACGGGGATCTATAGAAATTGTCATGCTATTCATAGGATTTCTGATATCTTGAGCCATTCTGCAAACAGAGTGTCAGCAAATTCATAGATTCCACGTCTTTGTCTCTTCAAGATTGTCTTATTGCTGAGGGAAACTAGCGCGGAACTCACAGTGGATTCACTCATAAACTCCTCTTTCCCAATCTCTGAGGGCTTTATTCGAGGAGATTTTGCAAGTGCCTTCAAGACCTTTATTTCAGATGGCGTTAGCTTGTCAGTAAATTCCTTAAATGACTGTTCTCCTTCTTTTGCTAATATTGTCTTGATTACATGGCCTAGTTTTTGTCTATCCAATTTTGTTATATCTTGTAGCTGAATTTCTTTTCCTAGTAACTGTAGGTTATAGGGAATACCGCTTGAAATCTTGTAAATCTCTTCTTTTGTTTGATTGTCAGCAAACTTTAGATGAGGTAGATAATGATTTATGAATTCATTGAACTCTTCCGTGGTAAAAGGTTCTACTCCTCGAAGAAGAAGTTGTTTATAGAAAGGCGCAGTTGTTTTTCCTACCAGATTATCAAGTGTATCTCTATAAGAGCCAGAAACTACAAGTTTTGTATGTCTGAAATCCTCAAATAACGTACGTATCAATTTTGCTATATCAAAACCCATCTTTCTGTTTTTATCACCATACGTAAGATCTACTATTGATGGAAACTCATCAATCATAAGCACACATCTTGTTTTTGTCATCGCTGCAAGGTGTTCTATTAGCGATATTGATTTGGTAACTGCTGCTTCTACATCTTCTGATTCTTTTTTGACATACGATATGGATATTTCAAGATCTTCTGCAACTTTGGCTGATAAATTAAGGCCCAGAAGAAAAGTCCTCAGAGCCCTTGCACCAGTAACAAGCAGTTCTTCAAACTTGAATTTTTTTGGAAGCTTGTGTTCAAATGCATTTAATGCAGTTCTATCTAATACTCTGGTAAATTCATCAATAGTAGTTGGCAAGATTTGCCATACGGAGATATAGATAACAGGAATCCCTTGTTTCTTTAGTTTCTGTTCAACTTCTTTTAGTATGCTTGTTTTTCCTATACGGCGTACACCAGAAAGGGAAAAACCAATTTTGTTATTAGACGCAAGTTCGCGTGTCAATTCTTTGACCAATTTTTCTCTGCCAACAAAGTCTTCCCCCGTAGCAGAGTATAGGGTAAATGACATATAATCCCTGTAAACTTTACAGGATTTAAACTTTACAGGATTATATTTGTTGATCTTGAAAATTTGATCGCGTAAGATCTGACATACTCCAAACCCCGACAAGTTACAGAACTTTTATCATGCCAGTCCATATCTTTTGATTTTGTGGTAAGACTGGAAAACTATTTTTCCTTTGAAAGAGTAGCCACGGATACATGGGGCCAGCTCAATCCATTAAAGTTTAGCAGAACCTTTTGTGAATACTGGAGCTGGAGACCTGTGTTGCCATCTGGCTCTTTTATCTTTTCAATCCAGAATGTTGCATCAACCTGCGCTGCTTGCGCGTTGGGGGCTGCCGTGCCCTGCAGAAATGCAATATTTGAGATACCGCCGCCAGAAAAGGGCGGTTTGAGATCGGTGGTGGATATTGTCAGAATTGTGGTTGACATGATGCTCTTTCCTGAAATTCCCTGCGCCAGTACGATGTTGGGATTGTCTACCATGGGTTGTGTGACATGCGGTATATCACCAGACGGTGTGCGGAACTGGCTTGGAGTTGATAGATTTGATTCCGGAAATTGCACAAGACTTGCGGGTTGGCCGATGCGAAACGGCGTGATGCTTACCGGTGGGAAGGCTGGCGGACCGTTGACAGTCGCCGCAGTACCCTGCGCAACAAACGAAGTCCCGTGCGGAATGTTTGCCATTCGTGAAATTGTGGGCGGATCAGCAGGGTTGGTAGTTTGAGGAATGTTTATCCAGACTCCAGTCTCTGCATGGATTCCTACATGTCTGTTGTTTTGTAATACGTTGGCGTCTTGAATCTGCTGGAGATAGGTCAGACCTGCCAGATTAATGTCCTCCTGGAGCAGCCCGCGGTTTGGTATATCTCCGGGAATTACATGAAACTGCAGCTCCTCGATGTACTCGTTGAGCTCCAAAAAGCGGTCCTGGGTAGGCGGATCTGACGGACCCCTGTGAAAGGGACGCCAGATCTGGTTGAATCCAGTTCCCCTCCAGATGCCAACTAGGTCGGCAAGTGGCCCGAATCTATCCGTTTGTCTGCGTTGGATTTTTCCTGAGACTGATGAAAGTTCAAAATCTTCTGAAAAAGTCATATGCTTTCTGTCTTACTTGATTTGGAATTATGAAAAATGCCAGGCTTGAAAGTTGTGTACGCAACCATGGTATATATCAGAAAAGATTCTTTTATTTAAGATTGATCCGACACAGGTAAAAGTTATCTTTTCCGTAAATTATTTCATTACCTAGCCAGGAGAGTACGCTACCCATACTATTGGATACGTGATTATCGTGGCATACATATGGTGAAGTTGGATGAGGACAAGCTGGTAACATCTTGATAACTTTTTGATACATTGATTCCTAGCTGTATTTTGTTAGATATGCTTGGATACCTCCGTGTACGTGACGTGATTTGCTGAAGCACCACAGAATCACCAACGATAATCTTTTATACTCAATGTAACAAATCTCTCTTTAAAAGAGAGAATGATTACACAAAATATAAGATTTGGCTCACAAGAAGCACGTCTTCTATTTGGCCTAGAAGAGAAGGGGATGTCTGTCTTTACGTTTAGTGACGCAAAAAAGATACTTGGTTCAACTGATTCTGGCACATGGAATGTCCTTGAGGGACTCAAGAAAAAAAAACGTGTACAGCAGATAGAGAAAGGCAAGTACCTCCTAGTGCCTGCCAGGGCAGGCGTCCAAGGCTACTGGGCAGAGGAAGCATGGGTTGTTGTTGCCCATCTTATTGATGTGTACTATGTTGGCTTTTGGACTGCAATGAATTACTGGGCAATGACTGAGCAAATTCCTAGAACAGTTTTTGTTGTAACAACAAAGCGAAAGCGCGATCTTGAATTTGGAGGTCAAAAATTCAAATTCGTCACACTGTCTCAAAAAAAGTTTTTTGGTTATGTTCAGGAAAGGAGAGGCAGTACAAAATTCAACATATCTGGCAGAGAAAAAACTATTGTGGATGGACTGATGCATCCCCAATACTGTGGCGGAATTTCAGAGGTTACCAAAGCCATGTGGAATTCCAACAAAAAGGTTGATTGGAGCAAAGTCTTGGAAATGTCAAGGAAAGTTAAAACTAGCGTTGTTCTACGCAGGCTTGGATATCTTTTATCATTACTAGAGATTCAGAAAAACACTGTAAATGAGATAAAAAAAGAGTCTTTTGGTGGATACCAATTTCTTGATCCCACTGGAGACAAAGCCAGATTGGATTATTCAAAGGAATTTGGGCTGATATTGAATCTCACTTCTGATGAATTGATGTCGTGGATGCGATATTGATGGAACCAGACGTTCTCAAGAAATTGGCAGGCAAGTACAAGGTTCCAGTAGGAACTATGGAAAAGGATTATGCTATAACGATTCTTCTCTCCGTAATTTCCAACTTTTCTGAGCTTTCTTGGATGGTCTTCAAAGGCGGTACCGCGATAAAGAAGATCTACTATCCAGAAACGAGATTCTCTGAAGACCTGGATTTTACATGCACAAAAGACATCTCAAAGAATCTCGCAGACACCATAAAAATGGCGATTAAAGACGGTTTAGATGTAGACTTTAAAGGGATAGATAAGGAGCCGACCAGAAAAGACAGTAGAAAGTTCTCTATTAATTACAATGATCATAATGGCCATCCAAACAGCGTAAGAATAGACCTAAGCTTGAGGGAGGAAGCGGTTGGTAAGATAAATGAAAAACCGATGCTTCATGTTTATGATCTTGGCAAAAAATTTTCCATACCTACAATGAGCTTGGGTGAGATAGCTGCTGAAAAGATCAGGGCAATCATCTATTCGGTGCGACCAAGACATCTCTATGATTTCTGGTATCTGACAGGAAAAGGGATCTCCTTCGATCCAGACCTTGTGCGAGCTAAAATCAAGAATGTGTACAAGGAAGAATTTAACATTGAAAAATTGAAACACAGTATACAGAGAATGGAAAAAAGATGGAAAACTGATCTGGATCCTTTCTTACCATCTTTTCCGCCCTTTCAGGATGTTTCTGGAACTGTAATCAAGGTAATAGAAGGATCGATGAAATGAAAAATAGGATGTTTTGCCAGACATCAGTTGTATTACATTATTTTATTTTGAAGATAATACTTCTTGGTACATCTTGGTGATTTTCTGGTACATTGATTCCTGGCTGTAATCTGTTGCCAACTTTTGGTATCCCTTATTGCCTGTTATTTTAGCTTGATCTGGATTTTTTATTATACCAAGAATAGCTTGCGCCCATTCTTTTTCGTCATACGGATCCAAGACGTATCCTGTTGTTGTATTTTGTACGATATCTGACATGGGCTTGATATCTGATACAAGGACTGGCTTTTTCTGCTCATATGCCTCTAGTATTACAAGTCCAAAGCCCTCACACAGGCTTGGAAAGACAAGTGCTGCTGACTCGGCAATTATCCTTGCTTTTTCTTCTGCGGTAACATATCCCTTGAACTCGATGTTTTGTTCAAGACCTGATTTTTTTACCATCTCTTCAAGCGTATTTTTGTGTGGCCCGCTTCCAACTAGCACAAGCTTGACTTTGGGCTCGATATCTTTTACAATATCTATAGCCTTTATTGCCACTTCAAGGTTTTTGTAAAAGACTAGCCTGCCGACATATACAAACTGGAGTGGGTTTGGCGTTGCATTGCTTGCCTGACTTGGTTCTATGGAATTGTGTATGACATGTATTGGTTTTTTTGCGCCAAACTTTATCAGGTCTTCTCTTGTTGTTTCGCTGACAGTATGGATGCAGTCGTACCTTAGCTTTATCATCAGTTTTTCAAAGAACGGGGCAAGCCATACGTTCAGCCTTGATATGTCAGACTGGTCTCCCCACTTTTTCCAATAGTTTTTTCCGCAGAGCGAGAAGATGTCGTGGACGGTAGTAATGTGGGGCTTTGATGTTATAGTTGACAGTATGGAACCTGCAAGGGCAGGCGCAAAGTTGTTGGAGTGTATGATGTCTATGTTTTCTTTTTTTATTATTTTCAGGCCTTGTCTTATTGTATTGATTGTATATCTGATGTTATCTGCAAATCCAGGCGGCAGTCCTCCCTTGTATTGTAGTATTGGTGGCACAAAGATGACTTGGATGTTTTTGATATCTTTGTAGTCTTCGCCTTCGATTTTGTTTGTTATGACAAATATCTTATGATTGTTTTCGGCAAGTTTTTTTGCAACTAGACTGAACACATACTCTCCCCCTCCCCTTGTGGTGGAAAAAAACTGTGATAATAATAGTACATTCATAGTATTGCTAAAGATGCACTATTCTAGAATCTTTCTAATCTTGTGAATTTTTACGCAACTTGCTTTCCGAGAAGGGTTCTGTGTTATTCCAGCAGTATCTAAAGTAGTCAAGACACCACTCGTGAAACATTGGATCATCGCTGTAAAATGTCTCCGACATGTCAGTCTCGCCGTCTGTTTTAGGAAACATTACGCATGCCTCCTTCTCGTTTAGCACTACAACAACGCTGACCCGTCCCAGTATCCTCCTCTCTATGATTCCGTCTGAGACTAGCTTTTTGACGCCAAGCCTTTCTATCATTTTTTGCCTGTCCTTTGGTGTTACAGTTGACTCGGAAAATATCGAGTTTATCTTGATGCCTTGCCTTGCCTTTGACATGATTGGCTCCATCAGGTCTGGCGGCTCCTCTGACAAAATATCATAAATGTATTTTTCCGAGTTCTCACAGATATGTTTCCACTGCTCAAGCACTCTTGTAAATCCCTTGTAATGCTGTCCTGGTGACAGCGCACCTATTCTTTGTATGAATTTTTGCGGCATGTCCCCAAAGTCATGAGTCTTGAAATATTTTTTCTTGCCTGACACAAATAGAAGAGATGGTATCTGGCCACATATTGTCCTGCCATATGTGGTAAGAGAATAATATCCGTCTGCATCCTTTGATATGATGTCTGCCCTTGCCAGCCTCTCAAAGTTTCTAAAGACCTCGGGCATTGTGGCTCCAAGCTCCTTTGCAATGACAGATACCTTGGATTTTGTCTGCTGCAGCTTTAGCACTATTGTCAGGCGTTGCTCGCTTGAGAGCTCTAAAAACTCGCCTGCTGCACTAAACGAGGAATCCACAGAAGTTAGTTTGTCAATCTCAATCAAAACCTTATCGGTTATGGTCTCCAAATCTACCCCCTCAGATCTCCTCAGTGTACTGGTGATGGTCTGCCGTAGCTGTCTCAAAGTATGACTCTAGGTTAAAAGCCATCCCGCTCCTGAACTTTGTTGCAAAGATTATCGCGTGGTGTGTCCTTGAAAGTTTCTCTATCCATCTTAGGCGGTTGCCTCCAATCTGCGACCAGTCGTAATGGCACAGAAAAGAACCGTCAATTTTCTCAAATTTGGAATGAAATACCTTCTCCAAGACATACTGGGTCTCCATTGCCATCTCAGTGCTAACATCTGAGATGGCCCTGCCCACGATCCTGTATGGTGCCTTGTATTCCTGGATCATTTTTAGTACCTTGTGGCACCCTTCAAGCATTCCCTCCTTCTCCTCGCTTATGTCTGGAATTTGGTGTATGTGGAGCAGATCCTTCTTTATCCACTCTGCAGCATCAATCATGCCAGACTCTGTCATCTCCCTTTCAATTACTTCTGGTGCTTGGTGGGAAAGATAGAAGCAGCTATCGCCGCACCTAAGACCGTTTCTTAGGAACCTGAACTGTATCAGTTTTCCCTCTATTGGGTCATCGTGGACAAGTATGATGTGCTTTCTGCCTTCTAGCGAGTCTATGTATTGGAAGGGCTCTGTCACTATGCCTCTTTCGACAGCGCTCTGGTAGGCTGATCTCTTTGTCATGTAAATATATTTGCCGAAACCATTGATAGACCGTATTTAGCTTGCGCCGCAACTAGTTAGCTTGTAATGCAAGCTCTATCCATATACTGCAACCAGTAACATTTTGTAAACTGATGTACTATGGCAAATGAAAATGAGATGGAAAAGATACTTGCTAGCGTAACAATAGAGCGCGCGCTAATTGAAGTGGGAGGCCGTGAGCTTCACGAGTCGGTAGAGAGGTGGCTAGACTCGGAATATCATTACCGCTTTTCAGACTGCCTTGAGCACCCGGAATCTTTGCGAAAGACATTGCAGAGAAGATGTGGTGACAAGTACGTTGCCATAGTAAACAGGATACGGGGACTTTTAGGCGAGATCTCAGAGAGGGAGCCTTTTTTGGAGTTTATGGAAAAACTAGGGCTAGAACACTAGCTAGTACTGTCTCTGTCTCTTCCATTCTTCATATCCTGAAATTTTACTCTGACGTGCACTTGATTTTTTGAAATATGAACCGTTATCTCTTTGAAGGTGGATATGTAGGTGCCAACCTGCTTTGCACCATCTCGCTGAACCGTGTGGTGGGCAGAGAGAAAATGATCTTTTATCAGTGACGTTATCCTCCTATAGCCTGTTGTTTGAGGTATCTTGGTAATCTCCAAAATTTCCATCATGGTGTGTGGCTCGCTCATGCAAGAGTCTAGGATCTCTCTGTTTAGGGCATTACCGTATGTGCTCAAAACAGCATATGTCATGGCTGGGTTCTCGATATTTGTCCAGACAAAACCTAGCGAAGCTTGCTCTTTTATGGCCTTGACAAGCCTGTCGCGCATATGCAAAAGACTTGGACCGTTGGTGTTGTCATTGCCAAACTCCTCTTTGGACTTTGTCAGACTCATAATCTGTATCTTTGCGTGGGTAGAATAAAAAGATCGGTTTCGTCAATTACAAGCACAATAGATAAACTGTTTGTTGTTGAGATGGAAAAAAGCTCTACCAAAAGTGGTAAGACAATTGTAGTATATGGCGTAACTATTAATTATAATAATAGTTATCAGTATCTATATGCCTTCAAGCTATAACTTGCCTGAGCTAGACAAGAAGAAGATAGACGCACTTGTAAAGTCGGGTTTTTACTCTAGCAAGTCTGATGTAGTTAAAGACGCTCTTCGATACATGCTAGAACACAGAAAGTCGTTAAGCGTTGCAGCAGCTGTAGAGCTGTACAAGCACGGCGAGGTTTCACTTGGGAAGGCGGCTGAAATTGCAGGCATTGGAATAATAGAATTCAAGGAAATCCTTGCAAGCTATGACTACAAGAGAGTTCTGACAGTAGCCAAGAAAGATGTCAAGAAAGCCGATGAACTACTTGAAAAGTTGAGATGAATCATGTTGTCATTGACACTGACATTCTGTCCACCTTTATCAAGGTAGACAGGGTAAACCTTCTTGAAAGACTTTTTGTAAAATCCAAAATCCTTCTAACTCCTTCAGTATACGGGGAGTTGAAGACCGGACAGAAGGTTGGAATGATAAAACTGACTTTTGGTGCTAGGTTTTCTAGAATTAAACTCGAACTTGCTGAGAAAAGAACTGTCCGGGAGATAAGGAATAGAAAGTTGAGTACTGCAGACCTGGAGTGCATTGCAGTAGCCAAGTGCAGAAGATGCATACTTGTCACAAATGATAGCGATGTAGAAAAAGAGGCCGACTATCTTGACATTGAACACCTCAACCTGCCGGGAATCCTAAGACTATTCTGGAGAAGTGATATGATGACAAAGGCTCGGGTCAATGAGCTGATAGATGACATTGAGGAGAAAGATAGGATAATCATCAAGAACAAAAGCGTGATATTTATATGAAATCGATCTACTGATAGTTCACAAGCCGTAAAACTTGCCTGAGCTAGATTGAGAAAGAAAAACTCTCAAAGGGTCTTGCTAAGATATGTTACTTTCTTCTTGTATTCATCCATGGTATATCTTGTCATCTTGATTTTGCCTGTATCGATATCTTCTAAAAGCTTCTCTACCCGCGGACTGAGCTCTGGCTTGTTTTTTGCCGCTCGTTGCATGTTATACAATCTTTAATGCTTCTAAAAAAGTTAGATGATTAGCATCTACGGTTCTATTCAGATTGTCTTTATTTCTATAACAAGCGTGTTGTCAGTACTTTCCACCCTTGTCTTTCTTCCAAGGTCTTTTAGCATCTGCATATAGTATGCCTTGTGAAAGAGTGACCACTTGGGTCCCATCCCATGTGTTATCACTATCTTGATCTCATCACGGTCTCGCGACTCTTGGTAGGCAAAGTCAGATCTCACTGACCTGTGCTTTGTGACCAAGAGCCATGACTCCAAATCAATCTTGCCTGAAAAGGAAAGCAGCGTATCTCTCATCACTATCTTTGCAGCGCGGACTCCAAGCCTTGCTATCTTTTTTTCATCCATGCTCTCGATAAGTGATCTGAGAGTCTCTTTTTTTATCAGGATCCAGCCTGACCTGGCCTTTCTGTCCCATGTAACATAGTTGTAAAAGACTTGGTCTACAAGTGCGTTGAGCGTTATCCTGTCATCTCTTGCAGCCTCGTTTAATTCATCTATGATATGGGGGTCAACTCTAAAACTGATCGTTTTTTTGTTCTTTTTTTGTGGAATATTGTAAATTTTTGTATTCCATATATTAAGACTGGATTTGTAATACAATGCCATACGTTGCAATTATATTGTACATGATCCGCCAAGATAGGTTTTGTAAATTTTTTAATTTTATTTGGATGTATATACATTATTTCTAAATTATTTTCTTTATAACAAATTTTTTACATAAAATTTTTGTTTCCAACTCTGGAAGATCAGTTTTTTATATTCGTCATTTGTTGCTTGAATGTTGAAAAGGGGTTCTATAACATTATTCTATAATAAAGTTCAATTTTGCGGTAGATCAAAACTATACCAAGGATTGGAAATGGTAGGGGGCAGAAAATTGATTCTAAAATTAGAAATGAGGTTGTAAGTGGGTGAAAATTATTTGAATCGTTTAGCATTTTGTGTTGCACTGTTTATAGTTTTAACAATGGTGATTCCTGCACCATCGTCTGTCTTTCCGTCATTGATACAGCCGTCAACACAATCATCTGAATCCTCGCCTCTGCAATCTTTCTTGTCACAAAATCACGGCATCTCAACTGTGACACCATCTTCGTCTTTGGCAGCCTCGATTCCAAGTGCATTTGCACAACCGCTTATCCAGTCAAACTCGCCATCTTCGCAAGATTCACAGTACATACAAAACAGTCTGCAATCTCTGATTCAAAAGAATCAGGTCACGCAAGTACCTGATAAACAACCTGCTGCAATTCTGTCCTCATCTATAACCAATTCTAAAGTAAACGATCAAAATAGTCTAGCGTCCGCACCAAAACTTGATTCAAGCCTCCTCTCACAAACCAGTCTTCCATTTATACAAAACAGCGGACAGGTGGATAACAGGGTCAAGTTCTATGCAGATACATTTGCTGGAACGGTCTTTGTAACAGACAAAGGGCTTCGTTATTCATTTGTACAGCAAGACTCTAAACAATATAATCAAATCACCAAGCAACAAGGTGTTGCAGTAGATGAGCAGTTTGTAGGTACCTCGGGGTTGCTCAGCCCTCAAGGCATTGACAGGAGCAATTCGCAGGTAAACTATATCGTTGGAAATAAAGCAGACTGGAAGAGTAATGTTCCAACATACAATGCAGTAGACCTCGGCCAGATATGGTCTGGGGTTGACGTTACACTAAAGGCGCACGGTGAAAATATTGAAAAGATATTTACTGTACAGCCCGGTGGCAGTGTTGATAACATCAGGGTATCTCTGAATGGAATTAATTCCTTGTCAGTTGGCTCTGATGGCAGTCTCTTGATTGGTACGCAGCTTGGCACCATATCCATGACAAATCCACATGCATATCAGGAGATAAACGGTGTTCAAATTCCTGTTAAAGTAGCATACAGTATCTCTGGCAACGACTATGGTTTTGCTGTGGGACCTTATGATAACAATTATCCTCTGGTTATCGATCCTCTTCTGGCATCAACATACTTTGGTGGAGGTACTGCTGATCAAGTTAGGGCTATATCTGTTGATTCATCTGGCAATGTCTATGTTGCCGGTTCCACATCATCAACAAACTTTCCAACCACTACTGGCGCATTCCAGACATCCTTGACTGGTTCTACGGATGCATTTGTCTCAAAACTAAATCCTGGTCTAACAACTGTCTTGGCATCAACATATATCGGCGGAAGTGGTTATAGCTCCGCTTATGGAATAACACCTGATTCATCAGGAGACGTATACATTGTCGGAGTTGCAGATACCAGCAACTTTCCAACTACTTCTGGGGTAGTTCAACAAGGTTATCCTGGTGGTGGTGTGGGTGACGGCTTTGTATCAGAGCTAAACCTTGGAAATACTGGCTCAAGCCAACTTGTTGCATCAACCTACCTTGGTGGAGGGGGAGCCAATGGCGCTACCGCTTATGCAGTGACACGTGACTCGTCAGGAAATGTATGGGTGGCTGGGTGGGACGACACGTCAAACTTCCCAACCACATCTGGTGCATTCCAAACAACTGACAACGATGTTGGTTCCACAGTAGGAAATTACTTTGTAGCCGAGCTTAACAGCAACCTTCACACTATAACAGCGGCAACCTACCTTGGGGGCAGTGGCTCTGGCTTTGGCGATGGTGGACAAATCGCATTAGCACTTGACCCGTCTGGTAACGTGTATGTTGCAGGCGATGCTGAAAATACAAACTTTCCAACCACGAATGGTACATTCCAGAGATCATTTCCAGGTGGTTCTAGTGCTGTCACTGTATCCAAGCTAAACAATGCCCTCACCCAGCTTGTTGCATCGACATACCTTGGAGGAAGCACAGGTGCCGGTATAGGATATGGTCCAACTATTACTGTTGATTCATCTGGCAATGTCTATGTTGCCGGTTCCACATCATCAACAAACTTTCCAACCACTACTGGTGCATATCAGAGAACATATTCTAGTGGTTCAACTGATAACTTTGTAACTGAGCTAAACAACGGCCTCACTGCTCCTGTTGCATCAACATATCTTGGTTCGGGAGCCGTTCAAGCAATGGCACTTGGACCAGGAGGAAGCGTATTGGTAACTGGTTGGACAACATCATCAAGCTTTCCAACTACGCCAGGGGCATACCAGACAACCCTGGCAGGTACTCAGAATGCCTTTGTCTCAAAACTAAATCCTGGTTTTACTTCACTTTTGGCATCGACATATATCGGCGGAAGTGGTTCTGATAATCCCTTTGTAATGGCACTTGATCCGTCAGGAAATAATGTCTACATTTCTGGTTACACATCATCAACAAACTATCCAACAACTGCCGGTGCAATCAAGACAACTTCGTCTAGTTCTCAGACTGGATTTGTCTCCGAGTTGAACCTTGCAGTAACATATGATGTAAGTAACCAAGCCACCTGTCAAGCAATATCTGGCGCTACCTGGACAGGTTCAAATACATGTAATTCTCCTTCCACACTGACTCTAAATTCTGGTGATTCGCTTACTATCGAATCTGGAATTAACTTTGTTTCCACAGGTACTATTACTAGTAGCGGCACAATTACCATTCTCAGCGGTGGTACCCTAAGTTATAATCAAATGACCAACAACGCTGGAGATACAATTACCAACTCTGGTACCATAAGTAGCAGCGCGTCCAGCAGCTTTGACAACTATGGAATCATAAACAACAACGCAGGTGGCATCCTGCAATCTTCTGGTGGGAGTACCGAATACAACCATGCTGGCGCGACCATAAACAACTCTGGTACCATGACAGATACTGCCTGCTCCTCCGGATCAATCAACGGCGGACCATGCCAAGGAGATTCTGTTACCCCGTACAACGCTGGCACCATAAACAACCTCTCTGGGGGTAAGATATACAACTACTTTCATTTTGTTAACTCGTCGCCTAGTAATCTAAGTGGTACCATAAACAACAATGCCGGGGCAACCATTACCAACTATGACATATTTTACCAGAATGGCATTGTAAACAACGCGGGTACTTTTGACAACAACCACGGCGGTGACATTACAGCATTTTGTAATGCTAATTTTGACAACACAGGAACCCTATTGGGTCGCGTGCAAGACACGGCATCATCATGCACCTCTCCTACAACGGTTACAACTTCGCTGAGTGCAAGCACGATTGCTCTTGGCGCAGGTACTGTCTCCGACCAAGCAACACTTTCTGGTGGATCAAGTCCTACTGGAACCATCACCTTTGAGATATACAGTGATAATACATGTACAGTTTCAGTTCAACAATTGAGTACTCCGGTGACGGTATCAGGTAATGGAGTTTACAACTCTGTGGCATTTACTCCGCCAAGTGCTGGTACATATTACTTCCAGGCATTCTATGGCGGAGACGGTACAAATCAGATATCATCTAGTTCGTGCACTAGTGAGACCCTTACAGTCACTTCACCTCTTCCTCCTTCTGTACCTCAAGTATCAATAACATCACCAACTAGCGGTGCAACGATTAGCACATCATCAATCACGGTAACTGGTTCTGCATCATCTACAAGCTCCACTGTACAAAGTGTTCAGGTATCAGTTGATGGTGGTGCATACTCTGCAGCAACCAACACCGGTACCAACTTTTCAACATGGTCGTTTGCCGCATCCGGCCTTGCAAATGGCCAGCATGAGTTACTTGCAAGGACAACAGACAGCGCAGGAAATGTAGGGACAAGCTATGGTACAGATGTTGTTACTTCTACAATCCCGATAGCTCCACCAGGGGTTCCACTACTTGGAATGGCCTTTGATCCTGCAAATCATGACATGTATGTAACCCACATCGGCTCGTCCACCTCGCCCACAATCTCGGTAGTTGATCCTGCAAATACCATAGTTGCTACAATCCCGGTAGGTCCCGTAGGCTCTCCACTGTTTGGCATCGCATTTGATCCTCTAAACAACGCTCTCTATGTCAATGGCCCAGGATTCGTATACGTAATAGACGGCGACCCATCCCATGGGAGCACATACAATACCATAGTAAGAGCAATTTCCGGACCCTCCGGTGGCTTTACTCCAGGTGGTTCAGACATTGTATTTAATCCCGCAAACTCCGAAATCTATGTTGATGGTGGCCCAATCCAAGTCATAGACGGCAATCCAACCCATGGAGCCACGTACAATACGATAGTAACTACTGTACCCACTAATGCGGGATCAATGGCATTTGATCCATTAAACGGTGACGTGTATGTCTATGCCAATACCGGTACCAATACTGGTACAGTCTTCGAGATTAATCACTCAACAAATACTGTTGGTGCTCCTATAGTAGGGGCTGCTGGAAACGGCGGCATTGCATTTGTTCCCACAAATGACCGCCTGTATGTCGCTAGCAATCCTACCAGCGGTACAAGCGTCCTGATAGAGATAGACGGCAATCCAGCTGATGGGTCAACATACAATACGGTTGTTGGCGGCATTCCTTATAGTAGCTCCGCGCATCCTATCGCTCTAGCATTTGATCCTGCAAACTCTCACCTGTATGCAGTTGATGACCTTGGCACCACAACTCCAGGATTTTCCGTAGTAGACGTCAATCCATCTGATGGCACCACATACAATACTGTGGTCAACACCGTAACCACTGGAACCATCCCCACCCAAGATATCGCATTTGATCCTGCAAACTCTGACGTCTATGTGACAGACCAAGCATCAAACATCTATGTAACCTCGGCACCGACACTGTTTACTATATCCGTACAACCACCAACGTTAACAATCACAACGCCTGCAAACAATGCCGTACTTGGCACAACAACACCCACAGTATCAGGTACTGCATCTGATCTCAATTCAGTTACAAGCGTATCATGGAGTGTGGACGGCGGTACTGTATCTGCAGCAAGCACATCTGACAACTTTGCACACTGGACATTTACACCAACACTTGCACAAGGACCTCATGTAATTTCTGTAACCGCAACAAACTCACTTGGATTGACTACCTCAAGATCAATTACAATTACGGTAAACACCAGTACCCCAACAGAGTCTATATCCTCGCCTTCTAACAATGCCGCACTGAGCACCACAACGCCTACCATATCCGGTACATCATCTGACAGTATTGCTGTAGAATCAGTATCATGGAGTGCAGATGGTGGACCTTCAAATGCGATAGCTGGCATCACGCCATCACAAACTGTATCCTGGTCATTTACACCAATAACACCACTTGCTGCTGGAACTCACAGTATCATGGTCAACTCTACAAACTCTGCAGGGCTTGTATCGACCCAGTCATTTAGTATAGTTGTAACGACTACGCCTCCGACATTATCGATAACGTCTCCAGCAAACGGTGCTACACTTTATACACAGACGCCAACCGTCTCAGGCACTGCATCAGATATTGTTTCATTTGCTGTATCATGGAAGGTTGACAGTGGCCCTGTATCTAGTGCAACTGGTACCAACGCATGGATATTTACTACAGGAACACTTGCAAGCGGTCCGCATACCATATATGTCACTGCAACAGACTCTGCAGGGCTTTCAACTACACAATCGATAACTGTTACAGTTGCCCCTCTAACGCTGACTATAGATTCTCCTGCAAACAATACAGTTACTCCACAAAATGTAATCACTGTTTCTTCGCACGTTGTCTCCTCTGCCACTGTGACAAGCGTTGGAGTTGATATCGACCATACAGGTACGTTTGCTCCGGCAACACTGGATACCTTATCTGGAGACTGGAAGTTTACTACTGGAACTCTTTCAAACGGAGTTCACTCTATAACTGTGCAAGCAACTGACGGCACAAATACTGTAACAGCAAATAATATCATCACTGTAACATCTACACCTCCAACAATTGGCCTTCCTGCTGGAGGTGTTGCTGCAGTACAGACAACCTCATCGACGCCAGCTGCTACGGTAAACTCTCCTGTGTTTACAATAGACCAAGAATCTTTGATAATGAGTGTGGCTGACCAGAATGCTGCCAATCAAGGATTAAAATCAGTTACTGGATTTGTTGCTACGACAAGTCAGCCTCAAGGATTGTTAGTTACATTAAACCAGAATCCAACGACTACATCACAATATTCATCTAATCAATGGTTAGTATCATCTTCGCCTTATTCTGATTATCAGACTAAATTAGGTTCAAGGGTTGGAGATTCGGTATATGCGTGGTATAATCCGTCTTCTAACTACTGGTATCTACAAAATGGTGCTAGCTTTGGTTGGGGCCAAGCAGGCGACGTACCTGTAGTTGGAGATTGGACTGGAAGCGGCAAAACAAGTGTCGGTGTCTTCAGACCCTCTGCTGGTTACTGGTATCTACAAAACGGTGCTAGCTTTGGTTGGGGCCAAGCAGGTGACATACCTGTAGTTGGAGATTGGACTGGAAGCGGCAAAACAAGTGTCGGTGTCTTCAGACCCTCTGCTGGTTACTGGTATCTACAAAACGGTGCTAGTTTTGGTTGGGGCCAAGCAGGTGACATACCTGTAGTTGGTAACTGGGACGGTGTCAAGTCCTCCTCAGGTGTACCAATAACAGAGGTAGGTGTCTTCAGACCCTCTGCTGGTTACTGGTATCTACGTAATAACGATGGCAGCCTCACCGGTGTGGGCTGGGGCCAAGCAGGCGACGTACCTGTAGTTGGAGATTGGACTGGAAGCGGCAAAACAAGTGTCGGTGTCTTCAGACCCTCTGCTGGTTACTGGTATCTACAAAACGGTGCTAGTTTTGGTTGGGGCCAAGCAGGTGACATACCTGTAGTTGGTAACTGGGACGGTGTCAAGTCCTCCTCAGGTGTACCAATAACAGAGGTAGGTGTCTTCAGACCCTCTGCTGGTTACTGGTATCTACGTAATAACGATGGCAGCCTCACCGGTGTGGGCTGGGGCCAAGCAGGCGACGTACCTGTAGTTGGAGATTGGACTGGCAGTGGAAAACAAAGTCCGGGTGTCCTGAGGCCAGTAACTAGTGGAACAAGCGCGACTCCAACAGCTTCAGTAATTGCAGCATCAAATGTAAACTCGATTGCAGGAACCTCAGTTGAAGGAATACAAAGAAACGGATGCCAAAGCAATGCAGCAGGAGATGCAATATGTGACGAGTGGAAGGTAAGCCCAGGACTCAAGGTTCCATATACCGACTCTGCTGGCAATACTGCATACTATCAATACTACTGTCAAGGTGATGGTTACCAAGTCACAGATTCTACACAACCACTTGGATCTCTGGCAAATCCAGATCCAATATGTCCCAATGTCAACAAGCAAGATGTATTTGTGGAAGTTGACTATATGGCAGGATTCCAACCAAGCACAACCGCAATGAGTGATGTCATAACTGCATTTGCAAACCATGGAATCCAGCTTCACATACAGATAAACCCAGACGAGTCTGGATTCCACAACCAGACCATTCCACTTAATGGATACACTACATCATCCGGTACATACATCGATGGATTCTTCGATTATAAACAAAAGTACTTTGGTCTTGCATCAGAACAAACCGCAACTCCGCCTACGGGCTTTAGCGGAACTCAGTCTCAATATACAACTGACTTGCTTAGCGCAAAGAGACAGGCATTTCATTATGCAATGTTCATAGATGAACTCAGGGACACACCAACCTCTTCTGGCTGGGCTGACATAGGAGGACCTAATCTCATAGTATCACTTGGGGCATTTACAAATGATGTAGGATCAGTTGCAGAGCAGGAAGGAACATTCATGCACGAGCTTGGCCACAACTTTGGACTGAACCACGGTGGTGCGACATCTGACAGTCTGAACTGCAAACCAAACTATGAGAGTGTAATGAACTATCTATTCCAGTTCCCAGACTTTGTTACCGGAAGGCCACTTGACTATTCCGAGTCCCAGGTAACTTCATTGGATGAAACCAATCTTAACGAAAATACGGGAATCGGACAAAGCACACCATCAGGTTTGCAGACTGTAATCGGTGGAGTAGACTTGTCAGGTAATAATTATCAATTGCCACTTGGAGCTACATTTGGAAGCTCGGTTCTTTTCAGCAGGGATAGTTCCCCACAAACCTCTGTCCAGAAGAACATCCATGAATTTAACATTCCAAACTGTGATTCATCTACAAATAGCCAGCTAACCACGCTTACTGGATGGAATGACTGGGCAAACCTCAACTTTAACTTTAGAGGCTCGGCATTATTTGACAACGGATACTATACCCCGCCATTTCTCAACAAGGATATAAGTCCGGGAACACTTGCAGCAATCCAGGTAGCCGTTGTTTCAAAACTTGACTCGGCCTTTGATAGTTTGCCAAACAGTGACTTTGTAAATCCAACCACATCTACAGTTACATTCAACAACGATTTGACTACAGTGATATCTGATATTCAAAACAAGAATATCAGTGGCGCTATATCAGAACTACAAACTATACTATCACTTGTCAATGGACCATCACCGCTGATTACTAATACATCTGCGCAACAGACGATTGTTCCAATGCTTAACGGTCTGATATCATCACTTCAGACCCATCTACCTCCAACTGCTTCGTCACAAACCGTTTATGTAAACGGAATTACTCCAACACCAGTTACGCTACAGGCAACTGATCCAAACAACTTACCGCTATCATATACCTACACCAATCCATCAGAAGGAGCACTGACAGGAACTGCACCAAACCTTGTATTCAATGCATTTTCAAGTTTTACAAACATTGACAGCTTTACATTGCAGGCAACAAACGCCAACAACTTGCAAAGCAATACAGCAACCATATTACTCAAGCTGGAGAACTTCCCAATAGCCAACAGCCAGAGCGTCACGGTAACAGAAAACAGCAATATCGCAACAACACTGACAGGTTCTGGTGGCAGCGCTCCACTACAATTCTCAATTGTTCAAGGACCATCATCTGGGTCGCTATCTGGAACCATACCAAATCTAGTCTATACACCTAATGCTGGATTTACAGGACAGGACACCTTTACGTTCACCACTACCGATGGAATTGTAACCAGTAGTCCGGCTACTTTAACAATTAACGTCGTAGCTCCATCTCAAACAACAGTATCTACAATGACCACGGTCACACCTATGCCATCATCAATTACCGTCGGAGGTTCAACAACTGTAACTGCTCAAGTGTCTGGACCTGGACCCTCGCCTACTGGAACAATAACATTTAGTGCCCCATCTGGTTCATTCCAGAATCAGAATCCAGCCTCGTGTACCTTGAACAGCGCTGGCTCGTGTTCTCTTACGTTTACTCCGTCATCGGCAGGTCAAGTTCAGATCTCCGCCTCATACTCTGGTGACTCGAACAACCTTCCAAGTTCAGGCAGCAATACTCTGACAGTATCAAAGGCTACTACAAGTACCGCTGTCTCATTTACACCATCAAACTCGGCCGTGGTCGGAACCACTACAACCGTAATAGCTCAGATAAACAACGGATTTCTGCCAGGTCAAACAGTATCATTTGTATCTGACAGCTCAGGCAAGTTTAATTCTACAACATGCACTGTAGTCAACAACCAGTGTGGTGTAACATACACACCATCGTCTGTTGGCTCTGGCACCCACACCATCACTGCAACGTACTCTGGTGACCCGAACAATCAGGGAAGATCAGGAAGTGCAGCCCTAAGTGTCACACCAACCACCCCAACAGAATCTATCTCGCTCCAACCATCATCTGTCACAGTGGGCGGTTCCTCTGCTGTATCAGTCACTATCAATGGTGTATCACCCACAGGAACAGTATCATTTACAAGTAACAGTACACAAACATTCAGTTCGTTATCGTGCACTCTGACAGGAGGCACGTGTGCAGTATCCTATAACGCACTGGGCTCGCCAGGTCATGTACTGATAACTACAACCTATTCTGGTGACCCGAACAACCAAGCTAGCACAGGCAGTGCCATCTTGACAGTATCAAAGGCTACTACAAGTACCGCTGTCTCATTTACACCATCAAACTCGGCCGTGGTCGGAACCACTACAACCGTAATAGCTCAGATAAACAACGGATTTCTGCCAGGTCAAACAGTATCATTTGTATCTGACAGCTCAGGCAAGTTTAATTCTACAACATGCACTGTAGTCAACAACCAGTGTGGTGTAACATACACACCATCGTCTGTTGGCTCTGGCACCCACACCATCACTGCAACGTACTCTGGTGACCCGAACAATCAGGGAAGCTTTGGCAGCAATACTCTGACAGTATCAAAGGCTACTACAAGTACCGCTGTCTCATTTACATCACCATCAATTACCGTTGGGGGTTCAACAACTGTAACTGCTCAAGTGTCTGGACCTGGACCCTTGCCTACTGGAACAATAACATTTAGTGCCCCATCTGGTTCATTCCAGAATCAGAATCCAGCCTCGTGTACCTTGAACAGCGCTGGCTCGTGTTCTCTTACGTTCACTCCGTCATCGGCAGGTCAAGTTCAGATCTCCGCCTCGTACTCTGGTGACTCGGACAATCAAGGAAGCTCAGGTAATGCCAACCTAGATGTCACACCAACCACCCCAGCAGAATCTATCTCGCTCCAACCATTATCTGTCACAGTGGGCGGTTCCTCTGCTGTATCAGTCACTATCAATGGTGTATCACCCACAGGAACAGTATCATTTACAAGCAACAATACTGGGTCGTTCAACACATCATCGTGTAACATTAACAACCCATGTGTTGTAACCTACACGCCAACAACAGTAGGCAACGGCTATCACAAGATTACAGCTAGCTATTCGGGTGACTCGAACAACAAACCAAGCGTAAATAGCGCAGTCCTCTCAGTTTCAAAAGCAACTCCAGCTACAACTATCCTGCTTGGCTCACCCTCAATTAATATAGGAGGATCTACAACCGTAACAGCTCAGATAACTAACGGATTCTCGCTGTCTGGTCAAACAATATCATTTAGTGCCCCATCTGGCTCATTCCAGCCTACTTCATGTACTTTGAGCAATGCTGGCACATGTTTTGTTACATTTACTTCGTCAACACCAGGGCAGGTATCAATACTGGGTAGCTATTTAGGTGACCAGAACAATCAGGGAAGCTCAGGCATCACGATTCTAACGGTAGGCTCTCTACAATCAGAGAAGGCAGGAATAGCATCAAGTATCCAAGGTCTTGAATCAGGTGTCTTTGATAAAGGAATAAAACAAAAGCTTGACAGGGCAGCAATCCATGTGCAAAACAGCGCTGGCAACAACCTCTGGAATATCGATGGAACGACATTAAATCTAAAGCATGGAAATATGGTCTTCAACGAGGAGGCAAACGCAGTCAACCTTCTTCTAACACTGCTACCAAAGACAACATCACAAGACAATGACTTGGCAGATCCACAAGATACTAGCACCCACGACAATGATCTTAACTCCATTACACCGTCGCCATTGCCATCAGACACATATAGCGCAATTCAGGTAATCATCAACCAGCTGGTATCAATAGATAGTACTATGGCACAGAACCAGATTACATCTGCCAATGCCTTGTTTTCATCACTACAATCTCATAACGCGCCATCGCAATTGATACAACAAGTACAACAGGATATTAACACTGCAAACAGCTGGCTGCAAAAGGCTCAGTCAGATGCCACAAGCGGCAACTTCCACAGAGCTATATTTGAATACAGGCAGGCATGGTCATTTGCAACAAAGGCACTTGACTTGTCTGGCGCCAACTTGCAAGGAGCTAACCTTTCCGGCATTAACCTTTCTGGTTCAAGTCTAAAAGGAGCCAACTTGCAAGGAGCTAACCTATCAGGAGCCAACCTACAGGGTGACGACTTGTCTGGAGCCAACTTGCAAGGAGCTAACCTATCAGGTGCCATTCTAGTAGGAGCCAACTTGCAAGGAGCTAACCTATCTAACCTAACGGGAGCCGACCTACAAAACACTGACTTACAAAACGCAAACTTGCAAGGAGCTAACCTATCTGGATCTAACTTTACAGGAGCTAACCTACAGGGTGCCAACCTTAAGGGTGCCAATACTCAGGGAACAATTGGAGTACATTAGATATAATTTAGTAATAGTCAACTCTATCTAAAATAACCAAAGGTGATGATATACAAAAAACTAAATTCCAAAATAATTCGTTTATCTACCCATGTCTTAAAATATTATTAGTGGTAATTAAATAGAATTGAAGACTTGCTTTGATAGGTTCATCATATTCTGATTGAGGCTTTTCATAGGCAAATCCACCTGAAGTTAATCCGATTATGTTAGAACCTGGTTTGATTTGAATTGCATTGATAGAAATATTTGTTTTTTCTATGGGAATTTTAAATTGATCTAAAGTAACGTTGTTAAGCGTCATGTTTACTATGTGAGATTTTCCTACAGATTTCAAAGTCATCTCTAAATCTACTTGCATATTTTTTTGGGTAGGGTTTACAATGATAATTTCTGAATTTACATCAGTAGTTCTTGTCAAACTTCCATCAACATCAATATCTAAATTATGCCAACCTTTCCCTAGTATGACAAATGGGGTATCTGATTTTGTTTCAGGTATTTTATAAACTACCAAATTTTCATCTTCGTAAAAGGTATTATTACTTTGTAGAATTTCGTTCATTTTATTTGTTATATCCGGAACGAATTTGTTTGTAACAAAATCTTGAATCCAGTCCCAATAAATTCTCTTATGAATAACGACGTAACCTATATTATAATAATTAAAAATTGATATTCCCACATCTTTCAAATTTTGTTTTACTATATCTTTCTGTTCATCATACCAAACAAATTGATTTAAAAAATACGTCTGAACATATCTTTGCGTGTTAATGGGCACCCTTGCCAAGTAACCTCCATACATGGGTTTTTCGTGGATTGTTTGGTAATAATCAAAGGAAGGATCTGACAATAGTCCGATTTCGCCAGAACCTCCAATTGGTGCATCTAGTACAGCTCTGGAGGTAGGGTCATCTTTGATTAACTGATATGCAGATGGGACTGACTCTGTTGTCGTGGGAAAGGGAATCGTTGCAAATTCTAGCAAGATAAAAAAGAGAGCAGCACTTAAAAATATTATTCTAAACATTTTGGAATTAATTTTCAATGAAATATTTGATATAGAGTGAGAGGCTAAAATTGCAGTAGAAAGGGAAACCATTACAACAAATCTACTTGGATCTCTAAAAAAACTCCAACCAGGAATTAAATTATATAGAAATTGTTGCGGCAGTGGAATTCCTGTGTGAATTTTAAATATTACCAATTCGGGACCAAAACTTAACACAAGAAATACTGATCCAATAACTGTCCAAAATAGTATATTGGAATTTCTATAACGAATTATGGCCACGAACGAAAACAACAACACGGAAGTTCCTAGATATGACATTTGTTCAATATTGCTGACAGAGATGGGAAAATGCAAAGAGGAAACTATAGTCTGAATGGAAGTTGGAAGTAATATGTTGCCAGCATTAAGAGAATTATTGTAAAATTCAGATATAGGTCTTACATAAGATGAATTTGATTGAAATGAATGAACTATGGGAATTAATAACGGAGCGCTCAGACATATTCCTACTGCAAAAATAAGGAAGTAGCGAATAAAAAAAGGACGAAGTTTTTTATCTTTTGAGAATAATGAAACTTTGAAAAGAAATATGATGGCAAATATGAACATGAAAAGGGAATAATACCAGCTGGACATGGAAACTAGGAAAAAGAATAAACCTGCCAATAAAGGATTAATTTTCGAATTACTTTCTGCTGTTCGGAATAGAAATAATATAAAAAAAGGGATCCAGCTTATCGTTATTAATTCTAGATGTCCTAAGGCATGAGCAGTATGGTAGGAGCTGAAAGAAAATATTATCCCTGCAATTAAGGAAGGGAAAAATTTTTTCAAAAAATGGTTACAGAGTAAGAATGTACCATAGCCACCTAAAATAAACCCAGAAAACCAGAGAATATTCCAGGTGATAATTTGATTAAATAATGGAAGAAGTAAAAATGCGATCCAAGCATTAAACGGAGTTAATTGAGTAAAATTAATTCCTATGGGGTAAAACATGTATTGGCTCGTAAATGGGCTCGAACCATATGAAAGAGCTTTTTCAAACCACCAGAAACTCCATATATATGCCCATGTATCTCCTCCAATTCCCGCAAAATTTGTCGTAAACTGAAAGATAACTGGTAGTGTAAGAATGCTAGTAAGGAAAATAAAAATACCGATTACTAATAGATGTAATTTAACCGAATTGAACAATTGTGTATTTTCTTTTTTTAAAAACATTTTTAATTTCCATTTTTAGATTTTTTTGCATTAATAGTCCATCGAAAATAAAATCTCTTCCCCAGCAGGTTTTGAAGATTCTCCTCCATTTGTTCTAAAAACTTTACTAGAAAATTCAAATGAATCCCAAGAGCGATTTGAACTAGAAACCCCCAATAAGAAACAGAAATTTCATTGAATCCATTTTTCTTTAATTCTTCAATTATGGTGTCTGCAGCTAATGGAGTTTCATTTCCTACAGGGTCTGCTCTGCTTAATTTCATGATAATATACCATGGCAATATCTTGTTTGGTTCATCTAACAAAATTTGGTTCTTCGTTATTTTCGAAATATCTCCTAAAGACTTTGGGATTTTTTCTGGTATGTGGTGTAAAACTCCTGATACCAAAGTCATATCAACAGAATCATTAACAAGGGGTATCATTGAAGCATCACAAACTAAAAAATCGACCTTTCTATTACTGACTTTCTTTTTGGCATTTCTAACAGCGTTGAAGGACACATCAGTAGAAATTACTTTTTCTGCCTTCTTCATTAATTCTTGTGTATGAAAACCAGTTCCGCATCCTATATCTAATGCAACTGATACTTTACCTACTAACTGATCAATTTTGCTATTGCGTTTGTTAATCTGATATTTATAAATTCTAATTGGAAGTATATCTTCCTTGAAAATGATCTTGTCGTAATTTAATCCTGCTTGCTCGATCTTTTTTTGATTTGACAAATTATATTTCTCCCTTAGAATCTAGATATATCCTTTCGTCAAAAACTTCAATATTCCTTAAATTAGGCAGAAAATTCATCTTGTATTGTGGTTTTTTTATCAGTAATCATAGCAGCATACAATGAAGAAAAACGATTACCAATCACAATCGAAAAGTTAAAAGAAGAACTTGAGAAAAGAAAAATAGATTATGAATTAATAGTTGCAAGTGATGGCAGTACTGATAATACTGTTGAGGTTGCAAAAAAATTAGGTGCCAATTCCGTAAGATACAAACAAAATAAGGGATTTACAACCGCCTTGAGGTATGGTTTCAATTTTGCCTCCGGTGAAGTGATTTTAAATCTAGCTGCTGACGTGGATAATTTCGACTTTCTAGATTCTCTAAAACATGTTAAAGAGGTGGATGTGATTTCAATCTCCAAACGTCATCCAGAAAGTGTGATTACAGGCTATACCTTTAAGCGGTGGTTGATCAGTAACACATATCATAATATCGAAAAATTCCTTTTTGGTAAATTAATTGCTACATCTGATACGCATTTTGTAACAATATATAAAAGAAAAGTCTTAGAGAAAGTCTATCCCTATTGTAAATCTGCTCATTGGGGAGGAGAAACTGAGGCTGTGGTATTTGCAAAGTATTTTGGATTTACATTTATGGACGTTCCAATTCACATAACTCATAAAACTTTACCTACTAATATCGTCAAAGAAGCTGGTGTTTATTGGAAAACACTCTTGGAATTATTGAATATAAAATGGAGATTAATAAAAATGAATAAAATAGATGTGAAAAATGGCGCATAAAAAAAACAAAATTATTGTAACTGGTTCCAATGGTTTCATTGGTAATCAATTAGTCCAAAAACTAAAAAATGAAGGATATGAAGTTATAGATTCTATTGGAAATAAGAAAATTGATGTAACCAATTTTGAACAGCTAAAAAAAATTGAGAAGTCTGACGCAATAGTTCACTTGGCAGCTGAGGTCGGAATTGAAAAATCATATAGATCTACTAGAGAATTTTTCATGGTAAATACCGTTGGCACTTTAAACATGCTTGAAATATCAAAAATTAAAAAAATTCCAAAATTTATTTATGTAAGTTCATATATGTATGGAAAACCAAATTATTTGCCCATTGATGAATCTCATCCAATAAACCCACATTCTCCATATAATGAGAGCAAATATCTGGGAGAACGAATTTGTAAAATTTATAGTGAAACGTATGGGATAAAAACCATCATATTGAGACCTTTTTGTGTCTTCGGCCCATTTCAAAATAAAGAGGATTTCTTTATTCCAAAAATTGTAAACAATATGTTAAAGGGATTATCTTTAGAAATTGTTAATGGACATAACCGGAGAGATTATTTATATGTAGATGATTTTGTCGATGTCATAATAAAATGCCTTTCTTATAACTGCCTATTTGAAATATTTAATGTCGGTTCTGGTAAATCCTATTCATTTTTTGATATAAAAAATTACTTGGAATCAATAACTGATAAGATAATATCTTTTAAAGAAATAACCTCTTCAGAAAGTCAAATTAAGGAAATTATTGCAGACGTATCAAAAATCACGACGAAATTAAAGTGGCATCCAAAAACAGACATGAAATTGGGTCTAAAAGAGATTCTTGCTTTGGAATATTCAATGTTTATAGATAGGTAAATTATTTACCAATTGCTGAGAATGGAGACTAATTTTTTTAACAATAAAAAAATTCTGATTACTGGTGGTACGGGCTCTATAGGAAAATCTCTTGTAGAATTACTAAAAGGGTTTAATCCAAAAGAAATCCGGATTTTCTCAAATGACGAGTATGAATTATTCAAAATGAGAGAAGAAAAAGATCCTATCAGATTAGTAGCTGGTGATATCACTAATTATGATGTAGTTAAACGAGCTGTGAGAGACTGCGATATTGTATTTCATGGAGCTGCGCTGAAGCACATAACTATCTGTGAATTAAATCCCTCTATGGCAATTAATACAAATGTGTTAGGTACTCAGAATATAATTAATGCATGTTTAGGTAACGCAAAGATTTTTGTCAATATTAGTACTGATAAGGCTGTAAATCCGGTCAGCACATTAGGAGCTACAAAATTACTGGGTGAAAAACTTACCAGTGCTGCCAATTATGTCCATTCGGAAACAAAGTGTTGGTCAGTAAGATTTGGAAACGTCATTGGTTCACGGGGTTCCGTATATGAAGCATTTTTGGTTCAATTGAAGAATGGTAAAAACTTACAGGTTACTGATAAGAGAATGACCAGATTCATTATGAGTGTTAATCAGGCAGCTAATCTAATACTTAAAACATGTTCAATAGCACAAGGTGGAGAAGTGTTTGTATTAAAAATGCCAAGTATCAGAATTCTTGATCTTGCTGAAACCATGAATGAAATTTATTCCGCTAAACATCAAACACCAAAGAAAGAAATTGAAATCATGGGAATAAGAGAAGCAGAACGACTGTATGAAGAATTAGTAACCGAGTCAGAAACAGAGTTTGCATATGAAACTGATGATATGTTCATAATACAATCACCATTCGAGCGATATGAAACAAATTCACTTCAAAAAACAACTCACAAAAATTACCGTTCCGATGGTTTTATCCCTTTATCTAAAGATGAGATAAGGAAGGTACTTTTGGAAGATTTTCTGTTAGTTGCATAAAATCATGCTTACAGAGGATTTTATTATTAGTGAATTTTCTTGACAATTCTACCCTACATTAAATTTAGAATCATTTTTCTTAATATGCAACAGTGCTTTACAAATCGGAATAATATGTTTATTGGAGAGTCTTGATATATACTCATAATGAAACTTAATGTATGAAAATAGAAAAACAAGTTGAAGATGCACGAGGCAAAATTATTTTTTTATCATATAATGGTAAACAAGTCAATTTGGTAGAAATAAGAAAAAACTTCTCAAGAGGTGGACATTATCACAAGATTCCAACTAAACATATTGTTATCATTGGAAAAATCCAATATGAGGGAAAGAATGTGAATAAAGGAGCCGAAAGAATCCAGGTCTATTCACCAAACGAAATCATAGAAGTACCTGCCAATGAAGCACATATACTCACAGCTTTGGAAGACAGTCTATTTTTAGAAGTATTTGAAAAAGATTATGAGGCTACTGACTTCCCGGAATTTCGCAACATTATTGAATCAAAAATTAAAAATTGATTTAAAGAAAAAACGAAATTAACTACATACTGATTCAAATTATTCTGAATTGACAAATGTCGATTTTACTTTCATATCTGCGTAATAGAAAAATGTCTTTAGATTGGGTTATAATAGATTCATTATCTTTTTTTCATAATTACACGGACGTAAATAAAGCCAATTATCGTGGAAAACCAAAGTGTAGTCAAACGCGTTAGCAATACCACTGATGATGCTATTGCTAACTTGACTCCGTTTGAGGCAAGAAATGCGATCATACTTCCCTCCGTTACGCCAAGACCACCTGGCAGCAGACTAATAATGCCGAGAAGACCTGAAGAATATGCTATTTGGGATGAAAGGAAAAAATCAAACTTAACTCCCATGGCTATAAATGAAAGATAAACAGATAATGCTTCCATTAAGATTGCCACCAATGATAGTGTCCAGCTGATCAAAGAAATCCTTCTGCCAGATAACTGTTTTACAGAGTAATTTGAGGAGGGTAAATTTTCTGCAAGTTTATGTGTAAATCGTATTTTAGATAATTTTCTATGGGTAAAGTTCCAGAAACAATCGTTTCTAGCTATGACAAAGACTACTATAATGATAATAATACCTAATGCAAAAAGAATTTTTGCAACAATATGATTATAGAATATTATTGTGATGCCAATTAGAGTAATGGTTCCTACAAAATCATAAAACCTTTCAGCTATAACAAATGGTATTGTCTTAGACATGTCAAATCCATAATTCCTCTTAATAAAGAATGATTTTACTACCTCTCCTGCACCCCCAGGAGTTATGAGCATTGAAAGGCCTGAGAGATATATCTGAATATTTTTCTTTATTGGGATTTCAATTAGAATCGATTTTAAAAGAAAATATTGTCTGAAGGCACGTATTATCATTGAACTTAATGCCGCAATTAATATCAAAGGGATAAGTTCTAGTCTAATGGTTTGAAAATTCCTTGTGAAGGCGGAAGCATCAGAATAAAATGCCAAGGCCACATAAAATATTGCAGCAGCAAATATAATTAAAAATGCCTTTTTACTAAAGCCAGAAAACATAAAAGAAGTCAATATATGGCTGTTTAAAATGTTAATCATTCATACTATTTCTATTCGTAAAGATACGCACATCTTTCCACCGAATTAATTAATATTGGTAATAATATACTCAACCTTGCAGAAATGCATCTTCATTTGCTTATTTTACCAATAATTTTAAAGAGATTTCAATTTTCTTTTATTCGATTGATGGTATGCCTTTTTTGCTGCAGTTATATCACTTTCACGTTTCCAAATAATAGATTGTTCCATCCTACAAGTTTGTTTCAGAATTACACTTGCTATTTGATAATGTTGTATCACTAGTTGTTGACTCATATTTTCCTTTAATGAAGTGCTTTCTGCTTATTGTTTTTTGATAAGTTCATTTGAATCAATCAGATAATGGTCTTTTCTCAGGTAGATGTATTCAAAATATATGGATTTAAAATAAATGGATTTAAAAAGGTGATCTGATGGCAGTCTATTTTTATCAGTGCTTTATACTCTCAAACCTGTTCAAGGATTTTAATAATTAATAAAATCATTATATTAGAACAGCCTTTTCCAGAATACGTTGTTTGATATAAGAGCGTTGAAACAATATGATAAAGAAGGCATGCATCAAGTTTACGATAAATGGCCTCAAATCGCAGCAGAATACTCTGAAAAAAAATATGATCCTGTCGATTTTAACGAGATTAACCATGTTGTGTATGTAGGAATGGGAGGTTCAGGGGCAATAGGTGACGCCCTTTCCTCAATCTTGTCAAAGTCCAAGATACACACATGTGTTGTTAAAGGATATCATTTGCCTGTTACAACCGATTCTTCAACTTTGGTAATCGCAACTAGTGCATCAGGTAATACTCTGGAGACTCTTACAGTTATTGCTAATGCTAAAAAAATTGGCGCAAAAATAGTGGCCTTTTCATCAGGAGGAAAAATGGAAAGATATTGTAAAAATAATAGAATAGAATTTAGAAAGGTACCGATAATAAATTCCCCACGTGCTTCATATCCACAATATTTGTATTCAATTTTGAATGTACTTGAGCAAACTATTCATGTAAAGAAAAGACAGATAAGACAATCGATAAAAAGATTGGAGGATACACAAAAACAGATCTGTTTTGCAAATACCAAGGATAATCCATCTGTAGAACTAGCTGAGTGGATCTGTGATATTCCAATTATTTATTATCCTGCAGGATTGTCTGCAGTAGCTATTCGTTTCAAAAATTCTTTGCAAGAAAATGCTAAAATGCATGCAATCGCAGAGGACGTTATAGAAGCCTGTCATAATGGCATTGTTGCGTGGGAAAAGCCTTCTCGAGTCAAACCGATATTACTTAGAGGAAAAAATGATTATATCAAAACAAAAAATTTGTGGAAGATACTAAATGAATATTTTGATAAAAATAAAATAGAATACAAAGAGCTATATTCGGTTGATGGCGAAATCCTAACCAAAATAGTCAATTTTGTGTATATGTTAGATTACACGTCTATTTATAAAGCGGTTATGTTAAAAACGGATCCCACGCCGGTAAAATCGATAGATTTTGTCAAAAGTAAAATAAGATAAATTTCAAATTACGTTCTATTTGGAAGTCTTTTTGGATCAAGATCTCTCTTTATAACGTTTGATTCTTAATTATCTCTCTTCCGGTTATGGTTTCCAGTTAATATATCTTGGTTGTCATGTGTATGTAAAATTCAGATCATGTTTATTCATTTTTCATTCCCTTAAGCTAGATGATAAAACAATTATTGTTATTTTTTTCTTGTTCATATTGATTATGGATTACAAACCAGTTTATTGTCTCTTCGATTTCAAAAATAGACAGGCTTTTACTAGTAGGTGACATTACATATGTCTTGCATATTGCACATGAAACTCTACCTTATTTGCTTTATCACAATATATCATTTTCAAGAAATAATGGAATCAAGAGAACAAGAAATAGACAATGCATATCAGAATGGATATCACCAAGATCTAACTGACGCTGCCATTGCCGTATACAAGCAAATCGAGAATTGTCACACTACGACTATTGCTATAGGTAATTTGACTAAACTATCTGATCTTTCTTGTTTGAAGATTGAACCAAAGAACATGACGCGGTAGAAGAAAATAAATATAAAAAAGTTTATTATTTTTTAAGGAGACTGAATTAGATGAAAAAGATTGACACATCATATTTGATATTGTTTATTATTTTGGGCAGTGTTACAATAACAACTGTGTTCGCTGAAGCCGACACTAGTATCACGTCATACCCATATTTGATAACAGACGGGACTAATCAGCAACTCGTCATAGCTAGTTCGGGTAATGTAGGAATTGGAACTTCAAATCCTTCTCAAACATTAGATGTAAGTGGCAATATAAGATTGACTGGCATGTAGTATCTCCAAATGATATCTCTATAGGCACATGTTAGATTAAAAATCGCCAAAAAACAACCAAAGTTTCATTTATTTGAAGAAGCCTAATTTCTGTTGAATACATTAACTTTAACACAGACTTGGGATTTAAAACTCACCAGACAATCATATCCTACTGTTGTGCCTTCACCTACTATCTCTTGAGAAACCTCTCTAATATGCCAAGAGAACTCATACAATTAACATATTATTTGATTATTACACTTTTAGCTTTGGGAAACAAGCAGACTATTTTTTTTGAAAAAATCTTTTATCAATACGATTTTTTATTTACAGATTCCGTAGTCTCTGCGAAAACAATCAACCTAGTTGCTGCTTAAAATCGATTTTGTATAAGCATCCACAACTACCTCTGGTTCTCCAATTGTTTCAATTACTCCTTTGTTTAGATACATTGCCCTATCACAGTGTTTTCTGACAGAATCTAAATCATGTGTCACAAAGACAATAGACTTTCCTCTTTTCTTAAATGATAAAATTGTTTCGTAACTTTTCGTTTGAAAAGCTAGATCACCCACTTGCAATACTTCATCTATGATAAGTATGTCAGGGTCTGCCTGAACTGCTGTAGCAAATGCAAGCCTTGCATACATGCCTGATGAAAAATTCTTTAACTTTGTATCTGAAAATTTTTCTAGTTCTGCAAATTTTATAATATCATCTACACGTCCTTCGATTTCCTTTTTTGAAAACCCCAACAAAATTCCATACTGTATGATGTTTGCTTTTGCAGTCAATTCTATTTGAAACCCCGCACCTAAACCTAAAAATGGTGTCACAGAACCACTAGTTATTACGTTGCCGAAATCTGGTTGATAAATTCCAGCCATTATTCTTAATAATGTGGTCTTTCCGCTGCCGTTTCGACCTATTATTCCAAACATCTCGCCTTTTTTTACGGAAAAACTAATGTTGTTGAGCACTTTGAGCTCTTCGTAATACTTTTTCTTACTAAACAAGCCTATCACTGCTTCGTATACAGAAGTACGTTTTTCATGATATAGTCTGAATTTTTTCGAAACATTTCTTACTTCTATGGCATCACTATTGATCATTTCTACAATTCCTCAATCACTCTTTTCTTGGAAATTCTGAATATGAGATAACAAATTAGAGTTGTAGCCAATACCTCTATTATAGTGATTTGAACTGATTCTACTGAGGGTGTTTTACCATAGATCGTAACATTGTGAGCCATATCTACTATCTGAACCATAGGTGAATATTTTAAAATCATCTGTAAGTTTTCAGGGAGTCTGTCCAATCTATAAAAAATAGGAGTAAGAAAGAAACCAACTTGCAAGACAAGTCTCCAAATAAACTGAATATCTCGAAATCTAACATTCAAAACAGAAAGTGGCAGGCAAAGACTTGTAATCAAAACGAACTCAAGTAATATTACTAATGGTAAATAAATAATTGTAATAGGAGGAATAAATCTAAAAACTACCATGAAGATGATAAATACCATAAACTCAAAAACCAACATAAGAAATGAAGTAATTGACGCACTAATGGCAGGAATCTCCCTTGGAAAGTAAATCTGGTTGACCAAACTGCTTCGACCTAAAATACTATTAAGACCAATTTCTGTTCCTCTCGTTAATGCGTTCCAGAGTATGATTCCAAGTAAGAGATACAACCCAAAATTTTCAATAGTTGACGGAAATAGATTAGTAAAAACCACATACAAAACAGCTAACATGAGCAAAGGTTCCAATATAGTCCAAAAAAACCCCAATACAGAATTTCTGTATCTTAATTTAAGATCAGAGACTGCAAAATTCCAGATTAATGTTCTTCTTTGTAATATTTCTCTTATCTTCATAGACATGGCAGTCATGATTCAGCTTATATTCATTGGTTTGTATCTCACTATGTTGAGGCAAAAGATTACTATCTTCTGAACGTAATATCATTAATCATGTAAATAGTCTAAAGCAATAATTATAGATTATAGTATAAAACATTAGTTATCTTGTCACTGACAAAACTTCCCAAAACCAAACTGAAAAATCATATGCAACTGAAGATGATAAAGAAAGATGGCTTAAGATCTGCTTGAACAAAAAAATATTCTAAAAAAGAAAACAGTAAAAGCTGAAGTCCTACTAAATAAATTTTATTTGAATAATTCAGAAAAATAATCTGATTAAGTGTATTCGAGAACAAATATCAAACATCTGTACGATGAAATTGAAAATAATGTGATTAAAATAAAGAATAGTACTATTTTCAATCCTTTTGACTGCAACCACCATCACAACATAAATGATCTTTGTACTGTTGAAAATAGCCTATATCTTAGTTCTTTTTCTTTTTGTGAATCTTGTAATTATGTGGAAAGTGGTGCAATCTCAAAGCTAGATCTTTATGAAAAACCCATTATTGTCGCTACTGGTTTAGAAAAACCTCATTCAATGAAATATTTTAAACAAAAATTGTATGTGACATCAAGTGGTTCATCACAAATACTATCCCTTAGTTCTAATGGAGAAAAGAAACTAGAATACAAGGGACCCTGGTGCGGACCCCTCTACAAGGAGAACACTTGCTAACATACACTTTTTGAATAATAATGGAGGTACCAGTCTATGGTAACCAAAAGCAGACGGGCAGCAGAGGAGAAGATACGCATAGTCATGGAGTCCATTACGACAAACATTACCGTTGCAGAGCTTTGCCGCAAGTACAACATACAGTCGCAGACATTCTACCAGTGGAAGGAGAGGTTCATCGAGGGCGGCAAGATGGCACTGACAGGAAGAAACGGTGATGCCAGCAAACACCTCCAAAAAGAGAACGACTCCCTCAAGAGGATAGTAGGCGAGCTGACAATAGCTAATGATGCTTTTAAAAAAACGCTGGAGGGAAGCAAAAGATGACAGTAGCAAGGACCATGATATACCATGATACAAGTCTGAGAAGGTCACTGCAATATGCAGGAGTGTCACGCAAGAGGTGGTACTACACCAACAAACCAAGAGAGATTCCAGTCAATTATATCATTGCACAAGCCATGCAAGAGGAAGGATCTGCAAGACCCACCTACGGCACAAGAAGAATGGCGGCTATTCTCTCAAGACATCTTGGACTGTCAGTCAACAGAAAGCAGATACAGAGAATCTACAGAAAGCTGGGCTGGATTGTTCCTCAAAAGAGAAAATCTGATATCATCAGATCAGCCAAGAAGCTGCTCAGGCCGACCTCACCTGACCAGCTGTGGGAGGCAGACATGACATACATTTGGTGTGGCTCTGACAGGTGGTGCTACCTCTTCAATGTAATTGACATCTTTACCAGGGAATGGATAGGATATGCCTTTGATGTAACGGCAACAAGGCACAATGCTGTCATGTCAGTCAACAATGCCATATCATCAAGAAAGCCACACACTCCCGGACTGACTATTCGTGTTGACAATGGATCGCAGTATATCAGCAGTGATTTCCAAAAGTCAATCAAGATACTGGGAGCAGAACTTGAGTTTATCTACTATCATACACCGGAGCAGAACGGACACATCGAGTCATTTCACAAGACACTGAAAAAAGAGTACATCTGGCCACATGATTTTGGAAATTACCAGGAAGCGGAGGTCGTAATCATAAAAGCATTTGATGATTACAATAACTGTCGCATACACTCTGCCCTGGGATACAGGACACCGTCAGAATTCTACCGTTCATGGGAGATGATACATAAATGAGAGTATCAGTATGTAAAATCATGCCAAAAGCGTTCTCCAAGACAGGGGTCCACTCCAACCCAATAGTTTCATAAGAGGATTAGCTATTACAGAAAATTACATATATTTTGGAACAAATTGGGGATTAGGAAGAACAAATTCAAAATTCACTAATAAACACAAAGGCGTATTACGTTTTGATAAAACATCAGGTGAAACAAAACTGATTAAAATTCCTGATGAATATGATAATGTATATGATATTGTTTCTGATTGGCCGTGATGAAACATTTTTCTATTTTACGATCAATCTTTCTTATGGGCACAAAACATGCCTTAGGAAAGAACTGGTTCATAAAATGAAAGAGATGAGAATATTTATCCTTTTAATTACACTACAATTATCTAAAGTCTAAAGTCTATGAATTACATGCGTCCCAAGTATTATGATGAGAACACTCTAGGGCCAACTGAAACCATAAAACAAGTTTTTGAAAACGAAGAATATCTTCCTTCTTGGTTTAATGTGGATATTGAAAAGTTGAGAATAATCGTTGATATTGGTGCCATGATTGGCTCCTTTTCTTTATGGGCTGCACAAAAATTTCCAAAATCACTAGTCTATTGTTTTGAGCCCGATCCTGAAAGTTTTGATTATTTAAAAAAGAATATTGAAGAATACAATTTACAGAATAGAATAAAAGCAGAAAACTTTGCAGTCTGGGATAAGGAAGGAAAATCCACTCTCTATAGGTATAAAAAAACACCTAGCTGTAATAGCCTAATCTATGATGAGGCACCTGGAACAATTGATGAACCAATTTCATTACAAATATCTACCAAATCCATATCTGATATACTTCACAAAGTCGGAAGAATAGATTTTCTTAAAATGGACTGTGAAGGTTCTGAATTTGACATTCTGTATTCGTTGAAAAAATCTCAACTTGAAAAGATACAATATCTTGTTTTAGAATATCACGACTTTGATAATGATCCAAAAAGAAATTCTACAAAATTACTTCAATTCCTAAGGGATGCAGAATTTGCAGCTCAAAAGATTCCAACTGATACAAGAAAAAATAAGGGAGTAGGTTACATCTATGCTTCCAGAACTAAAAAAATTACATCTCTTCTAAATTTGATATTCGATGGAGAAACAAAACTGATAGGAAAGTATCTTGAAATCCCTGGAGTATTACAGGAGAAATTAGTCTCACTAGAACAAGACTTTGACAAGCGTTCCAAGTGGGCGCTTGAGCTTGAAAAAACTGTAGCAGAAAAGGACAAAATCATTGCCACACTTCAACAAGACTTTGACAAGCGTTCCAAGTGGGCGCTTGAGCTTGA
>JBOGRD010000003.1:0-255773 GCA_050749405.1 Nitrosotalea sp.
CACAAGTATAATCAGTGTGGTAAGTACAGTACTTATTGCCTTTCTGTTCTTTGTTCTTGGGAACATATCTTGTTACCAGAATTGGCAATCACTGCGTTATCTGATCTAGTATGTCTTTTCGACTTACTACATATTTGAAGTATGTATGCCTATTTTTGCTACAATGAGGCGTGCAGGCATGTTTTTTGCATCAAGGATCAGAAGATGCGGCAGTCCTGTACGCAGTGATGAACTTTGCCACAAGCGTCTTGAGGTCACCCCCCCTTACATTGTTCCTAAATCTCTTGGTGGTACTCTTTGATACACCTATGGCAATCAGTGTAGTGCCCGAGGCATCAATTTTTTTTACCAGTTTTGAGAACGCCTCCTGTATTCTGGCATAGCCTGATGCGCTCCCATCTGTTATCACAAAGATGTATTTTCTCTCCCGCGGGTCCTCTGACAGTATTTTGTAGGAAAGATCTATGGCATCAGGTAGCAATGACAGGCCGCCGTTTTCTATCGTCCCTATCCTTGACTGGATCTCCTGGGTATATTTTTCCTTAAAGTCTTTTAATATGTGAAAGTTGTTGTCAAAACTGTAAAGTGCCCATGCATCCTGTTTTCCAGTCAGGTCGTTGGCAGATTCTGAAACGCATACGGTAAATTCCTTTAGCTGATCAAACCTGAGGCTCATGCTTGCGCTCTTGTCTACAAGAATCACCCATGCCTCTTCCCCCCTCCTAAGCTCGTCACGCTCAAAGATATCGGTTGACATGCCCTCAGAAGCGATTGCCTGTATTGCCATCTGCATGTCGACATATCCTATCTGATCAATCTTTGGGTCGTCAGTCATGTTAGATATCATTCTGATCTGTTGGCGTATTCTTCTTAGTAGTGGAAGCGTCTTTGATTTTATTTGCACAAATGCTTGGAGATTGCCAGGAGGAATTATTATGCTATCAAAATGAAGATTCTTCATGTGCTTTTTGTATCTTCGAAGTATCTGCGTTTTTGTGCGCTCGTCTTGCTGCCACAACTCATCAATCTTTTCTACCTGTTCTTCAAAAATTCCAAATGGGGCAAGGGCGGGGCCGCGCTTTTCAAACTTTAAAGACCATCCTTGTATGCGATGTTCTCTGCAAGGCAGCAATATCGGAGCAAGTAAATTGCGATTATTGTACAGATAGTCAGCTACTTTAACAAGTTCCTCTTTGTCCTCGTCGCTTGTCTTCAAGATGCGCGCCTTGAGATCATCGGTATTCCTCTCATTTTCTGCCTGGCGGTACTGCTTTTTCTTGCCTGCGCTTTCCTTCGTCTCTTTTAAATACTCACCAAGCGTGGATTCAACACTACTGCAAGCCCTCCACACGTCAGGATCATTGCGTTCGATGTATCTTTCCACCCTGAGGTCTTCTATGAAATTAATCACGTCCAAGACAACGTCCTGGGTCTTGTTCTTTCTCCAGTTATCATAGATGGCATAGTCTGAGATTGCAGCGTGCGCTGCCAGGTGATACAGTGTCGCAAAAAACAGGCTCCAGATACTCCTTCGTCCTTCATCGGTATTTTCAAAAAGCATTCCCTCAAACGCATAGTCTTCTTCTATCTTTTTTGGCAGCGGTATTGACATCTGAACATCGGGTTTTGTTTCAATCACTGGACCGACTGTACTTCTTGAAAGGATAAGACCTGCTTGCTCTGGCCTTGCATTAGAGAATTTATAAAATAGCTTGTATACAAATTCATGAAAGTTCTCTTCGTCAGATATCATGCACTGTCACAAATCTTGTGTATCAGTTTGCGCACAATGGTCTGAACTTCATGGTCATCACTTGTAAGTGCAATAATTGTCTCTTCTGCTGCATCGTTAACTGATGCGCCGTCTGCTACAATCTTTGCCCAGTTGAGCAGGTCTCCCACTGATGGACCATAGGGCAGCTCTCCTGACTTGTACTGCTTTCGCAGTTCTGCACCGACTCGTATTATCTTCTCGGCGTTTTTTCTGCTAACGCTTGCTTTTCTTTCCACCATATCAATCTCCTTTTCATCTATCTTGGCTCCAACACTCATATAGTCAAAATTGAGCCACACGCTCATTCTTCGTCTCATTGCTGCGTTAATTGGCTTTGTACCTGCAAACTCCGATGACACAGGGTTCATGCTGATTATAAGAAACGCGTCCTTGTGTCGCTGGATTATTTCATTGTCCTTTTCTGTCAAAACCATGTGTCCTCTTTGGTCAAGAATCGGGTTGAGCCTTGTGGCAATGTCTTGCTTCATCATGTTGGCTTCATCAAGATACAGTATCCCTCCATATCTGCACCATGATGTAATCAGTCCATCAATCCAGTTTTCCTTTCCCAATCCTACGTATCTTCCAAATAAATCAAAGACAGACGTCTGCAGACCACAGTTTATTTCCCACATCGGCAACCCTGCAAGCTCGGCCACAAGATACACGATATGGGTCTTGCCAGTTCCGCTTGGCCCAATCAACGCACACTGCCTGAAAAATGCAAGCGCCCTGCCTATTCTTTCCACATAATGCTCGCCGTTATCAAGGTATGGCGGGGTGTCCTTTGGTATGAGTTCGATTATCTCTGGTTTAAATGAAAACTGGTTGGAATCGAGGTATTTTTTGATATCATAGTTCTTTGACAGCGCATGCGTGTTTCGCTTTAGTTTTGATATCTTTATGTTCAGGTTGAACTTTTCGTTTACAACTTTGGAGGCATTTGTCTCTTTTATCCTCTGGTCTATCTCTCCTATATTGCTCACAAAGATGGGTATTTGAGGCACCGTTAATCGTGTGATATGTATTATGAAACTACAGACAGGATCTTAAGTCTAAAACAAATGGTCATATATCATTAATGAATCCGACTATAGAGATTACCTCACTTGCAGTTAATAAATTGAAAAATTCGCATGATGATTTCATCAAATATAACATAGACGTTTCCTTGGATGAGATAGAAAATAGCGAGTCTGGAATCAAACTAAAGTACAAGTTTGTCCTGCTTTCAAACCCTACAAATACCAAACTCACCATAGAGGGGGTTGCGTCGCTTTTTGGAAACGAGGCTGACGTATCAAAACAGCTAGAGCCTGACCAAAAAAACATACCTGTTGTTGTAAATGGAATCTATCAGGAAGTCTTCCCTCTGATTTATATCGTTTCGAAGAGCTTGCAAATTCCATGCCCAGCTTACAAGCTATCCCAAATTTCATCAGTCGCACCACAGGAAGCCAAGGCAGAGGAGGCTTTGGCCCAAGAGCCTGCAGCGCAAGGCGTTGACAATGAACCAATTGAACAGGCAAAGACAGAAGAAATAAAGATAGAAGAGACAGAGTCGCCACCTCCAGAGCCTGCAAGTGAGCCGGTCATCCAGGAGGCGAATGTAAGTTCAATTTAATTACATACCTACCAATAAGAACCATCACAGAAGAAAAAGTCTTGCCATGAATCTCAAAAGTCGCAGGGGACTCAGTACTGTTGTTACCTCCGCCTTGCTGTTGACGGCAGTGGCAATACTGGGTGCATCAATGGTTTCTTGGTCCAACAGCAATCTCAAGTCATTTGAGACAAAGCTTGTAAACACCACTGCTGGCGTGACCAATCAGGCCAATGAAAATCTGGTCTTTGAAAATATTGTGTTTTGTTATGGAGTCAATGAAAAATGCCCACTATCATCGGCCCCACCACTTACTTGGAATTATGGCGTAAACATCACGTTAACCAATACAGGCACAGTAAGTGTCAATGTTGCACAGATACAGCTTAATGGCACATCTTGGGGTGCAAATTTAGCTCCTGCAGCTTACACGCCAACATTGCCTACCACCATATTGCCAAAACAAACAATAACATTTGAGCAGAAATGGGCATGGAACCATAAAAGCTTACAGACAATATCTGTGGTTACATCTAGAGGTTCAATCTTTACGATACAGGCGGTACCACCATGAATAGAAGAGGACTCTCCACAATAGTGGGAATGGTTTTTGCCATAATTGCACTGACAAGTACCGTTACGTATGTAGCTTATAGCATGAATCTTCTAGGTCAGCTTAACCAGACAATTATTGGACAGAGTCAGCAGACATTGAACCAAGCTAAAGAAAATTTCCAAGTCACCAGTGCAGCGATTGCCAACAACAAGCTTAACCTCACTGTGGTAAATACAGGAGTTCTTCCCATCAACTTTACAAAAATATGGGTAACAGATACAACGGATCAGAGTGGAGTAACTGACTGGACATATAGTTATGTACCAAAGTATAAACCTGTGGCGCCTGGCGCAACCCTGACAAACATAGGCCAAGACTTTCTTCAACCTATAACCACCACGGATGGTTTTAACATAAAACTTGTCACCTCAAGAGGCAATACACAACAATTTATCATAAATTCAGTGAGCTCATCTTCCCTCAATGTCCAATTGTTAATGATGCCACCCACTATTCCCGCCGATTTTACAACACAACTTGTTATGATTGTAACCAATAACAGCACAGGAGTGTTAACCAATGTTGTTCCTCAAACTCCTCAGAAAGTAACATCTGGACCACAGGCATCTACTGCTACTTCTTGTATTTTAGGTACATTAAATCCAGTATCATATAGTACTTTGCCAATCGGTGAAACCGCTATCTTTAGCTGGCCCTTGACTGCTAATGGAAATCCCGGCCAGATTTGTACGTATACCGCTCAACTCCAAGGCTCAAGTAAAACGGTGCAAGCAACAGTTACAATAACCGTAGTTTCTCTTGTTCCTGCTACAACTTATGCTACATATTCTGGAATATTGACAATTAACTATACGAATTTTAAATGGACCCAAGGCACTCAATGGAATAATGGGTGGACAGTGCCCAGTTTACAGACAACGGACTTTTCTATGACAGTTACAAACAATAACAATACAAGCGGAGGTAGTTTTTGGATATCAAAAAACTCACAATTTATGTTATTTCCGACTACTTCCGCTAACGGTAAAAATACTCCCAACGCATACTTTGCAGTGGGGTCAGTGACACTTACCGGCCCTTTAATAACACCTTACACTGATTATTCCTCAGGGATACCGGATGGAGGAACAACGGCAATTACCATATACTTTGGTGCAACTACTCCGGGGGGGTTCACTCAACAACCAGGAACTACTCTACCGGCTGGTACGTATATTGGCTTTATAGCTTTGTATGGAAAATTCGCTCCTACTTCAGGTAGCACAGGCACAAACTATGCTCAAACCATTCCCTTTTTGGCAATCGTATCCCAATAACAACAAAAACTTCATTCTAAATATTTGAAACCAGCCCGTAGGGGATGCCTTAATCAAATGCCATATAACAAGTATTAACTGTCTCATCACAAGTAGATAAGTCATAAGACTGTAATTTTAAGATACATACACACCTTATTTATATATAAAAAGGAATTTTCTCTAATGGCGCCTGATGAAAAGGCTAGTGACGACAATCTAGCGGCAGCAGTAAAGGCAATGGAGAGCCTAGTCGACGAGGCAGTTCAGGTATACGAGCTAGACAAGGAAAAGACAAACGTCATAGACGACCTGTACAACTCTTTGAAGATTATCACAAATTATCTCTCGTTTTCCGTGGATCTGCATCCCCAACTTTTGAACCTTCCGGAGAATGTGCGCGTTATACTGACACCAAGTTTGGATCTGGTTCTGATAAGACCAAACTTCAAGTCAGAGACCAAGAGATTTGATCAGCTCACACTAGACGAAACAGCAAATGTACTAAAATATGCAATTCCTGCAGTCATCTCAATGGCAACTGCAGACAGGGAGATAAAGAACAAGAAAATCGCATTCTTGCGAGAGGGAGCAAAGAAGCTCAAACGCCTGCCAACATCGAGCGTTGATGATATGCTATCAGTTGACACATCGGCAAGTATTGAAAAGGTGGAAAACAAATGAGAGAAGACAGAATACAAAATTTCAGAACAATAACCGAGCTGCAAAAATCGCTTGAAAATGACATTAACGCATTAAAGTCAAGGTCAGACAAATTTTCAAAATTAATTGGGGAGAAGCTTCGCGTCACAGACTCTGCCAATGCCGAAGAGTTGCAAGAGTTCAGACAAAAGATAGACGGAAGTACGACTGATCCAAAAAAGAAGAAGAGTGTAAAAAAGAAGGACCAAAAAAACAACTGGCATAACCTTGATGCCATATCGATATACGATGGAATAGGAATCAAGGGGGAGCTGGAGCTTTACTTCAAGGCGGCAGAGCAGGCAAAAGCAGGGCTTGAAAGGATTACAAAGATAAAGCAGACCGTAGATGATTTGATAAACAAGGGGCTCAAGCGCGAACTTGGGTGTGTCATGTTCATAAATGAGGAGCTTCCTGCAGAGATAGCATTTACCAAGCCCATCATCTCCAAGAAGAAATTTGTATACAAGGCGATCTTCAACGTCCAAAAGGAGGAAGTAGATGAAATTAAAATTTAACCATATCATTAATATTTTATTCAATAATTTATATGAAAAGCATCAATATAATACATTATTTAGATATACAGGATCATTTACATGACAGAACAGATCAAAACTAGTAGACCCATCTACAATATATCAAAGTACCAATACTGGATGGATCCTATGATAAATATAGAAAATTATTATGGTACAATCAACCATGGATGGAATGCCTACGGTATAATTCTTGGAGCACAGACATGAATGACGAAGAGATGCAGGTAACAATATTTGATTCTGCCTCCGATTCAAGGCTGTACGAACATAGGTTATCAATAGACAGGTTACAAGACGAGCTTGCCAAGTTCGGCCTTACCGCAAACCAAAGCAAGGTCTACATATTTCTTGGAAAGTACGGCTCAAAGACAGCACCTGAAGTCTGCAAGGCACTAAAGCTTCCAAGGACTGAGACATATCATCTGTTAACAACACTACAAAATAAAGGCCTGGTGTCTGCAACGTTTCAACACCCAACCCGATTCTCTGCAGAGCCGCTAAACAAGGCCATATGGATTTTGGTCAACGCAGAAAAGGAGAGAGTCAACTCGCTTGAAAGCGAGGAGAATGGAATTGTCGAGCTATGGGAAAGCATTCCAATGTTTGCCGCTGTAAAAGGTGAAAAAGAGAATAGGTTTCAGATGCTCCAAGGAGCAAACCAGATAAACAGTAAGATAAAAGAGATGGTGACAAATACAAAAAAAGAGTTTATCATCCTAGGTTCCGAGAAGGACTTTCTCAAGTTTTACCATTCTGATTTCTTTGAGCCGCTTGACAAGGCAGAGATAGATCTAAAGCTTCTCACATCATCCTCCGATAGATCAATGTATATTTTTGATTGCATCGATAGGTCAAAAGTCAGGAAGATGCCTGCCAACATGAAGGAAAACCTATGCTTCATTGTAAAAGACGATGAAGAGATGGTATTTTTCATAAAGAATGCAAGCACTGCAACTCATGAGACTACTGCAATTTGGACAGATTCCGAGGCAATGGCATATTCGATGAAGATGCTTTTCAGTTCAATCTGGCCCAAATCAAAGAATATCCATCTCTGATTTAGGGGACAAGCCTTGGATGCATTATTTGCAGTCCTGACTCGCTTAGCTTAATTGGAAAGATCTGTTCACTGTGCCGCGTGCCTCTCATCTTTATCACCTGGATTGCTCTTTCCATCGTGTCTTCCTTTCTAACATGATGTAGTAAAACGATACCTGATGCAATATGCCACTCTGCTGGTATCATTTCATCGCCTACATTTTCCGATATCAATATTGATGTACAATGCTGATCTTCTAATGCATAAACCATTCCTTGCAACCCCTGTCTTGTGTAAAAGTGATTTGTGTACTGCATTGCAAGTACGGTCAGAGAATCAATAACAAGTCTTTTTGCATTTGTTCTCTTCAAGCTGCTCAGGATAAGTTGGGTCAGATGCATAAACGGCAGGTTTTCTCCCCTGTAGAGCGACTCGTCAAGGGATATGAAGCCCTCTTCCATTTTGAATGGCCTTGCATCAATTATTATCAGTTTATCGTCCTCGATTAGTTTTTGTACATTCCATCCAAATGACTCAAAACCATTCCTTATCTCCTTTGGGCTCTGCGATAATGTAACAAATACCCCAGGTTCATCAAAGTCTTTTGCACCATAGTATAGAAACTGCATTCCAAAAGTTGTTTTGCCACTTCCCGGAATGCCTGATAAGACTATTGACCTTCCTTGACGAAACCCACCAGATATTATGGAATCAAATCCTGGAATCCCTGTACGTACTTTATGGGGTTGTTCCATGAGAAAAAAGTCTAGAAATTATATATAAATAATGGGGCATTTTCTAAAAGACAATTTTCATTTTGATAGCCATGCCTGCAACGCCATTCGCTGTAACTGCGTGTGCCATCACGGGCAGGAAGAATCCTATCAGTAAACCGTTAAGCGACTTTAGGCAAATTCAATATCTTATCTCCGCCTTTTCCCAGCAGCAATCAAACAGCAAGCGCATTGGGTCTATAACCGACTTGGAGTTGGTCCAGACGGCTGTAACCTCATTTGCAACATGGGAAGCGTTTTTTGTAAAAAGAAGAACCTCGTCATAGTCCTTGACTATAAAACAGGTTGAATCGCTTTTGCCGCCTTGCAATATTCTCACTAGCGACTTGTCTGCATTAGAGATAAAATTTGGGATTTTCTTTGCAGGACATATTATGAATCTTGCATTAATTCTTGACGTATCCAGAATCTCAAAAAAGTCAGAGTGATAAAACCTGGCAATGTCTTTTTCGGTACAAAACATAAGAAATTCGTCTTTGCAGTCTCGAATCAAGAACGCGATCCTGTTGTTTGTTGATTGGATTCCTTGTAAAACCTGCATCTTTTCTTTAGATTCGTCTTCCATACCAGCAAAAAACGATGGTATACTATACCACAGTTCCAATACTTTTTCGCTTTGTTTAGAAAGCATGTTTATCTTCTCCCGTTCGATGTTAACCAGTGTAGCCAGCATTTTTTCTATTGATACGATTGAATACTTTACAGGAGATTTGAATTCTGCTGTGACCGCGCCACGACTTTGCAGGACGTTAAGCAGGTGATATGTCTCAGTCCTTGGAAGCTTTAGCGCCTTGCAGACCTCAGGCGCTGTCTTTGAGCCGTACTTTCCAAGAAATATGTAGACCTTGCTCTGGTTTGCGGTAAGGCCAAATTCAGATAATGCAGATCCTAGCTCCTCAACTGTAATCTGGTGTTTATGTATAAAGGATTCAGGGTCGGACTTGAAGATACTTGCCTGCTCTACGTCTTGAATCTCTGCTTTTTTAGATTTAAAGTAATTCATCATGCCAAATCCCTCTCCATTTGATTTACCACTAACAGCCTACTCTTTAGCTGACAAAAACTGTCAAGTGCCACATAATCCAGCCGATGGCCATGTGCCTTTTTTACATCATCGATGAAATTTTGAAGAAGTGTTACCAAGTCTGTGCAATTTGTGGCAAAATTGTCGTCATGTTGTAATTCCAAGTCAGGACGGTTTGTCTTGATGCATTCAAACTGTTTTTGCCATCTTTTCTGCCTGACATCCTTGCTTATGCCTAGACATTTTAGCAATCCATGCCCTGTCTTTTCATTTCTGGCAATCATGAACAAGGAGATAAATCCCATAGAAAAAAATGCCAGCGCGGCAACAGGCGGCAGTTTTGTTAGATGAAAATTTATCGGTATTAGTACTGTAATGGTAAATACCAGTACTGCCAAATGAAAGAGTATGTAACTGTCATTATCAGAATCGCAAATGGGTGAGAGTAAGCGCATGTAAAATAATTACGGGAATAAGATATAAAGTGCAACTGCCATTTTTGGAAATGAGTTCAAGGCTTTACAAATTTTATGGATTCTATGATCTGTTTTGCGGTACGACTAAGACCTTCAACGTCGCCCGCATCCTCTGAATCTATTACATTGACGTGGCCCATCTTTCTCTGCGGCCTTGCTTCTTCTTTTTCATACATTTTCAAAAATACCCCCTTTTTTTCTTCAATCGTAATCGTCTTGTATCTTCCAAAAAAGTTCCTAGGTCCCAATATGTTACACATAACGGCACGATGTTTCAATTCTGTACTTCCAAGCGGCAAACCCAGTATTGCCCTTAGATGTTGTTCAAATTGTGAAGTGGCACTTGATTGTAGCGTGTGATGGCCGGAATTGTGTACTCTTGGTGCTATCTCGTTTACCAAGACCTTATCGTCTCGTGTCACAAACATCTCTATTCCAAAAACGCCAGCCCCGTGTAATGTCTCCATAACCGTCCTAGATATGGCATCTGCCTCCTGAGAAACTCTGGCGCTTACTCTTGCGGGAGCTATGGTCATTTCAAGAATGTTGTCCTTGTGGATGTTTTCCACAACAGGATAGACAGCAATTTCACCATGTGTGTTTCTTGCTGCAATAACCGAGACTTCCATTTGAAAGTCAATGGCTTTTTCAATCATCATCTGACGTCCTTCGAAGAAATTATATGCGTATTCAATTTGATTCTTGTTTTCAATTCTGATGTTGCCTCTGCCATCATATGCATCACGCCTTGCCTTCAGCAAAACCGGAAGCTCAAACAAAGATATTTTCTTTTGCAGATCTGAAAGCGATTCTATCGCAGCAAATTCCGGCACCGCTATGTTGTTCTTACTAAGGAAGGTCTTTTGTGCAAGCTTGTCCTGTATTGTTCTAAGGGTTACAGGAGAAGGGTTTACCAAGACTGGGGGTTTCAGAGATTCCAGTACGGAGCTGTCCCCTGACTCTATCTCATAAGTGATGATATCAGACTGTAATGATAGTTCCACTATTGCGTTTTTATCCTTAAAATCGGCAACAATCTGTTTTGCGCCTGCCTTTGAGGCCGGGCAATTCTTGTTAGGGTCTAGAACTATAACATCCGAAATAAGCTCAGGCATCTTCTTTGCTGCCTCAGCCAGCATCATTCCAAGCTGGCCGCCACCAATTATTCCAAGAACTTTCAACAAAACTAGTTCCTTTCTGGTTTAAAAATATCTAGCGCTTCGGGTAACTTGCAATGTTTCATACCGCTTCTTAAATTTTCTAAATGTTGCGATATTTCGTACAGATAACGACGCACAGTACATAACCCATCTCATCATTCATTTGGGGATAACATCATCATTACTTCTGATTTTGAATTTGATATACACAATGATTATGCGATCTTATGTACATCCTCAATCCAATGTGTTTCATGATTTGTTGATTGTACAAAATTAGATCCAAGGGTGTATGTCTCAGATAATACAAGCTTGATATTATATTACTTTGACATCGTTTCCAAAAATGGCAGGCAATTATTTTATTCACATTTATTGTACACTATTCAATGAATTCATTGCATGGAGGACATCATGTAAACTCAAGGTTTGATCATTCAAACGTTATTAAAAATAAAATATCTTTGCTGAAGATTGGAATACTGGTTACCGTGTTTATTGTTTTCATGTCAGTAAGTAATTTGCCTGCATCATATGCATACACTTTACTGACATCCATACCAGTCGGAGCCAATCCTATTGCCATAGCTTTCGATCCCGTCAATGGTAATGTGTATGTAGCTAACTATGGCAGCAGTACTGTTTCAGTAATAAATGGAACTTCAAATTCTGTGATTGGGTCGATACAAGTTGGGTCCGGCCCACACGGTGTTACTAGTGGAAATGGTAATGTGTATGTAGCTAACTACATCAGCAGTACTGTTTCAGTAATAAATGAAACTTCAAATTCTGTGATTGTACCATCGATACAAGTTGGGACATATCCCGACGCCATAGCTTTTGATTCTGCTAATGGTAATGTGTATGTAGCTAACTATGGCAGCAATAATGTTTCAGTAATAAATGGAACTTCAAATTCTGTTATTGGGTCGATACAAGTTGGATCAAGTCCTTCTGCCATAGCTTTCGATCCCGTCAATGGTAATGTGTATGTAGCTAACTATGGCAGCAATAATGTCTCAGTAATAAATGGTAATTCTGTGATTGGGTCACCGATAGTAGGGACAAGTCCTTCTGCCATAGCTTTCGATCCCGTCAATGGTAATGTGTATGTAGCTAACTATGGCAGCAATAATGTCTCAGTAATAAATGGTAATTCTGTGATTGGGTCACCGATAGTAGTTGGATCCGGCCCAGACAGTGTTACTAGTGGAAACGGTAATGTGTATGTATCTAACTACAATGACAATAGTATTTCTGTAATAACCAGTAATTCGACAACTTCGACTATAGGGAGTGTGACTACTCCCTCATCGATTGTCTTTGATTCCTCTAATGCCAATATTTATGCAGCTGAAATGAACCAAAACAATGTAGCTGTGATTTCGACTCAAAGTACTTCGGGACCAACACCTACTACAACATCGGTAGCATCATCACCGAACCATTCTACTGCAGGCCAGACAGTCACGTTTACAGCAACAGTATCTTCATCCTCTGCAACCGGAACAGTACAGTTCAACATTGACGGCACAGCTGCCGGAAGCCCGTTAACATTGACAGGAGGCCAGGCCATATTTTCCACATCCGCTCTGTCGATAGGGACTCATACGATTACTGCTACGTACTCTGGCGACTCGAATAATCTAGGTAGTACATCTACTGCACTCTCATTTACTGTCAAGGTTGCTACAGCTACTAAAACATCGGTGACATCGTCACCGAATCCATCAGTTACAAATAAACCAACTTGGTTTACAGCCACTGTCTCCCCATCCAATGTCACAGGCGCCGTACAGTTTGACATAGATAATGCGGCTGCAGGAAGTCCGTTAACGCTGACTGGAGGCCAGGCTGTACTTGGTGTGTCTACGCTATCTGCAGGAAAACATAACGTTACTGCTGCATATTCTGGTAACTCTAATTATTCTACCAGTTTATCACCAGTACTCACACAGACTGTCAACAATGCTGCTACAGCCACCACGACATCGGTGGTATCATCAGCTAACCCATCTACGGTAGGCCAGGCAGTCGCATTTACAGCAACAGTATCTTCATCCTCTGCAACAGGAACAGTACAATTCAACATTGACGGCACAGCTGCCGGAAGCCCGTTAACATTGACGGGAGGCCAGGCCACATTTTCCACATCCGCTCTGTCGATAGGGACTCATACGATTACTGCTACGTATTCTGGCGACTCGAATAATCTTGGCAGTACATCTACTGCACTCACACAGACTGTCAACATTGCTACAGCTACCACAACATCGGTGGTATCATCAGCTAACCCATCTACGGTAGGCCAGGCAGTCGCATTTACAGCAACAGTATCTTCATCCTCTGCAACAGGAACAGTACAATTCAACATTGACGGCACAGCTGCCGGAAGCCCGTTAACATTGGCAGGAGGCCAGGCGGTACTTGGCATGTCTACACTACCTGCAGGAACACATAATGTTACTGCTACGTACTCTGGCGACGCAAATGATGCTGGCAGTACTTCTGCTGTACTCACACAGACTGTCAACCAAGTTATTGGATATACCACAACATCGGTAGCTTCGTCATTGAATCCATCGGTAGCCGATCTATCAGTCAACTTTACAGCTACAGTATCCCCATCGACAGCAACCGGAACAGTACAGTTCAACATTGACGGCACAGCTACCGGAAGCCCGCTAGCGCTGACGGGAGGCCAAGCGGTACTTGGCATGTCTGCACTTTCTGCAGGAACACATACTATTACTGCTACGTACTCTGGTGACTCGAATAATCTTGGTAGTACATCTGCTGCACTCACACAGACTGTCAGTCAGGTGATTACCACAACTGCTGTAGTATCATCACATAATCCATCTACTGCAGGTCAAGCAATCACATTTACAGCAATGGTATCTTCATCTATTGCAACCGGAACAGTACAGTTCAACATTGACGGCACAGCTGTCGGAAGCCCGTTAACATTGGCAGGAGGCCAGGCCATATTTTCCACATCCACTCTGTCGATAGGAACTCATACTATTACTGCTACGTACTCTGGCGACACAAATGATGCTGGTAGTACGTCTACTGCACTAACACAGACTGTAAACCTGATAAGTGTGACATTGGTACCAAGTACAACATCTGCAATACAGAGCTTAATCAGTACTGTCAACGGTATGAATATCAATCACGGTCAAACTGATAAGCTAGACAACAGTCTTAACGCTGCAATTAATTACCTAAATTCTGGGAATTACAACATGGCAAAACAAAGCATGAGTGACTTCATAGGGGACGCAAACAAACTAAGCGGTCAACAGCTCCAGCCCTCACAAGCAACTACACTGATAAACCAAGCACAAAGTATCATAAATACAATTGGTTCTATCAACATATTGGGACTTCATCTACTCTGAATTGAGATTTTTGCTTTTTGATCATAAACACAATTGGTTCTATCAACATATTAGGAATCCTAACTTGTCAAGTGTAGGGCATAGAATTAATTTTGATTGAAAATACATCATAAAAATGCTTTTAGCTAAAATCCATAACACAATCCCCATCGCAACAGCAACTAGAGCAACAATGATAATTTCATTATCCATTAGGAGTTATGCAATTGAATTTTACATCTTGTCCAGAGTCATTATTGGTTATTTTTAGATCCAAGCGATCCTCACCTTGCAATGAATCGTTCAAGGTAACGTCATTGATTACATACAGTTTCTCATAGCATTCCAGAAATTTCCGTGCTCGTAAGCTGCAAGATGCCTCTTAGAGGGGTTATTCTTTTGCAAGCAAGGCATAGACACCACCTGCACCGTATGCCAAGGCAATCATGAATCTTGACACAATGACTGCCAAGGTCTGGTTTGATACAAATATGGTATCTATCAATATGGCTACAGGAATTGCGGCAAGTGAGATTGCACCTACTAGTATCTGTTCATGGTTTGCAAGGCCGCTGAATTTTTTCATAAACATGTATGTTGACGCATTACCCAAGCCTATCCCAAGCAGTATCAAATACTGATACAGATGAGGAAATGCACCTATTGCAGCAAATGGCGCAGCCCAGCAAAGTCCATTGATTGCCTTCACCGAGTGGGGCCACTTGACGCTATTTTTCATTCTGCCCCTTATGGATTTGAGTATGTGCCTGAACTTGCCAAAAACAACGCCAAATGTTACTGCAAAGCTTCCAAGCCATATTGCCACATAATAGTAAACTGGGTCTTTCTGTTCAAATGCAGTCTCACTTAGAATGGAGGCAGAACCGACAGATATGGCAACTCCTATAAACAACAGCCCAAAGGCTCGCCTTACCTCAAGTGGAGAATTTTGCATACAGAACGATTGAATCCTTCTTGCATATAATTTAAAAGTTTGAATCTTATCAAACTTGTTCTCAGACAAACGGCAACAAATCGCTGAGTTTATTAAAATTCAATGTTGCATTAACTTATGACTTATTCAAAAAAACCTCTTGTTGGAATCATCATGGGATCAAGCTCTGACAGTAAAGTAATGCATTCTGCAGCAGTTATTCTAGACGAGTTTGGAATCAAACACGAAGACCAGATTGTGTCAGCCCACAGAACTCCCACAAGACTCTCAGATTATGCAAAACATGCAGAAAGAGAGGGATTCAAAATAATAATTGCAGGAGCCGGAGGCTCGGCACATCTGCCAGGAATGATCGCGTCTCACACCATAATTCCGGTAATAGGGGTACCAATAATGGTCTACAACGACAAGGGCCAATCAGACCGTTTCAAGTTTTCTGCCTTTGGCGGATTAGATTCCTTGTTATCAATATCAGAGATGCCAACCGGCTCTCCTGTTGTAACAGTTGGTGTAAACAAGGCCGCAAATGCGGCCCTTTATGCAGTCAAGATGCTGGCAAATGAATTTTCAGACCTGCAGAAAAAATTAAAGCAATACAAAGAAAATCAACACAAGTCAGTTCTTAAAGAGTCAGAAGAGATGAAAAAGTTAGGGCTGACAAGATTTACAGGCAAAAAATTCAAGAGATAGGAAATATTTTTTTCCCTTCAAACAAGATCTTGATGTCTGTTACCTACAGTTGTCTTGAAAAATAGATTGGATAAATCTCTCCTGTTCCAGGATGAGTATAGTTCCACCTTTTATCATCTGGAGTGATTTTTGTAAATTGTTCTGCCATATCAGAAGACAGCATCTTGTATGCTTCATCACCAATCGTAGTTTGGTTTGGCTGTGCAAGAGGCAGTATCTTTGAGACAATTGTGATGCTGTGGCCAAAGCTCTGGGAAAAAAGCAATCACCGCGTCACCCGCATATTTTAGCACAAAGCCTGCATGATGGTTTTTGAGATGTATAGTTTTTTACCATCGGATGTTTCCGAGTGTCATCTCGTATTACAAACAAGAGGATATTAGGTCTAGTTTTATCGGATATGTGATGAGAACCTTACCGATAATTGGTGGTGCATTACTTGTCATAATTTCAACCTCATCATACTACTATGCACCGCATTTTCTATCCGATACAGTGCATTCTTTTGCTGCATCAATGTCAGGTGGAGGTACGAACGGCTTGTCAATGCTACGTCAAATGGGATACCCGTCGCTACACGCAGTAATCTCTGTCTTCCAATATTCGTTAATAGGACTTGCAATTGTCGGACTTGGCGGTATTGGGTTTGGACTAATAACAAAAAAGATCCCAAAGGTAATGACTGTAAAGGTAGTTGCAGAGGAAGTATTAGGAGAATCTCATTCCAAACCACAATCAAAAATACCAAAGAAAACGAATGATTCTCAAGCAAGTTCTGGAGATGAACAAGTAGATTTCAAAGTTGTAAACGATTCTATTGCTAAATTAGAAACCGAACTAAAGAACATCAAAACAGGCTATGAAGAACACAGGCAGCAGTTGGAAGACGAGAAAAAGAAACTAGAACAAAGAGAAAGGGAACGCATGGAAAAAAATTAATCTGCCACAATTAAACAAGTACAACCCTCAATAGTTTCGATTAAATAATGAATTATTAACTGGATTTAGAATAAAAACGCATTTTGATATGGTTAACTTTTAATTATTCATCTTAGCAAGAAAAAACGTTGGAAATTAATGACATTTTATATAAAGCGATTTCTGAGTATCAAGAAAAAAGAATAGTTTCAGATATAGCTCAAGGTGAGAGCTCAGACACATTAAGTACAATTTTCAGCCACTGCGTATCTAATTTAGATAGAGATGAAGGAAACACACCAGAAACTCTAGGCGCCCTGGCAGAAGGATTAATCCATTACATGTTAACTGTAGCTCTAATTCCAAGCCAGAGAAAAACATCTCTCCAGTCAGTGGGCATTGATGTTGCCATACCTGACGCCAGAACACTTTCCACAAGTCCAGATGATGCAGTTATCATATATTTTCCAAAAACCAGCGAATTGCAAACAATAAAAGAAAAGGTAGATAGACTAAAGAAAATTCAGCCAAAATCTGAGAACATATGGCTGGTTGTAGACAAGCCAGTTTCAGCAGAGGCCAAGGTGTATACGCTTGATAAAGAACAATTTAGTTTTGCAAACATAATCGATGATCTGATAAGTTTCTCTGCAGGAAAAAAACAGACCAAGCTTAAGATCCTCAAGATATAAGCGAATTCAAGTCGATGTTTTTCTCCACAATGCTTGTCAGTGCATCTAGTTTTTGATAGTCCTTTACAAAAGGAATTATGCCAAGAATTGGCAGTCCTGTGACTTCGTGTAAGGTGGATGGGGCATTTCTTTCCGCAATACTGCCTTTTTCATCAAAGTAATTAATTATCATTCCCTTGACAGCAATGCCATACTCTTTGCACATCCTAAATGTCATCACAGTATGATTCAGGGTGCCAAGAGTTGATCGTGTCACAATAATCGTTTCTAGTTCCATCTTTTTTATCATGTCTGCAACAAAAAAATTCCTTGTAATTGGAGTCATGATACCACCAATTCCCTCTACAAGTACCATTTGGTGTGCCTTGAGGAGATACTGAAAACTTTCAGATATTGTATTCATGTCGATTTCAAGATGCAAGATCTTGGTTGCATCGTATGGTGAAGTAGGCAGTGGTAGAAACACTGGATTTATCACCTCTTCTTTGTCATTTACTTTTGCTGCTTCATGCAATAATGCAACATCAGATGACTTGAATCCTGTTTTTTGAGGAACCCCGCTTGCAATCGGCTTCATAATACCTACATCGATGCCACGCTTTCTAAGAGATGCTGCCAGCGCCGCAGTGATTGCAGTCTTGCCAACTCCTGTATCGGTACCTGTGATAAAATATGATCTCATGGCAGACAATTGCCGATGTTATTTATTAATTCAGAGGTGTTGTCAAGTTATCGTGATACAATCCTTATCGCTTGGCGTAATAGACCCACATACTAGATTCCTCTACCATTAGGTCATACCATCACCACTTTATCTGCAGTCCTATTTGGAACCACGAAACAACTCAATGCATATTGTCTTGAAAAAATTAAACAACAGATGCTAAAAATTCCGTCTCAGGACAAAAAACACTGCACGAGTCTTTTCACGCCTTTATTTGTCACAGTCAAGTGTTATCATGTACAATCTAGAAAATTTCTAGAGGTATTACATAGAATCATGATACAGTAAGGTAGACAAAGACTGTTTTTGTAATGAGAGCATCTCCGGCAGAAATTCCTATCGTATAATTTCCCTTCTCTAATGATTGGTCGTTTAGAGTCAAATCAATCATGGTCTTGTTTTGCGTCTGTCCTGTGATGGATAACATTGGAATAGAAAACTGTGCTGTCATGTTCTCAAGCGAGCCATCTGAGACCATAGTACTTGATGCGTTAAGAAATACCACATCCTTTGTGCTGACAGCTGGATTTTTTATGATAGTAACATGTATCACGGCATGATTCTTAGACTGGGATAGCATGGCTTTATCATCTGAAACCATTAGGTCGAACGGGGATAAAACAGATTTATCGACAACGCCAATCTCATCTACTGTCCATAATGAAAACCACAGTTTATCGTGGTTAGTTGGATCTGTTGCCAAGTTAAGCATAAAGGGAATTGAATTTTGAGGAATGTTTTGTAAATGAAACTCTGTCAAAGTCAGGTTATCTGCCAAAAATCCTGCGCTGCCACCTTCGTGCTCGTTGAACCAAATCCCTTTGTTATCAGTGCTTTCTCGTAACCAGAAGGGCAGAGACGCCACATCATACTTGCTTTTTGCGGTCGGGAATTGTATTGATTTTTGTGATCTGACATCGTATTTTGTAACTGTGCTTGGACCGTGTTCCGTAATCCACAAGAACTGGTCTTTCTCAGACAAGAGAACATCTGTTGGCAGCGAGAATCGATTGTTGTTTCCTGCGGGCACCTCTGCTTCTTGCTTTATGCCAGTTACTATTCCATTACTTGAACGGATTGCATCGAACTTGATTACCTTTCCTTGTTCAATTTCAGTTACCAATATGGAGTTGCCAGTGACATCTAGTCCACTTGGCATGGTACCATTGCCAATTGGAAACTCGTTTATTTCATACTGGTTAGATATGGATCCAAAATCTTGAGCTTTCTGAACGACCCCAAGCGATCCTCCTGAAAGAGTTGTAAACCATATATCATCAGTCCTGATGTCATGCTTCATCTGAAATGGTGCATACTGTACATGAGAATGAAATGACGTGAACGTATCGTTAGTGGGATCAAACCTCCAGATAGGATACTGGCCAAACTGCGAAAACCAAATATTTCCTTCATTGTCTTGCACCATGGACCAGGACATTCTGTAATCTGCATCATCATGCTCTCCTGGAATCGCATATTCCTCAAGAGAATTCGTATTTGGATCGAGTCTGAATAAATCATGGATTTTTGTACCAACACTCCAAACTATTCCCTTTTTGTCAACTAGGATGCCATTTGGCTCTGTCCCGTTTGGCAAAGGATAAAGCGTAACATATGTTCCTTTTATTGGCACAACAGATACAACGTTTGGTAAATTTGAGTCGACATTATAAGTGGGCGGATTGGATTTTGTATTGTTTTCTTTGTTTTTTGCCTCAATACCTACGAATGTATAACTTGCATATGATACCATAATTGAGGCAACGACTATAACCATAATTGCAACACGCATTTTTTTATTCAAATACAAATCATACCAGTCATTGACTATATGATTATCTTTCTGAATAGGAGTTTGTTCAATACAGTCTATGTGACGATGCTTTTTGTTAAAATTCTACAAAACCGCCTCTATGTTTTAAGAAATCTGCCATATCCAACAATTCCATTTTCAGTTACATTCCAGATTGCCGGCTTTATCCACAGATCCCCGTTGTCATTCGCTTCAAGCCAGAGCTCAGGTAAGACATTCGAAGGCGGAGCTTGCAGAGAAGCAGGTCCAGCAAATGCCTTTCCATTTTCCATATGATACATACTTCCATGACAGGGACACTCGCCTCTTTTTCTTCCGGGTTGAGGCCAGTACTTCCACAGGCACCAAAGATGCAAACAGACCATGCTATAAACACGAAACGCGCTAACATCGTCTACTCCACCCCCCAGTTCTTCGGGTAACCGTACAAACTGCCATTTTTTAAATGCCTCTTGGTCAAGAACTGGATCTCCACTTTTCGGATATGTTATGACTTCGGAACTATTCTTTGGAAATGTCTTGACATTAGCTACTGTACCGTCTGGCAAAGTTACCTGAACTTTTGACGGTACAATGTTTGAGGGGTTTGGCATGAATTTTCCCCAAGGTACAAACGGAGCAAACACTAGTGCGATGCTTCCAGCTGCAAGAAGTTTGAGAAAGTCTCTTCTTGTAACGCCATCGCTTCTAGGTGGAGTCTGTTCTGCCATGATATAGATACGTCATCATGATTAAAAAAATTACATGAAAATATGACTTTCATGGGATAGAAGTCGTATCTCTTCACCGTTTTATATTCACAATTTTCACGTAGTCATCTACAAAACTTTGCAAGTTCTCTAAAATTGGCGTATTCCTTAGAGCCATATTACATTGAATCTAGATTAGTTACCATGATTGAAACCCAAAAAATGTTGCTCACCTTTTAAATAATATTCCGTGTATGATAAAACCATGACACATGATGTAGAATCAATATACAACGAGTATATGTCAAAGCTGAAACAAGCCATGCCAAATGTCGATCCTAGTCTGGTCCATCGCATAATCTATCTTGAAAAAAAACTCTCAGACGAGGATATGACCGAGCCTGATGTAAGTGCAATCATAGAATACAAGGCAGGCATTAATGTAGACGTCAAAATGAATGGACTGCGAGAAAAATACTCACTTGAAGTAGAACATGGAGATAAACAGAGTGTCCTTCATGTCGTGGGACGTATGAAAATAGGAAAAATCCAAGATATTGCAGCCGATATGGATATTGCAAGAATTGCAGGAAAAGTTGATCCGGGATACGGAGAATAATGAAATCCGGGTTGAATTCTGCTCTTTTATAGTATCTGCAAACGAGCGCGGTTTACTGCTTCATATTTTGAAAAACCACCCTTTGTATTTTTATACATTATTGGTAAATACATTATTTCCTAATCTGGTCTCATGCCTAAAATCGTGCCTAAGTATGATCACCTAATTATGATCTTACCAATAATTTGTCTCTGAATTTTTGTTTCAACTGTAATTTTACAATATAAAGTTAAGATAAGCATCAATAAGACAGAAACCTAACTGCATCATACAACAGGCAACTGTTCTCTGCATAACCAATCATCGCTACAAGAAGATCCTATGTCTTCCCAACATACTTGACAACATGCTAGTTAAAAAAACTGTAGGAAAAAGGATTACCTTTTACTACTAGATATTTGTAAAATAACAATTAAAATCTAGCATGCTTGTTTTTTTGTGATGCAATACATTCTATTGCAGTGTAACCCTATTTTTTAAATGAAATCGTGACGCAGTTACATCATGACAAAAATAAACGCAAGCGTCTTAGTTGGTGTGCTAATCTTACTTGCCATTGCGTACGTGGCACCAAATGCCTTTGCCACAGGTGTAGATTATACAGCTGCCAACAATCCTCATGGACCGCTTCAAGGTATGGCATGGGGAGTTGGAATGGGGGTAGCTGGGTTGTTAGCAGGCATTGGCGTCTTTACGACAAGAATGCACCGCCATTAATTTTCCTTTTTTTATTATTAACCATATTTCTGGTTCTGCTGCAAACTCGGCTGATAAATCATTTCCGATTTTGCAACTTGCTCTCATCGACTCCTCGGATTGGTGGCCTTATGTTGCCCACGTTCCGCCTCTTGCTTCAACTGAGAGCCCTCTGGTATGCCAAAACCTACTGCACACCGCCCTGCCAAACTTGCAGGGCTTACTTTACCATTACAGCTGGTTGCACTAGACCAGCTAAGATCGTTTACTTTCATTCCCTTAGGATAACCTCCCGCCTCTTGAATGAAAGAGTTGGTGGAAAACATTGTAGGCTATGGAACCTATGCACCTAAAAATATATGGTTATTTTAATATCATCAGGTCGAATTTGCGGCAGACCATTTAGATTATGGCTATTTTCCAACAAATCCCAGTCCTGAGTAAAGTGGTGTCCAGTTTGTGTACGAGGGAGGAAAGATTGCTTTTTTATTCTTTGTATGTTTTTAGTATCTTTATCACTTGAGTAGCTATTAAATCGGCATCAGAGTCCTTGTTTATAGTGCATAAAATTATCCCGTATCTTCCAAATGGTATCGTAATTCGTTTTACTTTTTCATATTTTGCCATTGCATAAATGGGCTTGCCTAATGACAATAAAGACCTCCTGCTAACCCACCTCAATGCGGCATCTGCCAATGATTTTTCAATTTCTTGCTTGGTTTGATATATTTTTATTCCGCGCCTTGACTTGAAAAAGAAATCCGTCCTATGAGAAACTGCGACAATTCTGATGTTTTTATCACATAGTATTTTATCGCAGATCTTATTTATCTTAAATACGGTTGTCATTAGTTTGGGTTGTTTTATCATCCCGAATGAATGTTTCTTAAGGTACTGTCAAGTTACCGGGACATTAATCCCGTCACCTGACTTGGCTGCATCGACTAGACAGATTACCTGTTCCCTTCTACAGGGTTCTGCCATCACCGCTTCACCTGCAGCCCCGTCTGGCACGACCCGTGTGCCTCGAAGCAAGATGTTGTGAGCAGCATTGACATCCCTGTCAACGATACTCTTACAAATAGGACAGAACATCTTTCGTTGCTCTTCGGGCACTAGCTTTGACCCACATATTGCACACTTTGAGCTTGTCCCACCTGCCTTGACATATTCTACCGGCAGACCAAGCCACCTTGCCTTGTACTCGATCTGTCGTTGCAGTTCATAAAATGACCGAGTTCAACTTCCTTCTGTACTTTCTTGCCTGACCGTTTCCCTTTCTGTATAACTTGCGGATTCCTTTGAGGTTCTCCATTACGATTCCGCAATTCTGAGATACTATACTTTTTGAGGTACAGTAAAAAATATCTGTCAGACTGTAGCATTCAACATGGGAGTCTAAATGATGAAAGAACAATTTCAGGAGTGGCTAGGGCTATTATTAGCCGACATCGGCGCGATCGCAGGTACTGTGCACTTATGCGAGGGTCAAGGGTTACGGCTAGCAGCCGCGGTAAATATCCCTGAGGTGGTGCAACAGGCGATGAATTGGGTGCCATCAGGCAAGGGAATGGCCGGTTTAGCGTTAGAACGGGGTGAACCTATAAAGACCTGTAATCTTAGTGACGACAGGTCCGGGAACGTGCGTCCTGGAGCAAAAGCGGTGAACGCAAAGGCTGCAGTAGCCATACCGATACGAAATCGCCACGGTACCATTGTGGCCGTGGTCGGCGTGGCCTTTCCTGACGAAAGGGATATTGGCTACAGCAATCTGCAGGAATTGGCGGATCGGGCCAGCTCACTGTTGCCAATGGTTCCGGTGGAATAGCTCGGTATTCGTCCAACCTCTCATCATTTCTTTATCTGCTATCTAAAAGGTCCTGACTTTATGAAAAACTTTCACATAGTGGCTGGCAAATTTAGGCCGATAATTATGTCCAACCCTCAACTAATCAACATATCGTTTGAAATTACTTGCGATATCATTCTAATTGTCATAGTCTAGTTTTTCCTAAAATAATAAAAACACATTTGTTGATTTCTAGCCAAACTTGTCATATGATTTGATATCTTCCGTATCATTATTAATGTGACAAGTCTAGACTGCCACATGCGTAGCTGCGTTTGGCATCCATACACACAGATGAGCGAATGGCCAAATTTTGATGTCATCGTACGAGGAAAAGGCATGTGGCTTTATGACTCTAAAGGAAACCGCCTGCTCGATGGAGTTGCAAGTATGTGGTGCAATGTATGGGGTCATTCAAGAGACGAACTTGTAAAATCAATGATAACACAAACACGGAAACTACAGCACTCGTCTCTTTTCAATCTTACAAATGACAAGGCAGAAGAGCTTGCGTCAAAACTTGTGAGACTGGCACCTCACATGTACAAGGTGTTTTATTCAGATGACGGTTCTACTGCCATGGAAGTCTCTGCAAAGATGGCGTTACAGTATTGGTACAATAAAGGTGAGAGGAAAAAAACAAAGTTTGTCACACTTGAAAACGGGTACCATGGGGATACCATTGGAGCAATGTCATTGGGATACGTTCCATCTTTTTTTTCAAGATACAAATCCGTTCTCTTTCCTGTAATTAGCACCCCATCTCCAAATAGTTACAGAATTCCAAATGGTTTTACTTTTGAGGAGTTTCAGAACCATTGCATAAATAAAATAGAAAAAGCGCTTTCACAAAATGACAACATCGCGGCTTTTGTAATGGAAAGCGGAGCCCAGATAGCTGGCGGTATTACCATATATCCAGACGGATTTCAGAAAAAGGTTGGCACCATATGCAGAAAACATGGTGTTTTATTCATACTAGACGAGATTGCCACAGGTTTTGGAAGGCTGGGCTCCATGGTAGAATATCAAAGCCAAGAAAGCATCCCAGATATAGTCTCCTTTGGAAAAATGCTAACAGCTGGTTATTTACCACTTGCAGTAACGCTAGCGAACAAGAGAGTGTATGATTCATTTTTAGGACAGCATCAAGAAATGAAACACTTTTTCCACGGACATACTTTTACCGGTAATCCCTTGGCTTGTGCGACTGCAATTACAAACCTTGCACTTTACAAAAAATACAACATCATCTCAAAGATCAAAAAAAGCTCTTTGTATCTTCAAAGACGAATTGATGAGATTTCAGGACTAGAGATGGTTGGCGATGTAAGACACAAGGGAATGCTCATGGGAATAGAGCTTGTCAGCAACAAGGCAAAAAAGTCTCCAATTGCACCTGAAAAGAAAATCCATCAAAGAATTTTCAATGAGGCAAAAAAACACAAAATTTACCTACGAATACTTGGGTCAATAGTAATGATTGTGCCGCCCCTTGCAATACCAGAAAATGAGCTTGATTTTTTGGTTAACGGTGTCATAGATACCATAAAAAAAGTCACAGAAAAGATATAGTGGTTTGAACCTGCTCAGCATTTCAAATTAGTAAACCAGTCAAGTCTTGCCAGTTTACCATAACAATCTTAATTAATAGAATCAAAAAAATCATTCTATGATTCCAGAACAAGAATTTATCACCTTATGCAAGGACAAAATATTATCTGGATACAGTATTACAGAACAAGAAGCTGAAAAACTTTTCAATGTTTCAGACGAGTCATTACAGTTTTTATCAGATGCCGCAAATGAGATTACTCGCAAGATTAGCGGCAATCTAGTGGATGTAGAGTCTCTGATTAATGCAAAAAAAGGAAAATGCCAGGAGGACTGTACATTTTGTTCCCAGTCAGCATTCTACAAGAGCGGGATTGACACATACAAGCTGTTACCAGCTGATGTTATCGTTCAAAATGCCAAAATGTCAAAAGAAGCAGGAATCAAAAGTTTTTGCCTTGTTTGTGCATGGCGCGGTCCAACTCAGAGCGATTTTGCCCAGATCTGCAATATCATAAAAGAGATAAACGAAAAAGTAGGAATTGAGGTAAACTGCTCTTTAGGATTCATAGATGAGAGCATGGCGTCACAGCTCAAAAAACTAGGGGTAAAACGATACAACCACAATCTAGAGGCATCACGAAGTTTCTTTCCTAAAATATGTACGACTCACACATATGATGACAGGATGAATACCAACATGATAGTAAAAAAAACAGGTCTTGAGCTGTGCTGCGGCGGAATCATCGGAATGGGAGAAACAAGAATGCAACGGCTGGAGCTTGGACTTGACTTGGCAAACCTATGCCCTGAAGAATGTCCAATAAACATACTTGTTCCACAGAAAGGAACTCCACTTGAGGTGCAACCAAGGCTTCCCCTGTCAGAGATTCTGCGCACAATAGCTATCTTTAGATTCCTAATGCCAAAAACTATCTTAAAGATAGCAGGAGGTAGAGAAGTATACCTCTCAAGCGAGCAGGAAAAAGCTCTTCTCGGAGGCGCAAACGGCATCATCACTGGAGGATACCTAACAATAGGAGGAAACCCCCCAGTTGAGGACTTTGACATGATATCAAAGATAGGCCTTGAAGCCTAGATTTAATTTCATAAATTCCAGACTGGCTGGAATAAAAAAATCTAACCTGTATCGCAATCTGTTTGACAACAAAGTTTCAGGCCCATACATTTTCATAAGAGGAAAAAAACTTGTCAACTTGTCCTCTAATGATTATCTTGGGCTAGGATACACCAAAATTGCCCCGATGCAGGTCCAGTCAAGCTCAAGGCTTGTAGCAGGCAATGACGATTTATTTAAAAAACTTGAGACAAGACTTGCAAATCACAAACACCAAGAAGCTGCGCTTACATTTCCAACAGGATACATGGCAAACTTGGGAATAATTTCAATCCTGCCACAAAAAGGTGATCTAATATTAAGTGACGAGCTCAATCATGCAAGTATAATAGATTCCTGCAGACTGGCACATGCAAAAAAGGCAATCTACAAACACAATAACATGCAAGACCTGGAAAAAAAACTGAGAAAAGACAGGCGCCGCAAGTTTGTAGTTACTGAAGGCATCTTTTCCATGAATGGAGATTTTTCAAAGTTAAAAGAGATCTCTGAGTTGTGCAAAAAATACAACGCATTTTTGATCCTCGATGATGCCCATGGGGATTTTGTTGCAGGCACAGACGGACAGGGGTCTGCAGAGTATCTTGGAGTATCTAAAAAAATAGATGCATACATTAGCAGTCTTAGCAAGGGTCTTGGCGCATTTGGTGGATATGTTGCCTCAAAAAAAGAAGTGGTGGAACTTGCAATAAACACCTCGAGGCCTTTTATCTATACTTCAGCGTTGCCAAACTTTCTAGTCCAGGTGGCACTAGACAAGATGTCTTCAAACAGAGAACAAAAAAGAATCAAGATGTGGAAAAACGTCGGCATGATACAAAAAGGCCTAGAATCACTTAGATACCAAATAGACTCTCAGAGTCAGATCATCCCCGTAATAATTGGAGATGAGAAAAAGTCCGTAGAGTTTGGCAGGTATTTATCAAGCAATGGAATTTTTGCACAGCCAATAAGGTATCCCACAGTAGAATTAGGCTCTGCAAGAATTCGAATTTCTGTCACTTCATGGTTGACAGATGATATTATTGTAAGATCACTAGATGTATTTGAAAAGGCAGGAAAAAAGTTTAGAATCACATGACTTTACCTTAAAGGACTAGAACAAACTATCAAAATACCAAAGTTGTTTTTTTAATTTTATAAATAAAAAAGAAGACCCGAGATTAGAAATTATTCTAATTCTGGAGTTTCCTCTTGTTCATCTGCATTTGCGTCTACTTCTGGAACCTCTTCTTGAATTTCTGTAGATGCAGATTGGCATGATTCATCTGATTCGATTGAAGACATGTTATATCAAGAGTTTCATCAATTTAGAACCTTGTTCATATAGAATTAGTTTGCATATGTACTCTATGATATCAACAGATCATCTATTGCCATTACAATTTCTTGGCATTTTATAAGGAACCTTTTGTTCAGAAAAACATGAGCATGATTTGGATTAGATTTGGAACAAGGTATTAATAAAAAAAGTCGTCATCTAGTACATGGTAGAACTAGGCATAGGAATTGCAGCTGTAGCAGGGTTGGGCTCTTTTCTTGCCCCATGTATTTTACCCATGATTCCTGCTTTTCTTGCATATATTTCTGGAACTACGCTATCTGATCTTCAAAGAACCAACGGTACAGTAAATCTTGTTGCAAGCAGACTGAATATTTTGTTAAATACGATATTTTTCGTAGCTGGGTTTACAGTTGTTTTTTCAGTTCTAGGCGTCGTACTCAACAGTGTGGTATCAACTAGCGCAGGAAAGTTACTTGCTGACTTTAACCACATAGGCGGAATCATAATAATTGCATTTGGAGTTTTCATGCTATTGTCTTCAAAGATATCAAGATTAAATTTTGAAAAAAAGATAATCCCAAGTAGAGTAAAAACAAGTTATCCGCTCTCTTTTGTCTTCGGACTTGCCTTTGCTACTGGCTGGACACCATGCATAGGACCCATCCTAGGAAGCATCCTGACACTTGCCGCCACTTCGCCAGGTCATGCTTTTGTTTTGTTGCTCAGCTATTCCATCGGACTTGGAATCCCGTTCATACTAATGGGGGTATTCTTTTCAAGATTTACAGGATTCATCAAGTCAATGAGTAAGCACTTGAAATATTATTCAATCATCATGGGATCTCTCATTGTACTACTTGGGTTCTTGGTGTATACAAACCAGTTAGCAGCCATTGCAAGCTTTCCTCTGCTAAATAATATCTTGTTAGGATGATGACATGGTGAAAAAAGAGATCAAAAGCGCCATCATAACTGGAATAATCGTCATAGTGGCAATAGCTGGTATCGCGTTATACTTTACATCGCTAGACAAGCCAGAAATAAACGAAAACTCAAACCCGCTTCAGCCAATCTCTAATAATGCATCATCAATACCCGCAGATGAAAGTCAATACCCATTAGCCCCTGCTCTAGTTGGAATTACAGGCTACATCAATACAACGCCAGACGCACTAAAAGAGTCTATGAAAAACAAGGTCGTGTTGTATGATTTTTGGACGTACAGTTGCATTAACTGTCTTCGAACACTCCCCTACCTAAAAGAATGGAATGAAAAATATGCAGACAAGGGACTGCTCATTGTTGGAATCCATTCGCCTGAATTTGAATTTGAAAAAAATATCAACAATGTCAACATGGCTGTACAAAAATACAACATAACATACCCTGTTGTGTTAGACAGTGATCATAGCACATGGAATGCCTTTGGCAATAGATACTGGCCTGCGGAATACATGACAGACTATCTTGGACATATACGACACGTGCATTTTGGAGAGGGTGATTATGATATAACAGAAAAAACAATACAACAACTATTAGAGCAACGCTCACAAGCCCTTGGATTAAATGTCAATGCTAACATGTCGCTAGTGAACCTTGCACCACATGAATTTTCAGGCCAGCAAACGCCAGAACTTTATTTCGGATATGATTTTTCAACGGGTCGAAGTTACATTGGAAATCAAGCTGGATTTCAGCCAGACAAGACAGTAATGTATTCACTTCCTTCCAGTTTGCAGCAAGATCATTTTTATCTTGATGGAGATTGGCAAAATCTACCAGATAGTATGAAGTTATCATCTGACACTGGCAAGATAGTGCTTTCATACTATGCAAAGGATGTCCACATTGTAGCTGCCGGCCCCAATGTTGATGTACAGGTATCACTTGATGGAAATCCTGTCGGAGCAAGTGACGCAGGACAAGACATCCAAAATAGTACAGTTCATGTGTCAGAGAACAGATTGTATAATGTCATTTCGTCTCAGCAGGCAGGAGCACATACTCTTACTCTGATAGCAAAACCAGGATTTCAGATATACACATTTACGTTTGGATAATCATGTTGATAATTAATGTTTCAAAATTCGAATTTAGAAACATTGATTATCAAAGATGGTAAATCACACTTGTAACTGCGGCAACATGTCACTGCAGTTACACCCATGCACAGAACATGAATGTTTAAAACATCAATTTAGATCATGGCACAGTTAATCATGAACTTTGCAGCAAGATGGAACACCCAGAAGGAAAGCATATCACAGAAGGTAATGGATAAGGTAAGACCTGACGCTCCACTTAGGCCAAAGATTGACGAGGCACAAAAGAGGCTGCAGCTTCAGATATCAAAACTTGATTCCATTTCACGAAAACTAAAGGAAAAAGACGATTATATTTTCAAAAAAGTGGTAGAGGCAGTACGAAACCACAACAAGCCATATTCTAACGCATATGCCACAGAACTACATGAGATTAGAAAGATGAACAACATGGTAACAGGTGCAAAATTATCCATGGAACAGATCCAAATTAGGTTAAATACCATATCCGAACTTGGCGACGTGGTTGTCACGCTGAGCCCATGCATGTCCGTCATAAAGGGCCTAGGAACCAGTTTGAGCGGACTCATGCCTGAGGCAAGCTCGTCAATGCAGGACCTGTCAAGTATACTAGGAGATATCATGGCAGGCTCTTCAGTTAACGCAGACAGCCAATTTGTTGTCGATACGGCAAGTACGGAGACAAGCCAGATTCTCGAAGAAGCGCAAGCTGTGCTGGAAGGACATGCCAGACAGACAATCCCCGACCTTCCGGCCAACTTGCCTTCTACGACAAAAACGCAAGCTACTATTTAGAACGCTTTTTGCTTATTTCTGCAAAGTGTTTCTTTATTCTAGATATTGTGGGGTAGCTGTATCCCAATCTCCTGTAATTTGCTATCATGGTCTTCCAATTCTTCAAGCGCCATTGGGCCTGTTCTGATGTAACTGAATGGATCTCTTTTTTGATTATGCTTTTTCTTCCTACTTTTAGAACACCTGCGTCCTTTGCAGCCCATCTGTTTTTTGCAAAATAAAGGCCGGCAAGTATTTCGTCCATTGGCATTTCATCAAAGTACTCTTGGAGTTTCTTGGTTTGGGCATCTGCAGGTTTTTTGCCCACTGAGAGTTTAAGCTCAAACTTTTCCATGTTAATTTTTACAAAACGTGTCTATTTAATGTGGAGATCAATTCACATAGACAAGTTCAAAGTGGAAATTTCAAAATCTGCTTTAGATTTCAGAGCTTTATTTGCCCCAGAAGAATTCCTTTCTTAGGAAGGAATCTAGCTTGTCAAAGCCCTCCATTGATATCTCTTGGTTTCTGAACATCTGAGATATCAAAAGTATCAGTTTCTGCTGGAATTCGATATCATGATTGTGATAGCGCTCCATCTTGTCTACAAGTTCGGTTAGTTTCTCAAGTAAGGGCCTGACTTCGTCAGATACTATCCTCTTTACTTCATTACTTGTCGGCAGACTACCCTCTTCCTGTCTTGTCATACAGGCTCTAGGATACCTTCAGATCTATTTAAAGCCAGAAAATCATCTTTTTTTGCATCCTGGACAGATCTTCACTATAATTGATGAGGTCACATTACCAAAAGTGGAAATGTGTTAGTTTTAGATATTACGCCATAGTCCATAATACCAGCACTAGAATAGCATGTATGTGCTAATCATACGAGAGGAGAAAAATAGATTTAGTATGTCTCATGGACATGCGCTTTCAAGTGATAAATACCACAGCGGCAGTTTAGAAGGACCAAGCATGGAACATCTCAATGAGATTAAAGAGAAGGTTGCAAATGCGTTTTCACTTTCGGAATATGAAAATGACGAAAAAATAGCCAAGATAAAAGAGAGTATGATTAGCCAGACACTCACCTCAATAATGGATGCAGAGAGACAAAATGACGAAAAAATACTGAAAATCATGAGCACTTTGCCTTACTGCAGTGAATCGGCAAGCAATACGAGCAACTCTAGATATCTAATTGGCCAGATGTCGCTTGACCTGATCTCTCAGATGAAATAATGAATTTTCAGAAATAACGCTTCTTAATTATGGATGTTATGAATAATGATTGCACAGTTCACGCGTTTTTTTCTGAAGGCTTACATGCATTTCTTCAAGCTTTATGCGTGTTTTCAGATCCATATGTTCATCATGCGTTATGATTATTTGTTCGACAACATTTTGTAGTAAGGAGAATGGGTTGTGTTGATATTCTTTGTACGCATTTAATGCAGTTCCGTCGAATCTAGTCATCTTGTTCACCTGATGTTTTTTCGAGTATCTTGCTTGTTTTACTATACTCAAATGTGAAAGAAGGCTTTGGCCCACATGCTCATTTCTTGCCAACATGAACAGCGATAGAAAGCCAACTGAGAGTAGCATAAACACGTCAACTGCAGGAAGCCTGCTTATTCCAAGATTTAATGGCAAACATGTTGTGATAACAAAGACCAAAATCCCGGAATGATATATTGGATATCGCTCACTACGTGTGTCGTAGAGAGGCGCCAATACAGTTGTCATGTAAATTCTGTCAAAGTGGTATGATTTAAGATTGGTCTGCCATTTTTGGAAATATGATCTGCTGAGGTAACGCCATAGAAACACCCGATTTTTATACGATCAGACAAAGTATCTGGGCATCCAGGTTGTTAAACAGCAGGTGGGAAAAGTACCCCATCTTGCCGAAGACTAGTGATTTAAGAGAACTGTTACCGTTTGGGTATGATGGGCTATTTAGAGAGTGGCCAAGCAAAACGGGAAGCACTTGGGGAGTATTACGACCACCCTCGACGCAACATACTGATGTATCGATTTAAATATTTGCTAACAATCTTCTAGTTGATTCATATTTTTATTAATTTGTTATAAGAATCTACAAAACCTTTGGCGTACATGTTGGCATGCCTTTCAGAGCCCTTGTGTACCCCAAGCTTTGAATGAATGTGATGATAATACTCGTGTAAAATAACAAACGGATTGCAAAAAATGTCAGAGTTTAACGCATAAATCTTCTTTTCTGCAGGCACATAGACTGCATATACAGTTCTTCTTTTTCCTTTTATGGTACCAACTACTATTTTTGGGGTTTCAACTCGATAAAACTCACTTAGCTTGTCAAGCGCACCTTCTGTGGTCCCGTCAAGGATCATCCGGACTATCTTTGCCTTTGTTAGATCATCAGGATCTGGCACGGATTCAAGTTATCTGGCATATCATATAAGCAGTGCAAAAAATATCCGCTGTTTTTTATTTTTACATAGATCTTATTTCTTGCAAACTTCACAATCACATTCAAACATACCTGCTTTTCCCATGCATTCCCCATGCTTTTCATCAGAACATTTGTGACAAAGAACCATGTTGCCAGTTCTTTGTGGCATTTAGGGTTATTTTTACCCCCCTATTTGCCACCAAACTTGTCAGATAATGGGCAGTTTAGTACCACCATAAATGGTCTAAAATGGTCCATTTTGAAAAAATACTGTTTTTTGGAATCGATGCTCAAAGGTTAAACCCCTGCTTATTTTTCCAGTACCACGAAGAAGGTGATTTTTTCAAAAAGTGTTATTTTTCTGGGGGGTTTAACACTTGTGCGTACATATGCAAGCCAAGGGTCAAAACACCCCCCTTACCAGGCAAGAGTTTACATTTCTTCTTGGCGCACGAATAAAAGTTAAACCCCCGTTTTTTGGCCATATTTTTACAAAAAAACGGTTTGGATGGAACCCCACTTTGCCATCCATAAAACCATTAGATTTTGCTTGCATGTCTTTTTTGGCATGGTCATGTACTAATCACACAATTGTAAAGTCAGAAAAACCCATGATAAAAAAGTGACAAAATTAGGCAGAGACTGTTTCGTCCGGGTTTTGCCATATCGATGGCAGTTTTTCAATTTGCTCTAAAATCTCCAAAGCTACAGTACTATCCCTACGCTTTACTGCAGTTGCAAAACCAAATCCCAATTTTATGGCTTCAGGGGTCAGATCCTTTACTTTGTCAAGTTCCCGTCCTTCCCTTCTCATCCTCTCACCCAGGGCACAAAATTTCCAGTTATCAGATAAAGATTGTTCGTTACATGTAAGCGGTTCACGCAGCCTTTGCCGCCAGTCACTTAATTCTATTTTTTCTAAAATATTCTCAAGTTTCTGAGTGTAGAAGACTCATGTTTTTCAGTATATTTTCATGGTCGCACATTAGTTTTTTGCACTAGAAAATGCATTTAGGTAGATTTTATGGTATCAGGAACCTTTTCCCTGGCCTGGACTATCTCTATCTCAACTGCCTCAATTGGCTCATCTACAACATTTCGTTTTATTGAGAACATCTTGGGTTTATCAAAATCTTTAGTGCAGTCGGGGCATGCGTAAACCAGAACCCTGTATTCATTGGGAGCTTTTGGATTCGAAAGGCGTGGGTAGTAAACTAATCTTCCCCCACAATCCACGCAATACCTATTTGCGCGTCTTGTTCTGGCCAATGCGGACCTCCTGCATATGGGGTTATGTAGCGATCAGTATTAGATCTATCTAGTCTAACAGAATAAACTAAAGCGTGATCGTAATACAATATTTCATAATTCGAATTTAGAAATATGATATCACAAGTGTGGCAATTCAATGCATTTTGATTTCCTGCTGCCAAAAACAATATTTCATAATTCGAATTTAGAAACATTAGGCGCCGCCCGTCAGACTTGAACTGACGACCCGCTGATTAACAGTCAGCTGCTCTACCACGCTGAGCTAGGGCGGCAATAGACTTTGTTCGTAGAATAAGCCGATTTAATCCTTGCTGAGATTACTTTTCGATCCCGTCGTTTTTTTCAAAAAGATAAACACCGTCAAGAAAAACTCGCGAGTCTTTATTTTTGACTTTGGTGTTTTGTTGAAGACTTGCACATGTTTGAGAAACATCAGTCAAGACAGGTCCGGTAATTATAACATCGTCTCCTTTTGATGCAACCTTTGTGGTGCCAAATATTTTTGATACCCTCGGTGCACGCTCTCCTTGGAAATTCTCTACATGTATGTTGCCGTCTTTTACTTTGACTGTGATAGGAAAGTGAGCATAAACTATCTTCATCTTAAAGGTGTATCCAGTTTGCACCCCCTTGATAAGAGTTCGAATAATGGATTCTGCAGTTTTGAAGATTGCATAGTCTTTCTTGCGTGTACCTTGCGATTTTAGCATGATGCTTTTGTCATTTATTTTTATATCTATTGGAATTTTCTTAAAGTTTTTCCTTGTTTTGCCTAGAGGACCCTCAACACTAAGAATTCTGTGGTGCTCAAATACCTTTACTTTGTCAGGTATCTCAATTGTTGCCTCGTGTATTTCAACTTGCTCAGTAGACATATCCTATCAATAATCCCCCAATACCTTTCGTGACGGCATCATGGTGTGACATTACACCTTGATTTGTTGTAACAATAAGCATGCCTCTTGAATAGGATGGCAAATACTGTTGTTCCCACTTGGCATATCCATCTTTGTCTACCTTGAATCTTGGAGTAATCGCTCCACATTTTGTTATCTTTGCCAGTAGCTCTATTTTGAATTTTCCTCCCCTTTTATCATCAACGTGCTCAAATTCACCAATGTAGCTGTGATTTTGTAGCGTTTTTAGTACTTCAGTTGCAAGCTTTGACGTAGGCAATACTACACAGTCTCCCCTTCTTCTTGCTTCGCTGTTGTATAACGTCACAAATAGGTTTGCGAGAATATTGGTTGCTGGCATATCTACTACCTGAATTTGTTAAACCCCAATGAAACAGCTACTTCTCTGAAACATCGTCTGCATAGTGTCAAGTCATATTTTTGAATAACAGCATTATAGTCACCGCATCTTTTACACCATCGTGAGCCTTTTCCGAATTTGTGCTCCTTTCTTCCAGTTACCTTGTAATCGCGATTTTTGACCATCTTATACCACTTGGACTCCAAATTCCCGGGCCATGAATTCTTTTGCATGCTCAGAGGTGATTCTGTGATGAGTGCCAACGCTTGCCTTGTGTTTGCTTCTGAACCTAATGTTAAATCCCGGCCTTGCCAGAGAAATTGAAATATTGAGCCCTACAATTCCAACGTCAGGATCATACTTTACCCCTGGAATATCGATGTGCTCACGTATTCCAAAAGAAACATTGCCAAATTCATCAAATGATGAACTCTTAAGCTGGCTTCCTTTAGCAGTAACTAGCCTTTTTATCAATTCAAGTGCAGGCTTTTTTCTTACAGTTACTGCAACTCCGATTGGTTCTCCCTTGTGTACTCCCCAGTCTCTTTGCGTGGCTTTTGCCGCTCTTGGGTTTGGTTGTTGACCTGATATTTGCAGTAATGCACGTTTTGCTTTCTCTACTGGTTCGCCTGATTTTCCTACGCCCATATTCAATACTATTTTTGCAACTGTTATCTTTTTCATTTGAGATTCCATTTTTTGCGCCATATCTATCACTGTATTTGTATCACAGGTTTGTCCTTTCCAACTGCCATAACCAAGTCAGATGGAATTTCGATTTGTTTATCATCAATATCAACCAAAGCCCTTCGCGGTAATACGAATGTTCCCTGCTTGATTTCTGCTATTTTACCCACCTTTCCTACGTTTACACCGCTAGTTACAATAACTTGAACGCCTTTTTCGAGTTTTATTACATCGAGAATCTTTGTTTCGGGGACTTGGACCAGACATGTATCGCCGACATTGACTTTTGTGTCAGAGATTAGATTTCTTCCATCGTGGAAACCTATTTGCGTTTTTTTATCCTTAATTGTGACTTTTTTTGTCACCTTTAACAGCTTTTTTGTTTTTTCAGACGCATTTATTGCAATTGGTTTTAAAACGGCCAAATCTTTTGGAACAAGACGATACACTTCTGGCACCCCTTGTAGTTCTACTACATCCATAAGTCCAATGCCATGATGAAGCGACTTGCGAGTAACTCCGTCCACTGTTATTTTTCCTCCATATATGACAGATTTGACTTCTCGGAGGGAATCGGCAAGCTTTAACGTATCACGTACAAATACAGCAGTAGGAATAGAGACATTTTTCTTGTGGCCTCCTGGCTTTACGGTTACTACAAACCTCTTATCCTTTCTTGTAATTCCCCAGAAAAGTGGGGCCATCTGTCTTTTTAGTTTCTTGCTTCCAGATATGCTTACCATTATTTATCACTCTTTTTTGATTTTGGAGATTTTCGCTCTTTATCTGTCTTTGCAGGTTTTTCAACTGCCTTGGTTTCTTTTTGTTTTGGTTTTTGTTCTTTTGTCTCCTCTTTTTTCTCCTTTGTTTGCTCTTTTGGTGTTTCTTTTGGCTTGGCAGTTTCTTTTTCTTCTACTGGTTTTGGTTTAGTCTTTGGTTTTTGTCCTTCAAGTCTGCTCTGCCTCCATTTGTCATCAAGATTCAGGGTAATGATCATTACGTTAGATGGATGAATGTAAATGTCCACGTTTCCTCCCTTGAGTTTTTCACGTTTTATTCCCTCTATTGCAATCCCTCGTTTTACAGTTGATACGTCAGTAACCTTTCCTTCAATACCTTTGAATTCTCCCCTGAGAACCTTGACACTGTCACCTTCTACCACTCTGGCACTTCTTTGGTGATGTTTTTCTTGCAGTTCGCTAGAAAGTGGAGCTGCTAGTTGTTTGCTAACTAGGTGCAGTGGTGCTGCATATACCATCCTATGACGCATTTTAGCTGGATTCATCTTATACCACCATTGATGCCAGATTTGCTATCCTTGGCCATTTTTCTGATGCTTCCACTGCAACCGGTCCCTTGATTTCCGTTCCTTTGATCTCACCTTCAGGGGTAACAAGTACAGCTGCATTATCTTCGAATGTAACTCTAACTCCGCTTAATCTATGAACGGCATATTTTTGTCTAATTATCACTGCTCCAAATACCTGGCCCCTGAGTTCACCTGGGCCTTTCTTGACTACAACGTTTACAAAGTCTCCCACTGCAGCTGATGGGTATCTGGCCACTCTGGTCTTTGTCTTTTGCACCATCACTATCTCCAAAATCTTTGCACCTGTGTTATCAGCACACACCACTTGTGCACCAAGAGGAAGAGCTCGTGTGATATATGGTCGGAACTCCTGTACACCTTTTGCAGAAACTGCACGACTCTTGGTTGATGCCATTATGACACAACCCCCACTACTACAAACGATACGCTTTTTGATATTGGTCTACATTCTGCCGTTAACACAATATCTCCCTCTTTGAGATCAAAGCAAAGTGGCCTATGAGCATGAATCTTACTTTGGCTACGGGCATATCTTTTGTATTTTGGTACAAATTTAGGAGTCTCCTGTTGCACTACAACCATTTTAGGAGCCTTTGCGCTCACTACTTTTCCTTGAATGAGTTTGCCTCGTACGCTCAGAGTACCGTGAAATGGGCAATCGCCATCTTTGCATTCTGACTTGGGGGCTGCAACTTGAAGCCCGATATTTCTAGTCATGCCTTTACTCCCATTCTCTCGTATGGCCTTTTGACCAATTTAGTTCCATCTATTTCGGTTTGGTCATTATTAAAACTGAACTTCCAACGCGCAGTCTCTTTTGGGAATTTTTTTTTGCCTTTTAGAGTATTTAGTGTAAACATGAATTTGGTTTCATCTACAACTTTTCCAGCAAGGCCAATTATCTGTTTGTTGCTTGATTCTACAATTTGTGCTTGCAACCCAATTAGCTCATGCGATGCGATGTTTTCTTTTGTTATCATTTTTTCTTCAGCTCGTTTAATCTAGTCAGCACTCGTGCAATATCTCGTCTTAGAGGCTTTACTTTACCGCTATCTTTTCTTAGCGTTCCTTTAGATGATTCAATCCTGAGCTTTGTCAATTCAGAACGCAATTGACCCAGTCTATCTTTGAGGTCAGTTTCGTTAAACTCACGTACAGTCTTCATCTTCAGCCTGGTCATTACTTGAGCTCCTCCTCAACATCATCATAGGTTTCAACTTTTTCAATGAGTTTTTCTTCGATTTCTATTTCCTCACTTTCTGTACGAGGCTTTGTTGGGTCAATTTGAGATTCGTCCATTACTTCAACTTCAACAGTTTCTTTTTCTTCTACTGGTATTTCCTTGATTTTTACTACTGCTTTTCTTACCTTTAATTCAAATTCTGGAATGTATTTCTCTTTTTTTGCAATTCGAATTCTAACACCAATAAGACCCATCTTGGTCTCCACATGGGCAATATCTTCAGATACTATCACTCCTGCCTGATACCCAGCACGCGGCAGAACACCTTTGCTATGTTTTTCAAACGATGAGCGATCGCCCCTAAGTTTTCCTGAGATTGTAATTTGTACGCCCATTGCTCCTGCTTCCATGATTGTTTGCAGAGTCCACATGACTGCTCGTCTAAATGCAGTCCCTCTTGCAAGATGCTGTGACATCCTATTGCACATGACACTTGGTTCAAGCTCTGGACGAGGAATCTCAATTACTGAGATCTGCGGATTCTTAAGAGCAAAGTCAGTTTCTAAAACTTTAGTAAGATCTCTAATGCCGCTGCCTTTTCTGCCAATGACAATTCCAGGTCTTGTTACGTGTAACCCAACTCTTGTACCTGTTGGAGTTTTTTGAATATCAACCTCTGAAAAACCTGACTCTTTAATTGCTTCTCGAAGATAATCTTTCAAGAGCATGAGTTTGTAGCTGTCTTGTATTACATTTTTTACTGATGACATGTCAAATTTCCTGAGCCACTAGCTCCACGTGTGTGAGAATATCTATTTTTGGTGTTGCCCTGCCCTGTGCACGGGGAATGAATCTTTCAATTTTTCGTCCTTTGTGAACTGTTGCATTTATTATCTTCAGCCTATCAAGATCCATTCCGCGGTATTCAGCGTTTGATTCTAAATTATCAATCAGTCGCACAAATTCAGTTGCTGCCTTTTTTGGATATCTGCCTGACATTACACCTGTATCAGCCTTGTGTCCTACTTCGTTGTTGTATCTTCGAAACGGTACCGCTCGTTCTAAATTGATAACTGACTGCAGATAGCTTCTTGCTTTTTCAATAGACATGCCTTTAATTGCAACTGCAATTTCACGGGCATGTTTGTGCGATATTGTCTTCTCCCTCAGAGCAGCTCTGACATGTCGCGTGTTATCATAATTTTGAAAAGAGTAGCTAAAATGCATAAAAATCACTTCAATGGCACATACAAACTGGACCTTGATGCCCCCACACCAGGTGCTCCGTGAACAACTCTTTTGTTAGTCCTTATAAATTCGCCAAGATAATGCCCAACCATATCTGGTTTGATATCCACCGGCAGAAATTCCTTACCAGAATATATGCTAATAGTCAGGCCTATCATGTATGGTAAAACTATCACAGATCTTTGGTGTGTCTTGATAGGAGTTTTCAGTTTTCCTGCTTTTGCAAGTTTAGTTTCCTCAAGCAACTTTCTTTTGTCGTCAGTAATACCTCTTGTCAATGATCTTCTTGCTCGCGCGGGCAAAAGTTCGAATAACTTTTCAAGTGACAGACCTTGCAGTTGTTCTAGTGACATTCCGTGATACTTGAATTCTCTAACCAATTGGTTCCACTCTTATCTGAGTTGATTCACGAAGGACCATATTATAGCATTCCTATCTTAGTTGCAAGGTCTCTTGCTTTTTCTATTGTTGCAAATTTTACAAAAGCCTTCTTTCCATATACTGTTCTGCACACATTTATCCCAACTGGGACCTCGTTGTAAAGTACCTTTATCGCTTCTACTATCTTGGGTTTTGTGGTGTTTTCTCTTACTAGAAAACAAATTCTGCTCTCGTTTTCAACTAGCGCAAATGTCTTTTCAGTGATGTATGGCTTTAGTATAATGTGAATGGCTTCATCTATGTTCATTGCATGACCACCATTAATTCAAGATGCGGGGATTTTAGTTTGGCAATCTCTTCGATTGCACCCTTTGAAAATGCTGTCAATCTTACTGGTCTTGCTCCGGGGGCCAAGTCAATGACACTCAAATTTTTTGCTTCTACAACGTCTACTCCTGGGATTGAGCCGCATGCTTTTGAAAGGTTCTTTGAATTCTTTACTACAAGCAGGATGCTTTTACCTACCTTGGTGCTTCTGCCTCGCAATCGTGTTTTACCGGAACGGCGCTTCAGCCTGTCTTCAAGCCTAGAAATATCTTGGGAGACATGCAATGAGTCGAAGATCTTGTAGAGTTCTTTTGATTTTGATACGGATTCTATCTGGTCAGACACTACAATAGGGAAAGATTCAATCTTGTCAATCTTGTGGCCCCTAAGTTTTATGAGTGAGGCAGACGAAGTTGCCGCAATTGCAGAACACAATGCGAGCTTGTTTTCTTTTTTGTTCAATAATTTGTATATGACTTTTTCAACAACTGGCGGATGTGCTTGTCTACCCTTGCGTACCATTGCAACACCACCACCTTGTCCCTGTCTTCCCCCTCCGCCTCCATGCATACGTGCAACTCGTGCTGCGTGATGTCCTGTTGGAGGGTTATTTGATTCTGCAACTACGTCCATACCAGCATTTGGGTATCTGCCCTGTCTTTGAAAACTGTGAGACTCTAAATGCACATATGCTCTGTGAATAAGATCATTTCTTATTGGAGTAGAAAACACCAGAGGCAATTCTATTTCACCATCTTTTGCGCCAGAGATGGAAAGAACTTGGGATTTCATATCATTATCTCCAAAACCTTTGGCTGGGTGATCTTCGATACACGCTGTCTTGTCGGTGAGCGAAGCTTTACCAGTCTACGATAAGTTCCTGGAATTGAACCACGTAAAATAACATAGTCACCTCGTACCACACCAAAATGTTTGAAGCCACCTGAAGGATTGATTTTGTATTCATCGTTTTCTGAATTACTCATTATCATGATTCTGTTATTGTATTGTGTTCTTTGATGAAATCCTCTTTGTCCAGCCCTTGGAACGGTATACATTATTGTTGCCGGACTGATAGGACCAAGAGTACCGAGCGCTCTTACACTTTTTCTTGATTTGTGCTGTTTCTTTTTTACTCCCCATCTTGCAATTGGACCTTCGAATCCTTTTCCTTTTGTAATTGCTGCAACGTCAACATCTGCGCCCTTCTGAAAAACTTGATCAATTTTGACTTCCTTTCCCAAAAGTTCTTTTAGAAAAGCAAACTGTGTTTTAATGTCTCCACCTTTTACAGCAATTTCAAAGACATATGGTTTTTTTTGTTCAAGTCCTGCTCGGCTTGGCAATACCGATGTAACGGCAAAAAGCTCGTCGATGTGGCCAAGTGATTTTTCTGCCCTCTCTACACCTTTTTCGTCATACTTTGTCTTGAACAGTCTTGACAATTCTTTTGGCAGATCCTTTGCATAAATGTCAAAAAGTGAATCCAGGCCATACCTATCCTTTGAGTATCCTCTAATTCCGATAATTACCATAGGCGGAGTAACAACTATTGTTCCAAGGCTAACAAGTTGCTTTCCAAAGTTGGGGGTTTTTTCTCGATCATCTACACTTGCAATACGCATGCATGCCGCCTTGAATCCAGCATATCCCTGCAATTTGGGCTGATCATCGTTGGTTTCAGGCCAAGTGCGTATTCTTGCCTCCATGCTCTTCGCTCGAGACCTTGGCAAATATGCAAGGCTTCCCCTCCTTGGCTGGCTATGCTTCCTATGGCCCATTGATAAACGCTAAAAGTCGAGTACCCCATTATAAGTCTATTATTAGAAAATACATCTTGTCATTATTTTTTTGTAAAACTTTAAGTTTTTATAAAAAATGCATAAGATTGATTGCAATAACTAGACTTCCAATAATAATGCCCACAATTCCCGCCATAATTGCAACTAGAAAAAAATTTTTCTTCAACAGATACAATAACTATCATTCAATATTAAATTAGTTACGCGACAATATGTTCAAGATCGCAAGTGTTCCAAGTATTGCTTCTTCGAGTCTGACTGTTTCAGTAGCTTGATCTGGAAAGAAATTTAAGATCTGCGATTTTGGTACATTTCCCAAAGCCTTACCTAGAATTTCATGGATGCCCCTTTTTGGAGAGCCAAATACTAGAAGAACATCAGAGTCTGAAATTTCTTGAAAGTATTTTTGAGTTTTATGTATGGGTTTGCCCTTTCTTGATGTAAATATAACAAAGGAATTCCAATTGGAAAGAACACTGCTAAGACTTGATGCTTCCTTGACTTCATAGCCCCAATATTGCGTGATCTCTTCTCGCCTGATCTGCTTTATGGAAAGATTTGGAAATCCTTCTTTGAATTGGACGGTAATTCTTTTTCCTTCTTCTTCAGTACCATGATATGCAATGAATTTGTCAAATCCAACGTCTACATACTTTTGTCCTCTAGAAAAGACAACAACACCATCACGGATATCTCCTGGTTTGATCTTTTTTGGATCAGGTGTTTGCACATGAGATGGAATTTTAAGAGGACTCAGGCTTCCTGCAAATCTAAGCTCGTCTGTTTTCCTATACATTGTTCTACGTAGGTACTGCGGGGTCTCAAGAAAACGCAGTGTGGTGCGCAGCAGTGATCGGTCACGATCCCTGCCATCTGCCTCATGGTAGAGATAGATGGTGTTTACTCTAAATACAGAACAGGCGCGTCCAATCTCAGATATTTTTAATGCCTGACCCAGAGGCGACGGCTCTTCAATTAGCGAAGAATCTGGAATAGCTATTGAAACTTTCAATGTTGAAAATAACTTGGTTGCGCTATAAAATGCTAGATCCTACTTTTGCTGTCTTTTGGCAAAGTTTTCTTTGGCTTTAACGGCATACTTTTCAATATCTTTTTCCGTGGTCTTTACCATGACCTTGGCGTCATTTAGAATGTGGGCCATCTTGATATGTTTTGTTCCTTCCTTGTCTTCACTTACAAGATATATCGATTCAATTGCCAGTGCTGCGGCATCTTCAAGTGACAATTCATTTTTATAGTATTTTTCAAGATATTCTGTTACTTGTTCTGATCCCGCACCGATTGCAACAGCGTCATATGAAATGTAAGTACCGCTTGGATCAGTGAGGAAAATTGTGCTTCCACTTTTGTCAATGCCTGCAATTATCAACGCGACCCCAAATGGCCTCACTCCAGCATACTGGGTAAATTGTTGGCACTGATCAGCCAAGTGTTTTGCAACAGACTCTACCTCTATTGGTTCGTCATAGATCATCCTGTTACTTTGTGAAAAGAATCGTGCGTTATCTACTTGAGATCTTGCGTCTGGGATATATCCTGCTGCTGCCACGCCTATGTGATCGTCGACTTGAAATATTTTTTGAGTGACCTCTGAGTTTTGTAGTTTTCTTGGTTTTTCTTCAACTGCCAGAACAAGTCCATCCTTGCTTTTGATTCCTACTGCAAGAGTTCCTCTGCGTACGGTTTCAATGGCATATTCTACTTGGTAAAGTCTACCATCTGGAGAAAATACAGTGATTGCTCTATCATAACCTGCTGCGGCTGGAAGCATTTCAAAATTCTTACCTTTGAAGGTTTAATTTAAGTTTATACAAGCAGTAGATCATGCGTTTTGAGATCCCCTTCCATGGTCATGAAAACATAAGATCACTTCATCCAAAAACAATTGAGATAACAACAGAGTCACATCTTACTGTAAATGGAGACTGTATCGTTGGAGTTGGAGCAAGCTTGGGATGCAGCGACCTCCCAGAAAAAATGAAAATGCTTTTGCAAAATTCAAAATCCAGCGTCAATTGCACAATTATGGTAAAAGACTTTGCATTCAAAGTAAAAGGCAGGGGAAATGGCAAGCTGACTCTGACAAACCCTCATGATATCGTAATTAGAAAAAGCTCTTTTACCTGCCCTAGGACCATGGCTACCAATTGCGATGCGGCCTCAGACGCCATCCCAAGACAGATGATAAAGGCGCTACAAAACCCCGAAACTAGAGGAATTTTTTCAATAGAGATTACCTAGCTATTTTTGAATTATAGAGCCATTTTCTTCAAATACTTTGGCCATTGCCCGGTTTACAATTTCAACCAAAATGTATTCTTCGTAATTGGGCTCGGAATTATTTTTTGAACTTTTTTTCTTCATTTTTGAGCCTGCACTCTGTGCTATGTTTTTGATTACTTTTTCTAGTTTGACAGATGCATCAGCGATTGTTTTAGAAAATTCATTTTCAAAATTTGGCGGAAGTGTGTGCCCCAAAACCCTTACTGATGTCCCATAGTATTTTAGGACCGCACCACGAATCTCTTGCATCTTGACTATTTCCACCAGCCCAGCTTCCTTTAGTATATCCAGGTGATGCCTTATTGTAGTGGTAGCTTTTTTGCACCCTTCTTTGTGCAACTCTACTACAATCTGATCTGTTGAAAGTTGCTTGTGGTACAGTATTTGCAGAATCCTGACCCTGGCATCGTCATCAAGTGCTTTGGCTTGTTCGGCACTTGTGGCAAGAATTTTGTTTATTTTGATTTCTTTTTGTAGTAAAGTGGACATTTCCTAATTTCAGTTTTAATACAGCCTAAAAGATCACGGGATCATATTTTTTTGTCCATTACGTGATTTTTTTTCACGTTACAACGATTGTAAAAAAGATTCTAGTTTTTTCTTTTTGTTGTGATATATATCATTTCATAACTATAATACTTGTAACATTGTGATATATTTACCATCATTACTAAAGATTTAGTAACATTATGATAAAACCGAAATTGGTAAATTTTTTGCAGTTTTTGGAAAAAAGGTCCCCCACCTGGCAGAAAACAAGGCGCAGATGGGCAAGAGTTTGACCATGCCCTAAAACAAAATTCGAGTTAAAGTTGGGTTCCAGTAATGCGCACGTATGATGCTAGGTATCTAGAAGACATTTCGTTGCACAGTTCTTGCGGAAGCTCTGGTGCAACAGGTTCCAAACCCTTCTTTCTTTCATCTTCAAACTTTTTTTGCAGACCGCGAGCTGCAAGCCAGTCACGCAATAGCTGCTTGTCGTAGCTTTCTTGTATCTTTCCCACTTTATACGATTCTTTTGGCCACATTCGGTATTCGTCAGGACCAATAGAGTCACCTAAAATAATCTCGTCTCCTATCTTTCCAAACTCTAGTTTTAGATCAGCCAGTATGAATCCTGCCTTTTCTGCAATTTCAGACATGTTTTGGTAAATGCCAAGCGATGTCTTTTCTAGCCAGTCATATTCATCAGGGCTTGCAAGATTTCGTGCCAGTGCGTCGTCTCTAGTTATTGGAATATCGTGGGTTTCAGACTTTGTTGTTGGATCAAAGACAGGTCTTGGCAATTTTGCTGCAATCCTAGTATCTGCACCCTCTGGAATTTTGGTCTGGCCTTCTTTCCATTTTTGGACCAGGCTGCCATAAAAATATCCCCGGACAACGCATTCGATTGGAATCATGTTCATTTTTTTAACCACTAGCTTGTCATTTGCCTCTGTTCTAACATAATGACTTTTGGTTGGCAGTTTTTTGAACCAAAACTCGGCAAACTTGCAGAGGACCTCGCCCTTTCGCGGTATTGGCGTTGGAAACTTGACATCAAATGCGGAGACCCTGTCTGTAAAATGAAATAGAACGTGCTTGTCATCTAGTTCGTATATGTCCTTGACCTTGCCCGAACGTAAAAACCTCAATCAGGCGTCATTGAACTGACTTGGATTTAAACTGATATATTTTTGGCCCAATTCTATGACCTAGATCTAAAATTATTCTGTAATAACGGCGGGTCCTACATGAATCTAAAAAATGAACTGGGAGTAAAGTTAAATCAATTTTCAATGCAGATCATCTTGTTCTCCTCTTCTACCTTTTTGGTCAATGTAACGAGCGATATAGAAAGATGGCTGGTGCATGAGCGCATTTTGGCGAGATTTGTAATTTAACACCCTTTTGGAAACTATTAGATACGCTGGCAAATTAACGCGCGATCCTTTTGCGTGAAATACAGAGCAAAGCTGCGTGATTCTTTTAAGAAAGATCCGCTGCGTCTTCTTTATGGAACAAAAGTTAACGTGCGCAAACCATTCAGATGAAGAGGTTGTTCTCGATCAAATAGGATGGAATAATTTTAACTGCCCAAAATGTGGCAGAGACTATTCCATTGGAAGAAAGGTGGTAGTGTTAGATCCAAAACCTGTAGAAAGACGTGGATGCGTCTTATCCGATACGAACTCAAAATCGTATTAGATCCAGTACTAAGCCAGCAGAATGTTACGCCACTTTTTTAAATCATACTGTACCGCACTAGTCGTGTGAAAATTCTAGATATGCTAGAAAAGCCATGAATTGGAACAAAATTCTACTCCAAAATAACCAGGTAATTAAATATCGTCACGATATTCATCTGGAAAAACTTTCCACTTTACAATAATTGGGATTTTGCCAATCTAGTTTTTTGTATGCGGCTACGTCTTGCCCTGGCTCGGTATCACAGGCAGGGTGGTTGTTGAGATCACGTTGTGTACTTGACGAATTTCTTTTGTAATTATTTTTTCAACTTGTGCCCTGGTTGAGACCTGAATTTTTACAAAAATATCATACTGCCCGTATGTGCCTGTTACCTCCTTTACTCCGTCAATTTTCAAGATTTCATTTAGCACGTCCATTTCATGGCCCATCTTGCTTTTTACAAGAACAAATGCTAATTCCAATTTCTATTCCCCTTTGATTTCTGCTCTGCTCTTAAATGCGGGCTTTATTCCAAGCGTAGAATAATCACCCGAGTAGCAGGTAAAGCACATCGAATTGTGATCCATCCCTACTGCATTTGCAAGATTCTGAGAGTCGTTATAACCTAGAAAATCTGCACCAATTAGTTGCCTGACTTTTTCTGTAACCTCCTCTTCGGTGTAATTTTTTCCGTCATCCATAAATGTGACCAGCTCGTCTTGAGATGGAAAATCAATTCCTGCGTAGCACGGGAATTTTATCTGAGGAAAAGTGATAACCATGCTAATCTTTCTTGCACCTGCCCTTCGCAGTGCCTTGATTATAGCCTTTGAGCTTGTGCCCCTTACAAGGCTGTCATCAACTACTACAACATGTTTGCCGCTGATTACCTGAGTTATGGGAATTATCCAGCGGTTGATTTCAACTCTGTCGCTTTGATGCGGTTCGATAAAGCTGCGCAGTGGCCCCTTTCTGCTGTACCTATCCTTGAGCAGCCCCTCTTCAAATGGAACCCCCAGCTCTTGCGCATAGCCAAGTGCTGCAGGCCTTGCAGAGTCTGGAACTGGAACGACAATATCTGCATCCTTGATTGGATATTTTCTTGCCAAAAATTGCCCAATCCTTTTTCTTGCCATATAGATGTTAGAGTTCTCCATGACACTTGATGGATGCGCAAAATAGGTAAACTCAAAAGAACAATGAGCTGGTTTTTTTTCTTCAGAAAACATTTCATATTCAAGCCCCGCGTTGCTGATTTTTACAAGCTCGCCAGGTTTTACGTCCCTTACAAGCTGTGCCCCCACCGCAGAAAGTGCCACAGACTCGGATGCCATGATGTAAGTGTTGTTGTCTTTTCTATAACCTATTACCATTGGTCGAAACCCCCTAGGATCACGCGCTGCATATACGGCATTATCGTCAGAGACAAAAGTAAAACAAAAAGATCCCACCATCTCATTTTTCAATATCGAGAGTGCACTGCCAAGTTTTCCATTTTCTGACATGAGTGAGACAAGTCGTTGTGCAGCAACAAGCGTATCACTTGCATTTTGCGGCGTAAACGTGCATCCCCCAACCATGCCGGCTAGCTCTGCAACGTTTGATATAGTACCATTATGGGCAACACACAAGTCTTTTACTTTTAATGGCTGCGCGTTTTCCAAGTTACTTTTCCCCATGGTAGAATACCTGACGTGTCCTATGGCTGCAGGTGACGCGTAATCACGAGTAATCTTGTCAAACTCTGATACTGCGGATGACACAAGCCCAAGCTGTTTGTATGGTTGTTTTTTTGGAACTGCCACACCCCAGGCCTCTTGGCCTCGATGTTGGAGAGCACGTAACGCATCAATAACCATCGGTATGACATTTGCACCATCCAAGCTGAAAATTCCGACTACGCCACAGTTTTCCTTAACCATGACTGACCAATGCCCCCAACGAGTTTAACCATTTTTCTTGTGCCTTATCAACCATTACACTTGCAACCAACTTGGTTTTGTTCTTAAATGTGATACTGCGGCCTGCAAATTTGCCTATAATTTCATTTTGGACACCCTTCTTTTCAAGCAAAGACTTTACTTTTTTTATCTTGGAAGGATGAACCGTTAGCAAGAACCTGGAATGCGATTCTGAAAAGAGCAGCTCGTCATGGCCCATCTTCTCTGACGGTACTTTGTCTAAAAAGACGTGGCAGCCAATTTCACTTGTTATACATGTCTCAGATATTGCCACCCCCAGTCCCCCCTTTGAGCAGTCGTGTACTGCCTTTACCAGATCTTGCGATATTGTTTCCAAGACTGCGTTTTGATTGGCTTTTGAGGACTTCATATCAACTACAGGACATCTCCCCCCTGTGATATCATGAATGTACTCGTAATATTCCGAGCCTCCAAGTTCACCTTTTGTAAGACCCACTAGAACAATCAAGTCACCCGTTTTGGCTTTTTGCGGCAGCAACGGCTTGTCATCTATTAGGCCAAGCACCCCTATCAGAGGAGTCGGCTTGATTGGCCCATTATCTGTCTCGTTGTATAGGCTCACTTTACCTCCCACGCATGGAATCTCAAAATATTTTGCATACTCTGCGATTCCTTCCACTGATTCTTTGAACGTCCAAAATATTTCAGGATCTTCTGGGTTTCCAAACTGCAGATGATCAACCATTCCTATCGGAGTTGCGCCGGTGCAGATTACGTTTCTGCAGGCCTCATCAAAGCATCCAATCGCTCCCTGTCGCGGGTCAACGTAGCAGTGCTTTGAGTTGCCATCTATCTTAATTGACAGAAATTTGCCATTGTCAAGTCTTAAAACCGATGCGTCCTTTCCAGGTTTGATAACAGTACGAATGCCAACTTCGTGGTCATATTGCGTATACACCCAATGCTTGCTTGCAATGTTTGGGTCCGACAGCATAGCAAGAATTGTTTGAGATAGATTTTTTGGCGTTCTTGGTTTTTCAATTAAAGACATGCTTTTCAAGTATTTTGGCACGCTTGCAGGCCTATCAAGTAGCGGGGCGTTAGCAACCACGTTGCTTGGCAATTTGGCCACCGTTTGTTTTTCAGATTTTACTTCCATCATGTTATCACCAGTCACCCTACCCACAACAGAGTATGACACGCGGAATTTTTCACAGATTTCTTTTAGAGTTGCAAGTTTTTCAGGAGATGTTATCACAAGCATCCTTTCCTGAGATTCAGAGACCATCAATTCAGTAGGCGACATGTTTTGTTCTCTTTTGTGAATCAGTGACACATCAAGTTCGATGCCAACTGATAGCGCGTCAGCTGTTTCTGAGATGGCACAAGAGAGTCCGCCTCCTCCCAAATCTTTCATGGCCTTGATGCAGTTTTGATTTCTGGCATCAAGTATTACCTCAATTACTAATTTTTCAATGAACGGGTCTGGGATTTGTACAGCAGAGCGGTTCTCAGACTCTAACTTGTCAGATGCAAACTGTGACCCTCCCATACCGTCTCTGCCGGTAGAACCTCCTATCAATACTAGAAAATCTCCCTTGTCGGCTCTGTTTTGTATCAGTCTCTCTTTTTTTCCAAATCCAACCGAGGCAACATCAACTAGCGCATAGCTGGTAAAGCATCGGTCAAACTCTATCTCGCCGCCAACAGTTGGTATCCCTAGGCAATTTCCATAATCGGCAATTCCTCTTACGGCATTTTTAAAAAGCCATCTTGCATGAGTGTCATTTTCAATGTCGCCAAACCTGAGTCCATCTAAAATTGCAATAGGTCTTGTACCAGCTGACAGGATATCCCGTATTACCCCGCCTACTCCTGTTGCAGCCCCGCCGTATGGCTCCACTGCAGAAGGATGATTGTGACTTTCAATGTGCACCGTGACAACATATCCGTCACCCACATCTAAAACTCCAGAATCATACCCTGGACCAGAGATAACCCTATCTCCTTTGCGCGGAAGTATTTTGAGGTGTTTTTTTGATGACTTGTAAGAGCAGTGCTCAGACCATTCTGCTGCAATAATCTGCATCTCAACAGGATTTGGTTTTCTGCCTATCTTTTTTTCAAGATAGTCAGACTCCTGCTGAGTAAGGCTCATGCAGTAACACCCAATGTATTTAACAGCGACTTGAAGATTAGCGATGCTGGTTTGGCGTCATTTGGATTGAGAATTTGCTCGGCTGATCTTTCCGGATGCGGCATCATGCCAACAACATTTCCTTCTTTGTTGCATATACCTGCAATCTTCATTGTTGCCCCGTTGACATCTTCTGCATAAGTGAATACAATTTGATCATTCTTCTTCAGCAAGCGAAGTGTTTCTTTATCTGCATAATAGCGCCCTTCGCCGTTTGCCATTGCAATTGGAATTCTTTGGCCTAGTTTGAGTTTGTTTGTAAATGGTGTCTTGTTATTTTTAACAATTATCTCAGTCCATTTACAGATGTAGCTGAGCGATGTATTCTTCAAAAGCGCGCCAGGCAAAAGACCACATTCTACCAATATTTGAAACCCGTTACAAACCCCTAAAATTGGCATGCCTTTTTCTGCCATCTTCTTTACTTCTACAATTACAGGGCTATGGGCAGCAATTACTCCTGCTCGGAGCCTGTCGCCATAAGAGAAACCCCCTGGCAATACAATTGCGTCAATGTTCTTTGGCAGCTCATCAGTGTGCCACACAAGCTGGGAATCAATTTTGAAGACATCGGCCAAGACATGGTGCATGTCGCGATCGCAATTACTTCCAGGAAAAACGATTACTGCAACCCTCACATGTACCCTTAGTTGCCAGCAATATTAATTCGAATCGCAAAAGGTGTATCGCGTGGGTCAAAAGATTTTTTCAATAGCGATATCAAAAAACTGATCGGCTTTTATCCATCGCTTGCCAAGAAGATGGCCCTAGAGATTTGCCAGAGTGTTTTACCTTATACCCATTTATTATGCGGCTAACTTTCAATAAAAGATGTTGTTAAGGCTGATAGGGCGCCCCGCTCCTGTAACTACTACATTAATTATCATAAATTCCTTGATTTTTGCTTACGGCATGCTAAGCCAGTCGCAACAGCAGATCATCGTCCACTATGGATTTATTCCAAATGAGCTATTCCGTGACAGCAGTGCCCCGTTGTCTGACAGTCTCATGAGACTATTTACGTCGATGTTCATTCACGCAAACATTGCACATATCGCATTCAATCTCTTTGCGCTTGCCTACATGGGAGGCTTTGCCGAGAGATCAATTGGGGTTCCCCGATTCATAACGCTCTACATATTGGCAGGACTTGGAGGAGCACTACTTTACGGAGTTGTTGCGTCATACATACTACTAAATGGCGATAGCATTTTGATTGGCGCATCAGGGGCAATCTCCGGAGTTTTAGGAATATCAGCTGCAATGGGCGATATACGAGGATATTACTGGCTTGCCATCCAGGTTTTCTTCGTCTTCATAGGCTCATTTGCGTCAATTACCATCGCATTCATGGCCCATGTTGGAGGATTTCTCACTGGATTACTTTTGACAAAGGCCATGATAGAGCATGAACGTAGGAAAAGGAGATGGTACTCTGATACCTTTTCTACATAGATGCGCCAGATCATTTCTCTTAGTCAAGACATATCGTGCAACCGCAATTGTGTAACTAAGATACACTAGGAAACTGCAAAGCATGAATCTTGGTAGGAGTTCATAGCTTTGCAGCCTCGTGGAAAACTAGGCGGTTTGCGTAATTAAGAAATGCGTATACGGAGCAAATAACTGCAAACTATATCTTGCGTGAAATATAATTTGTCTTGATTTTCACAAAAATTTATTGATTTTGTAGATAAATTGCAACAAATCGTTTTTATTCTAATGCCCTTTGGTACTAGCTATGGGTTTAGTTCGAGACATCATGGTCAACAATGTCATTACAATAGAACATGACAAGACGGCAAAAGATGTGGCAGTACTAATGGCAGAAAAAGGCATCAGTTCACTAGTAGTAGTAAAGGAAGGAATACCCATAGGATTGGTGACAGAAAGAGATCTTGTTCACAAGGTTTCAACTACAGACAAAAAAAGCTTGGATGTTCCAATATCAGAGATAATGTCTCCAAACTTTAGATGGGTGGAGCCTATGACGTCTATTGAGGACGCCGTACAGAAAATGACGAACAAAAACATACGAAGGCTGCTTGTTCTAGCAGATGGAAAGTTGGTAGGAATCATAACAGAGACAGACCTGGCAAGATATCTTCGCAGCAAACTGCTCATAGATGGAGCCATGGACGATGTTACTGCGCTGAACAGAAGAGTCGTAAAAAGCAGCTAGGCATCAAGAGTCTCAACTGAGACTTTGCTGACTAGAGGATTGTATATTCGAAATTCATTGCACAGATCCATAACTGTCTTCTCGGCAAGATCCTTGTTCTTTGCATCTATCTGAAACCTTAGCATCTTGGCAGAGCGGATCTTCTTGACAGGTATCTTGCTATCTTTCAAAATAAGATCATTTAGAATTGTACTGCCTTCAGGGTCGGCGATTTCCGGTTTATTCTCTATTATCACGTTGACCAAAAAAGCAGGCACACCGTTGCTAAAAAGATAAATAATTTAAGCCTTGACCAGAGGATTGCCATGGTATCATTTGATCCTACAGAATACAAGATCAATTCAAAGGCCAACTGGAATATTGTTGCCCCAGATTACCACTACAACTGGGCCAACAAACATCAAGGCCCGTTCGAGTCTACTGCAAAAGTAGTCAGCCTGGCAGAGATAAACCCGTCAGACAAGGTATTGGACCTTGCATGCGGAACAGGCGCTGTATCATCTGAGATATTTTGCCGTCTTGACAGTACTGGTCTGCTAGTTGGAATAGACATATCAAGAACTGCACTTGGCATCGCAAAAAAGACAATGGCCGGACCTAACGTGAATTTTTTTGAAATGGATGCAGAACATCTTGGGTTTGATTTTACGTTTGATAAAATATTATGCCAGTATGGACTCATGTTTTTTCCAGACACTGCAAAAGTTCTGCAGACAGTTAGAAAAATTTTAAGACGTGGCGGAAAAATTGTTTTTGCAGTTCATGGATTGGCAGAAGAGGTGCCATACTTTAGTAGCATAATGTCTTGCATTTTGAAGTACATGCCAGACATTAGACCAGAAGGTGCACCCACTGTACACAGATTTGGCAGCAGCGACGACTTGAGAAAAGTCCTTGAGGCGGCAGGATTTTGCGACATATCCATAACAAAACATGTTTTCAGCCATGAGGCGGGAACTTTTGATGAATACTGGCATGACTACATGAACTCGACTGCAAATTCTATTAGGCCTAAAATTGAGAGTATGGGAGGCGATATTGTATCCAAGATAAAAAAGGATTCACGACAAAACACAGAGCGCTACATAAAGGATGGAAAGATAATTTTTCCGTGGATTGTGCTTACAGTGTCTGCCTACAACAGATAACATGGTCAAAAAAACATCTATGAGATTTTTATTGCATGTGTCTTAAAATCAGAATCATACCAAATGGTTCTTGCTTCTCTACGCTTGGCTGAAAATGCGTTAAATGCAACATGTCCAAAACTTTTGTTTGTGGTTGCGCCATGCCAATGAAGCGTATTTTTTGGAATGCAAACCATGTCACCTGTCTTTAAGACAAGTTTGGCGTCTTGTTTGATTTTAACATGTTTTCCTTGAATTGTGCCCTTGAACAAAACAAGAATGCCTGTACCCTGTGTGACAACCAGTGTTTGTTCCCCCTCATGATAATGAATTTTTGTTCTTGCACCATTTTTGAAGGCTGCATAGTACACTTTTTGATCCGTGATGTCTATGTTTTTTGAGATATCATGTAACACGACATTGCCTGAAAAATATCGTCTTTTAGAAGCAAGAAGCGGCCTGTCAGGTGGCATCTTGTTAAAATTTTCTTTTTTCATTTTTTTGGTTTGCGATTGTATTATAATTAGTCGTTTCCTTTTGATTGTACCACAATTACTTTAGTATGGAATAATTTTTTACATGTAGATCCTTCAGATAAATGAAATACGTGGTACCGCAAAAATTTAGGTACTTGATTGTCTTTGCACCGCGCAATAACATTTTAAACCACCCTCCAGATGCCATTACCTAGCGCCAATGTAGCTCAGCCTGGCTAGAGCATCTGACTTGTAATCAGAAGGTCGGGGGTCCAAATCCCCTCATTGGCTTTATATTTTATCACTGTCATACCTGACATGGACCTAAGAAGGAAGACACCAGTCGCAAAACCTGGAAAATCGAGTAGGTTAATAGCAGTCATGTATGAAATATTCTTAAAATGATAGCACGCACCGATTTTGACAAGCTCTGCGAGAGAGTAATGGAAATTGATGCAAAGATAAGATTTGTCGGCATGATTGACCAGGACGGCAGACTAATCGGAGGCGGAATGAAGAGAGGCATCAGACCCATCGGAGATAAAAAGGATGACGAGTCACTCTACTGCGGCATCGTCACAAGGGCCAAGATGCGCCAGGGGTTTGACAGTGTACTTGGGCGCGTTTCCTTTGCCATGTCATATCGAGAAAAAGTTGTAATCATGAGTTTTCCTGTAATGGACAATCTGCTTCTCTTGTCTGCAGAAAAAGAAATTGATTTATCTGCAACCCCCTTTAAGGTACTAGATCTACTGCGCCACTGATTACCTGGCTGTCTGCAGTTCAGAGAAGTGGGCTATGTTTTGAAAAACTGGTTTATTTTTCAATTCTAGTCGGGCTCGTAAAAATAGACAAAGTTAAGTAATTCAGAGATTTGAGAAAAGTGTGGAGAGGGGTTATGTCTTGATAAATTGCGACATCGGTTCAGAAGAATACGTAGTAGAAGAGCTAAAGATCATAGATCAAGTCAAAAGTGCCCATGTGACTTTTGGCGCGTATGATGTGATAGCAGAACTGCAGGCTCCAACTTCGGAGGAATTTGACAAGACAGTATCTCACAAGATTCGAAACATTTCAAGAGTTGAGAGCACCATGACGCTCAAAGTAACTGATTCTGGGTAGAATTGTGAACGTTTCCTGAATTCAGATAGCTTTAAAAAAAGACAAACTGGCGGATAACTAGTTGGAAAAAATAGATTACGAGGGCACCGTGTGGGCCATAAATCACGGCCTTCCCCAGCAACTACTTGATCACTGTGTCAAAAAGCTAGTAGATCACGGAATAAAAAAAGAAGACATCCAAATCACCGATGCACCTACCGACGTAAAAATTGGAACCGTGGTGGTAGATGTGTGGCCATACCATCTTGAAGTAGGGCGCGTCAGGACTACAAGAAATGATTCATACATCAGCGGCAGCGTAATGATAATTGAGCTAAAAACTGACCCGGAAGGAAATTACATAGATTAGATAAATTAAGCTCAAAGACAGCAAACGATTTATTTCGCGTAACAATCTAGCCGATTTGTGAAGAAAAAACCGCATCCTGCCAATCCCAAAAGACGTTTACAAATTGCAATCATAATAGGTGTTATTGTAATAGCTGCAGTGATCGCCGTCAATTATTATTTGGACCAGGCAAACATAACAGGGCAAAGATTTGGCAATAACTTGGCATCCATTCAAACTGAATTAAAAAATGCAACCCTTGGTTTTGACGCCAATCTCACAATGTATGAGAAGGGCAAGATATCAAAAGAACAGATGCTGAACATAACAGATACGCACATTGCAGAGATGCAGAGCATCCTAACCAAGTATGACAGTTTGAGCCCGCCGGAGCCCTTTGTCGCTTCATTGCAGCTCTTCAGATTATCAACACAGACACAGCTAGAAAGTGACAACCTCCTAAAAGAATGGGTTCAGACTGGAGATAATTCAACTAGAGCAAAATCAGACCAACTACTGCAACAATCATTCCAGTATGAGATGAACGCACTCCAGTCTTTTAACAATGCAAAATCAGGCATCTCACAGTAGACCATCTGCTACAATCAAGTCCAGGATCTTTCCAATCTCATTTTGTATGGCATTTTTTTCAAGTTCCAGCGGAGATGAAAATACCAGATCAAATGTAATGCTTAGCATGTCATGATCTGTGTGAGATATCGTAATCTTGTGTTGCCTTATATGGTTGCTTGTGATAAAATTGGCCCATACCATAACGCGTTTTTTTACCTCATCTAGTTGTTTTATTATATATTCAAAATGCATCTCTCGGTCTTCTCCAAAGATTCCAAATTTTACCATCGGAATCATAAGGTATCCACTTTTGACTGTTTCATGGCGCTTGTGCATTTGTTCTATTACTTCGTCTGCCTTTTCTTCAGGATAGATGGCACCATATTCAGGAGCAAAGTAGCCAGCTACGTTTTTTCTTTGATCGTATATTTTATAATAATGACCGTCTCGCTCTACTTTCCACATTATACTTTACCTAAAAACTACTTCTTGATTAGGATATGGAAACGGTGTTAAGGCACTTGCCACAAAAGTAACTCTTGCCTGTATTGAACATGGTAGAGCTTTTACACTGCGGACATTCCCTATTGATACGATTAATTTCAATCGGCACAAGTTATCACTATTGTTTTTCTACAAAAGAAATGAGGTCAAATTATTTTTGCAAACTCTCTAAAATCTCACCTTGATTTGCCTACATTAAACATTATAAAGAATAAGACTCAACTCTAGTTTGTGATTTCTGAAGCAACAAAGAGCTTTATAGACAGCCTGGTTGATTATTACACAAGCGAGGCCTCGTCATACAAACAGATGGCAAAGTCGTATGCCGACGAGTTAGGCGACGTTTCGGCCGGCGCATTTGGCATTATCGTGGGGTCCATTTATTCTGCATTCATACAATCGTATGCCAATCAGCAGCAAAAACCATCTTTAGAAGACATGCTAGAGTTCACACAATTAATTAAAAAAAGAGCGGCACAGATAAAACGAAGCATACTTGATGCAGAGTCTTGACGCATTGAGAATGGCAGCAAAAAAACATTTTATCAAGTAATCATTTAGAGCTTTTTAATACACCGACAAGAAGATGCTAGTTAGTTGAGCCAAAAAACGTGTGCATTATTTTGTGGCATGTTACTTGCAGTATCCATGCTGGGACCCATTGACAATCCTTTAATGCAGAACCAGTTTCAAGCAGTAAAATTAGCATTTGCACAACAATCTAGTGATGCCTCAAACCCCCAATCTTCCAATTATACAATTCCCATATCTGTACCATACTGGATTAAAAACAATACTGGTTTGTGGGCACAAGGAAAACTTACTGATTCGCAATTTGTTTTAGGGATACGGTACCTTGATGCAAATGGCATCGTGCTGCTTCCTCATGGATACAATGTCGCTCTGCAAAAGCCCATTCCCGCATGGATAAAAATTGTTGCCAGTTGGTGGGCAAATGGAAGCGTGTCTGACTATGAATTTCTCTCAGACATACAATATTTGGTTAACGGTAATATTATCAATCTCAAGCCTGCCACAAATCAGACCACAGAGCAGGACTCGGACCTGTTAAAGAACAATTTCCCAAAAGGCAAGATCAAAATAGATAACATGACACTTGATGTCCAAGTTGCAGATACGCTAGGCAGTATGACAGAAGGGCTGCAATTCCAGCAACAATTGCCATACAACCAGGGAATGATCTTCGTATTCCCACAACCACAGGTAGTTGGAATGTGGATGAAAGACATGCAGTTTCCTCTAGATATGATTTGGTTTGACAGCAATGGAAACGTGGTTGACATTGAAAAAAACCTGGCCCCCTGCAGTGATAATTCGACGTGTACAGTGTACGATGGCCAAATGCAAAATGCAAAATATGTTCTAGAGGTAACTGGTGGCTTTGCAGATAAATTCAACATAACGGAAAATTCCCGATTGGTTCTTTTACAAAGCTAGATCGGTTGCTTGTGAATATTCAAATTAGCCTTTTGGTGCCATATGAAAGATTTTTTCTGGTTTGACCTTGAGTATGATTCGTTTCTCTGACGGTGAACGAAGCGGATACTTGTCAACACCAAGATATTTTTTTGCAAGCTTGTCAATATGTTCGTCCGCACCCATGTTTGTTTGTTCAATAACCTTTCCACCAACTGTCACGGTATTATATGGATTATTTTGATCAACTATGGATATTGCAACGCGTGGATCTCTTGATACGTTCTTATGCTTGACCCTTCCTTCTGCCGTATTTATCAGAATAACACCATTTTCAATATCAATCCACGTTGGAGTAATCTGTGGTGAACCATCTTTTGAGATTGTGGCAACAAAGGCAAAGTTTTTTCCTCGGAACAACTCGGATACACCATCTGTCATTGTTCTTTCTATCTGGTAACTCAAACAAGTTATCTTAGTCTTTGTGATATTTAAGATGGTCATTTTTACTTGTGTTATCTGCAAACTCGTGCAGGTACAAAATTGTGTTCAAAAAAGCGGTTGCCAAAAATAATGATTATCTAAGACACACCTGGATTGTGTGGTCCCTATCAGATTATAATTATCTTGGTTGGAAGAAATTGGATATGTGTGTTCTAAAGATCTCGTCATTGCACCTTGGGCGCTAATTGATATGGTTTCATAAGAATTGATTTGAGATAATAACGATTAAATTTAAAGGACAGATGCACCTGTTAGTTATTCGTATGAAGGGATTAAACATCACTCGCATATTCAATGCCCCGCGTAAACTTGTCTGGAAGGCATGGACGGAGTCCGAGTATGTGAAGCGTTGGTGGGGACCAAATGACTTTACGTGCCCAGTTGCAAAGATCGATTTTAGAGTAGGTGGAAGGTATCTCCTTTGCATGAGAGGTCCAACTGGAACTGAATTTGGTAAAGATTATTGGAGCACTGGCGAATACATCGAAATAGTTCCAATGAAAAAAATCCTAGTCAAGGATTCTTTTGCGGATGAGAAAGGCAACATTGTGTCTGCAACTCATTATGGCATTCAAGGTTTCCCGTTGGAGCTTCAGGTTGCAATAACGTTTGAAGAGGTTGAGGAGGGCAAAACAAAGATGACCTTAAACTATCCAACCGTAGGAGATATAGACGAAACAATGTTCAATAATATGAATCAGGGATGGAATCAGTCTTTAGATAAATTTGCTGAAGTTCTTAAATAATTTAGCCAAACTGTGGCATAATAAAATCGTGAAATTTCCTCCCACTAAAAGAAGGTCACATACAGATAAATCCTGACACTTTGAACCATAGTCCATGTCTGAGATAATACAATACCAGATCCAGCAGCTAGTTGACAATGGACAGACAGTACAGCTTGCCCTTGTAGAAGACGTGCAAACAGAGCCAATTTCACAAAAGCAACTAATGCTAGAGGCAATCAATAAAAAATTAGACCCGGAATTAAAAGACCAGATTCTTCCATTTCTAGAGGCAATACTCCAGTCCCAGCCCACCATTGCAATCAAGAGCTATGCCCAGACTAACATAACAATAAGCATGCCAAAGCGCAGATATGAGAAGATGGGCAGCCCTCAAGTAGGACAGAGATTAGAGATCAACATTAAAAAGATCTAAAGAAGTTTCTCAACTTCCCCTATGGTATCTAACGGCAATGAACACACAAAATCCTTGCAGACATAGACTTTGGTTTTATCTTTGACAAACTCTTTTCCTGCAAAAAACGTCAGATGTTGCAGGTCCTTTAGGTTCTCTTCACTATCAATTCCCACAAGAATTGACTCTGGAAGAAACCTCTTTTCAAGCCAAGTGCAAAGTTTTTCGTTTGTATAGTTTATCATGGTTATTTCAATCGGTTTTTTCAGATACATGTAGATTACATTTAGGAGTTGGCCGAACCCAAATGGGTTTTCTGCTGCCATGGTAGAAAGCGATTCCATTACATCCAGTGAGGCATCAAGATACCTCTTGTTCTGGGTAAGATGATATAGCCTCAACAGAGCTCCTGCCGCAACAGAATTTCCAGAGGGAAGTGACAGGTCATAGATGTTCTTTGTGCGTATGATTAGCTTTTCGTGATTGTCTGCAGTAAAAAAGAAATTCTTTTCTCCTTTATCCCAAAAGTGTTCCAGCAGATAATCTGCATAAGATGTGGCAAGGTCAAGGTATTTCTTTGTGGGTTTTGCTTCAAAATAATCAAGCAGTGCATTTACAAAGTACGCATAATCGTCAAGATATGCCCCAAGTTTTGCTTGCCCGTCTTTGTAGGTGTGAAGCAGTTCTCCATTTTTTACCATTTTTTCTTCGATAAACTTGATACAGTTTTCTGCAGCCTTGAAAAAATCAGGGTTTCTTGTAACTCTGTACCCCCGTAGAAATCCTGTTATCATAAGGCCATTCCAACTCGTGAGGATCTTTTCGTCTCTGCCAGGCAGCACTCGTTTGTTTCTTGCTTCCAAAAGCTTTTTCTTGCTTTTCTCTATGATATCTCGGGCTTCAGATTCAGTCTTGCCAAATTGAAATGCGACAGAAGAGATGTTTATGTTGTTATGCAATATGTTATGGCCTTCAAAGTTTCCTCCATCTACAACATCATAGTACAGACAAAACAGATCAGAGTCACTTTCAAGTATTTCTCGAATCTCATTTTTTTTCCAGACATAGTATTTTCCTTCTTCGCCTTCCGAGTCGGCATCCTGTGCAGAGTAGAATCCCCCGTCAGGAGATGTCATCTCCTTCAAAACATACCCCAATGTACGATTTATCACATCAAGATATTTTTCGTCGCGTGTTACCTGATAAGCCTCAACATATACAACTGGCAGCAACGCATTATCATATAACATCTTTTCAAAATGCGGCACAAGCCATCGCGAGTCTGTTGAATATCTGTGAAACCCTCCCGCGATTTGATCATATATGCCTCCATTTGCCATTTTTGTCAGAGTTTTTAGCGTGAATTCCTGAAACTTTGATATTCCGGAGAGCTTGGAGTATCGCAACATAAATGACAGGTTTGCGGCGTTTGGAAATTTTGGCGCACTACCAAATCCCCCATTGGTTGGGTCTCCAAGTGAAAGCAGGTTTACAGCGGCCTCATCAAGTATGGATTTGTCAAGTTTTGAAGGCACGGATATAGACTCGGTTTTTTGCAACGAGTTGACGGCATTCTCTGCTGCAGCTTCTACGTCATGAGGTTTTTCCTTCCAAGCTTGTGCAAGCTGTCTTATGATGCTTCCAAATCCCGGCCTTCCATAGCTGTCAAGCGGTGGAAAATATGTTCCAACATAAAATGGCCTCTGGTCTGGCGTAAGAAATACGCTAAGAGGCCAGCCGCCACTACCTGTGACTAGCTGACACACTTTTTGATATATATCGTCAATGTCTGGCCTCTCCTCCCTGTCGACTTTGATATTGACAAAGTTCTCGTTCATTACTTGAGCAATCTCCTGGTTTTCAAAAGACTCGTGTGCCATAACATGGCACCAATGACATGCGCTATACCCTACACTGAGAAAGATTGGTTTGTTCTCGTCCTTTGCTTTCTTTAACGCTTCATCACACCATGGATACCATTTTACTGGATTGTGGGCATGCTGCAAAAGATATGGGCTTGATTCATGAATCAACTTGTTTGGCTCCATGTTATATAGAATTGAAAATGACTATATTGTTCTATCTGGTTCTGACTTTATGAACTGCAAGCGATGTCATCACACTGATGCCATCCATGAGCCTTCAAGTGAGAGCCGTTCGTTTCTAAAGATAGGAAGATGCCTAATACCGAACTGTTCGTGCAAACAATATCTTGATCCCATAGACGAGATTGATGAGGAACTAGTCTAGTCTTTATTTTCCTGTGGCGTTAAGACCTACCGTTTCATTTAGGCTGACTGATTTTGATATTCCGACAGTCGCAGTTGCATTCATGGCAACTTTTGCAGATGTAGCTGTGTTCATTTCTGTTTTTGAAGATGCAGTATTAGTTTGGTTAGACGCCATACTTGCAGTTTTATTTGCAGTGACAGTGGAAATGGCAGGGTTTGATAACATCACAGTAGTTTTGTTTGCTGCAACAGAGGTGGCATTGGGATTAGGTGATATCATCACAGTTTGGTTTGTTGCAGTAACTGCGGTCTTGTTTTCTGCAACGGTTACAGTTTGGCTAGATGTCATCTGCGATGTGGCAACAGCTGTTGCATTAGAACCACCTGAGCTTGCAACTGGGGTTGTTTGATTTCCAGGTGTTTGCGGTGTGCTAGAGGCAGCACTTGCTGTATTTTTTAGTACTAGGGTGTAGTTTGCCACAGGCATACTGGAATTTGTCACCATCATCAGATTATCAGCAAAAGAAGGTGTGAAAATCAGAATTTTGACTTCTTGCCCTTGTATTTGATCTTGCTGTTGTTGCTCATAGCTTGTAGCGTTGGCAAGAGACTCCTGATGTGACCCCAGTGTAAGTTTTTGCCCCACGGCTAAATTGTAATTATCAAGGACCACATTGTAACCAGTTTTTGGTGTCTGGAGAAACACTTCGGCGCCTGCCATTTGGTTTAGGTTATAATCCGTGGTGGCGTTAAAGATTAGAACTTGCAGTGTTGACCCAGGATTTTGTGCCTCATCTTGGGATTGGAGTTGTCGCGCAGCATCAAGCGTACCTGTACTATCTAACAGCATTAGTTTTGCACCTACGGGTTGTGAGACATCAAAAAGAACAATGTTGTAGCCTGACTTGGGCGTCATGGTATCCACCTCTTGTAAAGCCATTATGTTAGACGAGAAATGGTAATTATCACTTAGATTCCACGAAAGCAACCCAATCACTGTCAGAGATACTGAAATTACTATCATAGAATAACCCACTTTTCTGTAGTTATGGGGATTTTTGCCTTGTAAAACAGGTTTTGGTTTGTTTGCAGGATCATTTGACAGTGACATTTGTTGTCCAAAAAATAGGTGCTGAATTTAATCTTTTATTAATTGCATGATCTTGCCAAATATTAAAACATGACAAGACGGTTTGTCATGAATTTGCTATCCAGAATTGAAGCTTTTATCCACTTTGAAGAGTTGAAGTGTGAGTAGATCTATTGCTTTTTTTAGGTGTTCAAATTCATCCACAAGATGTTTTTGATTTTCAACTATGCCCTTTAGAACACCTGCCATAGATTTTTGATATTTATCATCAGATGAAGCCTCAAGTGCATTAAGTTTTGATTCCATGATATCCAAGTCCTTTTGCATTTTCTTACTATGTGACTTTTCCACAGTTAGACTCTGCTTGCATCGTATATGAAGATAAAGTTAAAAGTTCAGACAATGTGCAAAAAATTGTGATTGAAGAAAAACTTGCCTTGCTAAATATTTCGCTTCCAGCACCACCAAAACCGGCAGGCTCGTATATTCCCGTTGTCAGAACAGGAAATCTTGTATTTGTCTCAGGCCAGATTCCAGTCAAAGACGGCAAGGTAGAATTTCAGGGCAAAGTCCCAACAGATGTACCAATAGAGAATGCACAGCAAGCTGCCAGACTTTGCATCATAAACGTCTTGGCGCAACTCAAGGCAGAACTTGGAACACTAGACAAGATTTCAAAAATAGTGCGAGTGTCTGGATTTGTAAACAGCACACAAGACTTTGTCGAACAGCCAAAGATAATCAACAGTGCCTCAGACTTGTTGTTTGAAATATTTGGAGACCGTGGAAAGCATTCCAGAATTGCAGTTGGAGTTGCAAGCCTTCCGTTAAACTCTACTGTTGAGATAGACTTGATAGCCGAAGTCAGTTAAGCTTGGAATTGAATTTTTTTAGAAATTGAGAAATTTTTTCTTTTGGCACGACTGCGCCGCATGCCTTGTCATGTCCACCACCTGATCCTCCAAGCTCGGTTGCCAGCTGGTTGACTATTCTGCCCAGATGCGATTTGCATGATCTTGAACCACGAATGGAAACAGCATAAATTCCCTTTTCTTCCCTGAATTTGTATGACACCCCAACGTCCTTTCCTGACATCCCCAATACGAAATTAACCACCATACTTGCGCCAGAATCTGTAACTTCCATGTAAGCCAAGTTTTTCATTTTCTTCATGTTATCTTTTACCTTTTGAATTACCCCCGAGATTCTTTCTGCTTGTATGCGTGCAAACTCGAAAGTGTTTGGAATATCATGCGGGTATTTTAACTGGCTGAGCTCATCTACAAGATACAACAGGTAATCACAGTCCTTTTGATGGCTAACAATAGTGAAGGTAAGAACGGTTGCCTCAAGCAAGATAAACTGCCTGTCAAATCTTTGAAGCAGTTTAGAGCCAATAGGTCGGTCTTCCATGTAATCAGTGACTGCAGAGCAGGCAGCAATCAGAGAGCTGTGGTCATTTAGCTTTGACTTGAATGCGTTATAGACTTGGACTGTGGTGCATTCATTTACAGTGTGAATCAACTTGACTTTTAAAGCCTGGATTTTTTTCTTGATGCCGTCTTCTAGATCATGGTGATCAATGTATGTCACTGAGACTCGTTTTTTCCTTAATGCCTTTAGGAGTTCGACGAATTGATCTTGGTTTGTTTTGCTAAGACCCAAGTCGCAGATGTATACCGTTTTTAGCGACTCGTCATTACGCAGTTGTTCAAGCTCTGTCATAAGACCTGGATAGTCGACAAGCCTTGTATCTCCGCCAAAGGCTTGCCGGATTAATGACGCGGCTCCTATTCCATCGGCGTCTTCTTTGTGAGAAATGCAGACGACCTTGGTTCTTGCCATAGAATTAACAGGTCAGAACACCCTCATTTAAATCAAAAACGATCTTAACTCAATAATTAACTCAAGCTACAAAAGTAGTTGGTTTTTTCAGGGTCATGTAGTTTTTGAACTCTGAAACCAAATTTCTGTGCTTGGTCCCATCTTGCAAAACCATGCAATACATGTCATAAAATGAGATTCCAAGTAGTCTTGAGTCCCGGTCAAGTTGTGATATTTCGTCCAAGATTTTCTGATCTCGAGTTTCTACCACGAAACTGTCAACTAGTTTGATGAAATCCTCTTCTAATGGGACCATTTTCATGCAATGCTTTGGAAATTTTGCTATATGCTACAGAGTTGCGAGATTAGACCAAGTGCTTAATTTTTCGCCATTTTTATCCCAGGCAGTAATATTTTTCCTGTACAGACTAGATCTGTTGTGTAGTAGATTTTTAATATACATTTGCCGCAATATTGTTAGTGGAAACAAAAAACATAGGACTACGTAACATCGAGGTCGCAGATACAAAAATTTGTGCAATAGATGGCATCAATGGAAAACTGATCTATCGAGGATATGACATTTTAGACCTGGTAAAAAAATCCAATTTTGAGGAGACTGCGTGCCTGCTCCTCAATGACGATCTTCCGACAGATAAGACTTTGGACGATTTTGCAAGCAAATTGATTGAGGCAAGGGACATCCCAGAAGGCATTGAAAAAAATCTAAAAAATCTTCCCAAGACAGCAAATCCTATGGACGTAATCCAGTCTCGCATATCGGAGTTAGCCATCTACGACAAGGAAAAAGGCGATGATCACAAGACCAATTACAACAGGGCAATAGATCTAATTTCAAAAATTCCAATAATCATAGCATATTGGGACAGGATTAGAAATGACAAAGACATTGTTCTGCCTTCAAAGGAGTTAGGCCACGCTGGAAATTTTCTATACATGTTAACTGGAAAGGAGCCAGACCCTGAGATTGCAAGAATTTTTGACATCTGCCTGATTTTACATGCAGAGCACAGTTTTAACGCATCTACCTTTGCTGCAAGAGAAGTGGCCTCGACTAGGGCGCACATGTATGCTGCAGTCAGTGCTGCAATAGGGGCACTCAGTGGAGAGCTACACGGCGGGGCAAACTTTCAAGTCATGAAGATGCTTTTAGATATTAAAACCGAGGACAGGGCAGAGTCCAAGATAAAAGAAAAACTTGCAAAAGGAGAAAGGATAATGGGAATGGGTCACGCCGTGTATAAGACATTTGATCCAAGAGCCGAAGTTTTAAGAGAACTTTCTCGCAGACTGTCAGAAAAGACGGGTCAACCATGGTACAACATAACAAAAAAAGTAGAGGACGTGACAGAGGAAGAGATGAAAAAGGTAAAGGGATCAGATATTTTTCCAAACGTAGACCTTTACAGTGCATCAACATACTACATGCTAGGCATGCCAATGGATCTCAACACACCAATCTTTGCAATTTCCAGAACAGCCGGATGGACTGCACACATAATTGAAGAAAAATTTGCCGAAGCCCAGCCAAAGCCTATGCTATACAGACCAAAGGCAGTGTATGTTGGAAAGTATTGCGGACCCTCAGGTTGCGAATACGTACCTATTGAAAAAAGACAAACACCCGCCTATACATAAATTGAAAATTGATTAAATGATTATTATACCGGCGCACTTCACTGTCAAGCTATGAGGGCATCGTTTGGCATCATCATCATAGTAGGATGCTTGCTCATAGGAGTGTATGTCATGGCGGACTTTCTTATTCCACAAGTAATTTGCAAAGTCATTCCGCGCGATAAAAGCGTCAAGATGTATGCAGGACAATACAATCCAAACGTGTTTGGCGATATTTGTTCAGCATTAACCTAGGCTATCGAAGAACAACCGTGCATCGCACACTATCTTTTTCTGGTATGGTACCATGTTTTTCGGAGCATTTTTAAAAAATTTTACTTTGCTGCTCTGAAAATCGCGCGTTATTTTTCCCCCTAAAATTGCAGCAATAAAAACATGCGAGATGTCATGCCTTGACAAGATCGGGTTTTCGTAAACTCCAAGAAATCTTTCAATCGTGATAGTTATGCCAAGTTCTTCTTTTGCAACCCTTTTTGCAGCATCAGTCAACTTTTCGGTTTTAAAAACAACCCCTCCGGGAAGATTCCATTTGTTTTTGTATGGAGGAATTGTTCTTTTGGCCAAGAGAAAAGAATCGCCGTTTCGTATAACAACATCCACCGTAGAATATGGAAAAAACGATGAAAACCTGCCAAAAAGCTTCCTTGGCGCTTTTTTGAACTTTTTTTCCACGTGAAGAAATATCCTTCAGCTGATCTTAAAGATTGCCCGGGATCGATTTTCAGATATTGATATGATCACTAAAATTTAGATCTTAATTTCTTTTTGAGAGCCAGTCTTTTGCGCGCGTATCAATATCATATCTGTGAAGAACATGGAAAACCATCTCGTAGAAAGTGATTCCTCGCTTTTGAGCTTCGCCGTCGATCCACTTTAGTCCTTCGGCAAGCTCTGGATCGTATTCTGAGAACTCTACCAACTCGTCGACCATGTTTGTGAAAAATGAATTGGCTTCTAGCACGAACACAGATTTTTATTTTTGTTATTCAGTTGTATATTCAAAATATATAGACAATCAACACCTTTTTGATTGACATATGGATCACACTTACTATTTTGACGGAAATACAAAGACAATCTCATGGATAATTGAAAACAGTGAGACGCAAGTTGAACAGACAAGAGTTCATGCAGAAAATTACTATGACATAGTGACTGCAGAGCAGTCAAAATACATTGCACTGCATGTTGGAATATTTTGGGGAATTGGCAGATTCATAATAAAAAATAATGACGTCGTAAATATCATGCTTGATCTAAAGTCCATGTTTGGACATCTTGCAGAGAATAAAATTGTCGATGATCCATTCATAATTTCTAAAACTAAATTTATTCAGCAGCTAATAGATCAGAGAGGATTACAAGTAAAGTATCATCTGATCGAGCCACCGCAAAACAGGGCGGCATCGCTACTTTAGTAGCACCAACCCCACATCCATAAGATTGGTGTGAGTCGATCCTGTAAAGACCAGTCCGCCATATTTCTTAAAGTAGTGATAAGAGTCATTTCCATCTAGATATTTGTAGATGGGGCCTAGCGGCATGGAAGAATCTGCAATTGCGCCTGCAGCACATGTATTTCCGTCTATTCCATCTGTCCCCACAGATACCACAATAATTTTCTTATCACGATCCTTTAATTTTTTTAAAAGATTCAAGACCAATTCCTGATTTCGCCCACCTTTTCCTTTCCCTTTTACTGTAACGGTGGTCTCTCCCCCAAAAACAAGACAAAAGTTTTGAGAGTTTGGGACATGTTTTGAGATTTCAGATGCTGCATCATCCACACTGCCCTCTAAAGAATAGATTGCTCTTGTGGCAAATCCAAGTTTTTGTGCACGAGTTTTCATGAGATCAACGCAGTTTCGGTTAGTATGTATGATGTAATTTTGAATCTTGGGTTTTTTTGGGCTTTCAGGTATGAGTCCTTTGGTTCCAAGAATTATTCTTGCCCATACTGGTTTTGGGATCAGATTTTTGAGGTGATATTTTATTAGAACTTTTTTTGCATCGCAAAAAGTAGATTTGTCACAATACGTGATTCCAGATGCTATAACAGACAGATCATCTCCTACCACATCTGACATTACGAGGGATACCGCATTACACCCAAGCGACCCTACCAGCCTTCCACCTTTTACTTTGGACAGATGTTTTCGCACACAGTTAATCTCACGTATGTTTGCGCCAGACCTTAGCAGTAGACTAGTAACAAGCTGTTTATCTTTCAATGATATACCGTCTGGGAGAGATACCAGCGATGACGCACCGCCCGAAATTAGAAAGATCACATAGTCTGTCGCCTCAAGTGATTTTAGAAATTCAGTTATTTTCTTGGCTGCAATGATGCTTTTTACTGTGGGAACAGGATGGCTTGATCTTACCACGGCAAATTTCTTTTTCCGAACCATAGAGCACGCCGTGTCTGGCATGACTACCATTCCTCCATGAACCCGAGTTAGCGAGTCTACTACGTGTGTCATCAAGTCTGCTGATTTTCCAATGGCAATTACGTAGATGCGCCCATATCCCTCAAGAGATATCTTTTTTCTTCCCACTTGGAGAAAGTTTTTGTTTACAATCTTTTCTAGTGAGGCATTTGGCAAGGCACCAGAAATTCCCTGCTCAACTATCGATAACGCCAATTTTTTGTTGGCAGTTGTTGCAATTTGTTTAAAATTTTTAATAATCATTTATTGTTCATACACAAATAAAGAAAAGACGCTGGAATTTTTGAATCTTTTCAGTGCCATAGATCCCGACGCCAAAATTTAAAAGGAATGCGTATCCTTGTTCCAGTTTTTTTATATATAGTCTAGGACAAGATAACACATGAGAGTTATGAGTTTTGATCATAAAGGAAAACTATTGATGTATCTTGGATTTTTAACAATTGCCACAGTCATGGTAACGCCAGCTTATGCAGACCAAGTCGTCAAGCTGACAAACGGTGGAACCCTCGATGTTGGCTTTGCAACAGATCCTGCAAATCCGACCCCTGGCAGTACAACAAATTTCCAGATAGCCTTTATCAACAAATCAACTCATGCAGTTCAGGTGCACATTGACTACAAAATATCCGTCATGGAAGGAAGCAACCAGATCTGTGGTACTTCAATTTTACATACATCTGAAGGGTCAATTACCTATCCGTGCCAGTTACCTGATGCTGCAACATATCAGGTAATCGTAGAAGTAGACGGAATACTCTTCCAGCCAATACCGCCCGAGACTGCAACATTTACTGTTAATGCCGGAGGAGGATCAAACGCAAATACCAATTCTGCAACAGGTACTAATTCTACAACAACACCCCCACAGTCTAGTGGTACTCAGAGCACAGTAATTCCATCATGGATAAAAAACAATGCAAAGTGGTGGTCGCAAGGACAGATTGGAGATGGCCAATTCATCCAGGGTCTTCAATACATGATACAACATGGAATAATACAAATACCAGCACAGTCAGGCGGCTCTGCTACAGCGTCACCGCCCCCAATTCCGGCATGGATTAAAACCAATGCAGGCTGGTGGGCAAATGGACAAATCTCTGACGGCACCTTTGTAACAGGGATTCAGTGGCTCATTTCCAACGGAATAATTGTGGTGTAAAAAACCATGAGATGTCTTTGTGAAATTAGCAACAATACGTTGGTTACGCAATACTTAAGCGATGTAAATGCATATGGTGAACACAGTGTCAGAAAATAATCCAGACCTAAGAGAAAAAGTAGACGAAAGCCGGGGCTTTTTCAAAAAGTTGCAGCTTGCCATACCAGCACTCAAAGAATATCGCAAGCTAGAAGACATTAGAGCGGCAGATGAACTGTTACGAAAACAGGTTTTTGACAAGCTTGACGAATCAAAAAATAATTTGGAAACATTGAGAAAAGCAATGTCTGACAAGGGCGATTTTTCTAGTCTGACTTCCATTGGATCAATCATTTCACAGATACAACAAATTTCAGGAGAGGTATTTCATTCCCAGCAAGGCTCCGCAGGCATATCCCCAAACATAGGAATTGATGAAAACACGCTGAACAAGCTATACGAATATGATTATAATTTTGTCAATAGTGCTGAACAGATCTCATCTACAGCAAGAGGATCATTGACCGAATATACGTCTGGAGCGTCAACTGCACAAGCAATCGCTGCCAAAATTAGCCCCATGTTAGAAGACTTTAAGCACACTTGGAAACAGAGACTTGAATCTGTTGAAAACATATTGGTGACAAAGTAGGAATCAAAAAATGATAATAACAAGAAAGATACAAAGTGAGATGTAAATGTTCGGGCATAAAAAAGATCCAAATTTTGGCGGAGGTAGCATAGCAGGGTCTACCACAATAGAGTGGGATTCTCAATACAAACAAGGCAACGTAATGTGGAAGGTTCCACGCCTTATCAGACTAAATGACAACATTGTAGTCAGAGAAGATGAGATTGCGGTCTTTTTCAGAGATGGAAAGGTGTTGACCTATTTTGACAAGCCAAACAGATACGCCCTTACCGATTTTAATGCGCCAATAGTTGGCGGTCTTTTAAAATTCTTCACTGGAGTACAGCAGGCAGCCGAAGTCTACTATTTACAGAACAGATACATCGACGGCAAATTCGGTTCAGCAGAACCCTACCAGTTTGTTGATCCTGCATTTGGAATAGTAAATCTTAGAATATTTGGAGAATTCAGATGGAAGGTATCACAGCCTGAGAACTTTGTCAATCAATTCGTTGGAACATTTGCAGTCCAGACCTCAGATGACGTAGAGACCAGGCTCAAGCAACAGATGATTCTTCTTGTGTTCAACGCAGTAGGAAAGATGAAAGACAATGGTTTGAAAATTACCGAAATTGCCTCCAACCTTCAAAACATTGAACAGGTGGTACTTGCAAATGCACCAACTAGCTTTGGGCAGTATGGAATAGAGATAAACAAGATATCAGGCATTACAATTAGCTTACCAGAAGAGGTTCAAAAGGCAATTAACACACGGGCGGAGATGTCAGTGCTTGGAGTCAATTACATGCAATACCAAGCAGGTCAGGCAATGACAGATGCTGCAAAAAATACAGGAGGCGTTGCAGGTCTAGGGGCTGGCCTAGGAGTAGGATTTGGGGCAGGCTCCGGCATAGGATATGCCATGGCAGGCCAGATGGGACAAGGAATGTATCAGCCACCAATGAAACAATGCCCAAAATGCGCCATGATGATGCCTGCCTCCAATAGTTTCTGTCCAAACTGCGGTTCAAGCCAACAACAAATACAACAACCAAAACCACATGAAGGAATTTTATGTCCACAATGCGGAGCTCACATTGCTACTGATTCCAAGTTCTGTTCCAGCTGCGGCAAGCAGCTGAAGACAAGTTAGGAGAAAAAATATGTATTGTATAAAATGCGACACACAACTTCCAGATGACGCAACTTTTTGCATGAAATGTGGTGCAAAACAACAGCAACCTCAAACATCTCAAACATCTCAAGCACCTCAAACAGCCCAACCCGCTCAGGCAACTGCAAGTCAAACTCAGGATACTGTAAAAGAGATTAAATGCCCAAGCTGTGGCGCACCCATATCACCAAAGTTTGGGGAGATGGTAATAACATGCGAATATTGCGGCAGTAGTGTAACTTTAGAGAACACGGGCTGGAAAAACATTGCAAAGCACACGATGCTTCCAGTCACCATAACCGACAAAGATGACATTACAGAAAGACTTCACAAGATGATGGACAAGGGCCTGCTCCACAGACATTTGCAGGAACATTCAACTTTGGAGGAGCTTAACTTGACCATGGTACCTTATTGGATAATACCTGTTACCGCACGAACTAATCTTGTTGCAATAGACATTGCCGCAGAGGTAGGAAGCATAGCTACTACGGCTGCCCTGTTTGGTGTCATGGGTGGAGCCATGGGAGGAGGAGGGTTTGGTTCGCAAAGAGGCGGAGGAAATTTTGGTGGCGGCATGATGGACGGCATGCTGATGGGAAGCATGCTAGGCGGAGGAATGATGGGTCAGTCAAATACAAAAAAAGCATACACAGTTGACTCTAATTACAACTGTCCCGTAATTGCATTAAAGTCGCTAACAATATACCAGCCTCACAATTATGAATTTGCGCTCGATGGAAGAATTGATTTTGACTCGAAAAAAATTCCAAAATCAGTCAAAGTTCTAAATGGAGACATCAATGAGGATGCTGCCAAGAACCAAGCAAAGACAATAGCGGATCAGCTGCAGTCAGAAAAGGCGCACTCCAAGTATCACATGATACAACAAATGCAGACAGAGGAAGACGTTGCAAGCGGTGAGCTACTGCATGCTCCAATATGGTTTGCAAAATATGACCACAAAGGAAAAAAGATGATATTAGTAGTTGACGCCAATTCCGGTGCTGCCATAAACAGCATAGGGCTGTAATCTACTGCTTGCTGAGAAAATACGCCTTTACCGAGTCTAGCGTATCATGAACTGGTCTAACATGACCAAACTCATCCATTACGGTATCATGAATCTCTAATATCTTTCGCTTGTTATCGGGTTCATCCTTTAGAAGTACTATCATGTCTTCCAATCTGTCAGCCAACTTGGGTTGATCCTCAGATTCCACTTGATTGAGTGCATTTATTTCATCCTGATTTAAAATGTCACCGCGTGGCGCTGCCTTTGAGAGCACACGAATCAAAGATTCTACTTTTGAAATTGTTTCATCAGAGTTTTTGGGATTCATTTTCTTACCATCCTTCCGGTTTTTAGATATAAAAAGCACACCTTTGTTCCCATTTATTTGGGATAGAAACAACACATTCTGTTTTGTGTTTTAAAATGTCAGAACAAGCAAAGAGTATAATAATAATTGCAAATCTTATTTCGCTATGAATACAGTAAGAATCCCAAAAACAATTAACTATGGTAAAGACGCATTATCAGACACACAATATCCAAAAAATGCCCTTGTTGTTACAACAGCTCCTCCTGAGGTATCAAAAAAGTGGCTTACCAGGATGAAGATTGAAGATTATATGCTATACGACAAGGTAGAGCCAGAGCCTTCCATTGAAACAGTAAACAAAGTAATCGCAGAGTTCAAGTCAAAAAACCCATCTGCCATAATTGGTCTCGGTGGTGGAAGCTCGCTTGATGTTGCAAAATACTCTGGCATGGAGATGAAGATACCAAAGATACTCATCCCTACAACATTTGGCACCGGTGCAGAGATGACAACATACTGTGTACTCAAATTTGAAGGAAAGAAAAAGCTCTTACAGGACGAAAGGTTTCTTGCCGATACTGCAGTCATAGACTCTTACTTTATGGAAGGAACTCCGGAAGCAATAGTCAAGAATTCAGTATGCGATGCATGTGCCCAAGCAACTGAAGGTTATGACAGCAAGAGAGGAAACGAGTTTACAAAGATGATGTGCAAGTCTGCTTTTGATGTGTTATACGATGCAATAATTAACAACAAGCCTGAGAACTATCCATTTGGTTCCATGTTATCTGGAATTGGCTTTGGCAATGCATCAACAACATTGGGACATGCTCTATCGTATGTATTTTCAAATGAGGGCGTGCCTCACGGATACTCACTTTCATCTTGCACTACAGTTGCACACAGATTTAACAAATCAATCTTCTATGACAAATTCAAGGAAGTAATAGAGAAGCTAAAATTTGACAAGCTTTCTCTCAAGACACCTATTGATCAGGCAGCAGAGGTGGTCATGACTGACAGAGGTCACCTCGATCCAAATCCGATACCTGTGACAAAAGAGGACATCATGCATCTCTTGCAAGATATCGTCAATGGCAAAATGTAAAAGAACGATACAGATTCTTTTTCCAATTAAGCTTTTATGTCACCTGCACCATACAAGTAAAAGTCCCAATGCAAGAGATATACAGTACCGGCAATCTCAGAGGTAAAATATTAGAGACATTAAGCCAGAGCGGGCTTGATTCCTCCTACTATTCTCAGATCCTCGATTATACAATAGACCTGTTCCATCAGAAAGGACTGGGTATTGATTATTATGGATACCACAATATCATCCACGAGTTAGAAGTCACGTATATTACTCTCTTGGCAGCGCAGTGGCAGAGCCAGCAGAGCCTAATTACAAAGAACGATGCAAAGTATCTCTTCGTAGCTGCCTTGTTCCATGATTACGACCCTCAGAAAAGAGTGGACAAGCCACATGAGCCTGACGCTGTCAATTTTGTCAAAACTGATAAAATATTAGAGTTGTTTCTAAAAGAATCCAGCATTGACCCCAACATCATATCAGCAATGATTCTGAGAACAACATATCCTTGGGTTGGAGAGAACAAAGAGAAAGCAGAATTGTTAATTGATCATTTTTATTCTGTGTCAGGCATTACAAGTGACAATCCGGCAAAGATTGAACATTACAAAAAACTTGGATGGTTTCTTTCCGTATCCGACAGGATTGGCGGTTATGCGATGGGCGATTTCTCATACGCGCTTGAGATGGCAAAGAAGAACGCACATTCCTTGGCATGGCATCCCAATTTGATAGCAGTTCGCGCTGTCGCATATTTTGAGGATCTTTTAAACAACGAGTCAGAGATGTGCAACCAAATTTTAGGAGCATTGCCAAGAACTATGCGCAAGTCATTTATGGATAACGTATTAGGATTCATGAGACTTCGAGAAAATGAAATACAGAATCAGGCAGCAGTGATTTACGATAAAGTGCAGCTGATACCAACAATTGACAAAATCACGGCACGACAGGAAGATGAATTTATCAAGACACTCTTTGAAATTTTCCACGAGTTGCCACGTCCTCTCCAGTTTTTGAAGGCAAATTTTGCAGACTCGGTACGGGACCCAAAAATATTGCTCAACACGCTAAGGGTTGGAGACGAAAATGGTCAGATAGTTGGTTTTGTAAAGGGAAGCTCGCTAGAAAACTACAAACTTCGTTCCGATATCGGCGATCCACATTTTGGAAAAGGGGATACGATATTTTTAGAGCCGATTGCGTTGAAAATGGGGTATTGGGGAATGAAGGGCGGACGAGAGATGCGCCAGTTGTTTTTAATGCAGGCCCAATCCAAGGGATACAAATATCTCGCAAGCTTTGCACTAAGAGACGTAATACAAGAAAGAAAAAAGCGCAACGAGAAAATAGAGTTTGTAAGGCAATTTGATCCTGAAAGGTGGGACTATTACAGGGTCAAGCTATAAAATTTGTCGACAACTAATAGCTTGATAGATTTTACGGCCACTTTATCACTTCAAACGGCGATTACCGCGTCTCTTACTAAACTTAAATACCGCTATCAAATGAACAAATTGCGACAAGGTTTCATATAATATGATCAAGTTTGGAATTCAACAGGGATTGAATGTTGCTCGTCTTGGGCTAACAGAGGATCAAATCTTAACAGCCTGTGTTTTGGCTGATAAGGTAGGGTACGACTCGATTTGGTACATGGACCACAGCAACGTTCCCCAATGGAATCATGCAATTGTAAATGACCCATGGGTCATGCTTTCTGCCATTGCTGCCATTACAAACAAAGTTGAGCTTGGAACCTGTGTGACAGATGCTGTCAGACGACATCCGTCAAATATTGCTTTAGCTGCTATAACTCTTGACAGAGTTTCACACGGAAGAGGAACACTTGGCATCGGTGCAGGTGAGGCCCAAAATATCAAAGAGTTCAAGATACAATGGGACAAACCAGTTGGCAGGTTTGAAGAACAGCTTCAAGTAATTAAATTACTTTTTGAATCATCACCTGATCACCGAGTAAGTTTCAAGGGAGAATACTATGAGCTTGACAATGCATGTTTACAGGCAGCCCCGATTAGAAACCCGCATCCCCCAATCTACATGGCAGCAGGCGCGCCCAGAACTCTGGCACTGTGTGGAAAATACGGGGATGGGTGGATCCCAATAGGATACACCCCAGAACTTTACGAGGACCATGTCAAGGCAATCAAACAATCCATGAAAGAAAACGGTAGAGATGATTCAAAGTTCCAGTTTGGTGTAGATATTGATGTTTACTTTGCAGATGATAGCGAAGTAGCATGGGCAAAGATGAAAAATGCCGTAAAGGTCAGTTTGTTCAAACCCGAAGTTCTCAAGGTGCATGGAATCGAAGATGTTGCAGGTTTTGACTTTAAGAAATATTTCACAGAATACTCGATGTCAAATCAAGAATGGATAGTAAAGATGAGAGAGGCGGCACAGACAATTCCTGACAAAGTAGCTCGCTCGTCAATTGGAATCGGCACTCCAGATGACATCATACCTGTCTTTGAGAGATTCATAAAAGCTGGGGTTAACCACTTTATTGTCAGGTTCTGGGGTTCTGGATACTTTGGTTCAATAGACAGGTTTGGCTCTACGGTACTGCCATACTTTAAAGACCAAAACAACCCAAGAAAATAAGTACGCTTAGCGGTGTCCCAAACAGAACAAAATGGTTTTGTATAGTTGTCATCGGTTCTTATTCTTGTAAAAAATCGTTGGATGAAATTGGACCCGTTCAATCTTAAGATTATTTTACCGATTTTCTCCTACCCTTAATTAAAAAGAAAAACATTACACCAATAAACACTAAACAGGTCAAACCCCATTCAATAGGCGCCGTTCGATTACCGAATTGGAGTAGAGTAAATCCAAAGGCAAAAAGACATGACAAAACTGACCATATCGTCAATGAAATAAATGAAATAGTAAATGACTTTTCCTCCTGTCTTAATAATTTTGTTGCAGCAGATACCGATAATATTGTTACAGCTAACAACATAAAGAATGCGGGGGCAAATTCAAAGGCTACAAATAATGCCATAATGCCCCCGCCTCCAAACAGCATTATTCCAGTAAGGATAACAACATATGATAATGGAATAAATGGAAAAATTAACAAGAAGAGTCCGACAATCGTTAAGTAAAGACGTGGTCTATGCCATCTAGATTCTCGAATAGGAAGTCCTGATTCCATCAAATAGTTTCTTCAATCTGGAACTAATAGTACGAGTATGTTCTAATCAAATACAAACTTGTTCTCTCATACGTTTACAGAGAATCCTTAGTCATTGAGAAATTTTACGTTGTAATGGTTTTGTTTTCCTTTGAGAGTCATATTTACAACTTTGATTGCGAATGGAGTATAAAGAATATGAGCCAAAATATCGCTATCCCAATCGCTATCATTCGTCTTAGTTTCGAAACCTTGATCTCAGGGCTTTCAATTTTTTCATTTTTCCAGACTTTGTATAGGAATCTTCCACCAAAATAAAATAATATGAGCGCAAATATTAGAGAACTGATATGACTTATCTGACCAGCAAGGTCTACTCTCAAAGTAAGATAAATGAAATAAAAACCTACCAAAGTTGGTAATATCCCAAGGATGAAGGGTTTTCCCTTTGCATCCAAATTAAATATCATAACTTTCGTATTGATCTTAAAGATTCTCCAACAAATCATAAATTACCTTATTACCTAGACAGCTTCAATTTCCACGCCTGAGAGAGGGGTTTACTATTTTTACTCTTTGTCGACAAACTCGTTTGTTGATTCAAAATAAAAAATTGTGAGAGAGGTTTGGTTTCACCAAAATCACCTGATTATTTTACGGTGCAGACAGGACCCTGTCTCAAGGATCTGTGAGCTGAGACACCACTAGACCTGAACATTGAACTAGTTTTAAAGAGATGGTGTTAAGTCAATTCACAAGATCTCTTTAGAGATATCTAAAAATTGTCATCTTGTCAGAATTTGGCAGATCAGAGACTAGCGCAAAGTTGTATAACGGGTAAGAAAGTTTGTAATGTTTCATAAAACTCCATGCCACGTCGTGGGTCTTAAATTCAGTTCTCATGCCTTCAATCTTAAACTCTTGTCCAAAAACATCAAATACCTTGACAAAATAGTGCTGGGGTTTTTTGTGAGGTTTTGCCTTGAGAAGCCATGCGACCGCAAATACAAAGACTGCCAACATTATCAAGATAGCGCCAACTTCTTTTAGATGCACCCAGAATAAGGACGGAATCGTATATCCAAACAGACGGTACACAAAGCTTGAAAATCCTGCTACTGATGTACCGATAATCATAAAGGCACTAAAAGTAGATCCAAATCTGCCAAATCTCATACTTGATAATCCATATGCCCCAATTTAACTATTAAACCATACGCAGAAATATCAACGCCGAGAATAACTGATCTGTGCAATTACTTGGAAGACTGGAGATAAAATCAAAAGAAAAGATAGTAGAGTTTCTAAACAGCCAGGAAACTGGCAGGGTTTGCAGCATAGACAAGGACGGATACCCACAGATAATCCCGATGAACTTTGTTTATGCAGACGACTCGATATTCATGCATTCCCACATCAGGGGAGAAAAACTAGAGAATATTACAAGAAACCCAAAGGTTGGCTTTGAGGTGGACCAGAGCCTAGAGTTTCTGCCATCATACTTTACCCATCCAACAGACGCATCGCAGGCAGATACACTTTACATAAGTGTTGTAATAAAGGGTCGCGGAAGCCTGGTATCAGACAGGGATGAGAAGGCATTTGCCCTAAACTCTCTTATGGAAAAGTACCAGCCAGAAGGCAGGTACGAAAAGATAACACCTCAGATGCACGTACTGGACGAAGTTGCAATTATCAAAGTCATTCCAGATACAATGCGCGGCAAATACAAGATAGGGCAACACCTAGACAAGAAAACAAGAATTGCACTGGCAAAGCTCATCCTTGAAAGAAATACCCCTACTGCCAAAAATACAGTCAAAATAATGGGCATAAAGCAGACAAGAGACGGACTAGAGATATCAGAAGACCCGCTCTGGTAGAAAATACGGTAACGCCTGAGAAATGCCTGCAAACATCCAGTCAGCATTTGGAACAACTCAAAGTTTTAGTTAGGAATAGATACAACAAGATGCAATCTTGCTTGAAAATCCTACCTTTGAGATAGTATCAGACTTTGTGCCAACAGGCGACCAGCCACAGGCAATAGAAGGTCTAGCAGAAGGAATTAGAAAAAAGAAGATTCAAACTCTGCTTGGAGTGACAGGCAGCGGCAAGACATTTACAGTTGCCAATGCCATTCAAAGGACTGGAAAAAACACGCTTGTGATATCACACAACAAGACTCTTGCGGCCCAGCTTTATTCTGAGCTAAAACAATTTTTTCCAAAAAACAATGTAGGATATTTTGTAAGCTACTACGATTACTACCAGCCTGAAAGCTACATACCTCAGACTGACACCTACATAGAAAAAGACACGCAGATAAACGAAAAAATTGAAAAAATGAGGCTAGAGGCAACGGCCATGCTGCTTTCAGGTGAGCCAACCATAGTAGTTGCCACGGTATCATGCATATACTCGCTTGGCTCGCCTCGCGAGTGGGAGCTCATGTCAATTACAATAGAAAAAGGCTCAGAGATTGGGCGAGGATCATTGATTAAAAAACTTGTCAATGCAAGGTACGACAGAAATGATACTGAACTATTGCCTGGAAGATTCAGAATAAAGGGCGATACAATTGACATCATTCCGGCATATTCTGATTCCGTTGTAAGAATCTCCATGTTTGGAGACGATGTTGAAAAGATATCAATCTGTGATCCTGTATCGCTCAAAGAGAAAAAACAGGTCTTGCAAATCAAGATCTATCCTGCAAAACACTACCTTGTGGCGTCAGATGTCAGAAAAAAAGCAGTCGAGTCAATAAGAAACGAACTAAAAGAAAGACTGCCACAGCTGCGCGAGCTTGAAAGACAACGGCTTGAAATGAGAACAAGATACGATTTGGAGATGATAGAGGAGCTTGGCTATTGCTCCGGGATTGAAAATTATTCAAGACATTTTGATGGCAGGCTGGCAGGTGAGCCCCCGTTTTGCCTGCTTGATTTTTTTGGCAACGACTTTTTACTTGTAGTTGACGAATCGCACGTAACTCTGCCACAACTGCACGGAATGTACAACGGAGATCATACGCGCAAAAAATCTCTCATCGATTACGGATTCAGGCTTGTCAGCGCTTTTGACAACAGACCGCTCCGGTTTGACGAATTTGAAAAGTATGTAAAAAACACAATTTTTGTCTCTGCGACTCCAGGAGAATATGAACGCAAGAAAAGTTTTCAGATAGTGGAGCAGCTAGTGAGACCAACTGGTCTAGTAGACCCAACAGTCGAGATAAGAAAGACAGAAGGGCAGATGGACGACTTGATTTTAGAAATAAAAAAGCGCGTTGATAAAAATCAGCGTGTGCTTGTCACTACACTAACAAAGCGAATGGCAGAAGACTTGGCAGAGTATCTCTCAAAAAACAAGGTCAAGGTGAGATATCTTCATTCAGAGATTGAAAATCTTCAGAGAACCGAGATAATAAGGCAGCTAAGACTTGGAGAGTTTGACGTCTTGGTAGGAATAAACCTCCTAAGAGAAGGTCTTGACATCCCCGAAGTGTCCCTTGTTGCCATACTTGATGCAGACAAGGAAGGCTTTTTGAGAAACATCACCAGCCTGATTCAGACATTTGGTAGAGCTGCAAGAAACGTAGACGGCTCTGTGATAATGTATGCCAACAAGATTACCCAGTCAATGAAACTTGCAATGGCAGAAACTGAAAGAAGAAGAAACAGGCAAATAGAATACAACAAAAAGATGGGAATCACACCTGCCACGATTGTAAAGGCAATACCTGCACAGACAATTGTACTAGAGGAGACAAAGCACATGTCAAGACATGACTTGCAAACACTTGCGATTGAAATAGAGGCCACCATGAAGCGTTATGCCGAAGATCTTGACTTTGAGAATGCGATTGAGTACCGCGATAAACTAACCAAGATACAGAGACAGTTGAGAAATGAATGACATGCTAGTCATCCGCGGTGCAAGGGAGCACAATCTAAAAAACATCAATGTCGACATTCCAAAAAATAAACTTGTAGTAATTACAGGACTTTCAGGCTCTGGAAAATCAACGCTTGCATTTGATACAATTTATGCAGAAGGACAGCGAAGATATGTCGAGTCACTATCAGCCTACGCAAGACAGTTCCTTGAGATGATGAACAAGCCAGATGTGGATTCCATTGAAGGGTTATCGCCTGCAATTTCAATTCAGCAAAAAACTACAAGCAAAAACCCCCGGTCTACTGTTGGAACAATAACAGAGATTTACGATTATCTCAGGCTATTGTACGCAAGAATTGGAACTCCGCACTGTCCAAGATGTGCGCGCAAGATATCAAACCAGTCAATAGAGTCAATCTGTGAATCAATTCTCAAAGAATCAGAAGGGAAAAAAATATTGATTCTAGCACCACTTGTTAGAAGAAAGAAGGGAACGTATGAGAAAATATTTGAAGATGTAAAAAAACAAGGATATTCTAGAATTCGAGTGGATGGTGACATAATAGAAATTACAGGGCAGTTTCCAACACTTGACAAGCAAAAGTGGCACAACATAGAGATCGTAGTTGACAGGCTCAAGGCAACCTGGGAGGAAAAAAGCAGGCTCTATGAATCCATCCAGACAGCACTCAAGGCAGGAAAAGGAGAGGTCATGGTTGCAGACACCCAAGAGAAGGTCTATTCCCAGAACAATGCGTGCCCGTTCTGCGGAATATCAATAGGTGAGCTTGAACCAAGAGGTTTTTCGTTCAACTCGCCGTTTGGTGCATGCAAGACATGCCACGGCCTAGGTGTCAAGATGGAGTTTGAGCCAGAGCTGTTAATTCCTGACAAGACAAAATCCATCCTAGATGGGGCCATAGTTCCATGGTCGGGCAGGTTTTCTTCATTTAGGAGACAGACGCTACGAGATGTTGGAAAAAAATATGGCTTTGATCTAATGACGCCAATTAACAAGATGACCCAAAAGCAACTCGATATCATACTATATGGCAGCGGGGAAGCTGTCAGGTTTTCATACGAATCGCAGTCAACTGATTCACGATGGGAGTATACCAATACTTTTCATGGCGTGATACCAAGCTTGCAGAAAAATTTTGCAGAGACAGATTCAGAGTCAAAAAGAGAAGATCTGAGCAGGTTTATGCGGGAGACCCCGTGCAACACATGCAAGGGAAGAAGGTTAAAGGACGAGTCACTTGCAGTTGAGGTAAATTCATTGTCCATCATGGATGTATGTGACTTGTCAATTGATTCGTGCTACGAGTTTTTCCAAAATCTGCAGCTAAGCGAGACTGAAAAATATATTGCAAAGTCAATTCTAAAAGAAGTCCTCTCAAGGCTTGAGTTTCTAAGAAACGTAGGCCTGAACTATCTTACGCTAAACAGGGTAAGCTCTACCCTGTCTGGCGGAGAAGCGCAAAGAATCAGGCTTGCAACCCAGATTGGCTCAAACCTCACAGGTGTGCTCTATGTACTTGACGAGCCAACAATTGGATTGCACCAAAGAGATAACGCAAAGCTTGTCAAGACCCTGACAAAGCTTCGAGACCTTGGAAACACAATACTTGTCGTAGAGCACGACGAGGAGGTGATGCGAAGCTCTGACTGGATAATAGACCTTGGACCTGGTGCTGGAGTGCATGGAGGAAACGTAGTTTTTGAAGGAACGATACGAGACATTTTAAAAAGTCCCGAGTCTGTAACAGGCAAGTATCTTAAAAATCACGATGCGATAAAATTTGAAAAAAGAATCCATGCAAAAAAAGGAGAGATTGTCGTAAAAGGCGCAGCAGAGAACAATCTCAAAGATATTGATGTCAAGTTTCCGCTTGGGATGATGATAACTGTGACAGGCGTATCAGGCTCTGGAAAATCCACACTTGTAAATGACATCCTCTACAAGGCACTTGCAAAAGACATCTACGGCTCTATTGACAGGCCAGGAAGACACAAGGCAATAGCAGGGTTGGACGAGATTGACAAGGTAATAGGAATAGACCAGTCTCCAATAGGGCGCACCCCGCGCTCAAATCCTGCCACGTACATCGGCGCATTCACGCCAATCAGGGAACTGTACGCAGAAACCGAACTATCAAAGGAGCGAGGATATGCGCCGGGACAGTTTTCATTTAATGTGGCAGACGGCAGATGTTTTGCATGTGAAGGAGACGGGGTCAAAAAAATAGAGATGCAGTTTCTCTCAGATGTCTATGTGGTATGCGACGAATGCAAGGGCAAAAGATACAACCCTGAAACACTTGCGGTACACTACAAGGACAAAAACATTTCAGATATTCTTTCAATGACAGTAGAAGAGGCACTAGAGTTTTTCAAAAACATTCCTTCAATCCAGAGAAAACTCCAGACAGTCTTTGACGTGGGCCTCGGATACATCAAGCTTGGTCAGGCCGCCACAACATTGTCTGGAGGCGAGGCCCAGCGTGTCAAACTTGCGTCAGAGCTGTCAAAGCGCGACACCGGAAGAACCGTCTACATACTAGATGAGCCGACAACTGGGTTGCATTTTGCAGATGTTCAGAGATTGCTTGAGGTGCTAAACCGCTTGGTAAAGCTTGGAAATACTGTAATAATCATAGAGCACAACATGGATGTTATCAAAAATTCAGACTGGATAATTGACTTGGGTCCGGAGGGAGGAGACGGAGGCGGTACAGTTGTTGCAACCGGAACACCTGAGCAGGTAGCCCAGAACCCAAGAAGTTACACAGGGCAGTACATAAAACGAATCTTGAGAAATGACACTTGATATTTCATCGCTTAGCATTCCACCGCACTCTGGCATCTATATCATGAAAGATGGCAAAAGCAACATTCTGTATATAGGAAAGGCAAAGAACCTCAAGAACCGTGTCAGGTCTTATTTTTTCAAAAACCAGAACTACAAGACCCAGAAACTTGTGGAAAAAATAAGAGACATAGAATTTGTGCTAACCGACAATGAAGAAGAGGCGTTCTTGCTTGAATCCAACATGATCAAGCGCTACAGGCCTCCCTACAATATCGAGCTAAAAGATCAGCAGAGATACACGTATCTGAGGATTACCAACGAAGCGTTTCCTCGCCTGATGGTGGCAAGAAGGACAAGGACTGGGGAGTTTCTTGGAAAGGGGCGCGTATACGGACCATTTACCCACGGAAGCTCAAAGATGCTCTCAATCGGGCTTTTAAGAAAGACATTCAAGATTAGAATATGTAAGAGGCTGCCAAAAGAGGCATGCCTAGAGTATCACCTAGGAAACTGCGAGGCGCCATGCCAGTTCAAGGACGCGCAAAAGAGATATCCAGAGCATATTGCAGAGCTTGAATCCATCCTCAAGGGAAAACGAAAGATGGAGGATTTTGTTGCAAAACTTGAAGCAGAGATGAAAGAGGCCTCATCCAGTTTACAGTATGAGCGAGCAAAGGAGATTCGCGAGACCTTGCAGAGACTACAAAATCTTCAAACCAAACAAAAGATGGAGTCTGTGCGTGGCTCAGACGAGGAATATTTTGGCATCAAGATAAAAGACCAGACTGCACACGTGATGAGTTTTAGGCAGACTCGCGGCGTGATAAAAGACAGGAACAGATTTTCGTTTGACTTGGTAGGAGACAACTCGTTTTCAAGTTTTCTATCGCAGTACTATTCCTCAAACCCAATTCCAAAGTTCATAGTTACAAGCGAGATACCATCTGAAAAAGAGATTCTCGAAGAGATGTTTTCCCGTGCTACAGGGTTCAAGGTGAATATTATGGTACCAGCGAGCGGAAAAAGAAAAGCGATGATAAAACTAGTAATGAAAAACATTGACCTCTTGCTGTCAAAGGGGGCAGACCCTGCCACAGTTGAGCTTCAAGAAAAATTGAATCTAGAGAGCATTCCAAGAACAATAGAATGCTTTGACATTTCAAACCACGGTACAGACTATGCAGTGGGTTCAATGTCATGCCTTGTAGACGGCAGGCCTTCAAAATCAGGATACCGAAAATTTAGAATAAAGACGGTACAGGGAAGAGACGATTTTGCAATGATAAACGAGGTGGTAAAAAGAAGATATCTAAGACTGCGACAGGAAAACTCCAAGATGCCTGACTTGATACTCATAGATGGAGGAAGGGGGCAGCTAAATGCGGCACTAGATGCACTAAAAACTGTTGGGGTTGGCATACCGGTTGTTTCACTTGCCAAAGAAAATGAGGAGATCTACCACCCAAACATAAAGGGTCCTATTGTCTTGCCAAAAAATAGTTCTGCACTAAAGATTCTCCAGCATGCAAGAGATGAGGCACACAGGTTTGGTGTTGCATACAATAGGACACTGAGAAAGTTTTCTTCAAGATAGAGTCACTGTTTGCACAAATTATCTCAGTAGTGTGCCTCTGTGATAGATTCTGCCTCTGCAAGATTCAGCAATAGAACCAATCTTGCCTTCTATATCTATAACACCACCTGACATGTATGTACCAATGTGACCACCTGTGTTTCCTTGGATTATGATGTGTCCCCCTGACATGGCGTATCCAGTGTAATACCCTGCATTGCCTTGTACTGTGATCTCGCCTCCAGACATTGCCTCGCCAACATAATCGCCTGCGTTGCCCCGTAATACGATTTTGCCCTGTTCTAGTCTGTAGCCTATGCAATCAACAGTGCCTCCAAGACCAGTAAAGTCCAGGGTCACTTTATCATCTTCTTTTATTACCTTGTTTACTGCTGCCGAGATGAAAAGACCCGCGGTCCAGTAGTTTGCCTTCTCTGAGAAAGACTCGCTGTTTATCAAGCCTGCAAAAATTGAAATATCGTTTAGGGCAAAGTTGAGCCTTTCAAGCTTTGATGAAGCCGACTTGTATGAAACTTCAGAAGTTAAACTGTTGGCATAAACAATGTATTCTCGAAAGATTTTGGCAATGGTATCCATTATGTCATTTGAGTCTGCTTTGGCCACATCTGATATGACAATCAGTTCCTCTTGCAATTATTTAGTGTGACTGTTTTGGCCACTTCTTTGGTTGACGATGCAAGACATTTGTGATTGATCATCCTAAAGGTAACAGAATATTTCGATTTGATTTGTTTGATTGAAATGAAGATGGTTAGAGATTAGAAAATAATCCGAATTATCACATGTCAGTTTGAATTATCCTCTAACCCATTTTTTAAAATGGCAATTTGTTCAAGATTTCTAACCATCTCATCGGTTTCTTTTAAAATAATACATAACTCAAGTACTTGCTCATAATTCATCATACTCTTGTCAGGCATTTTATAACGAGATGATAACAATTCCTCGATAATCTGCCACAGTTCTGCAGTGGGTAATTTTCTTAATTCTTTCTCAAAGTACTTGTGATGAGAATTCAAATTGGAAAAACCTTTTGCACTAAGAGAGAGATCTGATACATTATAACCTATTAATGATCATTGTTTTATAACATAAATACAGTATGGAAAATTTTCCACGTACGTGATTCCAGTGTGGCACCAATTTCCAAAAAAAAAGAGCACTAGTAAATCAGCAGGTACACAAATTCAAATATGAGATTGAGTCAATACGATTAAAGATTTTTTGGCAGGCTAAAATGAACCTCGGTTCCTTTTCCAACTTCACTTTCTACCCATATTTTACCACCATGTGATTCTATAATCTTTTTAGACAAATAAAGTCCCAAACCAATTCCACCCTTTTCCCTAGTTGAAGACATGTCTGCTTGATTAAATTTTTCAAAGATTGCTTTTTGTTTGCCTTTTGGAATTCCCACCCCATTGTCTTTGACCATTATTTCTACTACATTTTCACCATCCATGACATAGATTCCTATTCTGTCACTATGTGTTGCAGTATCCAAACTATTTTTGATTAGATTTATCAAGGCTTTGGAGATTTTATCAGGATCACAAATTATTACAATTGGACTGGGATCATGAATTACATTGATTTTATTTTCTTTTGCTACATATTGCACCGCCAGAATGGAATCAGTTATCACTTTACTCAAAATTACTTTCTTTTTTTGTATTTTTAACCCCTCCACCTCAATTTTCTTAAATTCTATAAGGTCATCTATCAGTTCAGATAACCGTCCTGCATTTGTTCTTACGATGGACAATTTTTTCTCTTGTATCTTTGTTAGCTTTCCAAAATTCCCTTTAAGAAGCATTTCAAGATATGCTTTAATCGGCACTAGTGGGGTTTTAAATTCATGAGATACGATGGTACAAAGTTCATCCATCTTCATATATTTTCGGTCTAAAAGATCATGTAATGCACTCAGGAGAATTTTTTCTTGTTCAAGTTCTCTTATTTTATGCATTTCATCTTCAGATAATGTTTTTTTATTCAGTGCCTTCATAAGAACGACACCACATGCAATTCGAACTTGATTCCATGAATATCAATTATCCTGATTTTCAAGACCATTCTTTTGGATGGTAAAAAAGATTGTAGTGCCTATCCCAACTTCACTTTCAAGCCAAATTTTCCCTCCCAATCCTTCCACTATTCCCTTACAGATTACCAGTCCCAATCCTGTTCCCCCGTGACTTCTTTGAAGTGAGGTGTCTACCTGGTAAAATTTCTTGAAAAGATTGACTTGTTTGTCTTTTGGAATACCTATACCATTGTCTTTTACAAAAAATTCAACATGCCCATTCCTATTTTTTGCACCAATCTCAATTTCCCCTCCTTCAGATGGAACAAAATCTATTGAGTTTCTAATGAGATTGTCAAAGACTTGCGATAGCCTATCTTTGTCAGTGTTTATCGTTAACCTTTCAGTTGCCGCATTTTTAAATTGAATTTGTTTGTCCTTTATAACAGAAGAATATGTTTGTACTATATTATTCATAAATTCTTCAACATCAAAATCTACCTTGTTAAAGTGCATTTTATTCAAATCCAGCTTCTGGGCAACAAGTATGTCTCCGATTAGGCTTTCAAGTTTTTTTGAACTTGTATAAATTCTGTTTATTGCATCTTCCTGTTCTTTATTTATAGGCCCTAAGAGGCCAGATTCTTTTAACATCTCACTATAACCATTGATAGTAACCAGTGGAGTTTTTAATTCATGAGTGACCATGGTAGCAAATTCTTCCTTTGCAGTATCAGCATCATGTAATTTTTGAGACTTGATTTGTAATTCGATATTGGCCTTTTCAAGTTCTTTTGATAATTTGGCTCGTCGTTTAAATATATTATAAAGATAATAACTTGAGATCGATGTTATTGCTACAATTAAGATTACCAAAATCCACGATTCTTGCATTATTTCATTTGTAGAATGAAATGCGTCATTATACGGCTGCATAGAAATTACAGCCCAAGTAGTTTGTCCTACTTTCAATGGACTATATACCATAAACATTTTTGTACCATTTATTGTGTCAGTAGCTGTTCCGCTTTCGCCGCCAAGACCCTTTTGAGTTACTGTTGTTATGTCAGAAAATTTTTGACCTTTTAGAATTCCTCCTGAATCTGCCGCTACAGTCTGTGCGCTATCCAGTACCAATATTCTCTCGTTAGTATATGATTGCAAACTTTTTAGATATTCTTGTATTTTATCTAGGCTTAGGGATGCCGTTAAAATTCCTTCCAAAGACCCGTTTTGAGAAAAAATAGGTAATGCAATTACCACATTTGGTTTAATGCTTGATTTTGAAGTTATAACCTGACTTACAGTAATGTTGTTAGAAGATATCACATCCTTATACCAACCCCTAAATGCAAAATTAGATGCAGTCATGTTCTTTTGAAAAACGAATGGTTCATTGATGTATACATCACCATTTGGAAGTAAGAAAAGTAAGTTTTGAAAACCTCCATATGTCTCAAAAACATCATGCATCACCTTTCTTCTGTCCGTATCAAGATTCTCAGGTATGCCATTTAATTTGCTATCAATTGCAGATGCTAGAGGGGGGTTCGTGATATGATCATTTTTGCTTGTAAGTTGCATAATTTTGATTGCATCACCAAAACGTAATTCTAACCTATTAGCGATCTGTTTTGCGAGTATCAATCTTCCCTCTTTAATGATACCTGTCACCTGTTTGATTTCTTCCTGCGTATAAAATACAACGGTTATCAATAATGCTGTTGATGTTGCAATAAGCACCATCAAAATACCTTGAATCTGCAATTTAGTACTCATTTTCCACCCTGATAAAACATACAATTATGGATAAATAAGCAGATCAAAGAAAAAACTGAAGAAGATTCATACCTATTGACACAATACTTGGCTCCTCTCATCGCCCTCGTATAGTCCCTTGATGGCAGCAATGTCACAGCCGGAAATGTACGGATAATCTGTTCGGATTACTGCATGCATCAAATCTTGAGGATCAGTAGAGTGTGCAAGACCCAACGCATGGCCAAATTCGTGCCTTGTAATGGCAGAAAGTTGGGCACCAGAAAGGCGGCTTGCAACATATATTGTTATTTTGCTCTTTAGAATCTGGTTTCCGTCTGCAACTGACTTTGTAAACCCAGATAGACCGTCTGGGTTTTGGTCATTTGTGAGCGTTAGTACGATGTCACCTGCACCACTTTTGTCTTCTGTTATGTCAAAGCTTTGAGGTATGTAAAATTTGGTGGGATCATTTTTTAGATTAGCTAGAGCACCATCCCATCCTTTATAGCGAGTAGAAGTAGTTCCAGATGGTCCCTCATTTAGCAATGAATTGTCAACTGTTACTGTACCACTAGACAGTATCGCATCTTTTATTGCGTTAATCTTGTCCTCTGGAAGATTGGCATCATTTACAATGTTGACGTGTAAGACCTGCCCTTGTACTAGATTCCAGGACACCCACGTATTGACAACACTGCCCTGCAAGTTCTGTATGACATAATTTGAATTGTAATTTCCAAGCAAGTGCGATGTAGTGCTAACCAGAATTTGATTCTCATAGTACGAGTACCCTACAAACGCTGAAGATACACCGACTGCAATGATGGCAATGAGAACAAATGTCCTTCTATGACTCTTCGCTGCTTTTATCTCGTTTAATTCTGAAATTTCACCCTGGATTAACTTTTCTTGTTCTAGTTCTTTTGATTTTTTTGTTTCTCCCTGAAGTTTTTCTTCAAGATCCTCCTTTGATTTTGTTAACTCTTCTGTATTTTTTGACAGGATCTTGTTTGTTTCGCCCAGTATTATTTTTTCTTGCTCTAGTTCTTTTATTTTGGATTCATCGGTTGGAGAATGAGGTTCACTTTTGTCCTCATCGTCTATTGTCAGAGTTCAACCCCCGATAGCTTTCATCAACGCTTCTAATTTCACTGGTTTCTTAAGACAGGAATGCACCCCTTTTTTGATGAGTTTTTTTATTTCTTCATCCTTGACACTTGAAGCAGTAAACAGAATTATTTTTTTGTTTTTTATCTTTCCTGAACTGTAAAGACTTTCAACAACATCAATACCGGTAAATTCTGGCATTGCCAAGTCCAACAAGACAACATCAAATTTCTGCTGCTCGATGAGGGTAAGACCGTTCCTTCCATCATTTGAGACTGTACATCCATGTCCTTTGATAGTCAGATACTTGTGCATCATAGTTGTAATGTCTTCATTGTCATCTATTAGTAAAATTTCCATGCTATTTTCCCACCATAGAGAATCCGGGACAGTATTTAAGTAGTAGTACGTTTTTCAGATCATCTCCACACATTAAATAATAACCGTGTCATACCAGCGAAGTATTTTCAGAGATTCTGTCTAATCTGCGGCTCACTGGAATCAAGGTTATTGTAACATACCCGCATCTTTTTAGATGCATGGATCCTATCTCTTGTAATGTTTCCACCATCTCTTTCATCCAATAGGCGGAGGATTTACTCTAAGGGGATGATTGTAAACGATCTCGACTGGCCTAATACGACCAGTTGTAATGGTGAAGTAAGCTCTACAAATTTGGTAGAGCGGGGTGCAGTAGGTTTTGGCATCCCAGAGGGCTTTCAGTTGAAGCAAGGAGGCGGAACGTGGAAGGCGTAAGGCCACCAATCCGAGGAGTCGATGAAAGCAAGTCTAAGAGGCATGAGCCGTTAATTAGACAGAACCTTTTCAGATATTACAGCAGGATACGTTTACTTTTTTGGGTTTTTTAGGCTAGTTGTATTCAAAAGTAGTCGTCTAATGCGTTCTCAGTGAGAGGCTGGGCATCGTAGCCCATCTTTACCAAATCTGACGCAAACTCTTCGACAAACCCATGAACCGTATAGATCTTTTCAGGATTGCATTGCTTGACAAGCTGTACCAACTCGTTGTAATCACAGTGGTCGCTCAATGGTATTGAATAGTCGTGCTGTCGCGCAAATGCAAATCTTGGCGATTGTGCCCACCCGCTAAAGCCGATTGTTATTGCATCATACCTTGATTTCATGTGACGCACAAAACTGTTCTTGCCGCTCATGTTTGGCGCAATCATAAGCCATGGCTTTTTGTCCAAGAGCCCCGCGCTTTCTGCCGGCGAGTGTCCCATGGAATCAGGCAAGTCTATGCCAAACATTCTATAAAGATCATTTACTTTTTTTACAGAATCGTGATAGTATGGCGCCCAGTGTGAAAAAAGATACGACAGAATCTGTGCCTTTCCAAGCTCGTATCCCAAAAGAATCACGGGCTTTCCCCTAGAGTACAGATCAGATATGATTTCATTTACGCGCTTGACAGTATCTTCCACCTGAGGAAAGACGTACTCTGGCATCCCAAATGTGCACTCTGTTATCAATACCTTGCATTTTGGGACACTGGCGCCCTTCATGAATGCGCGATTGCGCGTGCTAATATCGCCAGTATAAAAAATTCCGTCTCCAAACAAGAGGCCCCTGGCTCCCAGTATATGACCTGCATCAATTAGTGAAAAATCCTCATACTCTTCGATATAATTCTCAATGGAATAGCCACGCAGTCTTGCAATCTCACTTGTCTGCTGCGATGCCAAAACCAGCCCCCCGCTCTGCCTGTGAAGGTGGTCGATATGGGCATGAGACACAAAGGTAATGCCGTTGTCTGTTCCTTTTTTTGGATCAAGGTATATCTTGGCGCCGTTCTGTCCTGATACAAAAATTCCATTAGATGTCATCTTTACGACTTGCTTCAAATTGAGATTTCGAAGAAATCCATCTGATATAAATTGCAAGATTGATCCGGTGTAACATCTAGTCTAAAGCGGTTCAAACACGATCTTTTTTGATCCTAGAGAAGACGTTTATTTACGCAAAGACCAGATCAAAAATACAATGATTAATCTTGGAATCCTGATTTCAGGGCGCGGCTCTAACATGGAGGCAATATTGCGCGCAGTCAAGAAGAAAAAGATTCCAGCAAAGCCATCAGTTGTGATATCCAACAAACATGACGCAAAGGGATTGAAGGTTGCGCAAAAACTCGGTGTCAAGACTGTAACAGTTGACAGCTCAGGACTCAAGGGAGCAAGCTGGGAGTATGACCAAAAGATAGTATCAGTTCTTGAGGAAAATGGTGTCACACCAAAAAATGGCCTTGTCTGCCTTGCCGGATTTATGAGAATAATGAGTCCGGAGTTTATCAGGCATTACAGAGGAAGAATACTTAACATACATCCTGCACTCTTGCCTGCATTTCCAGGGCTGCATTCCCAGAGACAGGCAGTTGAGCATGGCGTAAAATATTCAGGATGCACGGTGCACTTTGTTGACGAGGGTGTGGATACTGGCCCCATAATTTTACAAGCTGTGGTCAAGGTAAATGATGACGATACCGAGGATATGCTCTCAGAGAGGATTCTAAAAGAAGAGCACAGAATTTATCCTAAAGCAGTAAGGCTTTACTGCGAAGGCAAGATAAGGATAAAAGGTAGAAAGACTGTTCGCGTTTAATTTACAACAAATGTTGCAGAACCGCTGCCAGAGATGTATCCTGCTGCAGATGCCTGGGCAGTGGCAGTGTAGGTGCCCTTGGAGGCATGTGGCATTATCTTATCCTGGAAAGTCACTTGACCGTTGGAGCCTGTTGTGCCAGTTCCTGTTGAACAGCCGCCGTTATTTGGAGCGCATACGTTAAGTGAAACCGATGCACCACTCACTGGACTTGAATTTGATGTAACTGTTATTGTGATTTGAGCAAATGAATTTTTTGTGTACGATGGCTGGTTAGTTGTAACTGCAACATTGAGAGTGGGTGTTACACCAGGCGTAGCAGACGCGCTGTTTGATGGTTGGGACTCGCCAACTGCGTTAACTGCTGTTACTTGATATGTATTAGTATCTCCGTTTACAAGTCCGGTATCAGTGTAACTGGTCGATGCGACATTTGTTGCAATCCCAGTACCATTGAGATATACGTCATAGCCAGTGATTGGAGAACCGCCGTTAGATGATGGCACATTCCAGGTTAATGTCACTTGCGTATCTCCGGCAGTTGCAACAAGACTTTGTGGTGCAGATGGCACTGTTGGAACTGTGACAGTAACTGTTGTTGAATGAGAAAGTGAGCTGCTCGTATCTGTACCTGTAACTGTAACCTGGTATGTCCCACCTGCAGTGTTAGCTGGAACTGTGATAGATAATTGTGACGTGCCTGCCCCGCCACTGATTGTTGTTGGAGTAAGTGATGTGCCTAGGCCAGATGAAGCTGTAAGAGAGACGGTATCTGTGAATCCATTAAGCTGCGATATTGTTACAGTAGTAGAGCCAGAACTTCCCGGGTTTATTGTCAGCGATGATGGGCTGGATGATATGGTAAAGTCTGGAGTTGGCGGAGGCGAAAGATATGGAACAAGGCTATTTGATAGTGGACTGCCTAGTCCAGTGATAAAGTCATACCCTTGGGTTGCAGTGCATATAGCGCCACAGTTGCCATTGGTACCTGATACAATATCTCTAAAGTTTGTGTTGCTTGGGTTATACGAGGTACCACCTGCAGCACCATATAGATTCGTATTAAGAACAGACCCCGATGACAATGGAGTTGTTCGTTGGCTGTTAGCAATAGCAACAGATGCAGCCCATTGTGGGGCTCCAACGCTAGTGCCACCTACTTGGGTCCACCCGCTATACCCATAACTATCATAGACTGGAACTCCGGTGTTCGGATCTGCATCATAGGATACATCAGGTACGCCTCTGCCAGAGTTTGAATTAAATCCGTTTTGATAAGTCGGTGTTGTTTCATAAGAGCTTACTCCACCGCCGCTGCCACTCCATGCAGTCTCACTCTGGACATTTCCAGAGCCATCAACGTTGAGTGTAGTTCCACCGACACTAACTACGTATGGAGATGCAGCAGGATATTCGATACCCGTACCACTGTCTCCAGCTGATGCGGTAAAGCTTACACCTGGAACATTAAAGTGATAATCATAAGCATTTTCCCCAGAAAACTCGCTTCCTCCCCAACTCATTGATACTTGGTGAACATTTGGTTGTGATGCGGCATAATCAATTGCACTAAATAGACTGCTAAGGTAAGAATTCGGGGCTTCAACAAGAATTATCTTTGCACCAGGTGCTACTGTATGAGCCCATTCAACATCAAGGGACTCTTCCAATGCCCAACCGGTATTGCCTCGTGGCAACCCTTGAGGAGTATCCTTTGTAAAGCAGCCATTGGCAGTAGTACATGCTGGAAGACCGTATTGGCTGTCAAATGCTGCCAAGTCACTTTCAATATTTGGATCATCGTATGCATCAACTATGGCAATTGTTTGTCCACTACCACATGATTTGGTACCAAAACACGAGAGCTGATCAAAACCATACGCATGTTCGATTTGTAAAGGCGAGAGACCGGTAGGAGATGCTGTACCAGACCTCTTGACATGGATTGGCGGATGTGTGTCTATTACACGTGGGTCCTTGCTTGCAAATGCCTCATTGGCAGCAAGAGTAGAGCCTAACAACAATAACGCAATAATCGAAACTGCAAGAACTGTCTTTGGCAATTACAATGGCTCTAAACAATCTTACTTAAAAAGATTATTTGAAAAATTGCAACAAATTGCGTCCAAAAGTATGACTATTACAAAATCTTGACTGCATCCTAAAAGTCAGGTCCGCTAAAAAAGTAGACTACAACTAGTTCTTGCGAATTGTCATGAAACTTGTGGTCGATGTTTTTTGCCACAAAGTACGCCATTTCTTTTGATATTTTGGTCCTTTCCACCCAAGGACTATTTTTGCACCCGGTGCTATTGCATGTACCCACTAGACATCAAGTGATTATCTAGAGCTCATGCTGAGTTTGCACTTGGAGTTCCAGAAGCTTAATTAGCAATAAGTGAGAAAGAAGAACTGTTGCAGAAAAGCAAGAATTCTTCCAAATACAGTCCAGATCTCAGCCAAGAGGAGATAGAAGCTATAGAGAGACTAGAGTCTGGCAAGGGAAAGTACAAAGACTTTGAGAATGTGGAAGATGTAATAAAGTGGCTCCACGGCAAGAACCAAAAATCAAAAAAGTGAGTCCATTTGTGGAAAGCAAGATTTGACAATCTTTTTAGACGACAGTATGGGCGACTGGATTTACATCTGAAAAAAAGAGTAGATGACGCCATATAGGAAATTCTAGGATCTGAGGATCCTGCAAAACTTGGAGAGCCAAAAAGAGGCCGTCTCAGGCATTTCTATGCCTACGAGTTGGGAAGACAGTACAGGATCATCTACTACGTTTCGTACAATACAAAGAAGATCATCTACTACGTTTCGTACAATACAAAGAAGATCATCTACTACGTTTCGTACAATACAAAGAAGATCATCTACTACGTTTCGTACAATACAAAGAAGATCATCTTCTTGAATGTTGGTTCGCACAAAGAGGTCTACGGCAAAGACTAACGATAGCTTGCAACATGCGTTCTGCTGGACCCCACCTTTGTCATTCAAGTCCTCATTCTGTTGGCAGATATTCGTTTGCAAGTGTTGGGATTGGCTGGTCGAGTAATTTTGCAACCAATCGCATCCAAAAGTATGACAGTATCTTTTCTAAAATCTTGACGATATCCTAAGAGTCAGGTCCGCTAAAAAAGTAGACTACAACTAGTTCTTGCGTATTGCCATGGAACTTGTGGTCGATATTTTTTGCCACAAAGTACGCCATTCCTTGGGATATTTTGTAATCCTTTCCACCTATATCCAAAAAGCCATCACCAGCTACGATATAATACACCTCGTCGCTGTCATGCGGGGCCTGCGTGTCTTCTTGTCCAGGGGCCAGCTTGAGAATACCCGCTGCAATGTTTTTGCGGTTTAAAAATGTGTGAAAATATGACTTGGATTTTGCCATCTCTTTCAAGTATTTTTTTGTATCAAACTCTATCTTCAATGGTTTTTCTTGCCCCAAGTCTTTAATGATTCTAACGCATACCAGTGTCTAGCTTTTTTATCTTCTCTTCAAATCTTGCGACAATTTGGGCAATTTTGGAGTTTTTGCCATCATCTTTTCGAAGTAGGTAATACAGCTCTTCAGTTGCTGCGTGATAGTCCACCCCAAGGGTTTGTGCAAGATAAAGCGACATGTAGCTTAGCAACAACTTTCGTAGTATGATATCATGTGTTGCATGCTGCAAGTCGGATGTAAGCTCATCTAGGATATTTGCAAAGTATGCTTCAAGGTAGCTGTCCTTTGATTCTCTGCCCCGTGCTGCAAACACGCCTCCCATGCCGCGCTCGGTCATGTGTATCTGCTCTACAGTCTCGATAAGCTCTGAATTCAGTTCAGGATCCCCTGTTAGAACCTCAGACATTAGGTCTGCTGCATCCTGCTCTGACCTGCCAGACTTTTGTTTTAATGAAAATATTACGTGGCATGCCACACAGCCTTGGTGCAGTTCCACTTTGTGTTTTTTTATCTGGTCAAGCGTTTCTCGAATTACAGTCTCAGCTTCTCTTTGGTTCATTGAAAAATCTATTGTAGCTGCAGATAATTAATGTTAAGAACATACACTTGTCTGGGTTAGCAACATACCAGAGAGTTTCAGTTGGCGATTAGCTAATATTTAGCTCTGATTTTACATGCGAGATCAGATATTTGATAGTGACTGGTTTTCTAATAAAACATTGATGGGCAGAATTTGGAAAGAGATTTTTGAACTCTGTAAAATGTATTTCATAGGCTGTTAAAAAACAAATCTTGCTATCACTATCCCTTCTTTTTATTTCACGGTAAACGTCAAAACCATCCATTTTAGGCATTTTAAAATCAACAAGCGATAGATCATATACATTTGGCCTAAAGTCAGACAATGCTTCAAAGGGTTCAGTATATGCGTCAACTTCAAAACCATTGTTTTGTAGACCCTTTTTAATAGATGATGTAATGTCCTCCTCGTCATCAATTACGAGAATTCTTGCCAATCTCAAACGATATCAGCGCTGTGTACCATTTTACACCAACCCGGTATAATACAGCACAACAAGCTATTAAAACACAATTGCTATGCCTGGTACAATCTTCCTCACAAACCACAAGGCACCTTACCAAATGCCAGTCGAAAAACCAGAGTTTCTTTAAGGAAAACTAGAATTGTGCCATGGCATACCATGGGTCATAATTTGATGACCATGACATCAAGCGATGGGCCTAAACTTTGCGGTTTGCCAAACCTGCTTGCCGTGTACAGTATTTTATCATCCCCTTCTGGCATTGGATTTGCACATTGTCCGCATTTTGCAAGAGTAATTACTGCATTACAATCAATCTCGCCTACGAACCTGTCACACTTGTAACAATGGACTGATTTTTTGTCATAAATATTCAGAGCGTCCATCCTCCCCTTCCATGATTAATTACTCGGTTGACAACCCGCTGTTCGTCTTTTTCTAGGTAACAACTAAGAAACTGGGCATTTTTCATGAACGCAAAATGATCAGCCTCCTTTCCCATTGTTGCAAATAAAAGACCACCATTGTGATTATTGTATATCGGCATTGAAAGGAACTTTATATTTTTACGCACTATCAGATTGTACCAGACAGAACCAAGCATGTCATCGAAATCATTTTGCATGCTTGCCTGCAATCTAAGTGTCATGAAGAACATCTCCTTTTGTTCTGCTGAAAGGTCAAAATCGTTGGCAGATACAATCACCTCTTCTTCTAGCCTTCCCTGCTTGTTAATTATCCCTAAATATCTGACCCCCAATTTAGATAGAAATGGTTTGAGGGATAGCGGGTCTTGCAAATCTTTATTTTTCAGATTCTTCTGACGGGGCTTCTTTATCTGCAATTCCATGGAGATTTCCTCTATCACAGAATACACTAACCATCTTCTAAAAGATAATACTGTACTATATTATTTTGGTATAATTGTTATAGAAGATCCTTCCATTTGGCATAAAAACTACCATGAACAAGGATTTTAGTTTCACCAGTACAATTAGAATTAAAACTGGCATACAGTCTAAAAATAAATTTCTTTTGTGCGAATCAGCTGTAACATTATTCTTGTGGAATCTTGCAATCTCTTTAAAATTGATTTTTGTGTAATCATTACATGAATACAGAGCAGCAGTCAAGAATGTTAGAAAAGAATTCCAATACTGGTGATGCTGGCCCGCATTCCCTTCTAGACAATCATTCCTATACAGTAGTTAATACCTGGGAGAAGAAATCTGTCAAATTAAAAACTGGCACGATAGAATATTTGGAAAAAGGTATTAACAATAATGTTCACCTTCTATTGCTACACGGTCTGGGTGGTAGTGCCGAGAGGTGGATAGAGACAATCCCATTTCTTTGTAAAAAATATCATGTCATAGCACCAGACATGATAGGATTTGGACACAGTGACAAGCCTGAAGTTGACTACTATCCAGAGTTTTTTGTAAAATTTGTCTTTGACTTGCTTGATGCCTTGGGAATTGAAAAAATAAATATCGTCGGCTCATCGCTTGGGGGTCAAATAGCGGCTGGATGTGCTGTGACTCGGGATCCCAGAGTTGACAGCATAGTGCTTGTCTCCCCCTCTGGCACATTAAAGGAAATAACTCCTGCCATGAGTACTTTTTTTGCTGCTGCCTTGTATCCAAATCACCATCTAGTAAGGAATGCATATCAGATGATGTTAAACCCTTGTCAAAATAGAGTTGTTGATCTACAATATGTTGAAAGATTTATTGAAACAATTTCTCAACCAAATGCATTGCTGGCTTTCATGTCAACAATTCTCTGTTTCAAGAACTCGCCGTCCATAACAGAAGAGCTCACAAAGATCATTGCACCAACCTTACTAATTTGGGGAAGGCATGATATGGTGATTCCAATAGATTGTGCAAGAGATTTTGTCGCATCAATTAAAGATTGCAAGTTTGAGGTCATGGAAAAGTGCGGGCATGTTCCACATGTAGAAGAGCCAGAAAAGTTTTCAAATATGATAATTGATTTTTTGACTCAAAAATTAGATAAGAGTAGAAAGTGCAGTATAGCGAATCAAAAAAACAGCTCCTGAACAAGTGCAATTGATACTCAGGATCCTGCCTAGTCTAGCTAGATGCAGAGGGCTCAAAGGCACGTTTCATAACACTCTATTAGAAAATTCATACCATAATTTTTTTACCTAATCTAACATATTATTTACATGCAAATACAAGTGGACAAGCAACAGGCAATCAATATTGCAACAAGGTTTCTTGGGCAACTTCAATCGGACATATCTTCAATAGATGCAGTTTTGGAAGGCAATGTTTGGGTTGTCAGGCTCACTGCAGGGATGATAAACCCAAAGGAAATAACCGTAAAAATAAATGCCAAGACAGGCGTTATAATTGGCTATTCTTGACTAGTGGTTTTACCGGTCTAGTATTCGGTATGAAAGATTTGCCCAATTAATTCCAGTCAGGATTTGGATCAATTCTCGAGGCCTAGCCTGTAAAGTCTTCTACTGCCTTGCTATGAGGATCATTTCTAGATAAGATTTTTCCATGTCCATATATTCAATAAAGAATGATACGGAAATAAATTTGGATTAAAAGTTGAATAGATTTTTTACCTGATACATGACAGTTTCACTAAATCAGTTCCAAGGATTAAATACTCAAAAGACGCCCCAACTGTGTGACAGGACAAAAGATAGACGGCATCGCAGTTGCAAACTCTGTCAAGGATTTGGTCAGGGCATCAGTTGCCGAGCTAAAAAAAGAAGGCGTAGAGCCATGCCTTGCAACTGTCCTGATAGGTGACGACATGGCATCTTCGTCGTATGTTACATCAAAGCAAAAAGACTGTGCAGATGTCGGCATTACAACTAAAGACCACAGGCTGCCGCAGGAATTTACCCAGATGGAGCTTGACAGCTTGATTAACCTGCTAAATAGTGACAAAACAGTTCATGGAATATTGGTCCAGTTGCCTCTGCCAGAACAATTAGATGAATTTTCAACCACATCTCGTATATCTCCGATAAAAGATATTGATGGACTCACTCCATACAACGCAGGACTCTTGGCATCAGGCAGGGCAATTTTAAAGCCATGCACACCACTTGGCATCATGGAACTCTTTGATTATTATAACATCGATTTATCTGGAAAAAATGTTGTCATCATAAACAGGAGCAACTTGGTAGGAAAGCCGCTCTATCACCTAATGCTTGAAAGAAACGCCACTGTTACTACCTGCCACTCTAAAACAAGGAACCTAGCAGATCACTGCCGTACCGCAGATATTGTAGTCACTGCAGTAGGAGACAGGTCTAGGTTTACCCTGACTGGTGACATGATACAAGAAGGCGCAGTTGTAATTGACATTGGTACAAGCAGGGTAAATGGCAAGCTAGCTGGGGACGCAGACTATGACGATATCATCAAAAAGGCATCATACGCTACACCTGTTCCAGGTGGAGTAGGTCCGATGACTAGAGCGATGCTTTTAAGAAACACGGTAACTGCAGCTTCAATCAGTAAGGGATTTGTCACAAACCGTTGAAAAGGCGCGGCTTCGCAAACAGCTCTTAGACGGGCGAGACGGCCTATCACTTGATTTTATCAATATAGCAAGCAACAAGATTCGCGACAATCTGCGAAAGGTGCAGCATTACAGAAATGCTGCAAGTATTGGGATATACTTTGCAGTAGGAAGCGAGGTTCGGACACAAGATATAATGCAAGAGATACTGAACTCTGGAAAGGATCTCTCCCTTCCAAGGGTTGAAAAAAATGACCTGGTCTTCAAAAAGATATCTAGTTTCTCAGATCTTGAGATGGGTAACTTTTCTGTGATGGAGCCAAAGGAGCGTTGCGAGACTGTAAAGAGGCTTGATGTCATACTGGTGCCTGCAATTGCGCTAACACGTGATGGGTATAGACTTGGATATGGTTTTGGATATTACGACAGGTACTTGGATGGCAAGCGTTCACACAAGATTGCGCTATCATACTCCAAGCAGGTGGTAAAGGCAATGCCCCATGACTCTCATGATATAAGGATGGACTGTATCGTTACAGAAGACAAGATAATTTATCCTGATGTTTGATTTGTACAAATCTAATTTTTCAATTTAGGGCAATGAATTGTATTAATAGCTAAAGCGGGCCCGGGGGGACTGGGTACATCATGGTCGTATTTCTGGGCCCACTTGTATAGAAATGTCAATTTTTGTTTTGATTTATTCGAAAAATTAGAATTTCATAATAATGCATTGTAATATGAATTGTTATTCAAAATTTTGATGCCTATTAGAGGAATTCTTTAGAAGTATATAGATTTCACATGATCTAAGAATTCTTCAAACCACTATCTAGATCTCTAAAGAATTGTTGGATTCCTTTTTTTCTGGCACCTATCATAGCGGTACCAGTAACAGTAGACCAAATATGATCCATTTCACCGGTGTTTACTTTCGTGGCAAATTCTTGAATCTGAGATCTTATGTAATCCGTGAATCCTGTTTCCTTGCATTTTTTCACAATAGTAGGAATTGATATTTCCTGAATTCGATCTATTATGAGAGACATTATATCAATAGCGTCCTTTTCCGGTCTTCCTTTAGGGATTAATTTCAATATTATCAATGTGTCTAGATCCACTATTGGAGATTTTGTCTCAAATTCTTTGTTGATTTCATATTTTGTTCCTACAAGCATGATCTTCTTATTATTGAACAACTCTTGAGTTACAGGATAAGACTTTCCAGAAGACATGTCGTATATGTTTCCTACGCTGATATGTACATCAATAAAATCAGAATCGAATGGTTTACTTGCAGCCATTCCGAATTCGGTATCACGTAGTTCATAATCTAGAGATTTCAATAGTGCCGTAAATCTACCTTTCTCTTCTTTAGCTATTACCATGTCTATGTCTTTGGTATGTCTATATGCATTGGTAAACGCCCTTACGGCATATCCACCAATTACAGCCGCCTCTACCCCCCATTCCTTTGAGTTTTCAACTATGGCTTTCAAGTCCTTTAGACTTTCCTTCTCAATGTCTTCGTCTTTTAATCCGGTCATCGTATTACCTTACCAGATCCGTTATTATTTTGTATACAAATGCTCGTGGCAGAGTAATTTGCAAACCATATCTCTCAGAAATATGCAGGTATTCACTGGTCTTCTCGGTTCTGTCTATGGGAAAGTATCTGGTTCTTGTGAAATCTGTTTGTAATCGTAGTTTGTGTATCACACTATCACTGAATAGTTTTTTCTTTGATTCAAGATTAATTATTTCAAGACATGCCCCTAACTCTCTTTCCAGATTTTCATTCATGGCAAATTTTAGAAGCTTATCAAAATCAATTTTTTGTCTATTTTTAATAAGTATTGCAAAAGCATCTGTTAAAGAGAATTCAGATTGTTCTCTTAGTCCACTAATTACAAGAATTTCTCGCTGAACATATCTTATTCCATCCAGCTTTAATGAATTATCAATCATTTCTTGGGTTAGCAATGAGTGAATGTGGACATTTGTTCTTGCAGTCTTTTCTGACAACACATCATCTACAGAAACTGATATGGATTTGTCAGACAAAAGGGAAATCCACTTGTCCTTATCTTCTTCTTTTACGTAGATGTCAATCTTCCCCGGACTTGCATATCTACTGTAGATGTATACTGCATACGCACCACCTATTACAAAATCCATTTTCATGGATGCACTTACAAGAATATCGGTAATGTTGTCGGAGGTGGATAAAGATCTGATGCCATAAGCTAATATCACGTCCTTTGGTTCCAATGCTCTGAAGTATTTTTTTCTCCTGTCTATCGAATCTCTCTTTGCAATCAGAAATCCTGATTCTTCAAGCTTTGTTAGACGCTTTGACAATACTTTTGTGTCTTCAATATGGAGTATCTTTTTGGCTTCCTCAAAGTCAGACCATTCTGTACTTTTTTCAGCATTTAGTAAAGCGTATGATTTAGCTAGCCACGATGGAATCCACTTCATATTATCAACTAGTCACCCTATTAGGTCGACTAATATAAATAGTCACCCTATTAGGTCGACTAATATAAATAGTCACCCTATTAGGTCGACTAATATAAATAGTCACCCTATTAGGTCGACTAATCCAATTATCTCCCATAGGATCACGTTCTACTTAATTCAGAGATGACCATGATCATGACCCAGATCATAAAGGAAGATAGTCATTCTACTTACCCTGCTCTATCCCCGCCGCTAGCAATCATCATTGCATAATCTATTGCTTGTTGAATTCCAGCAGCTACTGCATTATCAGCTACCTTCTTGTTCTCAATTACGGCAATTGGATTTTCCTGTGAGTCTTTTGCATCAGGTTTGTAATAAAGAACAAAATCAGGTCTGAATGCATTTTCAGAAATTTCCTCAAAGACAGATGTAGGAATTGCCACAAGAAAATGCTCAAGACTGCTTTTGTATTTTCTATAGGTATCCTTGGCCTTTAGGGAATCGAGGAAAAATCTGTAAGGATCTGCCTCGTTTTGGACGTCTTCAAGCGAGATTTGCATAGCATCATCATGATGTGGGCCGTATTTTAGTACCATGATGGTAGGCGGGCCCGGGGGGACTGGGTACCATCATGGTCGTATTTCTGGGCCCACTTGTATAGAAATGTCAATTTTTGTTTTGATTTATTGGAGAAATTTTAATTTCAAAAATCTATCTTAGAGCGTGGTCAAACTTGGGATCATCTTTTATTTTCTCAAAGATTTGGTTTTCTCTGACCGATTCCTTGTATTCTGGCCTAAGACCTACTACAAGGTTAAGCAGTCTAAGTGCCGCTTCTTTTTCTCCCCTTACAGATAAGAGACATGCCTTTGCAAACATAGCTTCTGCATTATCTGGATTTAGCTCGACTGCCTTGTCAAAACAAGTCAGGGCATCAGAGTAGATGCCGCATTCTGCAAGCCGCAAACCTTTGTGATAGATATTCTCTGCTACTTTTTTTGAATCGTGCTGATATGCCATGTTAAAACTATCTATTGCCTGTGAACTTTTGCCAAATTCTGTTAAACGCAATCCTTCTTGTATGAAATCATGATCTTCGGTCTTGGGCTCCTCCATATCATTTAATTCAGCTTCCTCAATGCCTATCCTGTCTAGAATCTCGCCTATTTGCTTTCTTAATGGCCTGCCACAAGTGATACAAAAGTTATCCTCATCATATCCACGGTGACCGCATTTGCCACAGAACATACAAGATACAATCTCCTTGTTGTCTAATTAGCAAAGAATTGCAAAATACATTTACCTTAGACTTAACTTTTGATCACAAAAACTGTCGTGTAGCGCTCGAACGCTCACAGGTCTGAACTCAAAGACTCGAGTCCACAGGTTTTCACTTTCTGCAGCGTTCAAAACCGCCTCTTTTCTAGCGGTTTTTTGCATCAGTACAAGTAGCAATTCTGTCTTAAAATGTTTTATGAAAATTGGATTCAGTGCCTAATTACAGACGTTCCTAGTTTGCCCTGAGTTCGACTGCAACATCATCTCATATAGAGTCAATATTGATCGGACCTAACAATGTTAACAACTCCAAATAAATCAACCATTGTCATAATTTTCATTGTCTGTTTCTAGAATTCACTCAAAAAGCAATCACAATCTAGATAATCCAGTATGAGTTACATGCTTTGTTTAATTTCTAGAACAGATCAGTATCATGAGTTTGAATTTTCTTTTGGCTTGTAGTTCAGCTACCTGAAACTATTTGTTAAAATGTATTATTCTTACCCAGACTGTATTTGAGTTATTTCCGTGATTCTCCTGAAAGGGAGGCAAGCGACGCATTCTTTAGGCCAAGTATCAATAACCAAATTCCTGTTGGTGCGAGAGTAAGACCAATTATCAAGGTAAACTGAGCCTTAGGTCCTATGGTCATAGAAATAGGTAAGCAGCCTGCGCAAGGTGCGCCGTTATTGGGAGATGATGGTAAAGGATTTGTGAGTAGAAAATAATAGAGTGCACTTTGTATAAAGAAAATTCCTCCGATTACAAGTAATCCGATACCGAGGGCAATTTTTAGTTTATGCATTCAACAGCGTTTGTGTTGGTCGTTTGTTATAATTAAATCCCATCATATAAAATTCAGATAAGAATAGTATGTTTGCCTAAAATTTCCAAATCAAGGTTGTAGACACATCATATCTGTCTTACTCTGATTTCAGATACCCATTATTAATATCTCATAATATTTTTTGTTGTATTCTACAATTGTACCATGAATTATCGCTGTAATATCTCCTGATCTTTTAATATCGTGAAAGCCTAGGGTTGAAAGTGCCAGTTTTGCTTCGTCAGGACTTAGTCTTGTAGTATACGAATCTGGAGGTTTGGCATACGAAGTTGAAAGATAATTACCCTCTTCTTGAACATTAAGAGAACTAGCTACCTTGTTTGCTTCTTCCATTCCATTTAATATGGTAGGAAGATTAACTAAGGATTGGGCTGACAAAGATGCAAATTTTTCTCCTTGTGGTAGTTCGTTTATCTCTTTAACTGACAAATGGACTGAGCTATTAACGGCAGCTACTTTCTCAGATAATATAGGTAGCATGGAAAATGTTAATGCTGTTATTAGAATTACTGGGATGATGATTATTTTTTTATTCTTATTCATTATGGGAAATACCTCCTCCTAACATTTATGTATGTGTATGTCATCTGCTTGTCCTCTCTGCATAAATGTCGTAGTTATTGTTTGAACTGATGTTTCTTGAGTCAGTCCACACATTGTATGCTTGTCTGATGTTCGATGTAGTAACTGAATGATAATCATCAAGATCTGACGTTAGGTCAAGGTTAGAACTACCAGCGGTGCTGCTTGGAGTGTTTGTCCACTGCGATTGATTCAAACAGTTAATAAAAGTACCATAACTACAGAAGTAATCATAGGGCCTGTAGAATTGGTTGTTTGTATCATCTCTTCTATCGTATGCTGTAATGTGTATAATATTCCCACTATTTGAGACGCTTATAGCGGGTTCCCATTGATCCGTTGTATTTATATCTAAATTAACTTGGATTGGAGGGCTAGCAAACTGACAGCTACCGCTGCCACAGGAATTAGAATTAGTGTACAATATGTCAGTTAGCGTTGCAGGACCTGTGTAAGTCATCCATGTAACATGAACAGCTCCGCTTGAATCAATAGCTATGCTTGGAAAGTGGGTTACACGGAAAGGTGTAGCACCCCCATCAATTCCATTAACACATTCATAACCACTTGGACAATTAGCATTGAAAGGAAGGGACTCCCAGGTACCTACTGTGTATGGTCCTTGCCAACTTGAAGGATTTCCTCCAGATAGATTTCTTTTCAGATATATTGTCCCACCACCGGTTGTACCTCCATTAGCCCAAGCAACATAAACTTGACCACCTGGTCCAATGGCAATAGAACATCCCGAAACCGCGCCAGAGTCTAACTGCACTTTATTAGAATCAGAATCATAAGGTATTGTAGAGGAACCTGAAACAACATACCTCTTGAAGAATATCTTGTTTGTACCGTTTGAATAAAGTTCAGTCCAACAACCGTAAACATTGTTCTTGTATGGCGAACCACTCACATGGTCAGCTGCAATCCAAGGCTTGTCAACCTTGTCAGTGTGATGGGTTACAACTACATAGGAGTTTGGCCATGTGTTACCACCGTCTGAAGATTCCTGCATCACGACATAAATGCCAGTATTGTTACTAGGATTGAATTCTACACATGTATAATAAAAGTTTCCTGAAGAATCCAAGGTGATAGACGGATCAGAGAAGGCATCACTTTGACTCACTTTGGATAGTACTCCCTTTGAGTTCCAACCAGTACCGCCGTTTGTACTCTGGAATATGTCACAGTTATTACCGTTTTGATCATTATTACCTGATACCAAAGCAGACGCATCAGCTTTAGAAGCTACTGCTGGTTCGCTTTGGTCGTACGTATCAGTGGTCACTTGGTAATCATAACCAGGATTTTCCCATTGTACGGTCATGATACTGGTGCCAAATTTTATGGTAAAGGGACTACCGGTTCCCTCCCTCCAGATAACTGGCACATGATTTCCACCGTAACCATACTTTTCAGCATGTAAAAAGCTCGGATTTGTAAATACAGTGCCAAAGGGACTAACGTTTTGAAGCCAAGTTCCTCCAGTGTTTATTATCCTGTTAATTACGTTATTTGTAGAATTGACATAGAAAAGATGTATATCATTATTTACTTGTGAGATGCTAGGATAAAGGGCAGTTCCAGTGTTTATCGTAGTGGGTGTTGAAAAGCTTCCACAAAATGTCGTCGCCTTTGGATTTCCCCCACTATTACTTGAAACATATCCCACCCATGCGCATGTCCCATTACTTGTTATGCTAAAGGCATGGGTTTTGTTCTGGTTTGCAGTAAGACCAGCTCCACTAGTGGCACTAACACCACTCCACATTCCTGTGCCCCCGTTGTAAGTAGTATAATTGAACTCGCCGCTTCCATACTTTGCAAAGACTGCAATCAAATTGGTACTGCTGTATTTTGCAATGCCTACTATTGCCGGATATGTCTCGCCAGAATACAGCGTTTTACTTGAAGTCCAGGAACTTCCAAGGTTGGTCGAGTTTACCACGCCGCCTTCATTTGCGGGAGTTATGCTTGCTGCCTTTACCTCGACTGCGACATCATCCCAGATGTCACCTGACGGGCTTGCAGTCCAACTACATGTTACACTGCCAGGAGATGTAGTTGTTTTTGAGCTTGACGCACCAGTGATTGCTGAAGCTATGTTGATATCCCAATGCTGTGTGCAGGTTGGCGAGCCAAGTGTCTTGCCACCATATATTGCTGGCAAGTCCAGTACCCAGCTGTTTGGATACTGTGTCGTAATCGATATCGATGGGTTGCTAGAAACTGTATTGAAGTTTGTTGCAGTAGTGGGCAGTGGCATGGTCTGGTTCACTCCGGAGAAGGCGTATGCGCCAACCACAACCGAGGTGCGACCATTCATTGTCACAACAATGTTTCCTGTACCGCTTGGATTTGTAAGATACCAGAACTCGGCATCATTGTTGGTAAAGTGGGACACTGCTTTTGTTAGTGATACGCCACCAAATGTAACCGAGTTCACGAACTCGTTATTTGCCTCAACTCCTACTACAAGCAATCGGTTGCTGCCAGTTCCGGCGTTAAAGCTTGAGAGCGTGATCTGGAATGGTTTTTTGGATAAGGTGCCTGATGTGGACTGGACATTGTTTAAAGTAATGCCACTTGTTCCGGTGCCCACTACATTTGCTGCAAGGAATAGGTTTGAGCTTACCTTCTCAAATGAAGGATAGTAATTCTGACCGTTGTTAGATCCAAAAGGAACAGAAACACTTGGCGCCCAGCTTATCGATGTACCGTTTATGGTTCCAGTCTTTGTAAACACTCCGGCAGTTGAGGCCCAAGTGATTACTATCTTGTTTGATTCGCCATATACTCCAAAGTAAGAGCTGCTTGCAAGCGTTCCGCTGCCGGTGGATGCAGGCGCACTCCAGGTCGTACCGCCATTTGGACTATACCTGTATACGATGTTGGAACCATCATAGTAGAAGATCCAGTTGTTGGTCCCATCAAAGTAACTTGCTCTCTGCTCACCGCTTGATTCCAGTCTAGGATCGGTTGAGGTAATTACTGTTGGAGTGACAAAGTCGACAAAGACATCCCTGCCTGACTGGACGTTTATCAGCGTACTGTTTCCGTTGATATAGTACCACCGGGTACCATAATCATAGAAGGTACCGTCAATCTTTACTCTTGTTGCCTGCCCTGATACGGTCATGTTTACGTTGGTAAGCGACGAGTTTAGGATGTGTACTGTTACGTTTTGATCTTCGTAAAAGCTAGTCACATTTGCGGCAACCTTGCCTCCTGTTGTAGTCAGATCATAATATTTTGAACCAAAGTAGATGTGAGATGGTTGGACTTGTATCGAGCTTGCATTAAAGGTCGTGCCAGAAGTATAGTTTGTCTGGGAATTTATGAAATGAGGTCCTAGGTTTACAGTTACGGCCCACGCTGAGGTGACATATAGTAGGTATGTTATTGCCATTCCACTCAAAATAAGAAATAATTTTTTGGTCATTTTAGCTGCCTTGGAATATTACTACCCTGTCACCTGGATTTGGATTAACATTCGGTGCAACAACTACAATATATTCTCCATCAGGACTTATTGCAGCATCGTATTCATTGCGTTGTGTAATAGGTTGGAATTGTGATAGGTTCAAACCGAGATCTTGAAGATATACACCGTTTTTAAAGACTGAGACTCCTGGGGTTGGAAAATCATGTACTACAATTTGATATTCTCCTGTAATACTTTGCTTTCCACTATAGCCATAAGATAGAGAGTCGGCGTTTTCATAGACAAGTGTACCATCAAATTTAAACACCTTATCATAAAGAGAACCCTCAAATGATACGGTTCCTATATTTGAAATCATAACCTCATATATGTAATCATCTATCGCTCCCGATCCTGCTGTTTTATTCGATGCTATTGTGTTATAAGAATTGAAATTTCCTTCCGAAGCTCCGCCAACACCGCAACCCGTACAAGTGCCAGTAACGAAAAGATTTGTTGTGTTTACATCATTTGAATAAACTCCATTGACAGCGTTTACGGTTGTAGTTGAGACCGCGGTGTCTGATATCGAAGTACTGGAGGCATATACGATGCCAAATATCGAGGCTGCTGCAAGAATTGCAGTGATTGCCAGAGTTTGTTTTTTCATTTTATTGTAACCTCGTTAAAGTTGCGTTATCTGCAAAAATGAATTGAGCGTCAAGTTTGTAGTCTTTCACTGTAAATGATTGTCCCGCATCCTGAACAGAACCAGCAATTCTAAGATAAACATGTGTTCCGTTTGAACCTATTTCCTGATCATTTGTAATGAGAGAATGTTCATCTTCATCAGTAACTGTCCCTGACACACCTAAATCACAGGGATAACAGATATCCCTCCATTGATTAGGATCTGGCGGATCTGATGTATTGTATTCTAAACCAAAATACGATGTATGTGAAATAAGCGCGGTATTCAGTGTTCCTCTTTGCGTGATGAAAATATTTCCGATACTTTGTTGAATAGAATTATTATAATCTATTCTCCACTCTTCAAAAGTATTTTCATTAGGATAAACTTGATTGATTGTATATGTAGTTGAATTTGTGTGATACAATTCCATCATTCCATGTAAAAGTGGATTACCACTTCCCGTAGGACATCCTGTACAAGATCCTGTTATTGTCAGGTCTTTCGTGTTTACCGCATTTGTAACGTTGACATCATGTGATGCAACAAGATCTGAGGTATTTACTGTCGTTGTTGAAACAGACGTATTTGTGATTGTTGTATTTGATGCGTATGCTATGGCGACTGAACCAACACCGAGGATCAATATGATCATCAAGATTTTTTTATTCACTTGCGTCAAGACAGCAGAATTGAATTTAACGGTCACTCACTGTCGGTAGGTATTGCCAGTAGGTACTCTTGGTAGGTATCACGAGTGAGCAATGTTTATAATGGATTCAGGATCAGCGGGAGTAGCTAGTTGCAGATCATTGAAATGCTTTGGGCTGGTAAGGAACTGGTGTTGCAGACTCCATGATCTCCTTAAATTTTAAAACCGCAACGACCATCTCTCTGCCTCGTTCAGTTAATTCATATCTGTCTTCACTCTTGTCAGGTATGCGTTCTATGTAATTTCTGTTCCTTAACCAATCTAGGTACCTGTCATACGAATTCCAGCTCACTCTAGATGCAAAATGTATGTGCGTCTTTTTCATCGAGTCATTAGCCGAGAATGCTTCTGCTAGTCTCCATAAAACGTCAAGATTTGGCACAAACTCCTTTTCATGCTTGTATCTACTGCATATTCCCATTTTTTGTAATATTTTTGTAATACATAATGAAAGATATGCTTTGTGTTTTTCTCCAACTTTGTGGCCACCCTCCATCTTACAAGCATCGATCAATTGAACACATTTCATTTTAGAATTTACATGTTAACAAGTAATTATTGCAAAAAAAAATACCGTACATTAGAAATTGAATAAATTCTACATGTTTCAATCACTTGGGAATTTCTTTTGATCGACACTTGAGCACAAAACTGTAAACAGCAAAGGTTGAAAACATTTCAAACGTTTCTCAATATAAGCCCAGACGCAAAGAAGATGGATACCGGCATGAACAATAACAAACATGTATGTTATTTGAGAAAGATGCCCTGTTGCATAACTAACAATCAGATCTACTTACTACCATATTAGATTTAGATTGCAAGACTATGTCTATTACCCTAGACCTAGATTATCATTATCAACAATACAAAAATCCAATTTGGCCTGTTGCGTTGGCATTACTTTATGCCCTGGAACGGTTTGATGATTTTAAGGAAGAAAATGGTGTTGCCGGTGAAACAATTTTTGAAAAATTTACTAATAGTATGAGAGATAAAGTGAAGCTTGAATGGAATAAATTAAAAGATATTCCAAATTTTCCCAAACCTGATCCGTGGCCTGATTTGGATTTGGTAAAAAATGGAGATCCCTGTGTAGAGATAATCCTTGCATATACTGATTTTTTTGGTTATATTCCTTATTTTAGAAAAAAATCAGTCTAATCTAAATTCCATTAATTTGGTTTTTCTTTAGATTCTTTCATTAGTTTGTATGTCAGAAAATGATTTTTCTATGCTTTCTAATTTTAGATATACTGTTTCTTGCATTATGGATTTCTTTTTTGCTTTTCTTGCTAATCTGTTAACTGTAAAAAGACGGGTTAGTAAAACGGCTATTGCAATTACTCCTCTGATAGGATTGAAATCGTAAATGATGAAACATATACTGACTAATAATAAAACAAGTCCTACGCAATGCTCACATGGATTTTTTTCTTGCGTTGACGAGGTTTTTTCTTGGAGGTTTTTTTGAACAATTGCTCCGACAGGATATTTTTTAGCAAGAAGGGTTTTACCAGAGATTGCAGCTTTATTCTTTTTCCCTTAACCTTCAGATACTTGCGTGTCAGGGCAACACGATACATTTTTACGCTCCGGCCTTTGGCTGCTCTGACAATCATATTTATCATCATCCCTGCTACCTGGGCATCAATCTCCATTGCACCAATGGTTATTTTGGCAACCCTTTGTCTATCATACTCTTCGATAATTTTTACAACCCTTGGACCAATTGTTACAGATGTAACAGGCTTGATCTTTTTTGACTGGGCAAATATCATATCGCACTCATGGCTAATCAGCCTCACGAGTCTATAGCAGTAATCAATTTCTTTTTTGTAAGCTAGCCTTACCTTCTTTCCTAGTCTATATCTTCGGTGTATTTCTACAAGGTCTCGCTCAAGTGTGCGTATACTTGGATTAAATCCGTCCTTTGCAAGCTCTTGCAAGACAAATCCCTTGTCTATGACATGGTCTTGCCCCAATCTGTCAAGTATCTGCCTTATTGCAATCTTGCGCTCAGAAATTGACTGCAGGTCACTTTTGTTGCCACGGCTTCTACCCACTAGACTCATCTTTCATTGCCTCCTCCTCGATGTTTGACCTATCAAGCCAGACGAAATCTCTCCAGACGATTGCCGTTCTTTCAAATGCTTCCATTCTTGCAACCTCGTCTTTTTTCTTTTCAGTTGTTGCAAAACCTTTCCGCATAAATTCAACACGGGTAGCATGCATTTTCTTGGCTTTAACCTCGCCGCGCCACCAATTGTAATCCATTTTTGGACCTATCTCGCGAGGTGAGACTGTTAGCTTGTACTGTTTTCCATATCCGCGACGACCCCTTGAGCTCTCTTGTGATATTAAAAATCCAGTATTTTCAATCTCGCGTATAATCTCAGAGACCCGACGGTACGTCAGCAGATTGGCACCGTCCAGCCAGATTCTACGATACTGCTGAACAATGGTGGAGGTATAGTGCCAATCCTCCTCGCTTAGAAAAGTTATTCGCGCAATCGCTGCAAGTGTTCTCCTAAAATGGTACGATGATTGATCTATGATACCGTCAGTACGGTCCTTTTGTAGCTCCTTTGACGCCGCATCTATGTTAGATAGGGTAAGGGCCAACTTGCCTTCGGTACTTGCGCGCTCTGCTGCAACTCGCAGAAGGTCGACAGCCCTCCTTGCATCGCCGTGCTCTTCTGATGCGAGCTTGGCGCAATGCTGCAATACGGCATCGTCGACCGGAGTTGCAAAGGCCTCCTTTGCCCTCTCTCGAAGAATTGATATGACGTGACCGTAAAAGTATGGCTCGAAAAATATCTCAGATGTACCAATTCTTGATTTTACCCTGTCATCGATATCAAACTCTGATAGTACATTGTTTGATATACCAATTATGCAAATATATACGCCCTCTCTTGTCAGGTCTTGCTCTAGCTCAATCAACTTGTATACGAAATCAGAGGGACGTCCCCGCTTGTCTGCAAAAATTACGTCAAATTCATCTAATACCATCACGAAGAGCTTCTTTGAGCTTGTGTCAAGCCTTGATTTTATCGCCTCTGCCATCCAGTCAAAGGCTAAAGACATTCCTTGGGATCCCTTGACTCTGTTCAAGCCAAGCTCTGACAAAATCAGATTCAACGATTCAAATACAGTGTGAGCACGCCTAAAGTTTACAAGAATATAATCAATCTCGGGCAGCTCATTGCAGACATGTTGTATTATTGTTGTCTTGCCAGAACCGCTGCGACCGTACACAGAAATGAAGGGTACTACGTGACCGTATCTATATCCCAAGAGAAACCGAACTGTCTGCTCGATCTGTTTTTCCCTTCCGAGTATCTTTGATGGAAGGGAGAGTGAGTCAAGTGCTGACTTTTTGGCAAAGATTGCATTTTCCTTCTCTATTTTTAGTACAAGTTCTGAAATCCTGCCAGCGGAAAAATTTTTGTCGGGTTCCGTCATTTTGTTCCACTAGAAACGCACACAACTTGAGCTCTGTGCTAAAATAATTTTAACCAAATACACAAGTATTTAGACAGAAAGAAATACAGAATTTATATCATTTAATCAATTAATCTTGAAAAAATACAGAGCATGTAAATGTGTAGATATCATAAAATTGCCTGATTTTTTTGTGACATTTTTGCCGGAAAGTGGTTGGAAAAAATCACTTTAATGCGGCATTGTTAAAAAATTAAAAAAAAGGTTTATGGATCTAGGTATACCCCTAGATTAAGGCCTCCACAGGAGGAATCAGAGTTCACTACAAATCCTGTAGCAGTTGTCAATGTGCTTGTTGACTCACCTAAGGGCATCTCTGACTGCAAAAGTCCTACACTTATGGTATTTCCAGTAATTGCTACACCTGTTTCAGGGCTTGAGTTAACAGACACAACACAAAAGGCAGCTCCAGTAGTGTCAAGAGAATTAGTTTGTCGCGTGAGCGTTACTGTATGGACATGCCAACCCTGCGGGTTCTGTGTATCATCCTTTAATGACGGATGAATTACTGCTACAACTGCATTGCCCGTGGCAAGGTTAGCCCATGCAAATCCGGTAATCAGATTTTCCGAAATAAACGAGTCAGCCCTATGAGGAATGATTCCGTTAGTTGTTGCCGAAAATGCTGCTGCGTTATTTGCTGGGTTTGTAATCTCTGAGGAGGATGCAACCTTTAACCAAGAAGGAAAGCCGGAAGCATTTGCTTCTTGTATCATTAGAGAGGTACCAACCAGTATAGCAACTACAGCTACCGAGGCTATTGTCAAAATCGTTGCTCGATTCATTATTTTCAATACAGAAGATTCTTTTATAAAAACGTGATCTTTCAAATGTGAAAATGCTTGAAAATTTTAGAATCTAAATCTCATCTTTTTCAAAATAATTCATCGAAACAGGCATAGAATCATTCATTATATCAGAATCAATGCTTTCTATCTTTAAGCCAGAATCTTTTCCTATCTGCATTTAGATTCACTTCCTTTTCTAATGTCTTAATCCTTCCAATATCTCATAATCTAATCCTGAAGTATAGAAGATCACAACCTAGAACGACCCAACACTGAAATTCAAATACAACTTTCCTTTCTTGACAATAGTTTCTAGATGTTCGATTAGGTCTTTTTCTCAGTATCGTACACAACCTCCCAGTTCGAGATTACTGAGACTCAGGCCATTGGCTTATCAAAGACAAGACCTTTCTTGCCAATATCAGTCCTGAAATACTTGCTAGGCCATCTAATCTTGTCTATCCTGGAATACACGTGAGTTATAGCGTCCTGTAACGTATCCCCTGTTGCAGTAACTCCTAGCACACGCCCGCCATTTGTCAATACCTTACCACCAACGCGCCGGGTTCCGGCATGAAACACATACGAGTCCTTGTCTTGGATATCAAGGCCCAAAATCTCCTCATCTTTGGGGTAAGATTCCGGATATCCCTTTGATGCCAAGACAACACACACCGCACTCTGAGGCTTCCATGATATTTGAGCAAGACTAGACAATGTACCGTCAATGCTTGCCTGGATGTAATCAAGCAGGTCAGAGTCCATCCTCATCATTATTGGCTGGCACTCTGGGTCGCCCATCCTTGCATTAAACTCTAAAACATACGGCATGCCGTCTCTTACCATTATTCCCGCATACAAAAATCCGCAAAACGGCATTCCCTCTTTTCTCATAGAGGATACTGTCTTTTCAATTACATTTTTCTGAATATCTTGCGCCAAGATATCATCAATGACACCTGTTGGAGAATATGCCCCCATGCCGCCAGTATTTGGACCCATGTCGCCATCGTAGATCCTCTTGTGGTCCTGGCTTGTTGCCATTGGATATGCAACAGTCCCGTCAGAGATTGCGATATATGACGCCTCGATACCGTCAATCCTCTCTTCTAGTATAATCCTCGAGCCAGATGCCCCAAATCTATTCTCAACTAGAATTTTTTTGATTGCAGATATTGCCTCTGGTTTATCATCACATACAATTACGCCTTTTCCGGCTGCCAGTCCATCTGCCTTTACTACAAGTGGATAGTCAACTGACTTTGCATGCTCTATTGCCTTTGTCGCATCATCGAATATCTCAAAGCGCGCAGTAGGGATGCCATTTCTTTTCATGAAATTTTTTGCCCATACCTTGCTTGATTCCAGCTTGGCAGCATTCTTTGTAGGCCCAAATATTGCAAGACCTTTTTTTGAAAACTCATCCACAATACCTGCAGCTAGCGGTACCTCTGGCCCTACAACTGTAAGGCATCTCTTCTCGGATGCAAATTGTGCAAGTTTTTCAATCTCATGTACCTCGATATCTACATTATTTCCAGTTCCCCCGTTTCCCGGAGCATGATATACAGTTCCAACCTTTGGGCTCTGTGCCAGTTTCCACCCAAGCGCATGCTCGCGTCCGCCAGAGCCCACAACTAGAATGTCAATCAACGATTTTTCTTTACCTAGCTCGTATAAAAGCTAAGAACCCAATTTGGCAAAAAATCTTGCGTCGAAATATTGATTAACGATTGCAGAGCTGACCATATCATGAGCTCAATAGATGCAGCAAGACAAGTTTACCTTTTCACCCACGGCAGACAAGACCTGGAACAAAAGGCAGTTGATGCACTGGTATCAAAGGGATTTGCAAAAGCCAAGATTGTATCTGCAAAACCTGATGCAGTGGGTACGGTAGGCGACTATATGGCAATGCTATGGATGCCCCCAAACCCTGACCACATCAAGATTCAAAAGATAACTAAAGTAGAGCCAGTAAAGCCAGAAGGCATGATTGGTCTGTGGAAGGGCGTTGCAAAAGAAGACCTGTTCACAGTAAGTCTCTGACAAGCGCATTATTTCACTCAAAACTGTTTTTCTATTTTTTACGGCATTGTTTTTATCTGTCTGCAATTGTCGGGTTTATTGCGTGCTGTAAAGTGATGAGTCTATTTTACTTATAATGTCTGGCATCCTATGAGGATCTGTATCTCGCTCACATGTGACATAGACAATTACACTATCAACATAGTAAACGAATTGGTGCACTTTGTCTCTTATCATGTGCATAAACCTAACTTTTCCAAGAGATTCATCAAACAATTCTTGCATCTGTTTCATAATAGGCAGCTCTGATGAAAATTTACCCAGACCTTCTCGGTCCTGAAGCAAGGTCTTGCCCTTCTTGACTTGCTCATAAATTAACCCGCCTTCCATGTCTATGAATCGAACATAACGCATGCCATCATCTAATGTCAAGATTTTAGTTGCTACTATCTCATGATTCATAAAAAAAGTACCTAAAAATGGTAAATGAATAATAGGTTTTAACCATTTCCCCTCATTTCCTATCTTTGAAATGATGGTTCAATGATCATACAAGTCTCTGATTTTGCAATTAGATTTGAGTACGTCCTATTTTACAAGCCCGTTCTGATAGTCTTTGGTAAATTCTTCCCTAGATATTCCACAATCGTCTAGGATCTGACCAAGCAGCCCCGTTCCTAATTCGTTATTTTTTGAAGGCACAGAAGTGAATCTATGGCTTGCGTCATTTCGTAGTGATACATGACTTCCTTTTCTATGAGAAATTTTGAATCCTTTCTTGTTGACAAGATACTTTATCAGATGATTTCCTGAAACCCTGGGAAGTTTACTCACTGTATTTGCGGACGAATTTTAGACTATAACCTTTGTCCTTTCTTAGATCTTCCACCATCAGATCTATTGCGTCCTTGATGCCGGCTTTTGCTTCTGCTTCAGTCTTGCCTTCTGCATTGGCATGGAGTTCATCGCATCTTGCAAAAATAATTCCGTCTTCGTCTTTATCCAAGACTACATGGTATATCTTTTTAGATACTGCGGAGGTAGAGTGTTGCATACTACAATACAATATCAACAATCGTCTATAAAAAGAATAATACTATAGACACGTAATTCTCAGGTAGATTTCATGGATTTTTATTGATAGTTTGAGTTACTGGATGATTTCTATCGTATCAGGAGATCGTTCTAACACTTTTTCTACCTCTTCAAACGTGTTTTTGAGAAACAGAACCTCCAATCCAACCGCTTCTCCTTTTCATTAACATCTAAAAATTTATCCTCTCCTAACGGAATGGTTTTAGCTACTTTATCTGACCTTATTTTTATATACATTGCACCGGTGTCTTATCGTATCTTATTAAACTCAAAAGCCCTCAACTTTCTTTTATCTGTACACATCACTGCATAGTCTAAACCCCTCAAGATTATGTATTTTTCTACTGATATCATAACAAGTCTCTGACAAGCGTATTATTTCACTCAAAACTGTTTTTCTATTTTTTATGGCATCACTCATTTAGAGAAGATTTCATAAAATCTTGACTATGATCTAGGTGCAGCAAAATCAGTTTTTGGAGTAATTTTACTGCTATATCACATGTACAAATTTGTATTATACAAGTATGTATATTTACAATGATTTCCTATTCATATTCAGAAAATGAGTTGCTTGTCGGCAAACCTAGAAAGTTAGCAGAACTTGCTGGCAGGTTTCTTCTAAACATTAACTCTTTTCCATGGAAAAAGTTGCCTTTTTTGGCAGATACAATCTTCTAGAATTTTCTTGATAATCCATATTATAATGCCATGCACTATATAGTTATGGCATGAAAGATCTAGTGGGGATGGGGTATTGACTGGTATTCAACAAAACAAATCAATACTGCTAGTTGAAGAAGACCACACAACGGCGCTATCAATCAAACTACAGTTGGAGACCAATGGATTCAAGGTCGAGCTGTTCACCGATCCGGTTCTTGCCCTAGATGAATACAAGAAAAGTCCACTGTCATACGACTTGGTTATTTCTGATATTAAGACGGTTCACATGTCTACGTTTGAATTCATGAGGGCAATAAGGTTGGAAAATTCCAACTCTAGGATTCTTTTGATTACCCCATTTGAAATAAAAGCAAGCGAATTTTCAAAGGTGCTGCCAGAAAACAAGGTCAATGGATTTGTTGAAAAGCCGCTTCTGCTTACGCGACTAGTCTCTTCTGTCAAGGAAATACTTGCTCTTCCAAACAATGCAGGTTTTAAACTGTAAAACAGTTTTAGCGCCTCTGCCCACACATTACTGCAATACAGTCTAAATCATTCAAGTTCATGTATTTTTCGAATTAGATCACAGTAAGTCTCGGACAAGCGCAGAGATAAAACTCTCAAACTCTGAATCAGAAAATTTCACAGTCTCTATTTTTTTCTGCTCCTGCGCAATCCTTACTGCCTTGAGATGATAGCATTCGCCTCCAGTGCTCAATGCGTTATAGTAATAATCAGCACATGAGCAAAACCCCAAGTCTGGGTCAAGCCAGTGCTCGTTTTCCTTTCCAACTACTGTCCAGACTTTTCTCCCGCTTGGCTCAAAGTGGTGCAGTTTTACCCCCCTGCCAGATACAATAGAGTCAGCATCGCCGCGTCCTTTCACAAGAATTTAATTCAAAACTAGATTCTAATATCTTTGATGGTATCAACAAGGCTAGTCAAGTCACAGCCTGCCCTTATTTTGGAAGACAAGAAGCGATACCTTGTTGTGACTGATCTGCATATCGGCTTTGAGGGCAAGCTTGTCGCAAATGACATCCATATTGGCCCAAAGGAAATCATTTCAGAGACCATACAAACATTAGAAAAAATCATAGAATCAGAAAAACCAGATTCTCTGATACTTCTTGGCGATGTAAAATCAAGCATAGATGTCATATCAAAGATAGAGTGGGCAATCGTGCCGCACTTTTTTGAGATTGGAAAAAAGATTGAAACCATTGTCATTCCTGGCAATCACGACGGCAATATACAGAAACTTGTGCCAGACGGGGTAACAGTCTCTAGCTCATCAGGTATAGTAATTGCAGATACACTATTGACCCACGGGCATGTGATGCCGTCTGAGAACTTGTCCCAGATAAACAAGATTGTGATGGGCCATGTGCACCCTGTATATTTTCATGAAGGGTCGGTGTTGGATGGCCAGCGTGTGTGGGTCTCAATCAAGGCAGAAAAGAGCCAGATCTTTCCATCATCAACAGGAGAGATAGAGGTTATCATTGTGCCATCATTTAACAAGTATTTTTACGCAACATTCAAGAGATCCTACAAAAAGTCAATCTCGCCATTGATTAATGCAATCAAGAGACCAAACTCTGCAAAGATAGTAACACTTGATGGTTCCATAATAGGCAACGAATCAATGATATCAAGTGTGCTTTAGAGCCAAGACCCTACAAAATTTTACCTAAATTGATTTTTCACAAAGTCACAAAATATGATTCTTACAATCATCGCAAGTTTCCATATTTGTCAAACTGGCTTTGCACTGTACTGTTTGCATTGCCATACTGTACATTGAGGTTGTTGTTGACTGTCGTAATATCGCTTCTAGAGGTACTGGCATTTTGGATGAATGCATTTCTTGCCTGATCGCTACTTCCCCCATTTTGCTCGACTTGGTTCATGGCAGCAAGACCCTCGTTTGTCTTCTGCTCAGTATAGTTGAACTGGCCCCAGAAAATTGCCTGAACTGTTTGATTTAGCTGAGAGACAAATGTAGCGTATGCATTTTGCGGTGTGAACGGACTGAATTGTGAAAGCCAGTCTTGGGTGGCGTTTGAATTCATCGGAGTAACACTTGGAGTGCTTACGCTTGGCTGCGATATTACCACTGGGTCACTTGGCTGGTACGTAAAGATTCCAAAAAATACAGGGACCGTATACGACTCGCTACTTTTTCCTTGTTTTGCCATACCCCCGATTTCAGTAGTTGCAGATGCCGTATGAACAAGCAGGACGCATGACACCAGTATTGCCAGGAATAACAACCCCTTCATTTTGTTTTGTTTTGATTTGAAATTATAATAAATGGTATCAAATGTTTTTAGCAATTGATATACAAAATTTAGAGTTAAGCAAAAAGCACGAATATAAAAAAACAGCCACAGATTTTTCGAAAAATCAGGCTAGATCAAGGCAAACGCAGTAAATTTTTAGAATTTTATTTTACAATTCCGGGATATTTTTCAAACACTTGCTTGAAGGCACGTGCTTTGCCATCCTTGAATACGTCTTTTGCACAGTACTGCATAGAAAACGCAGCCATCTGCTCCAGAATTGGGTTTAGCGCCTTTCCCTTTTCAGTCATCGAATACTCTATCTTTACAGGAGTGCCGGTGTAGATCTTTCTCTCAATTATCCCGTTTCTTTCCATCTCTCTGAGTCTTGCTGACAGTGTCTTTGGGTTTATGCCGTCAATGGTATCAAGAAACTCGTTGAACCGTGTTTGGTTCAGCATGGTCATATTTCGTAATATGTGCACGGTAAACTTTTTGCCAATTATTGCAAATGTATTATCAATTGGGCATGCTTTCATGCTATCTGCAAGTATGCGACACTCTTCTTCTTTCAACTTTCCACAACCTCAGTTAATTTACAGATGGTTACTTCCTAATTTAAATACTTACCTTTTTATATCTAGTATAGAAAATTTAGGCGAAATAGTTGACCAAAACACTTGTTGTAAAATATGTTCCCCGCGGAGAGCGCTCAAACACAAAAAAGGTTTTGTCAGAGTTCAAGTCTGGAATAAAAAACTCGCCTATCGAAGAGCTTGATCTTGCAAAAGACGCGCCGGATCTGTTCTTGGCTGACAACCTTATGGCCTATATCGAGCGCGATTACTTGGGACAGAACCCATCGGCAGAGCAAAAAAGTCTCTTATCCAAGATGGATAAAATGATAGAGCAGGTAAGATCAGCTGATATCATAGTCCTTGCATATCCAATGTTCAACTTTTCCATGCCGGCAGTAGTCAAGGCTTGGTTTGATTCCATAATGCTAAAGGGTCACACATGGGATGCACGGGATGGTAAGTATGCAGGGTTGATGAAAGGAAAAAAAGCCCTAACAATTGTTTCTAGCGGAGGCTCGTACAGCACTGGTCCCATGAAAGCATGGGAGCATGCAGTCTCTTTATCCAATGCAGAGTTTCAATTCATGGGGTTCAGTGAAGTGAAAGGAGTACTTGCAGAAGGGATGAATGGTCCTGAGGATGCCAAGTCAAACAACTTGGCAAAGTCACTTGAAGAGGTACGGGCAATAGCGAACGAGTGGTACCAATAGCAACCAGAAAGTATTTGGTTTTATATTCAATCTCCTACTGTGTTTAAATACTTTCATTACTATATTAGATATACAAATGGTAGTTAATATCAAGTCCAGACAGAAATGTATGGTTCAAAAAAGCGCCAAGGACGCGTGCATCCAGGGTAAAAAATCCCACGGTCCTCTGATAACTGATACTTTACGCGGCGAAATCTTGTGCGCAAGCTGCGGTGCCGTACTAGTGGACAAGGTGGAAGATACAGGCCCTGAACAAAAATCGTTTACACTTGATGAGTATAACAATAACACAAGGACAGGAATGGCCTCAACGCTTTCCATTCATGACAGGGGACTCTCAACAATAATTGGAAACGCAAACAAGGACGCGGCTGGAAATTCCATCTCAAGCTACATGAAGTATACATTCAACAGGCTGAGAACCTGGGATAGTAGAAGCAAGTCAAGCTCAACTGAGAGAAACTTGCGTACGGCATTTGGTATAATGTCATCAATACAGTCAAAGCTTGAGATCTCAGACGCAGTAATTGAGCGGGCAGCTTATCTGTATAGAAAGGCACTTACAAAAAACATCATCAGGGGCAGAACCATAAAAGGAATGGTCCTCTCTGCATTGTGTATTTCTTGCAGAGAATCAAATGTTCCAAGGACATTGAGCGATATCGCACATACAGCGAACATAACAGTCAAGGAGCTTTCAAGGGATTACAGAATCTTTGTCAAGACGCTTGACTTGCAAGTGGATGCCTTTGACCCATCAGAGTTCATATCAAAGATAGGGGCGTCTGTTGGCTCAAGCGAGAAAGCAAAAAGAGACGCACTTGACATACTTTACAGAGCAAAAGAAAAAGGAATCACCAGCGGCAAAAGTCCGGTCTCGCTTGCAGCAACTGCAATGTTTGTGTCTGGAATACTAAACGAGGAAAAGTTCACCCAAAATAAAATTGCCCAAGCCTCAGGCGTTAGCAGCGTGACAATTCGAAACGTTGCAAGATTCTTAAGAAAGAGTCTGGGCATTGAAAGCTAAGTTTTTCTCAAAAATGCCATAATTTTTCCATTGAATTAGTGTAGTAAAAAAACACCTGTCAAATTGCCTCATACGGTTCTAGGGGTTTTTTGGTGGTCTCGTTGTGCCTCAACCATTCAAGCGTCTTTGCAAAAGAGTCTGCAAGTTCCGTTGTTATCAGTACAGGGATGCCAAGCTCTACTGCCTTCCTCCTTATCTGGTACTCGTCGTATAGCATGCCTACGTACTTTTCAAGCGTGGATGTGCTTGGCACGTTTATGATAAAGTCAATCTTGTGCTGGTACAGCATGTCTGCAATGTTTGGCTTTCTCTGCGGCTCGCTAATCTTGTATACTATTTGCACGTCCCCTATCCTCTTGTCTGACAAAAATTCTGCGGTGTGCTCTGTTGCTAAAATCTTGTAGCCCAAACTTTTTAGCAAGAGCGCCGTCTGCAATAGTTTCTCCTTGTTCTCAGAGCCGCCGGCTGTTATCAAGACGTATCCTTCCTTTGGCAGCGAGTACCCTACCGATATTAGTCCCTTTGCTAGTGCATCGTAGAAGCTTTCGCCAAAGCACGCGGCTTCTCCTGTTGACTGCATCTCCACTCCAAGTATTACATCGGCGCCTTCAAGCTGCATAAATGAAAACTGCGGTACCTTGATTCCATAGTTGTGTATCTTGCGCCATCTGTCTCTTGGAATTGCCGGAAGAGGCTTTCCAAGTACTGCTCTTGCTGCAAGACTGATAAGATTCATCCTGACAAATTTTGACACAAACGGCATGGAGCGCGAGGCCCTGATGTTAAGCTCGATGACAAACACCTGATCAGAGTTTATCAGAAATTGCAGATTAAACGGCCCCTTTATTGTAAACGCAGTAGCGATTTTTTTTGTATAGTCAAGTATTGTCTCAATGACCTTGTTTGAAAGGCTCCATGGAGGAATGCACATCATCGAGTCCCCAGAATGCACACCGGCCCCTTCAATGTGCTCTATTACTGCACCTATTACAACATTTTTTCCATCTGAGACGCCGTCTACTTCGGCCTCAAGTGAGTTTAGCATAAACTTTGTAATCACGACAGGATAGTCTGGCGAGACGTTGGTTGCGTCTTCAAGATATTTTTTGAGCTGTTCTTCTGACCAGACAACTTTCATTGCAGCGCCGCTTAGCACATAAGACGGCCTTACAAGAACCGGATAGCCAACCTTTAGTGCAAACTTTTTGGCATCAGACAGACTTGAGAACGCCTGCCATGGGGGCTGCCTTATGTGAAGAGCATCTAGCACCTTGCTAAAGTGAGACCTGTTCTCTGCCCTGTCAATGTCCTCGTACGACGTTCCAATTATCTTGATTCCATTTTTTGCAAGCTTTGGCGTAAGGTTGTTTGCAGTCTGGCCCCCCACCGCAGTCACAATTCCTGAAAGTTTTTCAAATTCTGCAATATCAAGAACCCTTTCAAGTGTCAACTCCTCAAAGTACAACCTGTCACAGATGTCATAGTCTGTTGATACAGTCTCCGGGTTGCAGTTTATCACAGAGACCTCCTTTACGCCATTTTCCTTGAGCCCCCAGACCATGTTTACTGTTCCCCAGTCAAACTCTACACTGCTCCCAATGCGGTACGGCCCAGCCCCTAGTACAGCTATCTTTTCATTGTCAGAGCTTACCTCAAAGTCGTTTGTTTTTCCGCCATATGTGAGATAAAGATAGTTTGTCTTGGCAGGCCACTCTGCTGCAAGGGTGTCTATTCGTTTTACTACAGGTATGATTCCAGACTCTATTCTCATCTTTCGTACGTCCATCTCGTCTTTTCCTGCCAGTCTTCCAATCTGCTTGTCTGAGAACCCAAGTTTTTTTGCCTCACTCAACGTATTCAAGTCAAGATGGGACTCTTTGAGATTTTTTTCTGCCTCTACAATATTTTGAATCTTTTCTATAAACCACGGGTCTATTGCAGAGAGCTTGTAGATTCTCGCAACTGGGATTCCCTGACGAAGTGCCGCTGCAACATGATACAGTATGTGGTCATCTGGCTTTTGCAGCTTGTCTTCTAGTTCCTCGATATCGTAAATCTTGTCCGGATTTCGGTTTGCAACAAGGCCGTCGTTTCCAATCTCCAACATTCTAATTGCCTTTTGAAATGATTCTTCAAAACATCGCCCTACTGCCATTACCTCCCCTACTGATTTCATGGCAGGTCCAAGACTACGGTTTGCAAGCTCAAACTTGCCAAAGTCCCATCGCGGATGCTTGCATACGATATAGTCAAGCGAGGGCTCAAAGCACGCAGTTGTTGTTTTTGTGATTCGGTTTACAAGCTCAGGCAGTGTGTGACCCATTCCAATCTTTGTTGCCATGTAGGCTATTGGATATCCGGTTGCCTTGCTTGCAAGTGCAGACGAGCGAGAAAGACGCGGGTTCATCTCTATTGCAACATACTTGTCAGAGTCTGAGTCAAGTGCAAACTGTATATTGCACTCACCAACGATTCCAACATGTCGTGCCGCCTTTAGCGCTGCAGACCTTAACATCTGGTATTCATGGTTGTCAAGTGTCTGCGATGGTGCCACAACGATATTGTCGCCAGTATGCACCCTCATTGAAAGAACATTTTCCATGTTACAAATTATGACGTTATTTCCGTGATAGTCTGCCATGACCTCGTACTCTATCTGCTTCCAGTGCCCCACATACTCCTCGATTAGCACTTGGCCCACAAGGCTCGCGTTAAGGCCCCTTGTCACTATCTCATGCAGCTCGATCTCATTGTGCGCCACCCCGCCGCCCTTGCCTCCCAGTGTGTATGCAACACGTATGATCACAGGATAGCCAAGATCATTTGCAGCTTCTTTTGCCTGCTCAAAGTTGTAAACTGTCCTACTTTTCAGTACCGGAACACCGCACTCTATCATAGAATCTTTGAAGAGTTGCCTGTCTTCGGTTGCCCGAATTCCTGCCACCTGGGTTCCCAGCACCCGCACGCCATATTTTTTGAGCACACCCATCTCCTCTAGTTTTACCCCACAATTCAGAGCAGTCTGTCCACCGAACCCAAGCATCAGGCCGTCAGGCCTTTCAGACTCTATGATGGACTCTACGTACTGCGGGTTTACCGGAATCGAATACACCTTGTCTGCAAACCTTGTGTCAGTTTGAATTGTTGCAATGTTTGGATTTACAAGAATGCTTTGTATTCCTTCTTCCTTTATGGCCTTGAGACATTGGCTACCGGAGTAGTCGAACTGGCGGTCATTTTGTGACTTTCGCCTGCTTCTCCGATTTTAATTGCCCCACTGCCAAGAACCAATATTTTTTTTAGCGACTCATCTTTTGGCATTGTCCTCCCCTATGAGTCTCTTGAGCTCTTCAAAAACAAACATACAATCAAAAGGACCGGGCGATGCTTCCGGGTGAAACTGTACTGCAATTATCTTTTTTTCCTTGTGTCGTATTCCCTCTACCGTTTTATCATCAGTATTTGTAAACCACAATTTAAAATCCGTATTTTTTAGCGAATCAGGGTCAAGACAGTACCCATGGTTCTGGCTTGTCACATAGACCTGCTCGGTATCCAAGTCAATGCACGACTTGTTTTGTCCCCGATGGCCATACTTTAGCTTGTATGTACTTGCACCGCCAGCAAGCCCAAGAATCTGCGCGCCAAGGCATATTCCAAGTGTTGGAATATTTTTTTCAATCAAAGATTTTGCAGTGTCCATGGTCTTGTCACATTTTATTGGATCCCCAGGACCGCTTGCTATCACAACTCCTTTTGGCTTGTATGAGAGAATCTTTTCTATAGAATAGTTCCAAGGAACACAAATTACCTTGTATCCTAGTTTTAGTATATTTCGTAGTATTGCATTTTTTACACCCGTATCTACTACTACAATTGACTCTTTTTGCGTGCCATATGTCTTGGGCTCCTTGGTTGATACCACAGTCATGAACTCATCATCGTTGTATTTTTTGGCAGATGCGAGTTGTTCTTTGAGTGCGTTCTCGTCAATCTCTTTTTCAGATACTGCAAGTATTGCCATCATGACACCTTGTGTCCTAAGTTTTGTCGTAAGTGCCCTTGTATCAATTCCCGCAATTGCAGGTATCTTTTCGTTGTATAGCCATTCATCTAGTGTCATGGCAAGGTTCCAGTGACTTGCAGTAAGTGAGAGCTCGTGCACCACAAGTGCCCGCACCTGAATCCTATCAGATTCAGTATATTTTTTGATACCATCTTCATCTTTTTCTGAAACATTTGGGATGCCATAATTTCCTATCAATGGATAAGTAAGTGTCAAAATCTGTCCGCTGTATGATGGGTCAGTTAGCGCCTCAGTGTAACCTGACATGCCGGTATTGAATACTGCCTCGCCTGAAACAGCTGTAGAATAACCAAAACCCATTCCATCAAAAACAGTGCCATCTTCCAAAACAAGCTTACCAAACTTGTGTACATGTTTGGCTTTCTTTGTTGGAATTTCTGTGACCCTCACCAACTGCAGAATAATACGAATTTAAGTTTTATGTCGATCTAAATTTGATTTCTTGTTTTCTGGTTTCAAAGACAAAGGCTTTTGGCAGATTTGAGAATCTACAGGGCCTTGAATTGATCGCTCCACTTGTAGTAGGCGCGAATCATCTCCATACTGACACTTGGCTTGCGCCTTGTGATAATTTCCTTAAAGTCAGGCATAGTAATCTGTCGAGGTTTGGGTTGTTCTTCTCCCACCACAGGGTCTTTGAATTCTGGCGAGTGGAACAAGTCATTTACAACCATCAGTTGAGCAGATTGACATATGTCCTTGATGTCGCTTGCGCTGTACCCGTCTGCCAGTTTTGCAAGCTCGGACGGTTTTGCTTTTTCGTCCTTTTGAAGTGGTGCAGTATAAAGCTCAAAAAGATTAACCCGTGCTTCTAGCGTTGGAAGTGAGACATAGACTCTCTTTGTAAATCTCCTAAGAAATGGCCAGTCAAGGCTCCAGGGTTTGTTTGTAGCCCCTATGACATAGAGCCTGAGATCTTTTCCTTTTCCATTAATGCCGTCCATCTCTGTCAAAAACTGATTTTTGACTCTAATCTCTCCGCCTATCTCACTATTACGATTTCCAAGAAGCGAATCTACTTCATCAATAAACAGTATTACTGGTAATCCTTCTTTTTCAGCCATTCCTCGCGCCATGGTAAATAATTTTGAAACATTCTTCTCTGCCTCACCCAACCATTTGCTCATCATGGATGCGGCATCCACATTAATGAAATATCCATCAATCTCGCTTGCTGTGGCAGCTGCCAGTACTGTCTTGCCACACCCAGGAGGACCATAAAGCAAAATTCCTCTCGGCCATCCAAGTGGGAACAGGTCAGGACGTTTAGCGGGATAAACAATAGATTCACGGAGTGCATTTTTTGCATCATCAAGCCCAATTACTTCTGCCCAGCTGACGTTTGGCTTTTCCTTCATAATCAGCGAATCAAGTTCATTTTTTGTAAGAGACTGTTTCTGCTCTTCTGGGCTTGCTTTTGGATCAACGGCGGGCTCAATTTCGACATTAGTCATTTGTAGTGCTTTGATGCGATTCTGGTATGCTGCAACACGCTCTTGGTATATCCTGTTTAGTTTGTTCTCAGGATATAATTGAATTAGCTTTGTGAGTGACTCGATTGCCCTCTGGTAGTTAGAGATTGCCATACCACGAGCACCTTGTGAGTCAAGCTTTATAGCTTCCGCAGCAAATTTACTTGCACTGTTTTCTAGTTCTTGCGGGGCTAGGCTCATGATCTTACCAACTAGATCTCCACTTCGGTTCTTGTTAGGTAATCACTGGTGTGAACTCGTCTAGTAGGATTTGTTAAATTAATTGAACTTGGTTGTTCTACAGCAGGTAGCACATTTGCAGGTTCTGCCAATGCAGGCACAACAGGTACACGAGACGCCCTAAAGTCATCAAGCCTTGTTTGCGATTCTCGCCCAAAGGCTAGGTTACGGGTCACATCATCATGCAGCGTATGAATCTGCTGCAAGGCAACCTCTGCTGATATTACCAAATCTTCCAGTTCGTCCCTTAGGACGTTGACTGAGTTTGTAGCGTGCATTATTATGCCAATGAACTCTTCCAGGAATGTCTTGATCTCTTTTTTGTCCTGATATTTTGTAAGCAGGTATTCAGATGCAAGAATCACCTGTCGTAAATCCTTGAGTTCTTCAACTGAGAGTGTCTCGATAAAGCCGTCTTCTGCTCCCTTGTCTTTTTGTACAATTTTTTGCTCTATCTTCGATGATAACGTCTTTATTCTAAAGAGAGGATGAGATAGATCCTGTCCTGTACCATCCCTCAAGTTCAACATGAGAGGCATTACAGGAAATCTAGATTAGGGAACTGCTTGTAAATTTTAGAGTCGGCAATCAATTTAGCTTCATCCAAAAGCCTTCTAGACTCTTCATTTGCCCTTTCAAAATCAAGATTAGAGCTTGCAAGGTGCGCCGCATCTATTATGACCCCAGACAAGAGAAGCGATAGATCGCCGAGCTGAAAATCAATTACTGGTAGCAAAGAGAGCATCCTTGACCTGACTGTTCTGACAATGGATATTGTGGGGGCAAGACCTGCTGGGACGTTGCCCATGCCTGCAATTGAATCAAGGCTTCGCCTTACCTGCCTTAATGACTCTACGGCGTATGAGATTTCAAGCTCATGCCACACTTTTCTTTCAAGTGCTTTGAGCGATTCGGTAGTGCCATCAGATCTACTATAGAACGCCAAGTTAGACGCGTTCAAATCACGCCTTTTTTGTACCAGAATTTCCAACATGCCATCCACAATCTCGGTTGCATAATCCAGCCTAGGTTTTATGGTACTAGCGCGGACAATCTGGTTTCTGGTCTCATCTTCTATTACCCATTTTGACTGAGTTGTCATTTTCAATTACAAGCTTGAATTTTGATATATCAAATCCATGTTACGGCAACTTGTGTCACCACAGTAACACAGTCTCAAGATACAGCTTAGTATTTTTTTTAGCCTTTGTTCAATGAATTTAGCTATTGAGCTTACCTTGCAAGTAGACAATTTCAGCCAATGGTCAAAGGACAAGATTTAGCAGTAAGCTTGGAAGAGTTTGGTCTGAGCAAATATGAAGCCCAGGCCTATGTCACATTGATTACAAAGGGTACGATTTCCGCAAGCGAGCTTGCATATTATTCTGACTTGCCCAGAACCAAGGTTTACCCAACGTTACTTAAACTTGAAAAAAAGAAGATTGCAATAATATCAAAAAGTAAACCAATAATGTGCACCGCCATTGCACCCGAAGACGCATTTGATGAAATCATTCAAGAGCAGATAAACCGGGTAAACGCAATGAACAGCCTTACTACCAAACTAAAGCGACTCAGCGAGGATAGCAAGAAGGCAAGAGGTTCAGAAGAGAAAAGATATTTCCATCTTGCCCAGAACTATGTATTCAAACAATTCCAATCAATGATAGACGGTTCGAAGACATCAATTCATGCAATAATTGATTCATGGGGGCTCAACCTCATCTCCCAATGCAAAGAAGAACTCTTGGTAGCTCTGAGGAGAAACATCGATATCAAGATAGTAATTCCACCAAATTTGGTAGGAACAGAGGCATTCCACAACTTGCCAGCAGAGATAAGGCTCAAGACCTCAGAGGTTTCTCAAAACATGATTACTTTTGATGATTCCGAGATTCTCATGATTAACAGCAGCAACGGCAAGGGTGCGATATTTCTATCAACTGATGTGCTTGGCATAAACCAAGTCAAGACTTTTGAGAATGCCTGGAAGAGCGGGATGAGGGTCAACAATTTGTCAGACATGACAAAGTCAGATGCACAAGAAACCCTCAAGGTAGTGCAGTTGATAAATGAGAACGGTCTTGGATTTGTCCTAAATTCAGTGTTAAACTCAAAAGGCAAGGGAATAGATATCATAGTATTTTTGGAGAAAAATGGACTTGACCTACAATCAAAGACACTTGACGAGATAATTTCGCTGGTTGATTCAACCTTAGATATTACATGTTCAGGACATCTCAAATACGAATCACATGGCAATCACTTTGTAATAGAATCAAAGATGAACAGCGGCCATTCAATTCCCTGGGCACTTTTGCTTGAAGGATACCTGAACAAAAAAGGAATCAAAACCAAGTTGATTTACAATGACCATCAACATACCGGCGAGAAGATACACATCAAGGTTGATTCCAAAATAGCATTGACCTAGTACAGGTTTTTTATTTTAGAAATAATTCATCCATCATATCAAAATTCTAAAGTCTTCTTTGACAGTGTTTAACACCACATGAGTATTTGTTCTGCTAACAGACGGAAGCCCTAAGAGATATCTTGCAAACTTGCCAAGCTCGTCAGTGTCTCTGAACTTTCCAATTATAATTGCATCAGGCGAGCCGGTAGTCTCGTATACACCATATATGTTTGGAAGCTTTGAAAGTTTTTTTCCCATCTCTTCCAATTTGCCGCCTGATGAAATTATCTCAATCAAAGCAATAATTTGAGAACTTAGTTTGCCATGATCCACAATTATCGAATAGCCCTTGATTATTCCCTTGGATTCCATCTCCTTTATTCGCTTAAGAACGGTTCCTGCTGCGATACCAAGTTCGTCTGCCAGTTGGCGATAGGAACGTTTCGAGTTCTTCAACAATTCTTCCAGTATGCGTTTATCCAGATCGTCAACTGCCATGCAATTATGCACATTTGTTCAATAATTAAGCATTTTCCTGTACATTTGTATTAAAAATTTGGCATATCTCTATATTTATGGACAACGTACCTAAGGTAATGTCAACATACGACGCGTCTGGTAAAATCCAACAAAGAAAACGCCATGATGAATACCTGCCAATAGCAGTTGCAATAATGCTGGCATGTGTACTTGTGACCATCTTTGTCATCAACCCAGAAGCTGGTGGGTATGGCGGTGGAAACAGCCCTGTCACATTCTACGAATCAGCAGGTTTGGTCATTGCAGGCGTCCTGATAGGCTTCGTAGCACTCGTCTTTAGAGTCAATCCCATGTGGAGTTAATTGACAATCTGAAGTGAGTCCTGTCATGGCTACGTAACAGTACGAGATGTATAGAAAAACTGGGGAAAGTCGTTGGGCTTTTCCCACTCTCCTGGTTTTGACTTGATAAAAAACATGTTTTGATTTAGAACCAAACCTATTTGCAGTATAATCAAAATCAAACAATACCTAAATTTAATCATCTTCAAATGTTACTAGCATGACGTCTGCAGAGCATCAAAAAATGCTAAACACTTTGGCAATAACTTTGGAATCTCAAGGAATTACAATAACACACATTGACATGGCAGAAATGCCAGAGTGCTTGGATGAGAAATACAGGAGCCTTCCAAGACCAAAAGAAAGAGACGGGCATGTCCCTGATTTGGAAGGCATGAAGGGTGCGCTACGACATCTAGGCGAAGTTAAGACTAGCATCAAAGGGGATCAAAACATAGATGCACAGCTAAGGGCATTCACAGGCAGGGAGATGAACGGCAAGGATATTCCTCTTCACATAGCAGTGCCAAAGGAGCTCAAAAAAGAACTAGAGAAAAAACTGTACAAGATGGGGCTTTACGAGAAATGCAAAAAAGGCACAGTCAAGATCTGGTCCTAGTACAGGTCTTGGCCAATGAAAGCATCTTTTAGCAAAACTCACAATTTTGATGTCATAGTTCTAGAAAGTTTTATCGTACCTTTATAAAATCAGTGAAATTATAGCATTTATCATGCAGATTTCAAGCGAGTTTGACCCAAAGAAGATAGAAGGCGAAGTAAAACAGCAATTGTCAGGCATCGATTTAGAGAAATTAATTTTCGAGTCCCCAAATAAAACAAAAAAGACGGTCTTCATAGAAGGCCCTCCCACCATGAATGGAACGCCGCACGCAGGGCATCTTCGTGGTCGAATAATGAAGGATCTGTGGTACAGGTACATGACTCTGCGAGGCTACAAGATTGTTTTTAATGCTGGCTGGGACACACAGGGACTCCCAGTTGAGCTGCAGGCAGAAAAAGAGCTTGGCGTCTCAGGAAGTAAGTCGCAGGTAATAGAATCAGCTGGAATTGAAAAAATTGTTTTAGAATGCAAAAAAATTGTGCACAGGTTCAACGAAATATGGGTCGAGTCAGACAAGTTGCTTGGAATGTCATTTAACCAAAAAAATGCATACTGGACATACAAAGATGAATACATTGAGCGAGAATGGAAATATCTAAAGAAAGCTCATGAAAATGGAATTCTTTCTGAAGCCTACAAGGTAGTGGCATATTGCCCAAGTTGCCAGACATCGCTTAGCCATGCCGAAGTAAACCAAGGATACGATACAGTCCAGGACCCCTCGCTCTATTACAAAGTAAAGATGCAGGATGAAGATCTGCATCTTATTGTTTGGACTACAATGCCGTTTACACTTGTTACTGATACCATGGTTGGAGTAAATCCAGATGAAGACTATGTCCATTCCAAAGTGGGAGATGAGACATGGCTTGTGGGCAAGAGCCGTCTAGAAGAGTTCATGAAGGAGGCACGAGTTGACAAGTATGCAGTCATCAAGGAAGTAAAGGGTTCCACCCTTGAAGGAAAAAAATACATCCATCCTCTTTTAGATGAAATTCCAGGACTCAAAGAACGCGCATCTCTTCCCAATTTTCATATCATAGTATCAGAAGGTTTTGTAGATGTACAAACAGGAAGCGGTCTTGTTCACTTGTCACCTGCAAACGGTGAGGAAGACTTTGAGATTGCAACAAAAAGAAAAATACCAATTTTTAACCCAATAAATGACGATGCAAAATTTACAAAAGATGCCGGAGTCTTCGCAGGTCTTTTTGTCAGAGATGCAGATGACAAGATAGTTGCTGCAATCAAGGAAAAAAACTCCCTTGTACGAATTGGAAAAATAAAGCACCAATACCCATTGTGCTGGAGATCACAGCACAAGCTGCTCTGGCTTGCAAGAAGAGGTTTCTTTTATTTTCTTGACAGACTCGGAGACAAGGCAGTAAAGGCAGCCGAAAGTGTTGAATATTTTTTTGAGCCGCCAAGAAACAGATTTGTTGAAATCATCAAAGACCGTCATCCTTGGTGCATCTCACGGGAGCGCATCTGGGGATGCCCATTGCCTCTTTGGAACTGTAAAAATTGCGGCAACCAAAAATGGTTCTTCTCAAGAGATGACATAACAAGTGCTGCATCAGAGCTTCCGGATGGACCAAATTTTGAGATGCACAGACCATGGATAGACAAGGTAGTGATAAAATGCGACAAGTGCAATTCAAAAATGGAAAGAGAACAGTTTGTTTTGGATACATGGCACAACAGCGGAGCTGCGCCGTATGCATCACTTACAAATAACGACTATCAAGAGTACATACCTGCCGCGTTTCTTACCGAAGGGATAGACCAGACAAGAGGATGGGCATACACACTTTTGATTGAAAATGTAATATTCAACAATTCCCCTGTTGCCCCATTCAAATCATTTCTATTCCAAGGACACGTGCTTGACAAAAATGGAAACAAGATGAGCAAGAGTCAAGGAAATGTCATTGACGCAATTGAACTGCTAAACAAATACTCGGTAGATTTGATCCGGTTGTATTTCATGTGGAAGTCAAGCCCAATTGAGCCTCTCAACTTTAGCACGGACGAGCTTGTATCAAGGCCCTACCAGATTCTCAGCACACTGTATCACTTGCACATCTACCTGAAACAAAATAGCGAGTATGATAGGTACGACAAGGCTTTCACCGTACAATGGGCAAAAGACAAGAATCTCCTAAAAGAGCCAGAGATTTGGATATTATCAAAGCTTCAAAAGTTGATCTTATCAGTAACAGAGTCCCAAGACAGGTGCAGGTTCCACGAATCGGCAAGGGCAATAGACGACTTTATCATAAATTCCATAAGTCAGGCTTACATTCCAATCACTAGAGAGGAGTTGTGGACAGAAGATGAGTCATTAAGAGAAAGAAGACTTGCAATCTATGCAACACTGTATGAGATTTTAAAAACAATCGATGTTCTGATTCACCCAATCTGCCCATTTACAACGCAATATCTACACACCACAATGTTTTCTGAGAAAAATAGCATACTCCTAGAAGACTTTCCTGTACCACAACAGTCACTAGTCAGCGAAAAAACCGAAGAATCATTTGACTTGATGAAAGAAGCAGTATCTGTTTCTGCTGCTGCCAGAATGAAAGGAAAATTAAAACGAAGATGGCCATTAAATGAAGCAATAATTTGCGTTGAGCCATCACAGAAACAAAAACTTGAATCTTTGTCAGATTTGCTTGTATCTCAGCTCAATGTAGAAAAATACAAAATAGTTGAACTGCCAAAATCTGAGGGACTTGAGCTTGTATCAAACCTGATGAAAGCCAGACTACCCATCACGCCTAAAGTTGAGCTTGAACGAAAGAAGATAGGTCCAAAAGCAAAACAAGAGATGGGAAATCTCGTGGAAAAGTTTTCAGAAACAGCCCCTAACGTGATTGTAGAAGGATTATTGAAAGCTGGAATGTTTACCTTTGATCTTGGCAATGCCAAAATTGAGCTAGATAAAGACGATTTTGTGATAGATTTTACAGAACAGGAAGGCTATGCAATGGCAAGACGTGACTCCCTCATAGTGTTTATCAGCACATCAAGAAACCGTGAAATGATGGCACGCGGTCTGGTTCGAGATATTGCAAGACGGTTGCAGGTACTCAGAAAGGAACGAGGATACAATCCAACCGATGTTCTCGATGCGGCATACATACTAGGTCTGGATGGCGATTCCCTCACTATGGTCAACGAGAAACAATCAGAACTTACCTTCCTTGTAAGGGTGAAAAAAATCGAGTTTTCAGACAAGGCCAAAAGTTACAAAGATGAAGATCTTGATGGTCAAAAGATCCAAATCTCCATTGAGTAGTGTTTTATCCATCCAATTAAATAATTAAACAGAGAATAATCTCTCATGCCCAAGCAAATAACTCTTGATGGTTGGCTCTTATCTCACTTTCAAGTGTTGTTAAAAAAGGGTTCTTCCCATGTGGCAAGGACAAAGACCCCCATTGTACTATACAGAAACAGCATGGAGGAAGAAGGAGAGTCATACCAAGAAACAGTTTGCACTCTGACTGAAGACTACATAATAGTACAGGTAGTAACGTCTGGAGGGGGCATACCTCCAAGTTTCCAGCAACAGCTAGTTTTTACAATAGAAGAATTTCCAAGTTGGCTTGTGAAAAAAAGCAGAGATCTCTTGCTTTCTTGTGTAGACTTGCTCGAAGAGCAGTTTAGCTGAAGCAGTTATCATGACAACAAGATTATCAAATTTAGTATGAGATAAGATATAGAAATGTTTTAAAAAATTTATAAAATTGCAAAAAATAGCAAAACCCAGTCACGATCGTACACTTATTTATCATGAAAGGCTCACAAAACCAAGAATTGTAAGAGTTTTGGAGTAATGACCGGATGCCCGTTAGGACACCCTCTTGCCTGGTCCTTTACTCCAAAACATCACTAAGCGATGATATTTTTAACTCTCCTTATCATAAAATTACAGTCTTGTGATATATTGTAACAGATGTTGTGCTAATCAAGACATAAACAAAAGTCCAAATCAAAAAAATGTTGAGCCAAATATTTTGTAATACCAACAAGCCAGGTTGGATTATCACAAAACACGTCCTATACAACAAGAAACATAATATTGGATCCTTGAATTTGCAGAGTTTACAATATTGATAGGACTGTACATACAGATTATAAAGACCATAAAAATGAAATCTTTCCATGCGTTTACTTGAATATCAGGCCAAGTCATTGTTTGCAGATTATGGAATTCCAATTCCTCAAGGATTAACATCTACCACTATTGAACAAGGCAGAAAAGATGCCGAAAAACTTGGTTTTCCATTTGTCATCAAGGCCCAGATGGCAGTAGGGGGCAGAGGAAAGGCAGGGGCCATTCAAAAGTGCCACAACGCAGACGAGTTTGCATTAAAGTATCCAGAGATCATGCAAAAAGTAGTCAAGGGCGAGAAAACAAAGGCAATTTTGCTTGAAAAAATGGCAGATATCAAAAAAGAACTTTACCTTTCATTGTTTTTGAACAGAAGTAAGAGATGCTACACAGTGATATCTTCGTCAGAAGGAGGTGTAGAGATAGAGTCTGTCAAGAACCAGATAATACACGAAGTAGGGTTAGGAAATGTGGGCACAAAGGTTGCAGAAGAGATAGGCAAAGAAATGGGGTTAAAGGACAAGGCACTTGCACAGTTTGTTGACATACTTGAAAAATTATCCAAAGTTACAGTAGAAAAAGAAGCAGAGTTGGCTGAAATCAACCCTCTTGCAGTGTTAAAGGATGACTCACTTGTTGCACTAGATGGAAAAATGATAATTGATGATAACTCCATGTTCAGACATGACGAGTTGCGCAAATTTCAAGAAATCTCAGAACTTGAGGAGCGTGCCGAAAAAAGCGGCTTTTCGCTAGTTGAGCTTGATGGCAACATTGCCGTGGTAGGCAATGGAGCGGGCCTTGTCATGTCTACACTAGACATGCTATCGGACAACGGAGGAAAGCCAGCATGTTTTCTTGATGTTGGTGGCGGGGCAACAACCGATACAGTATATGAAGCGCTTACTTTGATTAGTAAAATGAAAAAAGTCAGAGGAATACTTGTGAATCTTTATGGAGGCATTGTCAAAACAACAATCGTTGCTACTGCCTTCATCAAAGCATATGATAACAAGCTGGTTGATGTGCCAGTCTTTGCAAGAATGTCAGGTGCAGAGGCAGACAAATCAAAAGAGATGTTGAAAGGATCTAGAACAAAGATGTTTGATACAATCGAAGAAGCAATAAATTCAGCAGTGATTGAGGTAAGTAAAAATGGCTGATCTTTTTGATTTACTAGTTGGCAGGGAAGGAGACAAGGATTACAAGAAAAAGCCCGTGATTGTTCAGGGAATTACGGGAAAGTTTGGATCATTGCACACACAACAAATGCGGGCGTATGGTACAAACATAGTTGCCGGAGTTACGCCTGGAAAAGGAGGGCAAAAGTTTGAAGGAGTTCCAATTTATGAAAACATGAAAGATGCGGTAGGTGCAACTGGTGCAAAAATTTCAATAATCTTTGTCCCGGCAAAGTTTTTCCTCAGTGCAGCAGTTGAAGCCCTAGAATCTGGAATCAAATTGTTGATTGCAATTCCAGAACATGTGCCAATAAAAGACGCACTGACAGTAGTAGAATTGTCAAAAAAGAATGACGCAATCGTGGTTGGACCAAATACCCCCGGAGTGATAATACCTGGAGTCATCAAGATTGGAATCATGCCAGCATCACCATTCAAACCTGGAAGAATAGCGGTGCTTTCACGAAGTGGAACTCTCATGTATGAAGTATCCAACAATCTCTCACTTGCGAATTTTGGCCAAAGCATCTGTTTTGGAATAGGCGGAGATCCCATTAATGGAACACCCCTGATACAGGCATTTGACACAATCCGAAACGGAGCCAACATAGACGGCGTAGTTGTGGTAGGCGAGATAGGCGGGGATGCAGAAGAGATGCTAGCCCAACATATCATCGATACAAAGTTTGACAAGCCAGTTGTAGCGTATATTGCAGGACGGGCAGCTCCAAAGGAGAAGAAGATGGGTCATGCAGGTGCCATAATTTATGGAACCTATGGTTCAGCAGAATCAAAAGTATCCATGTATACCAAGGCAAATGTACCTGTCGCCAAGAGGCCGGCCGAAGTACCAATGCTACTTGCAGGAAAGCTAAAGGGTACAAACAAATAGCAGGTAAAATGTAGAAAAAGAAATGCCAATTACAGATCCGTTAAAAAAACAGATTGCCCAAAAGGCAAGACTTTACTTTAAGGTCTGTTTCTCTTGCGGCGCCAAGAATTCCATGTCAGCTACAAGATGCCGCAAGTGCCACAACGCTTACCTAAGACTAAAGAACAGAACACTTGGAATCAAAAAGTAGTTAGTGACTGCCACCGCAACCACATTCGTTGTCATCTGATATCATTCTAAATTTGCTGCTTGCCTCGAATTTTGATTTCTGGTAATGTGCAATGTTGAGCATCCTGTCAATAGATGATTGCTCAGCAACACTTGCTTGACGTTCAAACCAGTTTTCAAGTTCGGTCACACTGTAGGTATCTCCGCTTTCAAGTATTTTTCTAAATGTTGACTTGACAAGATCTTCGTCTTGAGATTCGAGCGACTTGACACTTGCCAAGCTTTGAAGTTGGCTTAACAGCAAAAGCGACTCGTTTCTCACGTGTTCCTTTTTCGTTTCAGCCTATAATAATTTTGAGAAAGTCAAATCCTTCAAACAAGGAACTCTTGATATATAGGGGAGAACAAAATCAGCTGAAAAGATATTGTTCATAATTAACTTGAAAAATTATGAAGAGATTTCAGATTTAAAATCATCTCGACTGGCAAAGGCAGCTTCAAAGGTTGCCAAAAAGCACAGAACAAATATTGTTGTGTGTCCCCCAAACCATCTCATATCTGAAGTGACAAAGATTCCAGTCACAGTGTTTTCCCAACACGTCGACACTGCAAGGATTGGAAGCACTACAGGATTTACCGTTCCAGAGCTTTTAAAAAAATCCAAAGTCAAGGGCTCCCTTATCAACCATAGCGAGCACAGGATACCGCCGCAAGAGATTGAGGAGCTTGTTTTGAGGCTTAGGGGTTTGAAAATGACATCCGTTGTATGTGTAAAGGATGTAAGCGAGGCTGAAAGATATGCAAAGCTAGGGCCTGATTACATTGCAATAGAGCCTCCTGAGCTGATAGGAAGCGGCAAGGCAGTGTCAAAGGAGAGGCCAGAGGTCATCACAGACTCGGTAAAAGCAGTAAAAAATGCAAAAAACTCCACGCGATTGCTCTGCGGAGCAGGCATTGTCTCAGGAGACGATGTGTCAAAAGCACTTGAGCTCGGAGCAAATGGAATCTTGGTGGCAAGCGGCATAGTCAAGGCCAAAAATTGGGAAAAAACAATAGAGGAGTTTGCCCGTGCCTTCACAAAAAGTAGAAAAATTTGATATTGCCCTGTTAATAGAGTTCTTGTGTGAAATCAGTCTATTTTTTTAACGAAGGTGACGGCAAGAACAAAAAATTGTTCGGTGGCAAGGGCGCAGGCCTGATGGAGATGACAAGGCTTGGACTTGCGGTGCCTCCAGGTTTTACCATTACAACAGAAGTGTGTACCAGATACTACAGTAACAACAAGAAACTGCCAAAGAACCTCATGCGTGAAGTAAGAAGAAATATTCAAAAAATCGAGAGAATGACAGGTAAGAAATTTGGTTTGGAGAAGAATCCCCTCCTAGTATCGGTCAGGTCAGGGGCTTCAATATCAATGCCAGGCATGATGGATACAATTCTTAATTTGGGATTAAATGATAAGACTGTTTCAGGACTTGGAATTTCAAGCAAGAATCCAAGATTTGCCCTGGATTCTTATCGAAGATTTGTCCAATTGTTTGGAAAAGTGGTTTTTGGTGTAGATGACAAGAAATTTGATGGGGTACTCCATGGCGCAAAAAAAGAGCAAGGTGTACAACATGATTACGAATTAGGCGAAGAGTCACTGAGAAAAATAGTCTCACAGTACAAGGCAATTTGTCAAGAACATACAGGAAAACAGTTTCCAGATGACCCATACAAACAACTCGAGCTTGCAATCGAGGCAGTCTTCAAAAGCTGGATGGGCGAAAGGGCAGTGGTGTATCGAGAAAAATACAGAATTTCAAAAGATGCTGCAAGTGGAACTGCAGTAAATGTTGTCACGATGGTATTTGGCAACATGGGAGGCGATAGTGCGACTGGAGTGGTTTTTACGCGTGATCCTTCTGATGGCTCAAAAAAGATCTTCGGCGAGTATCTTGTCAATGCCCAAGGAGAAGATGTCGTAGCTGGTATCAGGACACCGCATCCAATAGACCATATGCCAAAAGAAATGCCTGCAACATACAAACAATTGCTCAGTACCTGTAGCAAGCTTGAAAGACACTTCAAGGAGCCTCAAGACATCGAGTTTACGGTGGAGAAAGGAAAGTTCTACCTGTTGCAAACCCGTTCTGCCAAAATGAATACAGCTGGAATGATCAGAACATCGGTTTCAATGGTAAAAGAAAAAATGATATCAAAAAAAAGAGCAATTCTTCGTCTGCATCCTGAAGATCTAGACCAAATTCTTCACAGAACTATCGACACAGAAGCAGTAAAGAGATTCAATCCCATAACAAAAGGCATAGCGGCATCCCCAGGTGCGGCCTCAGGCACTGTCATATTTGATGTAAAAAGAGCGGTAAGTGCTGGAGAGAACGGTACCAAAGTCATTCTTGTCAGAGAAGAGACCAGGCCAGAAGACGTGCCGGCATTTTTTTCTTCAGCAGGAATTCTTACAAGCAGAGGCGGAAAGACATCTCATGCGGCGGTGGTGGCAAGGGGCATGGGAAAACCATGCATTGTTGGGTGTTCTGACATCAAAATAGATTATTTGGCAAAGCAGTTCCATGTTAACGGCAAAGCTGTCGGCGAGGGAGAGACAATAACGGTAGATGGGAGTACTGGTAATGTTTACACAGGCGAGATACCTACTGTTGAACCAAAACTGACTGAGGATTTCAGAACGATACTAGAGTGGTCAGAGAAATTCAAAACACTTGGCATACGAGCCAACGCTGACACTCCGGATGCTGCAAAGCTTGCCCGCTCCTATGGCGCAAAGGGTATCGGATTGTGTAGAACAGAAAGGATGTTCAATGCGCGCGATAGACTTGCAGTCTTTATAGAGATGATAATGGCAAAGACAATACAAGAAAGAAAACTAGTCCTGGAGAAGCTTCACATATTACAAAAACAAGACTTTAAGGAAATTCTCAGAATAATGCAAGGATACCATGTAACAATCAGGCTCTTAGACCCGCCATTACACGAGTTTCTGCCAAATATTGAGGAGTTGATAAACAAGATTCATTCTCTGGAACAGCATGGCACGCCAGAGCAGATCATCCCAACCCAGAAAATATTTGAGAGAGCAAAGGAGTTGGCAGAGATAAATCCTATGATGGGCCATCGTGGAGTCAGAGTGGGCATCACCTATCCTGAAATCTATGAGATGCAAATTAGAGCCATCTGCGAAGCGGCAGCAGAACTTGGAATGGAAAAAATAGATGTCCATCCACAGATAATGATTCCCCAGGTTGGAAGCATAAACGAATTAAGATACATCAAGAAAATATATGATTCAATAAAATCAGATGTGGAATCAAAGTTTAGAGTCAAGTTAAAAATGAATTTTGGTACAATGATGGAAGTTGTTAGGGCATGTCTAACATCCGACGAACTTGCACAAATAGCCGAGTTCTTCAGCTTTGGGACAAATGACCTTACTCAGGCAGTCTTTAGTTTTAGCAGAGAGGATGCAGAAGAAAAATTCCTTCCAGAGTATTTTGAGAAGGACATAATGGCAGAAAATCCATTCCAGTCACTAGATGTCAATGGCGTAGGAAATCTCATGCAGATTGCAATATCAAGAGGCAGGAGCGTAAAGCCCAATCTTGAGATAGGTGTGTGCGGCGAACATGGCGGAGATCCTCGCTCAATCAAGTTTTGCAACACAGCCAGGTTAACATACGTGAGTGCGTCAGCGCATAGGGTTCCAATAGCAATCCTGGCAGCAGCACAAGCCGCTCTTGAGAACTCGAAGAAATCAAAAAAAGTGGTGCGTGATAGATAATGCTACCTAGACTTGAATCCATAAAACAGGCCAGACTGAAAATTGGATTGACACAGCAAAAGCTTGCTTCGCTTACAGGAGTTAGCACCTCCATGATAAATCAAATCGAGTCAGGAAGATGCCAGCCAAGCTATGCTACTGCAAGAAAAATATTCGAGGTGTTGTGGTCGCTTGATAGCCAGTCATCAATGAAGGCAGGCGACATTTGTAGTAAAGAGATTGTAAAACTAAAGACAAATGACACCTTGAACGACGCAATAAAAAAAATGCAAGACATGTCCATCAGTCAGGTTCCTGTTTTTGAAGGAAGCGAGGTGGTGGGTGTGGTGACAGAGGACGGCATAGTAAAACATCTCATTGACAACGATGAGACACAAAGAAAGAAGATAAGACTGTCAGAGATAATGGATCCCCGCCCACCCATTGTAGATCATAGCACGCCAGTCAAGACACTGGTGTCACTTATACGATACTCAAAGTGTGTTCTTGTCTCAAAACACAGCAAGATTGTCGGAATAATTACTGCATCTGACACGCTAAAGATCGTAGAATAACGTATTCTTTCTTTAAAAAAATCCTTTAGGGGTTTAGTCTAGTTAGCTGCCCCCACTTTAAAACATGAACAAGTTGATTTTAGATTTGAATCCGTGAACCAAGATATCATCATGGTATCATTTGGACTTGTTTATTCGTAAAATGGCAGTAGGCCGGTTGAGCGTTGTAGAAAGTAACCTCTTTGTTATTTGGTATTTCTCACTCCATTTTATACTGATGAAGTTGCACAATTCATGATTTGAATACGAAGCTCAAAGTTGCATCCATGATATTGTTTTGGTTTGGAGTAGTAACTGAATTTATTGTACTAGCAGGTTTTTCAATTGCGTATTACAGACATGGAACCTTTGGAGGCATCTTAGCAGGTGATATATATTCCGGTGGGATTCTCAATATTTTATATTTTTTATATCTTCAGTTTGGGCATGGAGTTCATATTCTATCAGGATATTGGCTTTCCAAAGGAACAAAGAAAGGAATCGTTCTAGGATTATCACTTTGTTTATTTGAGATAGTTCCATTTCTTGTACCTAACGTACCTTCAAATTGGTTTGATCCACAAGGAATTGGACTCAGAATAATGTTTGCCTTTCTAATTTTCTTAATAGTTTTAGGAAGAAAAGAACGTCTCAATCTTAGAACTGAAAACTGGAGACCTTGGAAGAAACCATTCTAGCAGAAAGTTTTTGGTTTTATTGAACCCTGACAAACATTGGAACAACCTGAGAGTCACCGTCAGGTTCTGCAATCTGTATTCCGACATAATAGTTTCCGGTTTGAGTGTTTGATGGCACGTTAAGAGTTACGTTAAACAACTGGTAGCTAGTGGTATTGGCTACACTTGTCATTGACGGAACAACACTTGTTGTGTTGCCCATGAATGCTGCACTGACTGGCTCTGCATTCCATCCAGGATTCCAAATTACCTTGAGAGGTACAACAGTTGTACTTCCACTTGTAACATTGAATGATGTCTGGTTTACCTGAAGGGTAAAGTATGGTCCACCTACAGGTGTACTGGTGGTAGGATTGTTAGTGGGCTGGATTGCGATGTCATCAAAGTAAGATCTAAAGTAGCCGCTACATGCAGCATTGCTAGTCGATGCCATCATTACTGTATGACTGCCTGCAGAAAGATTAACAACAGCATCTTCATTTACAATTGTAGGTGGATTAGTGATACCAATAAGGATTCCAGGAGCATCAAAAGTCAAGCTTCCGTCCAGGTACAACTGGGCATGTTCCGTACAACCTTGGCATTCCGAAGGACTAAGGACAGCTTTCACGTCATAGTTTCCTGACTGGGATAAAGTGAAGCTCTTCGAGGAACTTACAAACAATGGGGGGCAAAAGGGAAGAGTTGGTAACGCCCCAACAACTGCCCAAAAGGGTGGAGATGGAGCTGGTTGACCGAATTCGTTAGTAGTGGACTGGCCTATGCATGGAAACGGTCCACTGTCACAACCAAGGAATGGAAGACTCCATCCTGTTGATGCTAGTGTGCCACCATCGAAATTATCAAAGAAGGTATCAGGCGGTACGTCAGAGTTTGTGATCGTACATGTCATAACATTAAATGGTTGCAGGTCTGCATCACATCCATCGTTTGATGGGATCGATTCTGTGTATCCGTTGAACGGATCTTCTGTCACTAGATAGGGTCCTGTACCGATTACTATTTTAGAGTAATCTCAAGGACCATTATGGAAATTACCTTATCAGTTCTATATCCTTTCACTATCGCACTAATTTACTTTTTTGGATGCGAGCAGAGCTCTGCCAATACGCCATGAAGTGATTTTGGATGAATAAAAGTAATCTTCGTTCCTCTAGAGCCAGGCCTTACTTCTCCAAGAAATCTCACCCCAACACCTTTCATCCTGTCAACCTCGCCCTCTATTTCTTCGGTTTCAAGAGCAATATGATGCAAGCCTTCTCCTCTGGCATCAAGGAATTTCTTGATTGGGCTTGTGTCCTTTGTCGGCTCCATGAGTTCAATTCTTGAATTGTTCAGATGCAATATTGCAACTCGCACTCCTTCGGTCTCTACTGTCTCAAACTCGACTTCTTTTACTCCAAGTGCATCTTGATACTCCTTTACTGCAGCATCCAGATTGTTAACAGCTATTGCAACATGATCTATTCTCATTTTAGAACGACTCCTTTGGCTGGTATATCCCAAAGACCTCTCTGAAGGTATTGCTTATCTCCCCAAGAGTCACATAGCTTCGCACCGATTCCAAGATGTAAGGCATCAGGTTTTCCTCTTTTTCTGCAGCGCTCTTCATCCTCGATAGTGCCGCTTCAGCCTTTTTGTTATCACGTGTACTGCGCAGTTCTTTTAGATTTTGCATCTGTTTTACCTGAATGCTGCCATCAATCTTCATGATCTCGGGGTTTTCCTCAACAGAGTCAGTAAACTTGTTGACTCCTACAATCACCCTTTCATTACTGTCAATTTCTTTCTTTAGCCTGTATGCATTTTGTCGTATCTCAGACTGGAAAAAGCCCTTCTCAATTCCTGCCAGTGAGCCGCCCATCCTGTCAATTCTTTTGAGATACTTGTTTGCCTCCTCTTCTATTTTATCAGTCAGGTATTCCACATAGTATGAACCGGCAAGTGGGTCAACTGTTTTTGTAATTCCGCTTTCGTGCCCCACAATCTGCTGTGTTCTCAGGGCAATCTTTACTGCTGCCTCGGTTGGCAATGCCAATGCTTCATCTTTGGAGTTTGTGTGAAGGGATTGGCAGCCCCCCAATACTGCAGCCATTGATTGCACTGCCACTCGTACAATGTTGTTGTCTGGCTGTTGTGCGGTTAGGGACTCTCCACTTGTCTGGACGTGGAATTTAAGCTGCATTGATTTTTTGTCTTTTGCATGGAACCTGTCTTTGACTATCTTTGCATAGATTCTTCTTGCAGCCCTGAACTTGGCAACTTCTTCCAAGAATTCGCTAGTGCAGCAAAAAAAGAACGACAGTCGTGGAGCAAAGTCGTCAATCTTGAGACCTCTGTCAACACATGTTTCGATATATTCAATGGCATTTGCAAGAGTAAATGCAACTTCTTGTATTGCATTGCATCCTGCCTCCCTCATGTGATATCCAGATATTGATACAGGATACCATTGCGGTACCTTTTTGGAACAGTATTCAATCATGTCACCTATCAATCTCATAGACGGCCTTGGAGGATAGATGTAGGTGTTTCTTGCAATGTATTCTTTTAGAATGTCGTTTTGTGTGGTGCCACGCAGTTGTTCGCTTTTTACTCCTTGTGATTCGCCCGTAGCAATATACAATGAAAGTAGCGTCGACGCTGTAGCATTAATTGTCATAGATGTACTTACTTTGTCAAGTGGTATGCCACCAAAGCAGGTCATCATGTCTTTGAGCGATGTGATTGAGACGCCTACCTTTCCCACCTCCCCCTCTGCATGTGAATCATCAGCGTCATATCCTATCTGAGTGGGCAAGTCAAATGCCATGCTCAGACCAGTCTGCCCTCTTTCAAGCAGATACTTGAACCTCTGATTTGTCTGGGCAGCGGTACCAAAACCAGTATACTGCCTCATTGTCCAGAGTCTGTCCCGGTACATTCCTGGATGAATTGCCCTAGTGAATGGATATTTTCCAGGCTCTTCGTTTTTGCTCTTTGGTTTTACTGTGGAATCGTAAAAGCTTTTGACAGGTATGTTGGAATCAGTGTTTATCTTTTTCTTTGGAATTGGTCTAGTTTTCATATTTCTTATTCTCTCACTTCAATAGCTTGGACATCTTGTCTGCAGCCTCGAATGGATCCATTTCCTTTGTTTGCACCTTCTTTAGATATTTAGCATAAAAATTACTTGAATCAAGCATGTTGCTCACTTTATTTTTAACATTATTTAAAATAATATCCCTTAGTTCCACATCAAGCCGCGATTCCTCCTTTTGTTTCTTGGATTTTTTTTGTGATTCCATCAATTCTTGCAGTTTCTTTGCAAATTCTACCATTCCCTTGTTTGATTTGGCTGAGGCCAACATGACTGTCGGATTTTTTTCTGACATACCTATAAAATCCCTTACAGAGTCGAAGAGTTGATTTGCACCAGGCAGGTCGCTCTTGTTGATCAAATAAATGTCGCCAATCTCAGTTAGACCCGCTTTTATTGTTTGAATGTTATCACCAGTGTTTGGGTTAAAGACTACTATTGTTACATCAACAACTCGTGATATGTCTACTTCGGTCTGTCCTGCCCCAACGCTTTCTATAATTATTGGATTAAATCCGGCAAATTCCAGTACCCTGATGCTATTTCGCAATGCAAGAGAGATTGCACCTGTTGCGCCCCTTGATGCCATGCTGCGGATATAAGTACCAGAATCTGTCGATTCAGTCATACGTACTCTGTCCCCAAGAATTGCACCTCCTGTTATGTGGCTTGTAGGATCTATTGCAAGAACAGCTGTCTTGTAACCAACTTTATTGAGTGCAATACTTGTTTTGTTGATTAGAGTACTCTTGCCTGCCCCCGCAGAACCAGTTATGCCAATAGTGAGAGATTTCCCAGAACTCTTGAAGATTTTTTTGACCAGAGTCCTTGCTTCCTTTTCGTCATTTTCAACTATAGATATCGCTTTTGCGATTGCTCTTCGATTACCTTGCTTGAGATCCTTTACTAAATTCATATAGAACAATCACGTATCATACGCGCAATAAAATCTTGTTGCAGCGATATCAAATAAACACAGGTCTGCAGAATTTTCCAATAAAGGTTTTAAAACCCAGTTTATACTTTCAAGATTATGTCACAGAAAGCCCAGACAAAGCGAGTCAGAATACTGGTGTCAAAGCTAGGGCTTGACGGCCATGATAGAGGCGCCCTCGTATTGTGCAGGGCATTTAGAGACGCAGGAATGGAGGTTATTTACTCTGGATTATTTGCAACACCTGATAGGATTGCACAGATTGCAGAAGATGAAGATGTCAATGTCATAGCATTGAGTCTGCTAAATGGAGCACATCTGACTCTATTTCCAAGAGTTGTAAAAGCTCTCAGAGAAAAAGGAATCAGCGATGTTCTTGTGATAGGTGGCGGAGTTATTCCACACGATGACAAAGAGGAGCTTGAAAAAGCAGGAGTATTTGGAAATTTTGGACCAGGTACGCCACTGTCAACCATAATTGATTTTATCCAGTCCAACCTGGCAAAAACTAAGAAAAATTAGAATCTATTCTGTCGAATCAGGCCACATCATCTGTCGCATTTTCTTTCCCACCTGTTCTACCTGATGTGCATCGATCTCTTTCATGTATCTATCAAATGCATTTTTGCCATTCTTCATGTAATCACTTGTCCATTCTTGGTTAAACGTACCATCTTGTATCATCTTCAATGCTTTTTCCATCTTAGCTTTAACTTCTTTGTCCATCACCATAGGACCTCTAGTCAAGCCGCCATATCTTGCGGTCTCGCTTACTCGGCGATACATTCCAGCTATTCCATACCGTTGAATCATATCTACAATTAATTTGAGTTCATGAAGCACCTCAAAATAAGCTATTTCTGGTTGATATCCTGCTTCAACTAGAGTCTCAAACGCATTCATTACCATCGATGCCGAGCCGCCACATAGATCCACCTGTTCGCCAAACCAATCCGTCTCAACTTCTTCTTTAAAGGTTGTTTGAATCACCCCAGCTCTTGTACTGCCTATCCCCTTTGCAATGGCAAGCGTTCTATCCCAAGCTTTTTTGGTATAATCCTGATGAACTGCCACGATTGATGGAGTCCCAAAGTTCTGCTGGTATGTTTCGCGGACCTTTGAACCGGGACCTTTTGGAGCTACCATTATCACATCAACATCTTTTGGAGGTACGATCCAGCCCCAGTGTATTGCGGCTGCGTGAGAAAACGAAAGCGCCTTACCAGATTTCAAATTTGGTGCTATCTCTTCCTTGTAAACTTGAGCTTGAACCATATCCGGAATCAACACATGAATGATATCGGCTTTTTCACATGCCTTTTGGACAGACATTACTTGGTGGCCATCTTCTTTTGCTTTCTTCCAGCTGGCCCCAGATTCTTGCACTCCCACTATTACATTAAGACCCGAATCCTTCAGGTTGTTTGCTTGTGCATTGCCCTGGATTCCATAGCCTAGTACTGCTATGGTTTCGTTCTTTATTGGATCTAGACTTACATCAGAATCTTTCCAAGTTTTTGCCATGCTGAACCTTTAAAAATAATCGAAATAAAAACGTACGATACGTTTTGATGGCAAACTCGATAGATTCTAGCCAGAAAGTGCGAATATAGCAGATGACAATCTTGACATTCTGGGCCCTTTTTGTCCAGATATTACGATATCTAAAATAGTCAAATTATCATTTCTCTCCCACATTTTACGCATCTAACTATGGTATCTTTGCCCTTTAGCTTGTCAAATTTTCTTGAACCGCAATTAGGACATATCGGGCATGCCCTGAGTTTTTCCATGCCTTTATTGTATCATAACGGTACTTTATCAATTTGCTCAGATGTGATAGCTTTTATCAAATGGTATGCCATATCCACCAGAGTGAAGGGAGTACACTTTACGTCAGATGATGAAGAGGCAAGTCTTGAATATTTTTATAGTATCGGTCTTGGACACGCAAAGCGCGGCAAGCCCAGAGATGCCATATTTTACTTTAACATGGTTCTGGCGGTAAACCCAACACACCTGAACGCTTTAATTAACAAAGCAAATGCGTTAGGAAAGATAGGTAGGTACAACGAGGCTATTTCTTTCTATGACATGGCTTTGAACCTAAAGCCAAACCACGTAATTTGTCTTTTAAACAAAGGGCTTGCCCTGCATTATCTCCAAAGATATGATGAGGCCATAACTTGTTACGATAAGATTTTATCACAGGAGCCAGAACATGCCAGTACCTTGTACCACAAGGCTTGTAGCAAAACCCTCCAGAAAAACACTGAAGAAGCTCTGGTGTTGCTTGAGCGTGCAATAGTTCTTGAGCCAGAATTTGCAATAAAGGCCAGTGGTGACAAAGATTTTGATATACTTCGAAGTGACGATAGATTCAAAGCGCTTATCACATAACGGATTCAATAGAAAAAAACTGTCATGAAAAATAATGATACAATAAATGTTGGAATTATTGGCACAGGATTGCTCGGAAAAGCAGTTGCAGCCCGCCTTCTCAGTACAGGACACAATGTCACAGTTTACAACAGGACAGAAGAGAAGACAGAATCGCTCAAAAAAATTGGTGCGCAGGTTGCAAAGTCACCAAAACAGGTAGCTGAGAGATCTGAGATTGTAATCACGATAGTAAAGGATGCAAAGGCTGTCGAGTCCATAGCATTTGGCAAAGACGGCATCATACATGGCAAACATGAAAAACTGATTGTATCTGACATGAGTACAATCAGCCCTGTTTCATCAAGAAAAATAGCTGAAAAATATTCCCAATATGGAATTCCAATGATCGACAGCCCCGTTATGGGCGGACCGCCACTCGCAGAGAAAGGTCAGCTCATAGTCATGATAGGAGGCAAAAAAGAAGTTTATGAAAAGTGTAAATCTGTTTTTGATGCAATAGGAGAAAGAACATTTTACCTAGGTGATAATGGTTCTGCTGATGCAATGAAACTTGCCATGAACTTGCAGATTTCAATTTTAGCATTAGCTATATCTGAAGGCATCATACTGGCAAAAAAATCAGGTTTAGACCCCCTCCTTTTCTTAGAGGTGTTAAATTCCACCTATTTCAAGACAGGAATGAGTATTCTCAAAGGACCAAAGATGGCAAAAGGAGTTTTTGAGCCAAGTTTCTTCCTAAACGTAATGCAAAAAGATCTCGATGAGATAGACTATACAGCCAAAGAATTCGGGGCAAATTTACCTGTTGCCAGACTTGCAAATGAATTGTACCAAAATGCCGTCAAAGAGGGATTTGGCAATATTGACTACACAGGAATTCTCTCATATCTGGAGAAAATCAACAGAGCAAACACCTAGAGCTCTTCTGGCGGTTTTATCTTTCTAAAATTTAGAAATAGCCCTATATCATATGCTAACTTTAGCACACCGCCAATAATGAAAGGGGCAGCTAGGAACGAACCCATTATCGCACCAGCAAGCGATGGGCCAACTGACTGGGCAATGTTTCTTGATGTATTAGTAATCCCGGCTGCTACAACACGTTCATTTTCGTTTACTACTGCCATCAGATATGACTGACGTGTTGGAACATCCATCTGAGATATACTCATTCTTGCAAAGTATAACCCGACAGCAAGCGGAAAACTTGGTGCAAATGCCACTAATATCAAAAGAATGTTGGACGGTATGTGAGTATAGATCATTGTATTAACAAGACCAATCTTTGATGCAATCTTGCTGGCTAGCAAATACGACACGGCAGTAAGTATGCCAGCTATTGTAAAAACATAAGACAGAGTAGACAGGTCAGCACCAAACTTTGTGTAAAACCAAAAGGAGACTATACTTTGTATCACAAATCCTCCTGCAAAGGAATCAACTGCAAATAGCGAGGACATTTTCTTTATAACACTGCGAGATTGTGGCGTGATATTACGAAATGAATTGACGTCTTTATTCTTAGATCTAGTCTCAATCTTTGGCGATAGCACAAGGTAGATTGCCAGAACACATAATGCACATGCTGCATATGCAAGAAAGAGAATCTTGATTGCATCAATTTGATCGAGCCCAAATTGCTGTGAAAAAATGTGCGGCAAACCTGAAAGAAGCACACCGCCTGACATGGCAAACGTTCCTACCATGTTATAGATGGAAAAAATAGAGGTTCGTTTCTTTTCGTCATTTACTGTTTGAGGCAAAATGGCTTGTTCAAGGGATAAGAATGCGCCCACCTCAGATCCTGTCACGTTAATTGTTCCAACAAGTGCAGCGATAATTAGTGCCAGATAGTTGTTGGTTAGGAAGAATACGGCGGCTGAAATAACCATTAAAACTGCATAAAGGATCAAAAACTTTCTGCGCCCTATCTTATCAGCATACACGCTTGATATCAGATTGAAGATTATGCTATTTACCAATGTGGCAGTTAAAACAACTCCAATTAAGATTTCATTGAATCCAAGTAAATTGAGATAAATTGCTAAAATTACGCTCAGAAAACCGTACGAGAATGCTCTAACAACTCTTGCGCCCAGTATTAGTTTTCCATCTCTTGAGACCCAGTCTAGTTTCATTTATTGTCCAAGTTTTGATTTATGTACCTGAATATCTGTAGACTCTACTTTCTTGAAAAGTGGAGAAGCCTCGCCCAGATTATGACCTGATTTTATCTCAATTTCAGACATGGAATGCCATGGTTGCTCTGACACATTTCCTGCCAAATTGAGTTGCGACCATATTCTCTGCGATGATTCTGGCAAAAATGGGTAAAGTGCTATTGCAATAGAGCGTACCGCGTGCACTGAAATGAATATACAGTTGTTTGTACCTACCCCTCCTTTCCACGGTTCTTTTTTCTGAAAGTATTGGTTAAAGTATGCAGAAAACTCCAAGATCTTCTTGAGTGCCCTGTCAAGATTATTTTCTTCCATTATGGGTGTCATTTCATTTACCAAGCTTTTGATCTTGTCTTGCGCTTCTTTATCGACAGAGTCAAGATTATCAGTGGAAGGAACTACGCCGCCGGTACTCTTTTTTGTAAAGCCAAGCGCTCTATTGACAAAGTTACCAAGGTTTCCTATTAGTTCAGAGTTTATCCTAGCTGCAAACTCATCCCAATCAAAATTGAGATCATCTTGACTATAGGGAGTAATCAATGTTAAATAAAATCGTAGATAATCAGATGGATAAATTTCAAGAAAGTCTTTTAGGCCAATATACCAGTTACGGCTCTTTGAGATCTTTTTTGATTGTAGCATAAGATGCCCCCTAGTTGGGATATAGTCAGGAAGTTTGTACTCTTTTTTTATTCCAATTCTCATTGCGGGTAAAAACAGATAATGATGGTATACAATGTCTTTACCAATAAAGTGGTAAATATCTGCCGAGTTCCAAAATTCTTTGCCGTCAATCCCCTTGTCATTTAGAAACTTTAGTGCTGAAGAAATGTATGCAAGGTGATTATCAAACCAGCCATAGAAGACTTGGCCCTTGGCAGCCTCAAGTGGAATAGGCACCCCCCAGGCAATGTCTCTTGCAATATCCCAATCTACCAGACCGTCTTTTATCCAATTTTGTACGTATTTTTTTACGTCCTTTTGAAGATGAGAGTCGCCTGCAAGCCATTCATTTAATTCGTCTACAAAGTTTGTCAGTTTGAAAAAGTAGTGCTTTGTCTTCTCTTTTGTTGGCGGATTCTTGCAGATTGAGCACTTGGGTTCTTCTATCTCTTGTGGCACTCTTCCACATTTTTCACACAAGTCTGAATATTGTTCTTCAGCCCTACAATATGGACATCTGCCTATCACATACCTGTCTGGCAAAAACTTTTTGTCAACCTTACAATAGAATTGAATTATTTCTTGCTCGTAAATGTGGCCATTTTCCATTAATTTTTTGAATACATCTTGTACAAAGGCAATATTTTCCGGAGAGCTTGTCCTGTAGAATAGATCAAATCCTATCCCAAATGCGGTGAAATCATCATAATCTCTTTTATTCCAGACTTTAACGTATTCTTCTGGAGTCTTTTTTTCTTTTTCAGCTTGAATCAGAATTGGTGTGCCATAGTCATCTGATGCACATATGTAATAGGCCTCTGTGCCAGTAAGCTTGAGAAATCTTGTTGTGATATCAGCAGGCAAATAAGTTGAGGCAACGTGACCAAGATGTATCTCACCATTAGCATATGGCAACGCACTTGTTATAATCGCCTTTTTCATTATCTGAATAAAGTTTGTGCGTGATTTAAGCTATGCCCAGCTTTGACCGTATTTTATCTGGGCTGCAGTTGGTTTGTCCATGCTCACATCCATTGCCTTGAGTGCGTCTACTGCAATTTGTATGTCAATTTCTTGTGGAACTGTGATTACATTCTTTCCTATCTTTTTGTGATTCTTGGAAATGTAAATCATGGACAGTAATTGGTTTGAAAACGATTGCGCCATAACTTCAGGTGGGTGTCCTTCTGCTGCAACAAGATTAGCGATTCTTCCTTTTCCAACAAGATAAACGCGTTTTCCATTTTTTAATAAACACTCATCCAGGTTTGGACGAACTTCTCGTACTGATTTTGATTCATTTAGCAAAAACTTGGCATCCACCTCAACATCAAAGTGGCCCACATTACCCATGATTGCACCGTTTCGCATAGTCAAGATATGCTCTTTCCTAATGATTCCAGTTTGGCCAGTTGCAGTAACGAATATCTCTCCCGTTTTTGCGGCTTCTGCCATTGGCGCAACTTCAAAACCATCCATATGAGCTTCCAAAGCTCTTACCGGATCGACTTCAGTAACGCAAACTTTGGCGCCCATTCCTCGGCATCTAGATGCAACACCTCTTCCTACCCAGCCATATCCCGCTACAACAACACGTTTTCCTGCAAACAACAAGTTCATTGATCTTAGATATCCATCAATTGTACTCTGGCCTGTTCCATACCTATTGTCAAACATGTGTTTTGTATATGCGTCGTTGACAGCAATTACAGGATATTTGAGCTTCTTTTCTTTTGCAAGAGCCTTTAATCGTATAACACCTGTTGTCGTCTCTTCTGTTCCTCCCAAAACTTTCATTGACGCAAATTTTTTATTTCCATGTATTTTACTATGACCGTCAGAACCATCATCTGTCAGAATCTGTGGTTTATGGCTTAGCATCTGTTCAATACACCAATCATATTCTTCGGAGGTTTGGCCCGCCCAAGCATAAATGTGAATTCCATTTTCAGCCAAAAATGCAGCTATGTCATCCTGTGTTGAGAGAGGATTTGCAGCACAGGCACTTACATCTGCACCCAATTCTTTTGCACCCATGATCAAAACCGATGTTTCTTTCGTAATGTGTAGGCATATTCCTATGCGCAGGCCTTTTAGAGGCTGAGATTTCTTTAATCGTCCAATCGTATTAGTGAGAATTTGCATGTGATCCCGTGCCCATTCATATGACATCTTTCCTTTTTCTGCGAGACGTGGATCCTTTACTTGACTCATATTACACTTCAAATTTCGGGGGTATAAAATGTTATCAAAAATAACAATCTAAATATTGGATGTGTTTTGTTTAAAAAAAGATGACTTGGAAAAAAGTAGCAGAAAAAAATGAAATTGCACCAGGAAAAGGTAGAGAATTTTCCGTAGATGGTAAAAAAATTGCAATATTCAATCAGAGTGGCTTTCATGCACTAGATTCGGTTTGCGCACATCAAGATGGATCTCTTGCACCTGGCAAGATAGAGGGCGATGTAGTAGAGTGCCCACTTCATTTTTGGCACTACAACATAAAAACAGGGGAGCTCTTGGATTACATCAAAGGAGTAAAACTTCAAACATACAAAGTTGAAGTAAAAAATGACGGCATTTATCTAGATCTGTAACAAGTTTAACTAATTTACCACAAAAATCCTTAACACAATTGCCATCATATGACACTAGGAAAGGATCTCCCAGTCGTTTTTACCACATTTACATTGTTTGTCGTATGCAGTAATGTACTCCATGTACTCTAAATCCGTACAAGGTCCCTGATCAGGGATAAAGACCTGTGTATTGCAAGACCTGCATCTTGCAATGAAATCATTCAACAGTTGAGGTCATAGACACTCGTAAAAAAACTATACACATGAAAAATACCGCGGTTTTAGCTTAGTTTAAGACATACAGTTATCACCAAAGTCTCATTGGCCAAGCCTCCTTCAAGAGATGAAATAAAAATTGGAGCAAGTGTACTAATAGTACAAAAACAAGACCAACACACAGGTGTTTTGACTAAAGGTGCAGTCAAGAGAATTCTTACTTCAAGTAACTCTCATCCTCACGGGATTAAAGTAGAATTAGATAATGGCAGAATAGGACGAGTTCAGCAATGCGTCAATCCTGAAAACTCATAACGAAAAATACCTAATGTAAAAAATACTTGAAAAAGTTTAATTCTTTAGAATAATTTTAACAAACGTTGAATCCACAAATGCTAGATGAGATCACAAAAAAAGATTTCAATGCCATACAAGAAAAAATCGGTTCATTTCTTGTGGAAGAAATTAGAGAGCGAAAATCACAGGGAGTAATATTTGGCCTAAGCGGTGGAATAGATTCCGCAGTTATTGCCATGCTTTGCGCAAAATTTGTCAGAGAAAAATCACTCGCATTGATAATGCCAGACTCTAAGATTACACCAGAGTCAGATACAGAAGATGCAATCAAAATTATCGATAATGTACATCTGGAATACAAGTTAATTGATATCGGATTCATTCACAAAGAGTACTCAAAGTACATTGAACCAAACCCTCTGGCATTTGGCAACCTTGGTGCCAGGGTTAGATCAAATATCTTGTATTATTACGCCAATGCCAGAAATTATCTCGTTCTTGGATCAGAGGACAGAAGCGAATTTTTGATAGGATATTTTACAAAATATGGCGATGGTGCTGCAGACCTCTTACCGATAGTTTCGTTATACAAAACCCAGATTCGCGAATTTGCAAGATTTCTTGATATTCCATCCAATATAATATCAAAACCAAGTGGCCCCCGATTGTGGGAAGGACACACGGCAGAGGTAGAGATTGGTCTGACATATGAAGAAATTGATTCCATTCTTTATTGTACGATTGACAAGAATCTCTCAATTGAGGACACTGCCAAGATCATAGAAATACCCATTTCAGATGTGGATAAAATTTACCAGATGCACAAAAGAAGCGAGCACAAAAGAATAACACCCAAAGCGTGTGTTCTTTGATAAGATGATAAAGTTTGAAAATTTTTGATACGTTATCGGTAACGGAAAAGGAATTAGACACGTCGGGCAAGGTAAGAATCTACCTCTGCGGTGTCACAGTATATGATGATAGCCATATAGGACATGCCAGAACAATCATAGTTTTCGATACACTTCGCAGATTTCTAGAATCGCAAGGAATCAAAACTGAGTTTATTCAAAACTTCACTGATGTGGATGACAAGATAATAAATCGTGCAAGAGCCGAAAATGTATCTGCAGATAAAATAAGTTCAAAATACATTGCAAGTTATTTCGAGGAGTTTGACAATCTCAATGTCAAACATGCAGATGCATATCCAAAAGCTACAGAACACATAGGCGATATGATTAATTTGATCAAAGTACTAATTGAGAAAAATTTTGCATACGTATCAACAAACGGGGTTTATTTTTCAGTATCAAAATTTCAAGAATATGGAAAACTTTCAAAGAAAAAGACTGAAGAATTAGTCTCCGGAGCGCGTGTAGAGATAGATGAAACTAAAAACAATCCATTAGATTTTGCATTATGGAAGTTTGCAAACGACGAACCAAAATGGAAAAGCCCGTGGGGTTTTGGCAGACCAGGATGGCACATAGAATGTTCCGCCATGAGCCTAAAATACTTGGGGCCCAATTTTGAGATTCATGGTGGAGGAAGAGATCTTATCTTTCCCCATCATGAAAATGAAATTGCCCAATCAGAATCATATTCAGGTAAGAACTTTGCCAAAATTTGGATGCATGTAGGGATGGTCACAATAAATGGAGAGAAAATGTCAAAATCTCTTGGAAACACAAAGTCTGTTGATTTCGTTCTAAAAAAATGGGGTTCGAACATAATCAGGCTTTTTTGTCTCTCAGGACACTATTCCAAGCCCATTGATTATTCCGAAGATTTGTTAAGAGAGGCCATAACAAAGTGGCGTCAAGTTGAGAATTGCTATTATGAACTAGTCTTGTCAGAAGATGGATCTGCCTCCATAGATGATGTAAAACTCATTGAAGATGCAGTGAAAGAAGTCAAGAAAGAGTTCGTAGAGGCCTTAAACTCAGACTTTAACACACCACTTGCATCTAGTACGTTTTTTAAACTTGTAAAGACAATAAATCAGATTGTTTCATCTGAACGCATGGTGTCTTCCATTTCTAATACGGTTTTACCAGTATTTGATCAAATGCTTAACATTTTGGGCCTAAAGATACCCCAAATTACCTCAGAGGAAAAAATAAAAATAAACGAACTTATCAATCAACGTAATCTGTTACGAAGTCAGAAAAATTTTCAGGGCGCAGATGCCATTAGGAAAGAGCTATCAAACCATGGAATTGTCCTAATTGATCACAAGAAAAAAACATTATGGATGAAACAGGAAAGAATTGGTGCTGAGAGCAGTTAGGATTTCTTTGTCTGTGCACTTACCAATGACACTACGTCCCTATCACGTAATTGATAATTGGTTGGCAATCTCACTCCGTATCTGACGTCCTTTGCATAGAGTAACCCTTTGGCAAGATCTGAATGAATTTCTTTTGCCAAATCTTCTATGGTTGAACCGTCTTTCATAAGAATAAGATTAGGAAGAACATGTCCTTTTTTGTCTGACAGTTTCTCTGGATCTGCAACAGGATAAACTGAGTTCATCTTCAATAATTTGAAGACGGTAACATTGATTGCAAATTGTACACCTGTTCTCATATATTCTCCAAGTATACCTTTCGTAATAAACTCGAGAGCTTCGAGTTGTTTTTTGTTTAACGCTTCCTTGTGAAGTATTTCAAATTGTTCTGAACCTGGGATATATTTTATCAAACCCTTCTGTTCCGCGCGCCTCAGAGAAAGTTCGCTGTCGGCACTGGCCGGTATAATTATCGTATCTACATGCTTTTCGCGCAGCCTATCAAAGTTTTTGTCTGCACCTGCAAGATCAATTTTATTTGCTACTATCAACGTTGGCTTTGAAATCTTTCGTAAATGCGCAGAGAATTTTTTGCTATCGTTCATATCAAAATTATCAAAGTGTTTGTCTTCAAGACCAGTCACCCTCAATGCCTCCTTTACATGGCTTTCCTTGACACCTATGCCCCTGAAGACATCTGTGATTGCTACAACTTGCTCTGTTTCAGAGTTGACAAGTTTTGATATCTTATCCCTATTGCCTTCCAAAAGTTTTTGATACCACATTATCAATTCTTCTTCAATATCAGATACATCAGCAATCGGGTCTCCTTGACCAATCTCTGTGATTCTTCCAGCAGCGTCTACCCCCCCTGATACATCCACTACATGTAAAAGTGCATCAGACTGAGTTGCAACAGAAAGAAACTGATTACCCAGACCCTTTCCTGCCCAAGCTCCCTTTATGAGACCTGGAAGATCAATGAGCTCAATCGGTATGAATCTCCACCCATCTACACATTTTGAGTTTTGAGGACTGTCAGGTACATTAAATTCTGTGTGAACGCATGGCGTTATTGCATTTCCTGTGCCACGCTCTGGTTTCTTTGTTGTGAATGGATAAGTTGAGATCTCCCCACCTGACAGAGTGGCAGCGTTAAAAAATGTAGTTTTTCCCGTATTTGTTTTACCGATAAGGCCAATTTTTATTGGCATAAACTCATCTCGTAATACTTGCTATTTATCTCTGTTGTAGATTATTCATGATGATGAACATTTGAAACATTTTCAAGTGAATCTTTTATCTTACCTGCATACCATTTAATTTCCGCAAGCTCTTCTTCCGTCAATGTATCATTCCATTTGTCTAGGACAGCTTTTAGGATTTGCGAACCATCATACAACAAATTCCAGTATGGATGATGTTCTGCGGTATCATATGCAAGCTCTGCAACTTCCTCAAGTCCGGCTTTTGCCCGCCCAAGTGCATCAGATCCTTCTCCATATATCTTGACAATACTGGAATCGATGTCGGATACCATCTTTATTAGCACATTTTTTTGCTCAAATGATTTTATCAAATCTGAAAGCGCATCTTGAAATTTTACAAAATCTTCTACCATGTCTAGAATAGTCTCTGGTGTTCTGCAAGCATACATCGGTTGAAGACAACATCTATTCCTGCTTTTTTTGCTAGTGATTCCGCTTGAGGATCATGAATTCCCTCTTGCAGCCAAATCACTCTGGGTTTTATCTTGATTGCTTCCTCAACTACAGGTTTTACTTGATCAGACGGTCTGAAAACATCAACGATATCTATCTGAATTGGAACATCAAGTAAACTCGGATAACATTTTTTTCCTAGAATCTCATCAGTTGTAGGATTAACTGGTATTACATTGTATCCTTGTTCTGCGAGATATTTTGGTACATAGTGTGCCGCTTTTTCGGAGTTCTTGGACATGCCTACAACGGCTATATTTTTTAATGCGTATATTTTCTTTATTTGTTCATCAGAGTGAAGATCCCTTTCCATGATTTTGTGTATGATGTGCCTCTTAATAGATTGTCGTGGAACAATTTATAGGCATAAACACGGTTCTTTATTTCATGGAAGAAGAACTGACTGATGTGATAGTTCTAAATGCCATAAGTCAAGGCGCTAAAAAAATCAGACAAGATAGAAAAGAAAACACGAATTGAAGGTAAAGTGATGATTAGTCTTCTGGAGCGTCTTGAAAGCAAGGGATTAATCACAAAGGTAGAAAAGAAAGTATTCTTCGGTCCAAAAAAGGAGATTGGTCTTACCGACAAAGGAATAAAAGAATTGGAAGAAAGAAGATTTGAAATGCAGCAAAACTGGAATCACATGGTAACTCTTTGGAAGAACTGAGATAAAGAAAAGCTGCAACAGCAAATAGATAATAATCGTTCCATTCTGCCCACCATGATGTTCATGGGAATCATGGACATGATAATATTCTCATCAATGGTGTCATTCATGGGACTTGCGATGACAAATTTTATGCCAGACCAGTACATGTATGATGCAGGTTCAACAGAGACAGGTCACAGTGACGGCGGACAGTGCGACATGAGTGGTTTTGACGTAAACTTTTGAATTTTAATTACAGATACAGATTTGTAAAAAAAGAGATTTGAAATACTGGTCCTTTTAACAGCCTAGTTTTGAAAGTATTGCTGCTGTCATGGTAGAATCGGTATTTGCATTAGCAAGTGCTGCCTTTACTACAGTACAAAGATTTGACGCACTGGATGTTACAGGTGTTGTATTTGTGGTTGTTGCATTTTTTCCAGTTTGATTGCCAAGCTGGGCAGCGGCAAGTGATGTTTGCATTTTATCCCATTCTCCAGGTGCACACAGGTGATCTCTACATACTTTTGTATCTCCCGTTAGCACGGTTTGGTGGTTATCATTTAGGTAGGAGAAGTCTCTCTGTATCAATGCATTTGATGCAGGAATTGTTGATACTGCAACAGATGCCATCAGAACTGCTGTTAACAACAGTACTACCGGTAACTTGGACGACATATTTTAGCTATAGACTGCGCATATAAAAGAATTTCGTACATTCCAGCTTACCTTACAAAGAAATAGATACCAAATTAGATCTAGATGTTATTCATGATTGCAAAAATAGGTTCAAAGGCACCAAATCTTGGCGTCTCAAAATGGGTACAAGGGTTACCTACTAACATAGATAAGGAAAAAGACAACGTTGTTTTGGTCGAGGTGTTCCAAGTAAATTGTCCGGGATGTTTTCTACACGCAATACCACAGGCAATTGACATTTACAACAAGTACCGTAAAGACGGGGTCACGGTTCTTGGGATTTCAACTGCATTTGAGGATTTTGATAAAAATACCGTCGATAACCTTGAACTTCTCCTGACAAAAGGTGAGACAGTAGGTGAGACACTCAGAGCATTAGGGCAATATGGCCAACTTGTAGATGGAAAAAAACTGCCATATAAAATTCCGTTTCCTGTGGGCATGGATCTTTTAAAGAAAGAAGATGGTCCAATTAGCCAAGAAAAAATAAATGAGATCATAGAAGCCAATGTACCAGGATTTGACTCCTACAATGAGCATCAAAAGTCAGACATCATTGAACGCGTCAAGCAGTATCTAAAAAACAAGGAATATTCCGCTCAGACATTTGAGCAGTATGCTCTGCGAGGCACACCCTCTTCCATTCTAATTGATAAGAAGGGTATGCTCAGAGACGTGGCATTTGGTCAAAACGATCTTCTTGAAGAAAATATCAAAAAGTTACTCAAAGAATAAAACTCCAAGTAATGCTAATTTGTCAAATAAACAACACATGTACACTTCATTTGATGACACTCTGGATAAGATAGTCAGATTATTAAAATCTCATAAATCAGAATTTCTTTCCGGAGAAGAGATTAGCAAGTCATTAGGACTTAGCCGGGCAGCAGTATGGAAGAATATAAAAAAACTCAAGTCTTTAGGTTACAAAATAATATCAAAACAAAAATCTGGATACAGACTAATTGCTAAAACAAATCTAATATTGCCCTGGGAGATTTCAGACGGACTACAAACAGAAACTATTGGAAGAAAAATATATTATTTTAACACAATCGATTCAACACAGAATTTTGCGTTAAAGCTAGCTTCGAAGCCACATGAGAATGGTTCTATTGTAATATCTGAACATCAAACTCACGGTAGAGGAAGACAAAACAGGAAATGGGCATCTCCAAGAGGTGGCATATGGATATCAATACTTCTTAAGCCAAATTTTGAAATCTCTCAAGCTTCACTATTTCCTATGCTTACCTCTCTTGCTCTTGCCATTTCCATAGAAAAAGTGTTGAGGTTAAGGCCCAAGTTAAAGTGGCCAAATGATCTTACTCTAAACGACAAGAAAGTAGCCGGAATACTAGTTGACGCATCAATCGAATCCAATCAGATAGATTATCTGGTCATCGGTGTTGGAATAAATTTCAAAATTCAACCTAGTGCGATAACTAAAATTGTTAAGAATTCTGAGAATTTTTATGGCGTAACAACACTGATTGGAAAGAAAGAAAAGTCGGACCCCGTGCTTCTGCTTCAAGCGTTCCTACATGAACTCGAACAGCTATACAACAAACTAGTTACAAACAATCCCCATGGAATCAAAAGTGAGTGGGAAAAAAGATCTTCGACTGTAGGGAAAAACGTCAAGATATCATCCCCTAGCGGAGAAATAAAAGGAAAGGCCGTAGGAATAGATGCTGATGGCGCGTTGTTGATTTTGAGCAAGGGAAAGACACAGAGATTACTGGTTGGAGACACATTTTATCAAGTCTAGCCATGTTGCGTCATCATACTTGTATGTTTACTAGTCAATTTTTTATAATTACAAATTGTGAGTATAAGGATGAAAATATGCTGGGCAAATACTGAGAACTATGACGAATCAGATGTTGTAATTTTAGGAGTGCCTGACGAATCAAAATCGCATTCGTTACGTAAAGGTACTTCGGAGGCGCCTCACAAGATAAGAGAAATTTCCAACATAAGAGACACATACAAAAGGGGTAACCAGATTTCTGCCGGCTTTCCGTTTGGTGGCATAAACAAGAAAGTGTACGATTATGGAAACATACTAAGGACTGAAGTTAATGATGTGATAGACAAGATAGTTTTAGGATCAAAAATTCCCATAACCATAGGTGGCGATCATTCTGTTTCTACAGGAATCATCAAATCGTTATCCAAAAAACATGGTCCGATATCTCTTGTCTATTTTGATGCCCATCCTGATTTCATTAGTTCTTCTAGCGGTTATTACGGTTCAGTCTTGCATGATGTCTTACCTGACATAGATACAAAATCAAGTGTTCAGATAGGGATAAGAACTCCAGAACAAGAAGAGATAGACAATATCAAAAAATATAATTTATTGGTAATAACCCCCCTTGACGTTCTCAAAAATGGCATTACAAAAATTGACAAAACCATACTTGATAAGATTGGAAAAAACACATATGTTTCGGTAGACATGGATGTGATTGATCCTGCTTATGCCCCCGGGGTTTCAGTTCCGGTTCCATTAGGACTTGGAAATCTTGAGGTGTTATATCTTCTCAAATCAATAGCAAAGAAAGGAATCATTGGACTTGATATCATGGAAGTTTGTCCAAGTTACGATATCAAGGACAGAACATCGCACTTGGCATCAAGAATGATTGCTGAAGTAATATCAGCCCTTAGCGAAACTTAATACTTTTAACTGGGTCATCGTGCTAGTTTGGTAATGTTTTCGCATTTTACTCTCAAAGAGGCAAATGCGATGCTTCCTTCCATAATTAAAAAATTTAAAGATCTGGTAAATCTGAAAAATGATGCTACAAGAATACAAACTGAGATTGAAACAAATCCCAAATACATGGCTAGTTTCAAAGAGTACGCACTCAAAAAACAAGAACTCAATACAGCAATCTCTAATTTTTATAAAGCAATAGAAGATATGGAGAGCTCTGGCGTAATTTTAAAAAGCATAGATGATGGATTACTGGATTTTCCATCACTTCGATTTAATGAAGAAATATGGCTTTGTTGGAAAGAAGGCGAAACTGAGATCAAGTTTTGGCATGGAAAGGACGAAGGCTTCAATGGTAGAAAGCCAATAGAAAGTGTTGACTTGGAAAAATTACGATAATCAATTACCACCTCTTATAGTACAGACAATATACCGAAATATACCGTGACCGAACATTACATAATGCTGTCATCTTGGCTACGCATAGTTCGAATCAAATTTCTACTTGCGTCAATAATCTCAGTTTTTCTTGGTCTTGCCATAAATTGGTGGCAAAATACAACTATCAACCTAGAATTTGCTTGGTTAACATTAGCAGGCGTCATAGCACTACATGCAAGTGTGGATTTGCTCAATGATTATTGGGATTATAAAAGAAAGATAGATACAGAAACTAAGAGAACCAAATTCAGTGGGGGTACCGGAGTTTTACCTGAGGGATTACTCAATCCATCTGAAGTCTATCGCGCAGGAATTATTCTGCTAGTTGTTGGGGCATTAATTGGAGCATATTTTGTATTTGAAAGAGGTGTAACAATTGCAATAATCTTGGGATTTGCAATTGTTTCAATCTATTTTTACTCCACAAGAATAGTGGATTCAGGTCTGGGCGAGATCTTTGTGGCTATCAAAGGCGCAATGATAGTGCTTGGAACATACTTTGTTCAATCCTCCCAGATAACCGCCGAGCCCGTGCTTGCAGGTATAGTCTCTGGAGTTTTATCATCAACTGTTCTCTTTGTAAATTCATTTCCAGATTATGATGCAGACAAGTCTCATGGAAGAAAAACGCTTGTCATACTACTTGGAAGAGCAAAGGCTGCTTCAAGTATATGGATCTTTCCAGCCATATCATACGGAGTAATCATAACTGCAATTACATTACGTCTCTTTCCAATTGTATCTCTTATCACACTTGTTACTCTACCCATCGCAATAAAATCTGGCATGTCCTTGAAACAAAAATTTGATCAGATCGAAGGATTTGTTCCGATAATGAAAAACTTTGTATCATATAGCAGAATCACCGGTGTTTTACTTGTTGTAAGTTTTATTGTAGACTATCTCATGAAAATTGCTCAGTAGAGTTAAATCAACCACATCTAAAGATATTTCGTGATTACTGGACATTCCACATCAGAAGGGACTGCCGAGTTTGCAAAGAATCATCCAAATGTTGCAAAAAATCACTTCAAACAATTCGATGGATTAACGTTATCGTCTATTGGAGTAGGCACGTATCTTGGAAATCCAGACGATGCGACTGATACAATAGTCAAAGATGCGGTGATAAAATCAATTACTTTGGGGGTAAATGTAATAGATACTGCTATTAATTACAGATCACAGAAGGCGGAAAGATCAGTAGGCAAAGCAATTGCTCAGATAATTGAAAAGAACAAAGCCAGAAGGGATCAGTTATTCATAAGTACAAAAAATGGATACATTACAAATGACGGAGATGTAAAAGAGGATTTTTGGCAGAATATTCAAAATACTCTTGTAAAATCCAACGTAATCAAATCGGACGACATCTCTTCTGGATATCACTGTATGACAATACCGTATCTTAAAGATCAATTAAACAGAAGCCTCAAGAACTTGGGGCTAGAGTGCGTTGATTTGATGTATCTGCATAATGCTGCTGAAGGACAGCTTCAAGACATGACAAAAGATGAATTCATGAAAAGACTTGGAGATGTGTTTGAGTTTTACGAAAATCAAAGAAAATCCGGAACAATAAGGTACTATGGAATGGCCACATGGGATTGTTTTAGAGTGCCACAAGGACATCCGCAGTATCTCTCCATTTTTGACATTGTCAAGACGGCCAGAGACATAGGTGGTTCTGAAAATGGATTCAAGTTCATCCAACTTCCGTACAACATGTATCTTGATCAAGCCCTGACCATGAAGAATCAAACACAAGATGGTACAACATTCAGTATTTTTGAGGCAGCAACCAAGCTTGGAATCGGAGTTTTCACAAGCGTTCCTCTTATGCAGACAAAACTTCTAGGCCCAAATGTCTTACCTGAGTTTGGAGAATTAACACGGCCGTCTCACAGAGCAATTCAATTTGTCAGATCTACACCAGGTGTCATAGCACCATTGGTAGGACAAAAATCTTCTTCTCATGTCGACGAGAATTTAGAACTAGCAAAGATTCCGGTTTTGAGTGAAAAAGAATTTTCTGAGATTGTTAATAGATTGTCGTCACAATTGTAAGTTTTAAATACAAATGATAGACGAATCAAAACATGCCAGTAGATCCAGTCTGCGGTATAGAGCTTGATGAGAAACTTGCTCTAGAACATGAGTATAAAGGAAAAAAGTATTACTTTTGTTGCCACGGCTGCAAGAGAATTTTTGTAAGAAAACCCAACAAATGGAAAAAGAATTAGATAGGAAAAGCCCCACACATTCGGCAAAAATGTGATCCTTCCTCAACAGAATAATTACAATACGGACATTTGTTTTTTGACAATCCAAGTTTGGCAGGATAATCGTAGTATCCTCGATAGATCTCATAATAATAAAGCGCTTCTTTTGATAATAATGTGATTTGTTCTTTTTCTAGATATTTTTTGGCCTTCTCCAAAAAGACCGAATCCGGTATCAGGCTATCAAAAAAATGTGTTAGTCCGTTTGTGCCTGAGCCATCTTGCATTGCATCCTTATCTCTCCACGCAATTGATTGTGGCAATATGTTCTCAAATGTTTTTCTCAGAACCCATTTACCATATTTTTTGCCATTTTCTTCATGAACCTTGAGTTCTGGCGGCATGGATTTTGCATATTCTATGATTTTATCATCAAGAAAGGGTGTCTGCAAAGATATTCCGAGAGCCTTTGATATAGAGATGGATGGAAAGTGCATTATTTTCCATATTCGTTCAAGATCGTTTTGTAGTTCAGGCTGCGACATTCTTTGAAAGAAGTGATAACCTGCAAAAAGCTCATCAGCACCATCACCTGTCACAATAGACTTGAAGCCATCACGCTTTGCATTTTCCATTGTAAGATAAAGTACAATGTTATTTCGGATTTCAATAGGATTGAAAACATGTAGAATTTTGATTGTGCGTTCAATTGCTTGCAATAATTCATCGACGGATGCAGAAATTACAGTTAGTTTCAGGCCATTGAGCTTAGCAACTAGTTGAGCACACACCAGGTCGGTTGATGGAAAATCTGCTGCCACCATGACGTATGCTTGAGTTGTTTTGGCATCAAGGCAAGATGCAATGATTGATGAATCAAGGCCTCCTGACAGAGAAATGCTTTCAGCTTTGCATCTCATAACAGCGTCAGATACAAGCGACTGGAGTCTTGAACAAATATCTTGCAATCAGTTGGTCTGAAGTGATCTCTCAAATAAGTTATCATGACGATAAAGATTAGCTTTAAATATTTTACAAAGAGAAAAATGGTATGCTGTTGCCTGCCGAAATTGAAACAAAGACACTAATTCCTGCATTAAGAGCCATCCTGGCTAAAAAGCTCATCGAAGATCACAAAATACGAGAGGAGGAAGTTTCAAAGATGTTAGGAGTAACCCAAGCTGCAATTAGTAACTATGTAAGAGGGACCAGAGGGGATCCGGAATTAATCCATAAGCTTCTTGCAGTTAAGGAAGTATCAGAGATGATAAGCGACATTTGTAACAATTTAGCATCGAATAAGGCATACACGCCGTCTAGCCTTTCAAAATTCATTGGTCTTTGCAATTACATAAAATCAAGTCTTTTGATCTGCGACATACACCACAAGCTAGAATCAAACATAGACGAGGCAATTTGCAAGGAATGCGAAAGCATGCTCCTCAAGGGTCCAAGAAGCACTTTCTAATTTGTTTTAGTTATAGTTATTTCAATTATTGAAACAAGCGGACCATGATTTCCTTGACTCTCACTATCTACAATAATACCAGATATCTTAGAATTGCCTTTCATCATGTTTTCAGTTATCACGTTTGCCACTGCAACTGCAGTAGGTATTGAATCTCCTTTAGCCTTGAGAGTCACTATCCTATGTTTTACCACTTCTGTCAAAAGATCAAGCGCACATTCCATTACTGGTTGTTGATTAATTACTATCAATTTTCCATCTTTTGAGTTGGATAACACATCATTTAGTTGTACATTTTCCTCTATTCCACTCAACAAACTCTATCAAACACCAAACTATACATTCTATTAAAATCTTATCGACAAATCATCCATTAATCGAAAAGATCAATTGAAATATTCTGAAAGTCGCCATTTGGCAGTACGCGTCTTATCGTAATTGGGATAACACGTTTTTCAAGTTCAGTGTAAGCTAAATCAAGCGAGGTTGCTACTTCTTTAGGTACTGAAATGAATGGTGGAGCTCCAAGGGAAAGTTGTAATGCTCTTGCTCCAAGAATCCTAGCTTTTTCAAATCGTGTAAGTGTAGGAGGACCTATCATGATCTTACCCTTTCCTGTAGTTTCATATTCTACTGGAACGTGTACTGGATCTATCTCGATAATCTCTCTTGCGGCAATAATTTTTTGTAGCCTTTCCTGTTCTGCAAGTTCCTCTGGTGAGAGTTCTTTCTTTCCTCTCTTAGTTACCGGTTTTTCTTCTACTCCATCCTCAGATACAACTTCTACAGGTTCTGCCTCTCGTGGTAAAATTAATTCTGTTGGTTCTTCTTCTGCTGGAACCTCTTCAGTATCTACACTAACTTCCTCAGGTTCATCAGACATTAAGATGGAACAGCAAGAAACGTTATATATTTCATAATACTCTCGTTCAAAAATGAGCGCCGGATCGGTATCCAAAATTGATCTAACGCTATCGCTGAAAGGAAAGGCACAGATGAGGTTGGAATTAAAACGTCATCTTGCACCAAAAACTGTCGGTACCATACTAAGAGCATTGCCACTTGAAGGTAATTCACACATGATGGGAAATTCCATTGCATTCATGGACACATCTCTTACTGCAGGAGGTGAAAAACTCAGAACACAATTCAAAAAAGGTGAAGTCGGTTTCATGGCAGCAAACGGTTCAATTTGTTTCTTTTTAGAAGATATTCCCTCCGCCAAACTTATGACGCTTGTTGGCAAAATAACGTCAAACTTGGAAGCGTTAAGAGAAATTAAACCTGGCGATATATTTTCTATATCTCAAGACGGCACGTAGATATGATGTCCGCTATATCCACCTATTCGCTTTATTGATCCTTGTTTTAACAAGTTTAGCAAGTATGCGTTTGCTGCTGACACCTTGACATTTGTTTGTCTGGACAATTCTTGTACGGTAAATACCTTTGAGCCTTTTATAAAATTCATAGCTTGTCCTTCATCGATTATTACAGAAATGTTTGTTCTTTGTTTCTGATCTTTCTTTTCTTTCTTTGAAGGACCGTCTTTCTTCTCGGCTTCTGCAGTCTGTGACTTTTCTGCTTGTGCCGGAGATTTTTTCTTTGCTCCACCCATAATCGAGATTTCTACTTCCTATTTATAAACGAACGAGAGTTTCAGAAGTTCTAAATACAAGCTAAATTGGGGCACTAATATGGGCTTGGATATGATCGAGGAAAAAAATCTTAATGACATCATAACATATGCACTAGATTATCCCAAAATGGTTTTGTCCGAGTCTAGGTCCTTATCCATAATATCTAACCTTGAAGACTTTGCATATGGAATTTACGTCGGCTATATCTGTGGAGTTTTTTTTGACGGATTTTTACAGAGGAACAAGAGATATCTAGATTTGGAAGAATCCTCAGACTTTCATAATATCGTTTTGAAAAGAACTTCTGAAATACGATTAAAAATCAAGACACATTTACATCCAAAATAACTCAACCTTTTATCCTACAGATTGTAAAAATCGTCAGATGAAATTCTCGTTGGTTGCTGACACTTTAGGGTACATGGAGGGCACTACGAAACGGCTAGAATTGACTCAGCATTTAGTGGATTTATTTAAGATCACCCCATCTGAAATAATTTCAAAGGTAGCATATTTGCTTCAAGGTAAGTTGAGGCCCGAACATGAAGGGGTTGAAATCGGAGTTGCCGAGAAAATCGCAATTAGAGCGTTATCAAAATCAACTGGAGTTCCAGCATTACAAATCGAACATGAGTACAAAAAAGTTGGCGATTTTGGTCAGACTACTGCCAATATATTAGAACAAAAAACACAAACAACTTTTCTCAAGGAAGATATCACCGTAGAGAGAGTTTATGACACTTTATTCAAGATAGCATTACTCAAGGGAAATAGGTCTCAAGATATGAAAATGAAATACATCTCCAGCCTATTAAATGACGCTAGCCCCACAGAAGGAAGATTCATTGCAAAAATAATTACAGCCAACCTACGATTAGGAGTAGCAGATTATACTATTCTTGATGCATTGTCTATTGCATTTACGGGTTCAAAAGAAAATAGGCCGCTGCTAGAACATGCGTACAATGTTTGCAGTGACTTGGGCAGAGTGGCAGAGGCTGTTGCAAAAAATGGAGCCAGTGTATTGAAAAGTTTTCAGGTATCTGTTTTCAGTCCGATTCGCCCCATGCTTGCTGAGAGAGTAAAGAGTGCACAGGAAGCTCGCGAAAAAATAAATGCAGAGTTTGCTGCAGAATACAAACTTGATGGAGAACGTGTTCAACTCCACATGCAAAATAACAAGATCGTTCTTTATTCTAGGAGTCTTGAGAATATCACCAATTATTATCCCGATATTGTGGAGAAGATTGGAAAATCCATAAAGGCAAACGATGTCATATTGGAGGCCGAAATAGTAGCAATAAACGAAGACACGGGAGAGTTCCTACCTTTTCAAGAGCTCATGCATAGAAGACGAAAATATGACATAGCAAAGGCAGTGCAGGAATATCCCATAACAGTAAATTTCTTCGACATGATATTTGTAGACGGTAAAAACTGTTTAAACATGTCGTACAAGGAGCGCCGACATATACTTGAAAAAATTGTAAATGACAATTCTTTTGTCAAAGTCATGCCCATGATACTAGTCAAAACGGATGAGGAGGTTGAAGACTTTCTAGAAAATGCCATTAACTCGGGTTGCGAGGGGTTGATGCTCAAACAGCTTGATTCACCATACAGAGCTGGTGCCAGAGCAAGCAGTTGGCTCAAATTAAAACGGGAGTATAGAAACGAGTTAGGTGATTCTCTAGATTTAGTTGTAGTGGGTGCATTTTATGGCCGCGGTCGAAGAACTGGCCGATATGGCGCATTGCTCTTGTCAGCATATGACGAAGAAACAGATACCTACCCCAGCGTATGTAAAGTCGGAACTGGATTCACAGATGAGAGTTTGGATCAATTCTATCAAATATTATCTGACAAAATCATAATCAAGAAAGATCCTAGAATTGACAGCGGCCTTGAAGCAGATGTATGGTTTGAACCAGAAGTTGTGATTGAAATAGTGGCTTCCGAGATTACACTGAGTCCCATTCACAAGGCAGCTTTGGACAAGATAAGAAAAGGCGGTGGCCTTGCCTTGCGCTTCCCTAAATTTACTGGAAAAATCAGATTTGAAAAAGCTCCAGAAAATGCTACCTCTGTGGTCGAGGTTATCACCATGTACAATAGCCAAAAGAAAGTCGCACAAGATGAAAAACAATTTTAAGTAAAGGTTAACTTGATCAGAAGCTCTTTACGTAAGGATTATTAGCTGCTGACATCGAATTAAACGTCTAGATGTACAGCGGAGAACTTGAAGTTCAAGCAAAGAGAAAGGCACTTGCCGTTTTGCAGGATGAAATAAACAGGATCCTAAACGCCGTGAGAGACCTCTCATCACTTCCCGAGTTGATAGTAAAGTCTGACAAGTCCGAGATAAAGCAGGTTCTAGAGAGAATAAATAATACCGAGGATGAGGTCGAGGCTTTACGCAGAAAGATAACGCGTGAAATTGCAGATGTGGGCGGACTTATGATGAACAGAGAGAACCTTTTGAATACTGCATATACGATGGATGAGATCGCAGGCTACATTACAGGCATAGCCTTCAAGCTATCAAACATAAAGGGAGCCACACTGAAGAAAGAAAAAATAGAAAAAGACCTATCTGAACTGATCGAGCAGGCAGTAGACCAGATTTACAAGATAAACGAAATTGTTCGTGCATTGGGCGGTAACGCCACAGTTGCAATTGATCTGGCCCACGAAGCCCAGAAGATAGAAAGAACGGTGGATGAAAAATATCGCTCATTAACCATAAAGGTCTTGGAGGAGGTTACAATCACAAAGGAACTAATGCTTCTAAAAGATGTGGTAGAAGGCATCGAGGAAATGTCTGACAAATGCCTTCAGGTATCAGATTCATTCATTCTACTGGCTCTTAGCCTATAAAATCATAAAACTATCTTTTCTTTTTTTTACTAACATTTTGTAAACACTAAAATCAATTGACTTATTTGTGAAATATGAACTTGAAAGGAGAGCTTATCGAGAATAGAATAATAGTATGGGATCTGGAAGAATCAAAGTCATTATTTATCAACGGATATTACGGAAAACCAATAGGAATTACAAAACCAAAACCTGACGAGATTAACGTACCTTTGATTTTGGACCTCATAGAAGGTTATTATCTCCTAGAAAAATCAAAATTGAAGATCTATCAAGCTAAAAAGAAAGTCATCCCAAATGAAATGTTGGACATATGTAGACGTGAGCATCATAACTTTGACAAGAAATACCTTGTTTACAAAGATTTTAGAGACAAAGGATACATTGTAAATCCTGGAATTAAGTTTGGTTGTGACTTTGCAGTTTACCAAAAAGGTCCAGGCATTGACCATGCCCCATATTTGGTACAGGTTTACAATTCCACAGATACAATACCTGCAACTGGAGTTGTTTTAGCAGGCAGATTGGCTACAACTGTTCGAAAACAATTCATTCTTGCAATTCCAAGAGGAAATAAAATTGACTGCTTGGCACTTGACTGGTGGAGAGCCTAGAGATATTTTTTGATATGAGAAGCTATCTTGTCATAGACCTCGAATAGTCCTTTTGTAATACCCAATTCTTGACCGCTCTTCCATTTACCATGAATTCTAATTCCTTTCTTGGTCGGTTCAACCCAAATTAATGCGTCATTATACGGAAGCTTCAAAATCATGCTTTTGAGTTCGTCGTCAGAATTTAGAGATGCGGCAAGTCCTCCTCCAACCCATTCTATTCCAGATACTTTCTTTGTGGAAAAATGCCCTTCGGTATTTAGTTTTGTTTTGGCAAGAAGATCATCAGTATTTAATTGATTTTTAGTTTTGACGATAAAATGGGCTTGAAATCTATCCTGTGCCCCCCAAGGTGATGGATTTAGATCTTGTGACATTTCAACCCTTCTGGATTATTTGAATAACGTCTATGTTACTTCCTTTTAGATCTATACAACCATGGTTTGTAACCATAGCTGGTGAATGTGAGAAATACTTTGAATAATAGTCACTTTTTTCAACCTCATCAGTCTCAAATTGTTTGGGTTCTGCGTTTATTCCAATTTTTTCCAACAGATCACAATATTCTTTTTGCTTGTTTTTTCGTGTAATGGTATCAGGTTCAGAATCGTGCATGCGTCAGGTTGAATTCGACCCTCAAATAAATATTAGTGTACCATCACAAGCGCATGAGCACAATCGAATAAATAGTCCAAAACATGCCAAATTTTGTTAATGTTAAGGTTCCAAGGCAAACTCGTTGTTATCACTGGTAGTGGTACTGGAATTGGAAAAGCAATAGCGATCAAATTTGCCGAAAATGGTGCAAACATAGTCATTTTAGGAAGAAGGAAGGAGCCGCTTGAAGAAGCTGCCAAAGAATTACAATCAATAATTGACAAAGTCAAAAGCGGCGCGTTTGTGAAAATTTTCTCAGGAGTCGATGTCAGCGATGAGGTTGGAGTTTCTCAAATGTTCGAAGATCTGAAGAAATCTCATGGAACTGTAGACATTTTAGTAAATAACGCAGGAGTTTCGGGCCCAGTAACATGTTTTGTCAATTCCTCAATGAGTGATTTCAAGAGTACGGTTGGCATTCATCTCACCGGTACATTCTGGACTTCAGCTCAGGCAATCAAATCCATGAAATCAGGATGCAAAATTATAACAATATCCACTTTCTTCACTGAGGAACGCCCGTTTGAACAAAGACCGTATAGGTTTAGAAGTCCATATACAGCTTCTCAAGGAGCAAAGAATAGACTTGCAGAAGCAATGTCGTGGGAACTTACAGATAAAGGAATAATATCAATTGCTACAAATCCGGGACCGGTTCACTCTGACAGAATATACAAAACTGTTTATCCAAAAGCAGCAGCAGAATTCATGCGAGTCAGTGGTTTTGAAAACCTAGCCCCAGAGGAAGTAGAGGTAGTCAATAATGATATCCTTCCACTATTAGGTGAAGATGAGACCACGGTAAAAAATGGAGTGAGACAAGCAGCATCTAAACTAGCAAAGACAAGGTCGATAACATCAGAGGCAGAAATTCAACAACTTGACAATACCATTGCCTCACTTTTGGCCAAGATACAACAGATTGCAGAAAAGATTCAAAAAAATACTAGCAAGATGATTGCAGATGAACAGTTCTTGTCACAACAACAAGTTGCTGAAACTGTTCTTACGCTATGTGACGAAAACATATCAAAGATCCTAAATGGCAAAGTAATTCCAGGCGATAGAGTCTTCTATCCTGTTAAACCACACATAGCCTGTTCAACGCCATTCACCAAACCAGACTATAACGCAAAAGTGGTTTTGCTCGTAGTAGATGCCACAGAAGAGTCCGATGTATCAAGAGTCGAATATCTTGCACAAAATATTGAAAGTAATGGAGGAAAAACTGTAATTTTGATTTCAAAGACCAGCATTAAACAGGCGGAAGAACGACTATCCAAGTTCCATTCACATGTGATGGATATCAACAGTCAAGAAAACATGAAAAGAATGCTAAATACCGCCACAGAAAAAGTAGGACCGATCAATGTAGTGATTTACATAACTGGAAAATTGCCACAAGTCCCAAAGATTACAGAGTTATCAAGACAGCAATGGGATGTACTAGTAGACAAATTCATAAACACACCTGCCCTTGTCATCCAGGAAGCCCTTAACAGATTTGTTCCAGGGGGAGCAAAAAACCCGCCTCTTTTCAAGGAAAAAGAAGGTAGCATCATAATGATTGGTCCAGATATGCCCTCGGATAGCAAGATAACAGGCCAAGACCGAGCAAAAGTAGAAGTATTTAGAGGAGCTCTGAGACCCTTTGTTACAACAGTTAATCAAGAACTAAGCGATGTTCTCAAGTCAAAAATCAGAATACATCTTATTCTTCCTGGAAGTGTGGATGGGATAGAATCAGATAATTCAAAAATCCTAAATGCGGTGAATTTCTTCGGATCTGGAAAAGCGATTACAAACTCAGAAGTAATTTACTATCCAGACGAAACAAGATCCTGATGAAAAGGTTCTCCGAGCTTGAAGTTGGAGACGAGTTTTTTGCAGAGTGCAAGATTTCTTCTTATGATCTTGACATGTATCTTTCCTTTTCAGGAATAAAAAACATAATTTATGAAAAGGAAGAGACTTCACACCAATACGGCAAAATGGTTTCCGGCAGGGCCATACTAGCAAGAATAGAAGGCGAATTTACAAGGCTTGAAGAAATGTACGGTAATCTTTTGATTTTTTACGGCATAGATGGAGATCCGGCTTGGAACAGTAGACAAACTAGATTTCTCAAGCCTCTCCACACAGATGAGAAATTGAGAATAAAATACAAGATATCTGATAAGCGTGATCTTAACGATGAATTTGGTCTATTATCAATTGATTTTGAAGGTACAAAAGATGACGGGGAGCTTGTTCTTGTATCTAAAAGAAATCTCTACCAGATTAGAAAGGAACCTCCGGCTAGAAAATAACTGAGGATCATCCAGATGTATTTTTTTATGGTGTCATCATGGAATTTTAACTTGAGTATTAAAAGCATCCATGAAGAGCTTGATTGATGTCATGGCAAGCACAAGTGTGACAAAGATCTTGAGTTTTCTTTCGTCGACCCTTAATGATATTTTGCTTCCCACGATTCCTCCAGCAAATGCTCCTACGGACAATAAACCGGCCTGAACATAATCAGGATGGCCCAACAGAGAATGTGCAATCATTCCTGATGCGGCTGCAAACATCAATATGAATTGCGATGTAGGTGCAGCTAGTTTCATAGATAATCCTATTGCGACAACCATGAGAGGAACAAAGACAGTGCCTCCCCCAATTCCAAATAGACTTGAAATTATACCGGCAGAGAAGCTAGCACCTATTGCAAGCATCATAATCTGTTTTGAAAGATTGTATTCTTTAGACTCCATCTTTCTTCTAGAGTAAATGTAAACACTTGAAGCAATCAGTACAATACCAAATAGTATCTTGAATGTAGAGACAGATATTTCATCGGAGAGGTATGCTCCAAGTACTGTTCCCGGAATGGAAAGTAATGCCAGTTTTAACCCTAGGGAATACACAATCCGCTTTTGTCTAGCATAAGATAGCGTGGATGCCACTGCATTACAAAAGGCAGCAAAGAGACTATCGCTTGCTGCAAGAGTAGGCGAAAACCCAGCAAAAGTCAATGCCGGGACAATAACAAATCCACCACCAAGGCCAATCATTGATCCTATTATACCAGCAGCAAAACCAAGTGGTATTAGCCATAGATATTCAAGCAATTCTAACACCAAGTTGATATTTCCATAGATTAAGTGAGCGCGTCAAGCTTAATGGACCTGAGTATAGAGTAATTACTTGGCTACAAGCAATTTCCACAGATAGCCTTGACTGTTTGTAGTCAATTCTATTTCAAAGTGTTTGCCGTTTAATGGCACACCATGAGTGGTGCTATTAGGTTCTTTCCCTTTCAAATGAAAATCATGAAGTGAGTCCATCATGTCTGACAGTTTAGTATAGTTACCTGGTTTTTCTGTCTCCCAGCATTGACAGATTGTTTCATTAACAACATCTCCAAATAGAGTTTTTACGTCGTTGTAGTTACTAAACATCGGATCGGATTGTGCTGCTGTAATCACTAACACAGGAGATAATGTAGATCCTATCATGTTAACATTCCCAAGAAAATTGCCATGCGCATCCTTTATTTCTGTTGAAGTACAATATTCAATCATAGATTGTTTTGTCTGGTTAGAAAGAAAATTGCAATACTGATTAATGTCAGATTGGGTACCAAACTTCAAAGGTGTCGACATGTTTATTTTTTGAGCCATCAGGGTACTTTTCAAGTTTGAATTTACTTCTGCATAAGTAAAATCCAAAGTATATGCCGAGATTCCCGTAGGTGCACTTGGTCCTGACGGTACTGCGTTGAATTGCGTGAGAAACACAACTATAGCTGCAACACTGACCGCTGCTGCAACTCCAATGTAAGCATATTTTTTAGATTTCACTATATCCAAAGTTTTTCAAGCTTTAATAAAGGAATCTCAGAATTCATGAATCTTAATTAATCCCAACATGCGTCTTGTGGATGTTGCGTATAATATTGTGTGGCTTTGGTGTGGTAGGACAAAGTTTTGCAAAGCTTCTTCTTTCAAGATCGGAGGATCTTTACGCAAAACATGGACTCAAGCCTAGAATTGTTGGCGTGTTCGATAGTAAAGGTTCTGCTGCTTCTTCTGCAGGTATTGATCTAAACAGATTGCTAGAAGTCAAGAAAAAATACGGAAACATACGAAAGTATCACAACAAGGAAAAGGAAGTAAATGGACTAGATATGATAAATGGCATGGAGGCTGAGGTTTTAATTGAAACCACACCAAGTAACTACAAGGATGCAGAGCCTGGCATGTCACACATAGTGACTGCAATGAAAAAAGGTCTTCATGTCATAACAGTGAATAAGGGGCCGTTGGCGCTTGCGTTTCCATCATTGATAGAATTATCTACATACAATCAGGTACAATTAAGATTCAGCGGGACTGTTGGCGGTGGCACTCCAATACTAGATTATGCAAAAAACAGTCTCAGAGGAGAAAGAATAGTTTCTTTTCAAGGCATTCTAAACGGTACAACAAATTACATCCTTACAAACATGGCTGGAGGTATGACGTTTAAGACAGCACTTGCGGATGCAAAGAAAAAGGGATATGTTGAGGCTGATGAGTCATTGGATATTGATGGTTTTGATGCAGCAGCCAAGCTTGTAATACTTGCAAACTGGATAATGGACATGAAGGTGACCATCAAAGATATCAAGAGAATAGGGATTAGAAATGTATCGACTTTAGATATTAAGAATGCATCAGCTAATCGCGCCGCAGTCAAATTAATCGCATCATGCAATAGGGACCTAGAGGTATCTCCAAGAGAGATACAGATAGAGGATCCGCTTTGTGTCAACGGAACATTAAATGCAATTACCTTTAATTCAGAACATTCTGGTCAGCAGACCATAATTGGACGTGGTGCTGGCGGCATGGAGACTGCAAGTTCCATATTACGTGACTTGTTGGACATAAAACAGGAAATGTCTAGAGTTTGAAATCGCACCCACTATCTAAAAGTGACAGCAACGACATCCTAGAAGCGATTACAATCCAGTGGAAAATGGAGTTACCAAAGCTAAAGACATTAGTGAAATATGAGATTGATGACGAAACGTCCATAATCACAGGTGATGGTGTTATGGCAATTAAAATCGGTGAAACATATATTCCATTTCTTTCTGAAACTTCCCTCCTTGAAAAATTTCCAAAAATTCTAGTAGATGCAGGAGCAATAAAGTTTGTATGCAATGGAGCAAACATCATGCGCCCAGGAATCAAAAAATATACTGACTTTCAAAAGGATCAAATCATATGCGTTGCAGAGGAAACACACAATAAATTTCTCGCAATAGGAAAAGCCCTCATACCCAGCGATGAGATGCCCAACATCACAAAAGGAGAGGTAGTAAAGAACTTACATTATATCTCAGACAAATACTGGGAATCTGCAAAAACGATAAAAAAGTAATTAGTTTTCTGTGGACTCTCTTGCACCATTCTTGTCAATAATTAACACATCAATACCATCGCCGCTTGCCGCATCTCGCATTATGGCAGACTTGATTGATTTTACTGCAAGTGTTACTGCGTCCTTTTCCTTCATTCCTTTTTTAAACTCCTGATCCAATACCCCCAGTGCCATCTCTGCACCCGTACCTACAGCTGCATAATCATCTGGAAGAACAGAACCTAATGGATCAAGCGTATAAATCGTAGCGTCACCATTAACGCCGCCAACAATTACCTGAGTAAGTAACGGATAGAATCGCCGTTCATACATAAGAGATGACATCATTTTAGCTACAGAGTTTGGAGGAATCTCCCTTTTAAGTTCCAATTTTCTAATCTTTGTCAGTGCACGCATCTGCATTGCCAAAACCTGCATGTCTGCCACCATTCCTGCACAGCATGCACCTACATAGTCTGTTATCTTGAAGGTTTTCTTGGTAGTCTTGCTTACAACAAAATTCCCATAAGAAATCCTACGTTCGCTTGCTAGCACTATGCCTCCGTCATATGTTATTCCGACTGCCGTGGCACCTGGCATGTACATATAGGCCATAATTGAACTGCTAAATGAGCACAATAAAGGCCTTTCTCTAAATCACTTGTGATCCTAATCTTTAGTCAACATGCAAAAAAGAATCAGCTATCAACAGTTATCCCCGCTAGGCACTGAATTTTGTTATTATTTTGCACATACATTTTGTCGTCTTTTTTAGCAGATCAATTCTTGCAAATTCATTGGGTGAGTGGATCCTTGCATAGACATATGTACTCCCAATTGAAATGCAAGGAGCCTTGAGCATTTTGGAAAACGAATGCATCGGTCCTGTCCCCGCAGATGAGACACTCATTATGGATGTTCCAAAAGATTCGTCTGCCGCCTTCTTTACTATCTTTACAAATGGATCAGATATTTTAGTTCTAGAAGCTGCTTCCCCATGAATCATTTGCACTTTGACATCCCCGAATCCCTTGTCTTTGAGATGCCGCTTTAGCCTAGATAGTTGCCTCAGTGGATCCATTTTTGGAACAAGTCTAAAGTCGATTTTTACTAATGCCCTTGACGGTAAAACTGTTTTTGCTCCAGGTCCTTCCCATCCAGATGAAAATCCTGCTATGTTACAGGTAGGATCACCTACCACTGCCTTTCGTATGTCTATTCCTTTTTTATTTCCCACAAATCTCTTTATACCATATTCTCTTTTGAACGACTTTTCATCAAACGGTTCCATGGCAATCACGCCAAGTTCATCTTTTGTAAAACTATCAACTCCCCGATACCAATCTTTGATAAGAATTAATCCATTTTTGTCACGCAGTGTTTTCAGTGCTCCAATCAATCGCCAAGCAGGATTTTCAATCAGGACAGCTAGACTGGAATGAGCATCACGAATAGATTCTTGTACCGAGAGCTCGACATACAATAAACCTTTCATACCAAGGCTGATTATAGGCCGGTCCTTTTCATCAACATATCCAAATTCCCAAATTATGCCATCGCATGACATCTTCTTTTGGTACCTTTTCAGATATTCTTCAACATGCATACTTCCAATTTCTTCTTCGCCTTCAACTAGAAATTTTATGTTGCATGGTACGTCGCCTGTTGTTTTGATAAATGCTTCAACTGCTTTGATTCTAGTGATTAGTTCGCCTTTATCATCAGCCGAACCACGACCATAGATTTTGTTCCCTCTTATCTTGCCGCTAAATGGTTTATCTGTCCACAACTCAAGAGGCTCTTCGGGTTGAACGTCATAATGATTGTAAAATAGGATTGTTTTATGTGGGTTTTTCTTCGACCGAACTTCTCCATAAACTACAGGCGGGATTTTTCTGCCTAACCTTATTATTTCTGCTTTGATTCCAGAGTGACCCATTATTCTAACCACTAATCCTGCGCATTCTTCCAATCCAAGATTTTTTGCAGAGATGCTTGGTTGTTGAATTAATTTCTGCAGGTCAGAAATTAATGCCGGCATGTTTTCGTCTACATATTGTTCTTGCATACAAAATCACTTTACTCTATCAAATGATTTCATCGCTACTGGAATAAAATCCAAGAGGTCTGTTGCCACAATATGCAAACCATTTTTCTTTTGTGCCAGTACGCCTGCTTTCCCATTTATGAACACGGCACTAGATGCCGCCTCTACAGGTTTTCTGTTCTTGGATAGCATTGCAGCTACTACGCCAGAGAGAACATCCCCTGTACCACCCACAGTCATTGATGCCAAGTTCTTCGGATTTAGAAACGTCTTGGTTCCATCTGAAACAATGTCTGTCGGACCCTTGAGCAGTACAATTACGCCATTATCTTTTGCATGTTTTTGCACGATTGCAATCCTTTGTTTTACATTATCTGGAGGAAGTTCCCCAAACAATCTTTTGAATTCACCGGCATGAGGAGTGACTACAACTTTCTTGTCTTTAATTACAGGAAGGATTTCAGGTACAAGGGCACTTGCATCAAGAGATAGCATGACCGCTCTGTCAAGTAGATCTTTTACCAGTATCTTTAGTGCCTCCCTATCTTGAATTCCAAGCCCCATGCCGATAGTTGCAGAATCAAGTTCTTTTGGAATTATTCCAACCAACTTTCTAACTGCGCCTCTTGTAAGCTTGACATCAACTAATGGAATTACAATAAGATTTGGGGAATATGCTCTTGTGGATGTTACGTGGGTTTTGGGCACACATGTGTAAACTAGATCAGCACCTGTTCGTAGTGCTGCAAGTGATGAAAGAATCGGAGCACCGTGATATAGATAACTTCCTCCAACAACTAACACTTTTCCGTTTTCTCCCTTTCTTGATAACGATTTTCTTGGAGGAATAAAATTTTTGACAACCGTAGCCTGCAGAATTTTGGCCAACAAATGTCCTATTTTTTCACGCCGGATAAACCTTCGTCTTCTACAGATTCGTCATCAGATTTATCTTCTGGTTCAATACTTGGCATCACTTTTCTGAGATCTTTTGGGGTAGTAACTTTCCTAGCAAATGCGACGTATGTAGTATGCCCAATGCCTCGAAAAGAATGGCGCGTCTTTCCCTCTCTAGCTTCTATTGTTCGCACAATTTGTTCAGTAAACTCCATATCAAAAAAGTCATTTTCCCGTAATGCTGATGCGAGTTTTTCTAGTTGATTCATTGTTGGGCATATTGCTACAAAATATCCACTCCCTTTGAGCATCTTTCTTGCTTGTGGAACTACGGTCCACGGATCCCCCAAGTCCACTACAACCATATCTACATCTGTTTGTGGTACTTTTTTGATGTTTTTGATATCTAATTTTTCCATTGTAACATGTTTTGAGACTCCGGCTTTTTCGATGTTTTTACTTGCTATTGCCATAAAGTTTTCATCTACATCATATGTGTATACATGACCGCGGGGTTTTACTATACTGGCAAGAAAAGTAGTAAGGGAGCCGCTGCCAGTTCCAATTTCAACAATTGTTTGTCCACTTTGTAATCCTGTTCTTGCAGCTATGTAACCGAGATCTTTTGGATAAACTATCTGAGTACTACGCTGACTTTTCATGACATAGTCATACACTGTTGGTTCTAAAAGATAGATTGTCTTACCTTTATTGGTCTTGATTGCGCTTCCATATTCTTTGCCTATTACTTTTTTATGATCAATGATTCCAACATGAGTATGGAATTGTTGTTTCCGCGATACTTTCATCAACCACTTCTTTGAATCATCAAAGAAGAATAACACGTTATTGTTTTGTTTTATTTTCTTCACAACTAGACCTTACCCCATACAGATAATAGCATTTCCAAATTTCATGGTTAGAGTTACATTCTATGTGGAGCGTCAATACCTAACAAGGAAAGCGCCTTGAGCAGAGTTTCTTTGAATGACCATACAAGACAGAGCCTTGCGTTTATAATTTCAGGAGATTCCGCAGTCAATACTTTGATGTGTTCATAGAACGAATTGAAAGATACCGCAAGTTCATAACAATATCTGGCAATTATCTTAGGAGACAAGTTCTTTGCCGAATCTTCTACCTGTATGTCAAATTTACCAATTATTTTTACCAGGTTTCTCTCATAGGATGTATTCAAATCATCAAAAGAGACATCAAATACAGGCACTTTGTTAGATTTTTCAAGAATTCTCACAGATCTTGCGTACGCATACTGTATGTATGGTCCAGTATCACCTTCTAGACTTAGCGATTCGGTCATGTCAAAGGTGATTATTTTATCAAGATCTTGTTTTATCATGGCATATCGCAAAGCACCAACTGCAACCTGTTCTGCAATTTTTACAAGAAGTGTTTCATCAAGTTCAGGATTTCTCTTCTTTACTTCCTCATATGTTCTTACACCAAGTATATCCAAAACATAATCAGCGTTGACATAGATTCCCTTTCTGCCCGACATCTGGACAGACTTGCCCTCAGTTTCAAGATTAAGAGTTTTTGCAGTGTCGGGGCTCAGAGTAACTGACTCATAGCCAAGATGCACATATGATTTTCCCTCAGATTTGAAATCACAGATTATTTTTGTAATAATTTTTTGCAGTCGTGATTGTCTTGAATCAATAACTGTAATTACTGTATCGCCAGTGAAATTCAGCTTTATTCCAGTATTTTCAAGAGTAGTCTCCCAAAGTATTCTGCCATTTTTTTGTACAGCGTATTGCTTATAGTAAAATGGATCTTCCAAGATCCCTAGCTTCCACGTAGCATATGGAATGTCTTTTGCAATATAGGTAGCAATGCCGTTACTTCTAATCAAGATCTTATCTTCTTCAGTTTCTGAATCAGATTTTATTACCCAACAACCAGCATTTTTTCCTTCGTTTTCAAGATATATCAGCCCCCTGGATTTCATTTTCTCAAGAACTGTATTCCAAAGCCTAGAGCGAACTATTTGTGATTCAAAATTTATGCAGTCATAAGTTACTCCGAGTCTCCAACAAGTCTTGAGTTGTTCATCTAGAACTCTTCGAGTTATCGCATCAGCAAATTTTGCAATCTCAGATTTTCCTTCTTCAAGTTCTTTGAGGACCATTGTCCTTCTTTCTGCAAGAAGTGGTTCTTTCCCATATCTTTCAGTGATGCTCACATATACAACATCACCACAGTAATGATCGAATTTCTGATTCTGTGGAGGCTCGCCATCAAAACCACCATACTTGAAGCCAACGACGATATCTGCCACCTGAAGCCCAGAATCATCTACATAGTTTAAAACCCTGACATCGTAGTAGGCTTTGTGTAGAATTCTTGCCATTGCATCTCCAATTACGATGTTCCGCACATGTCCTATGTGCAATGCCTTGTTTGGATTAACGCTTGTGTGCTCCACTATAATCTTTGAATTCTTTCCAAGATCAAATTTTCCATAGTCTTGTCTTACGGATGAACATATAACAGATTTAATGAAAGCCGGATAATTTGCTACAAAGTTAAGATATCCTGATGAATGAACGTTTACTTCCCATATGAACACACCCTTGTATTTTTGATATTCACTTGCAATAGACTCTGCTATTTCTGATGGTCTTTTTTTGAGCAGTTTTGCCAGCAAAAATCCGATATTACAGCTTACATCCCCAAATTCAGGTTTGGATGCTTCTGAGACATCAAATCCTACCTTCGGATAACCTAGGTCATTTGAGATTTTTTGTATGTTAGCTCGAATTTCATCGAAAAGAAGTCTTAGTGTCATGATATTATTTCACTAAAAGTTTTAGTTCAATCTTTTCAAGCGCTTCGATTATTCCATCTCCTGCATGACCTGGAACTGTAATTGTGGCATGAGATTTTACATCATCCGTGGCATTTCCTAACGCTACACTTACCTCAGCTAGTCCAAAAAGAGGCACATCTGTTTCACTATCACCTATTGCAATGACATCTTGTTTTGTGGCTGAAAACATCTTCATAACTTCAAGGAATCCATTTGCCTTGTTAACCCCTTTTGAATTGATATGATAGGCATACATGCTATCAGATAATTGCACATTAAAATTATTTTCAGCTAGAATCTTTTTTCCCAGATTGACATCAAAATTTCTTTCAAGGACTACTTCAGTGATACGTGGAAAAACAGGCTTTTCAGCTGCTTCAGGAATCTTGGTTTTAATGAATTGAAGTGCCTTCAAACATTCCTGTTTGTTTCCAATTAACCGATGTTCATCTGGTCCAGATGTAATAATTCCACCATTCTCCCCTACTGCTATCCTTGTTGTCCCACCAAATACTGAGAGGACATAGGCCTCAATTGATGATCTTCCTGTCACGTAAATTACTTTGTGCCCGAGTTTTACTAAATAACGTAGAGCTGCAAGTGCGTCAAGGTCAACTCTCCCCCCTTTGTTATCTGTAATGGTGCCATCAATGTCCACCGCATATATCTTCGGTTTCAATCAAATCACGTAATGATACCCGACATAATAACTGTAATAGGCAGTTCCATTCGGTTGTGTTATCTACAAAGTATCATGAAGTATTTCCCTTGAATTGGAAAAACAATTCCCTTCTTGCTCCTTCCTGATCCCACGCAGCAACTTTGTATCTGCCAGAAATTCTCCATTGTTTTGTGTCAAACTTTAATACAGTAGAGTAAGTTCCCTTTTGAGAATTAATGTACTGATCGGCACTAAAAACTTCCTTCTCGGACGGATCTAAAACGGTCACATGAATTGTCTGTTTAGGATTAAGTGTCTCATAATCTACTTTTAATTTCATATATTCACCTTCATTATAGATCGGCCTGTCTATATTTAGCGTAATTTTATTAGTCACGATTTGAATCATTGATTGTTAGAATTTAAAATTATGCACCTCTACATAAAGACAGATTTTTAATGAGTTGGCTAAAATATTCGTATCTGGGTACTAATTTATGACCAGAAAAGGATCAGTGACTGAAATTTTCAGCAAAGCACTTCATTATGACAATCCAAGCCTCTATTTTGTTGGTTATCTTGACTTTAATGTAATTAAGGAAGTTACGTTAACAGAATTTCTCAAGATTTCTGAGAACTTTGAGACAATCCCGGCTACAAGGATCTTCTACATAAAGAAAGAAGACAAGACGTTGTACTATAAATTAAATAATAAAAAAGATCTCAAATCCTCGGAATATTTTTGAGCATTCAGTTATAATATGTGTGAAAACCATTAGGATTGTGCTAATTGATTTTTTAAAACCCGTACTTGAGAATCCGTTCTTTGTAAAGTATGGATTAGTTGGCCTTTTTCTAAACTGCATTTTTGCTTCAATCATTCCATTCCCAATAGTAATAACATCGACAGCATTACTTCTAGACGGTCAAAATGCAGCAACCGTGTTCGTCACAATGGCTATTGGATCTGTTGGCGGAGGAATTATAACATATTTTATAGGATACGATGGGAAAAAGATGTACAAATTACTGAGAAAAACCCATAGTGAGGAGGATTATAAGAAAAGTTTTGAACGATTAAACAAACATGGTTGGAGTATAATCTTTGCTTTGAGTTTAGTGCCCATATTGACAGAGATTGTCACAATAATAGCTGGAGTAAAAAGATACAATTTCAAGAAATTTCTCATATCTATGAGCATAGCAAGGACAATTAGCGCGTTTGCTTCAGTTTATTTTGGCAACATGTTTGTTCATTATTTTAATTCGTTCAAGCTTTAACTAGAAAACAACAAAACAGATAGAATTAGTAAGATTTTATTCAGTATGAAAGTCAAGTAAGATAGATGGGAATACCAGAAAAGATTCAGGCCATTAAAGATGAGATGGCCAAAACTCAGATCAACAAGGCCACTGAGCATCACATAGGTCTGCTAAAGGCAAAACTTGCCAAATTAAAAAGAGAGCAGGAAGAAGTAAAATCAAGAGGCTCAGGCAGTTCAATCGGTTTTGATGTAAAAAGAACAGGAGATGCTACTGTCGTATTCATCGGGCTGCCAAGCGTTGGAAAATCTACTTTACTTAACAGGCTTACTGGTGCAAAATCAGCTGTTGGTGCATTTCAATTTACAACTAGAACCGTAGTTCCAGGAATGATGGAATACCGCGGTGCTAAGATTCAAGTTCTTGACTTGCCAGGAATAATCAAAGGAGCATCCACAGGAAAAGGACTTGGTAAAAGAGTTCTTTCAGTGGCAAAAAGTGCAGACTTGGTGCTAATCATATTGGATGTATTCCAGCCATATCATGAGGAAGTAGTTAGGACCGAGCTTGGCAACATAGGAATTAGACTGGATCAGAAGCCCCCCAACATAGTCATAGAAAAAACCGGTGACGGAGGAATATCAGTAAGCCAGCAGGTTCCAATGACAAAGATGCCTGTAAACCTATTAAAAGATATTTTGCGAGTCTATGGGATAAATAATGCGCGTGTTTTGATAAGAGAAGATATTGATTCTGAGCAATTAATTGATTACGTATCAGGTAACAAGTTTTATGTCGAATCTTTGACCGTGATGAATAAAATAGACTTGGTAAACCAGGGGTTTCTAAATGAATTACAAGAAAAAGTAAAATCAAAAATCATCCCCATATCAGCTGATGCAGACATTAACATAGTAGCTCTCAGAGATGCAATTTATGAATATCTAGATTTTATCAGAATTTACATGAGACCAAAAGGAGGCGAGACAGATTACAAAGAACCGCTTATTGTCAGACGCAATTCAACTGTTTTAGATGTTTGTAACAAATTACACAGAGATTTGAAAAAAGACTTTAGATATGCACTGGTGTGGGGCAAGAGCGTCAAGTTTGGCGGACAGAGGTCTGGTTTGAGTCACATATTAGAAGATGAAGATGTGCTTACTATAGTAAAAAGCAAATAGCAACAACTAATTTAACAGGCAAGTCTCACGATTCATGGAAAAAGAAGTAGAACACAGATGGTGTAAGAAATGCATTTCAAAAACGAAACAAGAGATAGTTTTCATGCCAGAGATTCCAACTTACAAAAGGCGACGGCAATACAAATGTACACAATGTGGGCAGATCTCATGGTTACAAGGAAGACGGCCATCAGCCGAGTCTGTTTATTAAAATGCGATCAAAATTTTAGATTTTTATGAAAAATTTGTTGATACAATATCATCATTTAGTGTAATTTTCTTAAGCGTAACGATAGAAAAACAAGTGAAATGTAAAACTTATCAATGGCAATGAAAAGACGCGCTAAAAAAGCTGCCAAAAGAAGAACAGCTCCTAAGAGGAGACCGGCAGCTAAAAGAACAGCGGGTAAAAAAGCTAAAAGACCAGCTAAAAGAAAATCTGCAAAGAAACGCAGAAGATAAAATCAAAAAAATTATCGCTTGGCATCAGGCGATAATTTTAATATTTTAGCTGAGCATCTTTCTTATGTGGTACGACAGATGATAAATAGATTTCATGCTAAGAAGGATCCTTTTATTTTGAATTGTTAATAGTTTCGACTATCCGCAGTATAAGGTGAGTATCAACATGGTTTCCCCAATACATACCAATACAATATAGACCAAATTCAGCTTCATAGTATCATCAAATGTAGGAAGCAGAATGCACATAATTTTTCACACATTAACATTTTAAGTTCAACTTTGCCTTTTAGAACATTTTACGTACATGCCCTATACAAACAGCATTAGAATATCAGTAGAGAAAGCTCAGTAATTTGATCTGTTGCTCTGTTGTGATCAGATTCTTGGAAGCTAATATTTCAAGAAGTTGAGTGATCATTTGCTTTTGTTGATCTGAAAATCCTGGCTGGCCGGGGGGACCAGGAGGACCTGGTGGACCGCGTGGACCTACATCCCCCATTGTACCTTGTGGACCTTGTGGACCTTTATCACCAAGTGTACCTTGTGGACCTGTAAGGCCTTTATCACCTTGAGGACCTTGAACTCCTTGTGGTCCTTTTTCACCAGATTGACCTTGTGGACCCAGCAGCCCCTTATCACCTTGAGGACCTTGAACTCCTTGTGGTCCGGGTGGACCTTGTGGACCTGGAGGCCCCCTTGGACCGGGTTCACCAGGCGAACCGGGTAAACCTCTAGGTCCTTTCTCACCCTGAGGGCCGGGAATACCTGTTAGGCCTTTTTCTCCTGGAGGACCTTGTGGACCTTGTGGACCTTTATCACCAAGTGTACCTTGTGGACCTGTAAGGCCTTTATCACCAAGTGGACCTTGTGGACCTGGAGGCCCTTTATCGCCTATAAGACCAGATGTACCTTTTGGTCCTTTATCTCCAGGCGGACCAAGAATACCTTTATCTCCAGATGGGCCTGGAGAACCTGTTGCACCCTTATCTCCAGTAGGACCTGATTCCCCTGTAAGTCCTTTTTCCCCCTTATCGCCCTTGTCGCCTTTATCTCCCTTCTCGCCAATTTCTCCCTCGTCTCCTCTTGGACCCTTATCGCCAGATGGACCTTTATCGCCCGTTATACCTTTATCTCCGGTTGGACCTTTGTCGCCCTTATCGCCTTTATCTCCGGGAGGACCAGTAGGACCTTTATCTCCTGAAGAACCTTGAGGGCCGGGAGATCCCTTGTCACCTTGAGGACCTGGAACTCCCTGCTGCCCCGGTGGACCTTGTGGGCCTGGCTGTCCTGGCGGACCCTGAATACCAGGTGGACCAGCAGGACCACGCGGACCAGGAGTACCTGGCGCAGGATAGTATTCAGGAGACAGTTTATGGCCCTTTGACGACGGTTCCTCTCCAACAGGACTTGGAGTGACTTCACCTGGAATCTTGGGCACATCAATTTGAAAAGTAGAATTAATTGAGGAAAACTGATCAAGAATTACGACCCAAACCGAGTCCCTCGTAAACACAAAATCAGGAATGGGGTTTTTTGGAGAACCCAGAACCTGAGTGAACTTTGCATCTTTTACTCTCAGGTGGAAATTATCTTTCCAGATAACCGGAAAATTCCTTCGTTTTATATCTTCTTGAGAAGGCGTATAGTCACAAATAGAAATTTGCACCTCAAAGACGCCCGACGAGAGCTTAAATGGCGATTCTCCAGTTATTTCAATTATCCTTTCTCTGGCTGACATATCCTAGGTGTAATACCTGAGTATTTTTGTATTTATCCAGGCGTTATAAAGCTGCTTTGCCAATAAAATTTACTTTTTGGACATCCGGAATGGTATTTATCTACGGAAAATCCATATTTGACCAGTCGTGAAAAAATTATTCAAGGGTAGTTCAGAGTCACCTGAAAGCAATAGAGTGATGGATCCTGAGATGCCCGTGAAGGTATCCAAGGAATCAAAGATAACAGATCCTAACTATACTAGAGATAAACTGTACAAGAAAGGAGTCTCTTCTATGGCCGATGAAAAGATGGAAGAGGCAGTACAAGCCTTTGAAGGAGCATTGCAGGTGGATCCAGGACATGTGGATTCCCTTCTTAAATTAGGCTATACGCGATTTCACATGGGCGACTTGGCTGGAGCCATGGAAAATTACAACAAGGTTCATGAGATTGATGTTACAAATTCAGATGCGTGGAACCTGAAGGGTCTTATCTATTATAGACAAAAAAACTATGAAAAAGCTCTTGAATGTGTAGAAAAGTCAATTGAGACCAATCCCACCGATGGCATGTCTTGGTACAACAAAGCATGTTATTATTCTCTTTTGAATCACGTTCCTGAGGCTATTGAGGCTTTGAAGCGTTCAATTGAGATAGATGTTAAAAATGCAAAGAAGGCAGTTAGAGACAAAGACTTTGAGAATGTCAAAGCAGATGACGGGTATAGAAGAATTGTCGAGGTAGTAGTATTAGAATCAGTAAGACAGGGTTATCATAAGGTTGGCCAGATAGTTTGGACAACCATGTTAGGTAAAGCAGAGGTAGAAGACGCAGCAAGAAAACTAATAGAAAAAGGCCTACTAATAAAAGAGGAAAGAAATGCCGGTCTGTCTAAGATAGAAGAATTTGAGATTGCCCCCGAATTGGCTGCCAAGATAGGTGTTGAAAAGAAAGGGCTCTTCGGTACAACAAAAAAGAGCAATCCACTATTGATTCAGCATCTAAAAGAAATTAGCGAGGCAGCTCAAGCTGTCAAATCTGCAATAGAGAAAGGAGATGTTAACGAAGTCATTGCAAAGATGGATGTATTCATCGATCCTAGCAAAAGAGGTGCACAGATGATAGAACACTTTTTTGAAGAACACCGAGATATCAGATTATTCAAGATTAGACTGACCGACAAAGGTTACGAATACTTGCAAGCAAATAAACAGAAGATGATAGATCTCTTTGATCACATTGAGAGTCAAACTACAAAGAAGCTAAGAAGCGAAACTACACAAAATACCTAAAATATTATTCCGCTGAGAGATCCCAATAGTTTGCATCTTTTTGTTTTTCAATTGGTTTCTCTAATGACTCCCACTCCTTAAATGACCGAACGTAAAGTTTTACATTTTGAATTCCTATAGACTTTAATGCATAGTATCCCAATCCTGAAAGAGTTCCCACGCTCCCACAATACGTAATCACCTCAGAGTCAGAAGATATGTTTCTGTTCTGTAGAAGTCTTCTCAATTCATCTTTTGATCTTAATATATTTTGAGGAGAGGCAAGCATTCTATATGGAATGTTGATGGCGCCAGGAATGTGATGCTCAAGAAAGTTTAGTCTTTCCCTATTGTCCATCAATATGGCGCCCTTCTCTTTTGCAGGCATGAGATAATCTGCAGTTGCAAGAATTTGCGGCTGTAACTTTAGAGAATGCATTTTCTTTACAAGAGATGGAGATTCAAGGCTTGTTTCAAGACCAATCTTTTTCCACGATCCGTATGTAATATCTAATAAGGAAACTTCTTCATGACCAATATACTGAAGTGCCCATGCCACCCGTGATGCCAAGGCGCCAAATGTGTCATCATATACAACAACATGGGTTTCATCACCAATACCAAAAGATTGCGTATGTTGAAGAATCGTTTCTGGGCTATCGTCAGAGAGAAGACTGGATAATGGAAAATTAATTGCATCAGGTACATGCCCTTGTTTGTAATCTTCTTCTTTCCTTATGTCAAGTACCTTGACACTCTTGTCCCTAATCTCTGATCGTAGTGTATCGGAATCAACTGTTATTCTGGCAATCTTTTCTTTGCTCAAGCGGCACATTCGCCCCTTCCAGTTTTTGCATGATAATTTACATCATTTCCATAATCGACGTAAAAGTCAGGATCTTGCTCAATTGTAGGGGGTGCTACAACAGGCTTTAACAATTCCTTAATATCATTAATTGATTTAATCTTAGGCCCACCATTGCCTTCAATAATTCTGTGAATCCAGGAATCCAAAACTTCACCAGATCTTTTTTCCGATTTGAAGATCTCAATTATTTTCAAAATTGTTGGAATGACTCTTTTCGTAGGAACCTTGGTGGTCATCAGTCCTAGCATTGAGTTTCCATCTGCTCTTCCACCCAACGACATTGTATACAGTGGGTACATGTCCTTTCCTAGTCTTCCTCCTCCGCCATAAAATCCAATTGTCGCTATTTCGTGTTGACCACATGAATTTGGACAGCCACTTATCTTAATTGTAGAATCTCTCAGGTCATCATCTTCATCAAGTTTTAGCTCGAGAAATTTTCTTTGAACTTCTTTTGCAAGCCTATGAGAATTAGTTAATGCGAGATTACAGGAGGTAGTACCAGAGCACCCCACAACTGAGGCCATGGTCAATGCACCAGGATTTGCAAGCCCGACCTCTAACAATCTTGCATAAAGTTTCTGAAGATCTTCATCCCTTACCCATCTAAACACTATATCTTGAGCAAATCCAGTTCTAACCCGTCCCTCTGCAGAAAATTCTCGAGCCATATCAGCAACAGCACGCAATTGACTTGCTGTAATGTCACCTGACTCTAGCGTAATGAATGCTACACTGTATCCTTGTTGTTTTTGCTTCATGGTATTAGTTTTGAGCCATCTAGATAAGCCCGGTGGAGACGACGGGTTTTCTGAACTAATTGAGATTTTGCGTAGTATTTCAGGAGTCTTGTCGAGATCAAGTTTTATCACAATAGATTGTGTCAGTCTTACCATAGTTCTTTCTTTTAGTACAATATTTTGGAATTTTTCCCATCCAAGTTCATTAACAAGATATCTCATTCTATTTCTTGCCATATTTTCACGATTGCCCATTCTATCATAGACTCTAATGACTGCAATTATGGTATAAAGTAAATCTTCTTCTAGGGTAAATTCTTCAAGTTGATGTCCTACAAATGATTGGGCACCAAGTCCACCACCTAAGAAAACCTTGAACCCATTCTGTAGTTTTCCGTTAATTTCTGTTCTTTGCGGTATAAGACCAATATCCACTATCCTTGCCATTCCATGTTTCTCGCAACAGGTATAATTGATCTTGAATTTTCTTGGGAGTGATTGATTCATCGAATTTCGTAATAGAAACTTTGCTGTTGATAATGCGTATGGTGTAGGATCAAATATTTCGTTAGGACATATACCTGCAAGAGGGCTACACATTACATTTCTTACCGAATTTCCACATGCTTCTCTTGACGTCAGTCCGATTTCTGCCAGCCCCCGCATAACTTCAGAAACATCTTCCAGTGCAACCCAATGAAGCTGAAAGTTTTGTCTTGTAGAAACATGTGCGCTTCCAATTGAAAACGATTCGCTCAGTTCTGCCATTTTTTCAATTTGCTCTGGATAAACTTCACCAGCCGGAATTTTGACACGAATCATACTGTAGTCATCAGTCATTCTGCTACCATATGCTCCATGTTGGAGCCTAAATCTTCGCAGATCATCACGGTTAATCTTGCCTTGCCTGAAGAGTTTTACCATTTCTGCAAATTTTTCAGCTTCCTCTAGACGACCCCATTGTATCTTTGGTTTTGGAAGGTTATCAGGCCTAGACTGAGAAAGGCTTGTTTTACTCAATTATTGTAGCTACTTTGCAAAGTGCATATAAATTTTAAACTAGACGCCAGATATGCACTAGCCAAGGAGATAGTGGCAAGATTTTCCACTCATCATTACACATCAAAAAGGTGAGATCCATTAAGAAAAAACCGCCCTTTCCGAACAACAATATCAGAAAAGAGTTAAATGAAGATCGACGAGGAAAAATTGCGTGTCAGATAAAATCAAGATTGCAGTTGCTGGAAGCGGCAGTGTAACATTAACTCTGGTAAAAGGCTTAGAATTCTACAAGAACTCAATCGAAGGGCTTTGGCACCCAAAGATTTCAGGATTAAGTCTGAGCGATATAACGATCTCAGCAGTTTTTGACATAGATCCTTCCAAAGTAGGAAAAAAAGTGGGCCAATTAATCAAGGATTACAAAACAGGTTTTCCAGACATTGTAATTCAGCCTGGAATAATGTCAGATCCAATACCTTCCCACATTAACCAGAGTGGTCAGATAAAATCTGTAAGTTATGAGGAATTTGTTAAATCCCTCAAGGTGGTCAACCCAGATTTTCTCGTTAACGTGATTTCTTCCGGACTTGAAAAAACATCAGAAAGATATTCAGAGGCGGCATTAGATGCCGGCTGCTCTTTTTTTAATGCTACGTCATCCAAGACTGTAACCGACAAGACAAAAAAAGCATTTGAAACAAAGGGATTGATGATTCTAGGAGATGATTTAATGAGTCAATTTGGTGGAACTGCTTTTCATCGAGGAATGATAGACTTTATGACAAATCGAGGCATCAAAATTCAGAAAGCATATCAACTTGATGTTGGAGGAAATCAAGATACCATGAATACAATGGCTGAAGAAACAAGAGAAAAAAAGAGGAGTATTAAAACAGAATCCATTGCAATTGAAGCACCGTATACTTTCAGGTCTACCGCCGGTACGACAGAATATGCAGAGCAGCTTGGCGATTCAAGAGTTAGTTATTATTGGATGGAAGCCAAAGGATTTATGGGTTCAACAATAGAAATGGACTTGGCACTTAGAACGAGCGATAGCACAAATGGCTGCAATGTAATAGTTGACTCACTAAGGGCTGCAAAGGATGTTTTAACTAAAAAAGATCTTACAAAAATAGACATCATATCAGCTTATGCGTTTAAGAATCCAACAAAAAAGATGCACATAAGGGAATGTATTAAATCATTTGAAGATGCGTTTTTAAACTGAGCAAACTATTAATATGCTACTCTAAGGGTATTTTTCATGCAAAAGGCTACTCAGAAAGAAGAAGTGCCTAAAATATTTGCAGATGTCGATGAGAAAGAGATCACACGAGCAATTGCCGATGAATTTCATTCAGTACTGGTAGACAGAGCAGACTCGGATGTAATAATCATAGGTGCGGGCCCAGCAGGTTTGACTGCAAGCAGAGAACTTGCATTAATGGGGTTCAGAGTTCTAGTCATAGAACAAAACAACTATCTTGGCGGTGGATATTGGCTGGGAGGTTACATGATGAATCCAGTAACAGTAAGAGCACCTGCACAAAAGATTTGGGATGAATTAGGAATTCCCTACAAGAAGGTAAGAGATGGACTTTATCTTACGCCGGGACCGCATGCAGTTTCAAAATTAATAGCTGCAACTTGTGACGCAGGAGTAAAATTTTTGAATCTAACAAAATTTGATGATTTGATATTGAAGAATGGAAGAGTAAGTGGCATTGTAGTAAATTGGATGCCCGTATCAGCACTTCCAAGAAATATAACTTGTGTGGACCCAGTTGCTTTAGAATCTAAGATGGTCATAGATGCATCAGGACATGATTCAGTAGCCATAAAGAGACTGGTAGACAGAAAGCTTGTAGATTGGAAAGGCATGGATCCCATGTGGGTAGATGATGGTGAAAATAAAGTAGTACATCACACTGGTGAAGTTTACCCTGGTCTTGTAGCAACAGGCATGGCAGTAACAGAGACCTACGGCATAGCAAGAATGGGTCCAACATATGGTTCTATGTTGCTGTCAGGCAAGAAAGCAGCTGAGATTACAGCATCCAAAATAAAAGAGCTAAGAAGATAAATCGACTAGAGATGCTATTTCATTATTGAGAATATCTAAACTATTTTTATATGATGAACCTCGTGTACCTGAGATCAAGATCAATGAACTTGCTGAGTTCATACAGAAACAAAGCGGAATAAGCACTGAAGTACGACAGAGCTTTTTTCAGCATTTCCGCGTAAAAGAAAAAATATTTCATCAGCTAGCCTCGTGTAGAATTTTCAACCTTTACATACCTTTTGAGAAACACAAACCTACAGTAGAAGAAACAGCATTTGAAGAGCAATTGGAAACAACAACACACGCATCAAACAATATAATTTTGTACGACGGTTTTGAGCTGCAAAACATTTTTAGAGATATCATACCTGATTCAGAATCATCGTCTGACAAATTTCACATCATATTTACAACAAGATTGACTTGCAGTTATGATTATGATGATTACAGATATCATGGTAGGGCCGTGATATGTTCCAACCCATCGATTATTTCCACTACAGGAATAGTTGAAGCACCGGCAAAACCACGTGATTACTACCTCCATTTGTACGAAAAAATTTCACAAGGCTTGAATCTAGATACAATTAAGCAAGAATTCAGAGGAAGATTTCTAGAATATCATGACGAGAGGCTTCGCGTGGTTGTTAGAGGATTTGCTTTACAATCCATATTTTATCATCTTACTGGGGTACCTTTTTGTGAATCAAAGGAATGTATCCTGTACAACGCGCATTGGCAAGAAGATCTATTGCATGCACAAATAGAAAATGGAAAACTATGTGATCAGCACCAAAGTATACTGGATAATCTCTAAAACTGGATGCATAATTTAAATATGAACTGTAGATGAATTTATTTGTGCAAGCAGAAATTAGGGCAGAGACTAAAAAACCAGAAACAAAGAAAAAATTCGATGTAATAATAATCGGGGCCGGTCCCGCAGGATATACCGCGGCCATTTATACATCAAGAGCCAAACGTGATACCCTAATAATTTCAGGAATGTTGCCGGGTGGACAATTAATGCTTACCACAGAGGTTGAAAACTATCCAGGTTTTTCAGATGGCATACTAGGTCCAGAGTTGATGACTACAATGAGAAAACAAACAGAGCGAATGGGTACCACGATCATTGATGATGAGGTAGTAAATGTAGATTTTAGAAGAAAATCATTCAAGGTATTAACATACTCTGAAGAATACGAAGCAGACGCTGTCATAATTTCGACTGGTGCAAGTCCTAGAAAACTGGGTGCAAAAGGAGAGCAAGAATTTAGTGCCAAGGGCGTATCATATTGTGCTACTTGTGATGGTCCATTTTTCAAGAACCAGGAAATAGTTGTAGCAGGCGGTGGAGATTCTGCCATGGAAGAAGCCATATTTCTTACTAAATTTGCAAAAAATGTACATGTTATACATAGAAAAGATAATCTCAGGGCAAGTAAAATAATGCAAGACAGGGCATTTGATAATAACAAGATCAAGTTCCATTGGAATTCCGTAATCGAGGAAATCAAGGGAAAAGAAAAAGTAAACCAAATCGTGATAAGAGACGTAGTAACTAACCGACAAGAAATAATGGATGTTGGAGGCTTATTCGTTGCAATAGGTCATGAGCCAAATACCAAGTTGTTCAAAGGTCAAATCGAGTTAGACGATCAAGGATACATAGTACTCAAAAACCATACACAGACCAATATCGATGGGGTCTTTGCTGCCGGTGATGTGCATGATCATAAATACCGACAGGCAGTTACTGCAGCTGGATTTGGTTGTATGGCAGCAATAGATGTTGACAAATACCTCTCAGAAAATAGCAAAAAATAGTTCCATATAGCAAGTTTGTCTTTAGGTGTTACACACAGACCATTATATCAAAAAATCAGTCAAGACAAGCAATGGAATCTGTCCAGACAATGTCAAAGCCGCTATGTACTCTCTGCAAAAAAGAAATGAATTTTGTAGAGGGTGACGTGATATTTGGCGAAAAATGGTATCACAGAGATTGTGCCCAATTGTACAAATTCAGGCACTTAATCTTGCGTTAACACTTGTATTTAGAGGAATGTGACTTCTGAAATATATTTGGATTCTTTTAGAGCCTTTTCAAATTGCTCGTCAGTGAAGACTTTTTGTTGTATATACAAGCTTTTGAATTTTCTGCCATCGTCGGCAAAAATTCCTATCACATGACCCTTTTCAATACCATATTTTTTCATTGCAACGTACACTGTAGCAGATGATGGACTAACCAACATTCCTTCTTTTTCATATATTTCTTTTACGGCAGCAAATGCTTCATTGTTTGTAATCGTAATCCAATCATCAACTACCTGTTCACGTTTGATAAAGAGATCAGGTTTTGCAGATTCCTCAAAATTTCTCAGACCTTGAATTAAGTGATTTTGTTGCGGTTGTACTGCAATGATCTTTATGTTTTGATTTTTCTCCTTCAGATATGCGCCTATTCCAGTTATAGTTCCTCCTGTTCCTACCCCTGAGAAGAAATGAGTTATCTTTCCTTTTGTCTGATCCCAAATTTCAGGCCCAGTACCCTTGTAATGACCCATAAAATTTGCCTCGTTTGAATATTGATTAGGAGAGTAGTACTTGTCAGGTCTTGCTGACGCGATTGATTTTGCCAGTGCAATACTCTGATCTGTACCAGCCCCAACTTTTGGGCACAGGTCATCGCTGGTTTGATACAAAACAGCTCCTAAAGATTCAATTATCTTTTTCGTTTCGTCACTTGCCTTTTCAGGAATTACAATTTCTACTTTGTATCCAAGAAGTTTTGCAATTCCTGCAAGAGCAATCCCGGTATTTCCTGAAGTTGGCTCAATTATTACACTGTGCCCCCTTTTTATGAGGCAGTTTTCTTCTGCCATTTTTATCATCCAAAACGCAGCTCGGTCTTTTACAGAGCCAAATGGATTGTGAGATTCTAATTTTGCGTAAAACTCTACTTGATTGTTTGAAAGAGAGACAAGTTTCACAACAGGTGTATTACCAATTTTTTTCAGAAGTGTTTCGGCATCATTTATTGCCTTAGTAGCCATTAGCCTACTTCACCTTTTTAATGGTAAATTCAAGATCTTTACCAGATTTGTTGATACCAAGTAATTGATGGCCAGTTCGGTTTACCCATCGCGTGATATCTTCTTCAGATGCTGGATCGTCAGCAATAATTTTGAGAATATTTCCAACTATCATTCTTTCCATTTCTATCTTTGTTCTAAAGACAGGTTCTGGGCAAAACATTCCTCTAACATCAATTGTCTTGGTTGGAGATAATTCTGAAATATCTAATCGCCTGTGAATAAAAAACTAGTAAAGTAATATTAAAATCTATTCATGTAAGCAAGAAAAATTACTCAAGTCAGGATCATCGGCAATATAGCTCTGAGATTACGCTCATACAATATGTTATAATCTTGATTTTTGAAATTAATTTTATTCGATAGTTTTGTAGTGAGATGTACTGCTACTTGGTATACCGCTCTCCAGACCATACTATCAGGATTTGATTCAAATACATCTATCAGAAAACTGCAAACTCCCGTGAGATGAGGATGATTTTCTTTGAAATATCTCATGATATCATCTTTTGAATTTTCAATTTTGTATTTCGCGTGTTCTATCATTTCTTTGCTAGTAATATAACCAGTGTTACCAATTGTGATTTTTCCTCTTTTCATTGCTCGTAACACATTGTCTAGAGTATTTTCTGCCTGAATAACATCAATACACCTACCTAACGTGGAAACAACATGGGAATCACTTCCTGCCACTTCTGTCATATTGTTTGCTTTTGCAAAATGAAAAGCCCTGAGATTTGAATATCTATCAACATTATTGCTGTTAAAGACTTCAATCAGATCACAAAGGATTGCCTTTTCCCGCAATCCATTATTTAGCGCAAAGGGATGAGGAGCGCAAGAAACAGCATCTTGAGATTTCACTATATCAAGTATTTCTTCAAAACTTTGACCCGGCCTTATTGTCTTTGTTATCCCATATGCCAACACATGTATTCCTTGATCTGTTGTAACCTCTTCGCCCGGATAGATCTGAATATCTTTGAATTTTTCATGATTTTCTTTGTAATCTAAAAGCCGGTTGTACCCATCTAATGTATTATGATTTGTGATAAAGAAAGCATCTAGGCCGATTTTATACGCTTGTTCAAGTTGTTCGTGTATTGTTATACCACAATCATACGGAGTTTCTTTTAAACCAAGTTGAAAATTTGAAAACTCGTTGTGACAGTGTAATTCGGTCCGTAAATCATCCAATGTTTATCGCTTCTCTCAACCTATGAATATAATCTTTGTTTTCAAAAATTTTTACTACCTAAATAGATCTTCTGATCGCGGTCTAATAAGATCATTTATTGTATTTTTTGCATTATCAAAATGATAGTTTCTCACTATGGATATGGGCACGCGAAGTGATTTACCCATAACAAGTTCAGCGGCAGAACATATTTCATCGGCTATAGCAATAGAAGTTACACGAAGAGTCCTTCCAAAGGTATCTTTTGCCCCAACATAATCCAATATCGAGGCAATTCCAGAAATTCCTACAGCAGCATTGGTTTGACCTTGTCTAAATGGGCGTCCAAATGTGTCAGATATAATAACAGCTATGTTTTTTCCAGTTTTTTCTTTTACTTGTTTACGTAATGTTTCAGCTGATGTGTCAGCATTATTCGGTAGCAAAGTTGCATATCCTTCTTTCACATTGCTTTCATCCACACCCGCATTTGCACATATGAAACCATGAATTGTCTCTGAAATTATTATGCCATCACGCATTCTGACTATGCGTTTTGATTGGTCAAGTATCAGTTGTACAATTCGAGGATCTTTTCTGTATTCACTAGATATGCCAGTAGCAAGAAGAGTAGGTTTGACATTTGCAAGATTTACAATCCGGCCTTCTTGTTTTGAGATGATTTTTTGTGTGAAAACAAGAATATCGGCATCTTGTAGACTTGATCCTGAATTTGAGATAAGCATGGACTCAATTAGATCATCACCGGGTTTGATTTCATTTTCAACATGTATTGGAATAATCTCTAATGTCATCTACCAACCTATTGCCTAACTGCTTAAAATCATGTTCTGTTCTCAAGCAACAGTTTGTAACTGTATCTTCAGACCATAATGCGTGTTTATTATATCGATAATCTTCGAGAGATCTTTCTCTTCTAGTGTTACAGTTGCCAAGTCTTTAACAACATCTTGTGCTCTAAATGCCACTCCTAGTCCACATATGTCGAATAATTTCACATCATTTGCACCGTCAACAACAACCACTATATCCTCCTTTTTTTCTTTCCATTCCTTTGTCTTTACTATCGCAGATTTGGCCTTGTCAGAATCTACATTTATTACCACGCCATCAAGTTTGCCATTTTTGAAAATCAATTCGTTTGAAAAGACATAATCTAGATCCAGTTCTTTGCGTAGTCTATCAGTCATTATAGTGAATCCTCCTGACACTGCCATCAATTTCCAACCAGCGGCCTTGAGAGCATGACAGGCTTCTCTTGCGCCCGTCATTATCTTAAGTGAGTTTGCAACTTCTGTGCAAGTTTCATAGTTTATTCCTCTGAGAAGATCTATTCTTTTCTTTAGTCCTTCCTCCCAGTTTATTATTCCTTCAATTCCTTTTCTTGTAATTTCCCAGATCTCATCTTGTTTGTTAACTTTTTCTGCCAGAATTGGAAGGAATTCTGCATCAAGTAATACACCTTCCACATCGAAAATTGCTAACATCGGTTTCTGCTTTGTGAGATGATGGAGATTATATTAATCTTAAGCGATCTTAAATTCTTCTACCACTAGCAATATATTCAAGATATCTAAGATGAAGATCATGAGTGAGCTTCCACACAAATATGAAGTTACAATCAATGCTGCTTCAACATCAAACAAACTGTCAGATCAAATAAAAGAAGAGCTAAAAGCATCCGGAATGATGGATGATAAAGGAAAATTAAAGTTGAAGGGAGTCAGTCCCAAGATGCTGAAAAAGATGAAAGAAGAGGCTGTAGACTGCCCTGTTTTGAAAAAAGAAGTGCCATTTATCCAATGTTTTGTCTGCCCTAATTTTCAAAGTAGAATAACTGGAAAAGTTCTTTGCAAAGGCGACCCTTTGTAGAAGAACAAAGGCTCATTAGGACAATCTACAAAATGATATGAATTGAGTAAAGAGATCGGAATCACGGTCAAAAAGAATGAAGATTTTAGCGAATGGTATACACAGATAGTGATAAAAGCGCAACTTGTAGACTATGCACCAGTCAAGGGATTAATCGTACTAAGACCATATGGTTATTCAATATGGGAATATATCAAATCGTCAGTTGATCAAAAATTAAAGGCGTCTGGTCATGAAAACGGATTTCTTCCACTGCTCATTCCCGAATCACTATTAAGCAAGGAGGCAATACATTTTGCAGGTTTTACACCCGAGGTCTTTTGGGTTACACATTCTGGAGACACTGAGATCGGAGAAAGATTAGCACTTAGACCCACCTCTGAAACCCTTGCATACTCCATGTATTCAAAATGGATAAAGAGTTGGAGAGATCTGCCTCTTAAGATTAATTTTTGGAATTCCGCGTTGAGAGCAGAGATCAAGTCAACAAAGCCGTTTCTGAGAACATCAGAATTTCTATGGCAAGAGGGACATACCGTGCACACAACAAAAGAGGAGGCAGAAGAAGAGGTAGTAGCTATACTTGACATATACAGAAGAACAGTGGAAGATGAACTGGCTATTCCGGTCATACTAGGAAAAAAGAGCGAGAAGGAGAAGTTTGTAGGTGCAGTATATACAACAACCATGGAGTCAATCATGCCAGATGGAAAGGCATTACAAATGGGCACTTCACATTTTCTAGGTCAAAACTTCTCGAAGCCGTTTGATGTAAAATTTCTGGACAAACAGAATGTAGAGACTTTTGCATGGCAAACCTCATGGGGGGTGTCTTGGCGGCTCATTGGTGCTTTGATAATGGTCCATGGCGATGACAAAGGATTGGTCTTACCACCTCGTGTAGCACCTATCCAAGTAGTTATAGTTCCCATCTACTCTTCTCAATCTGACAAGGATGCTGTCTTGATAAAAGCAAATGAAGTCAACGGGATTCTTACAAAGAAAGGTTTGAGAACACATATAGATTCCAGAGATGAGTTTACTCCTGGCTACAAATTCAACGATTGGGAGATGAAAGGCGTTCCTCTCAGAATTGAGATTGGTCCTAAGGACCTAGCAAAAAACAAAATGGTTCTAGTACGGCGTGACAGCCTGAAGAAATCTGATCTTTCTTTTGACAATACTGAAGACGGAATTGTTAAAATGTTAGATGAGATTCAAAGTGGTCTCTTCGAGAAAGCGAGGAATTTTCTCAGCAATAGGATACAAGATATTATTGATTTTGAGCAGTTCAAAAAAGAGATAGAGAACGGAATGTTTCTCTATTCTCCATGGTGTGGAGACCAAAAATGCGAGGAAATGATCAAAGAATCTACCGGAGCGGATATTCGTGTCATACCATTTGATGGAAAAAGATCGAATGCCCCATGCATGGTTTGTAAAAACCCAAGCAAGATAGACGTTATGTTTGCAAAAGGATATTAGAAAAACAAATCAAGATACAGGATGATTACAATCAGAGATATATTTAGCAGTCATAATTGAGATTTGACAAATGCCTGGTTCAAGTACGTATAGAGATCGAATATACATTATAAAAGACATAATTTTGATGTTAGTCCAGTATGGAGAATTAAATCAGACAGCTTTGGTTAGCTTTTGTGGTTTAAACCTCAAAAAACACAAACCCATACTTGACGAACTTGAAGCAAACGGCTTGATAGCAAGTATGGAAAGGGCGTTAGGGAAAAGAATAGTTACAATTTACAAGCCTACTCAAGAAGGAATAGAATTTAGTAGAACCATTTTAGAGCCATACGAAAAATTATTTCCTCGCAAAAAGGTTGTAAATGAGAATAAAATTTAATCTTGTTCTAGACCATAGTCTGATGCAATTCTCTTGTCAATTTCATCTTTTTGTTTAAGATATTCTTTGTATCTTTGATCCCATGATTTCAGTGTAAGATATTGCCTTACTCCTGTTACTATCCATACAACTGAAACAGATATGATGACCCCTAATAGAACGCTCAGTATTGCACCAAACTCATGCTCCCTCTCAAGAACAGCATAGAAACGCGGGTGTGTTAAGAGGAAGATGGAGAGACCTGTTGCAAATGGCGCAAGTATTAACGCAGAGACTGAAACACTGAGAAGTATTCTTCTAATTTCAAGTATTCTTTCAATAAAATTATCCATTATGTCAAGAACATCAGTTCTAGAAAAATTATGTTCCTTATCATCCATCATGAGGTAGTAACTCCATTTCAAATGCTATGTATTTTTTAAAAGACATTTTCAATATAATTATGGATCCACAGTTACAGTGCCTTTCATTTCAGGGTGCAGATTAGAATAGTATGAAAAGGTTCCTGTTTTGTCGGCCAGAAAGTTTATTGTTTGTGCTTGGAAGTAGCTCAATTTGTTAGTGTGTACATTAAATTCATCAATGTTGAGATCCATAGGAGCTCCAGTATCTTTGTCTTCGTTTATGAAATGAAGCGAGACCAGTGCACCCTGAGGGATATGAATTGAAGCGTCAGCAACTCCTCCAGATACGGCCTTTTTTGCTTGACGTGTAGATTCTTCTTCATACACATAACCTTGGGTTGGGTCGTGAACTGCTTTAATGTAGATATTGGTTGGAGCGGCAAATACTGGAAACTTTTCGTTAACTGGTGTGGAATTGTTAAGTAAGTAATAAATTCCTCCACCAGCGGCTGCTACTACAATCGCTATAAAGAGTACAGTGCCACGTGAAATAGGTATGGCTTTTGTCTTGTTTTTTTGCTTCTTTACCACAGGTGTTAACTGACTAGTGCGTATATTTATGTTGAGATTAACAAAGCTTCGTAAAGAATATTATTCTGGTCTGTACTATTTTTTAAATGATCTACTATGAAAAAGTTGGAGATTGCCCTCATTGGAGTAATTGTTATTCTTTCTGCCACAGTTATTGCACAGTATACTAATGATCGATTTTTTGGGGATTTATCTCAAGCAACAGTGCAAGGACCGGCAGGTCCACCTGGACCCCAAGGTCCACCGGGACCTATGGGACCAGCTGGCAGCACAGGAACTTCACAGGATTCAATCCTGACGGACCTCTTTGAGAAAACACAAAATTCTGTTGTTCAGATAACTAGCAAGGTTTCCACGGTTGATAACACCGTAATCATAAATGGACAACCACTTTCAAGTCAATCAACAAGACTGGGGTCTGGTTTTATTTATGATAAAGAAGGACGAATAATAACAAACAACCATGTTGTAGAGGGTTCAGGTACAGTAAATGTCACTTTTGTCGATGGAAATACATATACCGCCAAAGTTGTAGGAACCGATCCTGGTAACGATATTGCAGTAATACAGATTATTGATAATTTTTCGGATGAAACATTGGTTCCGCTTGCATTGGGAAACTCGTCAGATACCAAAGTTGGTCAGCAAGTTATTGCCATAGGCAATCCGTTTGGCCTCAGTGATACAATGACCACAGGTATAGTCAGTGCAATAGGACGTTTGTTACCTAATCAAAACGTTGGATTTTCCATTCCAGATATCATTCAAGTAGACGCTGCAATTAATCCAGGCAATTCTGGTGGACCGCTGCTAAATTTGCAGGGCCAGGTCATTGGAATGAACACGGCAATTTCTACAAATACTGGAGAGTTTTCGGGGGTCGGATTTGCTATTCCATCTAATACCATCGGGAGAATAATCCCAGTTTTAATTAAAAATGGAACATATCAACATCCCTACCTTGGAATAGCAGGCAGAACAATGGATCCAGATGTTTCACTAGCTAATGGTTTACCGAGAAACTTCAAAGGTGTGATAGTTGAAAAGGTTGTAAAAGGAGGACCAGCTGACAATGCTGGTGTGACGGCGGCTACTTTGGATGATAACAATATTCCCCACGGTGGAGACATCATAACTGCAATAGACGGACATCCAATTAAGACAATTGATGACATAATTGCCTACTTGGATGACGAGAAATCGGTAGGTGATAAGGTGGATATAACAGTCAACAGAGAGGGAAAATCACTTGATCTTACTGCTACTTTGGGAGTAAGACCTACGCCGTCAGCTCAGTAATTTGCAAAATAGTTTTCTGCCACACTAAAATTCCACAAGTTACCCATTGCCTTTTTAATTCCGATCCTAGGTCTGGATTCAATTGTGGATCTTTTTACATTTATGCCATCAGTAATATACAGCCCAGATACTTTTGTCAAATCTTCGCCATATTGCTCTCTTGTTATTTTGAGGGATTGGGTCAACTTTGCAGGGCCATTTGCGAGATTAGAGACTACGTCTGTTTTACGTTGTTTTATCATAAAGTCAAGCCCAGCCTTTGGAACAATGGCTCGTATTAATACTGCACCCGCATCATATTTTTCATCTTTTGCAACGGCATTTACACAATAATGCATTCCATATGTAAAGTAAACATAAGCTCTTCCTACTTCACCAAACATAGCTTTGTTTCTTTCGGTCCTACCTCCAAATGAATGACTGGCAGGATCATCTTTGTACCTATAGGCTTCGGTTTCAGAAATAATTCCTGAGATAGTCATTTCGTTAATTCTTCTAACTAGAATCTTCCCTAATAGATTCTTAGCTACATCAACGGTGTCTTTCTCATAAAATGAACGTGGAATGATCTTCATTCGTTAATTTCTATCGGAATTCCCTTTTTTATCTTGTCAAGAATTTCTGATAACGTCTTTAAATCATCTTTTAGGACTTGACGCAGATCCTGATTATATATTATAGCTGCGGGGTGAATCGTAACAAAATATAGTTGGCCATTTCTTTTAATTATTTTTCCCCTATTCTTCGTTATTGCATTTCCGTTTAACAGTGAGCCAAAGGCAGTATTCCCCAATATACAGATGATTTTAGGTTGAATGATTTCAAGTTCTTTTTGCAGATAACTGCTACATGAATACATTTCTTGTTTATTTGGTCTCCTGTTATCAGGCGGCCTACATTTTACAATATTTGTAATGTAAATATCTTCACGCGTAAATCCCGCATGTGTCAATGCTTCTGAAAATATTTTACCAGCTGTACCTACAAAAGGCATGCCTTGAATATCTTCTGTACGGCCTGGGGCTTCACCAATAAACACTATTTCTGTTTTAATACTTCCAGAACCTGGTACAGCGTTTGTTCTTGATTTAGACAGTTCACATACTGTACATGAAACAACAGTTTTTCTTAAGTCATCAATCGGACTAGACATTTTAGGCGCCCACACTCTTAACGGTAGCTACTCCACGAATATGAGGTCCGCCATTTCCCATTCTCATGATTTGCATTGGATCACCTTTGCCACAATTTGTTATAGGTCGTATAGTGAAATCCTTACCTCTTGCATCAATCGAGTTGAAGAATTCGGGCGCGTTTCCCATTACAATAACATCCCTTAACAATTCTTTGCGTTCCCCATTCTCAATTTTTTGTGCATACTGACACGATATGTTCCAGTTATACCGCATCATGTCTATGGATGGTACCTTCATGTCACAGATCATATAACCAGATTTCACATCTCTTATCAACTCATCCGGATCCCAGTTGCCAGGATCAATGCAAGTGCACGCCATTCGTATCAATGGCATAAATGAATACCCGGTAGCGCGCATTGCAGAATTAGGCACTGTATCAAAAAGAGAGGCGGTTTCTCTACTCTGCATATGACCAACAAGAATGCCATCTTTTACAAGTGATTTCCTCGACGCCATTACGCCTTCATCATCATATTTGTACCATCCCAAGCTAGATTGTAGCAGAGGATCATCGGTTACGTTAAGCTCAGTTGAACCTATTTTTGTCCCAATCTTTCCACGCCACCATGCACCGCCAGCCCATGCCATTTCTTTTCCAAGTACTCGGTCAGCTTCTGAAGGATGCCCCAAAATTTCATGTGTCAACAACGCAACAAAATCAGGATTCATAACAACAGTCGTTTTCTCTTCTTTTACAGGTTTTGCATCTATTAGTTTATCTGCTTTTTCAGATATTGAATCAGCCTTTTTCAACACATCATCTTTTCCTGTAATTGTTTCCATTCCTCCACGACCTCCCTCGGTCGTACTTACAGTTTCTGAAAGACCAGATTCATGTGCAGTGGCAGATAGGTGTACCATGATATCATCGTTGTTCTGAGTTATTTTTGCACCTTCGCTGCTTACAAAGTATTTGTGAAATACGTCATGATTCATGTGAATTGATGATTTGTTTATTCTCTTTCTAGCCCGAATTATTTTATCACATTCAAGTGCCAATTTTGTCATTTCTTCAATTGTGGGTTTTTCAATTACCACATAATCTACGGTATCCACATATGCACGAGTTTCTGCTAGATTTACTTTTTGTTTCTTTGTTTGAGCATAGTAAAGCGCATTCTTTATTGCACGAATTACACCCCCTTTTAATTCATCTATCGATTGTGGATTGGATATGGAATAGAACCCCCATGCACCATCTGCGAGTATACGTATTCCCAATCCATTCTCATATTTAGATGAAAAATGTTCAATCTGCCCATTTTCAAGCAAAAAACCATTACTTTTAATCATCTCCGCCCTAACATCACAGTATTGTGTTCCATTTTGGAGTGCAAGTTGAACTGCTTTATCTGCAAAATCTTCCAGCAACACTTGAAAGATTAGTATGCTTGTATTTTATCTTATAATGGTGTTTTTGAAGATTCACTTTTTGGTATGGCAAATGAGAACACGGATCCTTCGTTGACTTTACTTTGTACCCATATTCTTCCACCATGTGCTTCCACAATTCCCTTGCATATAGATAGCCCCAAACCACTTCCACCAGATTCCCTAGTAGAAGAAGTGTCCACCTGATAGAATTTCTTGAATATATTATCAATCACATCATTAGGGATGCCTCTTCCATTATCTTTTACTGACACTATGGTTTCTTTTGGATCTTCCTCAACTGATATCTCGATTTTTCCAATCTTAGGTAATGTTGCCTTTAAGCTATTTTTGATCAGATTTGTAAGTACTTGCACTATTCTTTCATTATCATAATTTGCATAAATTGAGTGATTTAGATTATGCGTGAGTTTCATTTGATCTGCTATGGCCTGCGGCTGCATAGATGTTATTGTAGTTTCAATTGTTTCTTTTAGATCATTATTTGATTTTTTTATTCTAAGCTGTCCTAGTTCTAGTTTTTGTGCATCAAGTAGATCAGATATTAATTGTAAAAGAGATGCAGCACTTGATCGAATCACCTGCAACCTAGCTTTCTGATTTTTACTTAGCGGTCCCAGATGTTCACCTAATAACATGTCTGAATAACCCTGGATCGGAACCAATGGTGTTTTAAGTTCGTGGGTTATCATGGCAAGAAATTCATCTTTTGCGATCTCAATCTTCTTTGCTTCTTCTTCTTTCTTTTTTATAGTGCTGGACATTGAATTGATTGCTTCAGCAAGATCACCTATCTCATCATTGACAGTATAGTCAATTTTTTCACCATAGAAGCCCGCCCTCACCCTTCCAATAGCATTTGTGAGTAGGTGTAAAGGATTTAGTGATTTTCTAATTGAGAGCATTACGGTCACAAATACTGCAATGTCTACAATCAGTAAACCTTGAACTATTATGACATTTTGTTTCAGTTCTGAATCAATGAATTTGTTCCAATCATCTACAAATTGAGAGGTGTTAACAAGCAAGATACCACGCTGATAATTGAGGTGTGCGAGTGCTGAACCAAATTCTTTTGAAATCAACGTATTATTTTCAATATACTCGATTTTAGCTTGTTCTGCCTGCCATAATGGATCAAGATTTCGCAGGGAGTCAGAGTTTTCTCTTGGAATTTGCTGCAGGTTTTCTTGCTTTATTCCATACTTTTCATAATCAGGGTTATCCAAAGGTATACCCTCAAGGTTCTTAAGATCCCCGTCAAATGTTATTGCGTCTTTTTTTATAGCATCGGTGGCATTTCCCCCTTCACCAATAGAAATCAACAATGTCTTTTGTCCTATGTCTTGTGCGATGCTTACCATGTCCGCTGCAATCATCTTGTGCGGGTTGTAATTCCTATCTAATGGTGCTAGTTCATTTACAACCCCATTTGTTAATGAAATCAAGTCGCCATTTTTACCCAAAATGTATGCTAATGCATTCTCCACCTTTGGATCAAAGACTGACTCTTGTCGTATTTTTTCAGCGTCTTGTCTGTAGATTTGCCATGAATTTCCGACTTGATTATAAATTGGTTGTAATTCAGATGGCGCAGCAACCATATGGATATCCTGCAATGTTCCTCCAGTACCTAAAATCTCATAAGTTTGGTTAAAATCATTAATTTCATTTTCTAACGTTTGTCTATCTGCTTCGTTACCACTTGCAATAGAGTTAGCTGCACCCGATATTCCCTCAACTATGACCTTTAGATTGCTTGCATTACTGATTGAATGGAGTACATCCAGGTTCTCTTGAGAGATTGAAAGTAGGAGAAATAAATTAACAGCAGAAACTCCAATTATTACCCCAAGTAACAGATATGTTTTCTGCGTAATCTTCAATTTGATAAGGAAGCCATAGGCAAGCCTATAAAAGCTTGTATAAAAGAGATCTGATTATTAGTTAAAATGCCTGACGAATTCCTAAAGGTTGCAAGACAAGAAATACAATCAGAATTGGACGAGTTAGAACGAATTGTCCTTCATTGCAATAATGATGAGCACGTATTCACAAACTCTCAAAGTATCAAGGCGCACCTACATAAAATCAAAGGACTGGCTCCCATGATGGGACAAGAAAAAATAGGAGATCTGGCAAAAACAAGCGATTCCATATTGAAATACATAATGAGCGAAGGCCCATTACCTGGCTCTTGTTTAGTCATAGTCAAAATAGTTGAGGACATGAAGAAGATTTTCAGCGGTGTGAATAGTTACGATCTCGCTGATTTCAAGAAACAAGTACATGATAAATTTCCCCAGATATCAGAATTGTAGATAATACTCTTTTGAACTTAAATACTAAACATGACGATATCTAAGAATTGGCCAGAATAATGATAGCTGATGATTCCGATGCCATAAGAATGGTGTTAAAAGATATTTTGATCATAGGCAAACATGAATTCGTGGCTGAAGCATCAGATGGCCTAGAAACATTTGAGCAGTTTAAAAGAACAAATCCAGACATTGTACTTTTGGATGTTGCCATGCCAAAAAAAGACGGTCTTACTGTATTGAGGGAGATAATCTCACACAAGCCAGATGCGAAGGTGATTATGATTACTGCAAGTGACAATCAAGTAACGATGAAAGAGTGCATGAGAGTTGGCGCGGCAGCATACATCCTAAAGCCATTTAATTTTGAGGACGTACTACGCAAAATATCAGAAATACTTAATTCCTAGATCAACGAGTTTTGATTTGTCTAGAACTTTCTTTTTTCAAGGCACTTAGGAAATTCTTATGACAACACGCCAATTATTATGGGCGATTCTTTAACTGTAACATAGTATGATTGAAAAATATACTATTTTTTGGATAAAATACAGGTATGATTAAAAGGTGCGAAATATCCTGACTAGATAGCAATGGAAAAGATTGTAGCAGATACAAGTATCATAATAGATGGCGAAATAACAAAACTAATCGAATCTGGAAGTCTCAAGGATTGCGAAATAATTATTCCTGTCGCAGTTTTAGATGAGCTTCAATCTCAAGCCTCACAAAACAAGGATTATGGTTTTGTTGGTCTGGAGGAGATAAAGAAGATTCGCGACTTGGTACAAAAAAACAACATCCTGCTTCGATTTGAAGGCGAGCGTCCAAGTATGGATGATATAAGATTGGCAAGACATGGCAGAATCGATGCCATAATAAAAGACATTGCAAAGAAAAATAATGCCACATTTTATACAGCAGATTACGTACAAGCCCTAGTTGCACAAGCAGAAGGAATAAAGACTAGTTATTCAAAACCGCAGGTCAAGATAGCAAATCTTGAATTTGAAAAGTATTTTGATCACCAGACAATGAGTGTTCACCTCAAGGAAGGAACAAAACCTGTTGCTAAACGTGGAAAGCCCGGTGCTTTTTCTTTAGTGGAGCTTGAAGACAGAATACTTGAAAAGGAATACCTAGAGGGAATTACTACAGAGATCTTAGAAGCTTCGAGAATCAACCAGACAGGAGTTATTGAAATTTCAAAGTCTGGCGCGCTTGTAGTTCAATTCCGCGATTTCAGAGTTGTAATAACTCATCGCCCATTTTCTAATAGTTATGAAATTACAATAACACATCCGCTTGTCAAGTTATCACTTGAGCAGTACAATGTATCAGAAAAACTGATGCGTCGGCTGTCGGAGAGCGCAGAAGGAGTACTTATTGCAGGAGCACCTGGCTCAGGCAAAAGTACATTGGCATCAAGCCTTGCAGACTTTTATTCTAAAAAAGGCAAAATTGTAAAGACGTTCGAGTCACCAAGAGATCTTCAAGTAGACGAAAAAATTACACAATATACGCACCTTGACGGAAGTTTCGAAAATGCAGCAGACATACTATTATTGGTACGACCAGACTACACCATATTTGATGAAGTGAGAAGATATCATGATTTTCGAGTCTTTTCTGATTTGAGGTTAGCAGGAGTTGGCATGGTTGGTGTAGTACATGCAAATGCCCCCCTTGACGCAATACAACGGTTCATAGGAAAAATAGAATTGGGAATGATTCCCCATGTTTTGGATACTGTTGTGTATGTAAAAGCAGGACAGATCTCAAAAGTATATGAATTAGAATTCAAGGTAAAAGTACCCACCGGGATGACTGAACAAGATTTGGCAAGGCCAGTAATTGAGGTTAAAAACTTTGAGAATCATTCTCTGGAATATGAGATTTATACCTATGGAGAAGAAAATATCGTCATATCAATATCAAAGGAGGCAAAAAGTGGAGGAATTGAAAGACTTGCTGAATCAAAAATAAAAGATGCAATTAGACGATTTGATTCCAATGCAGAAATTGAGATTCTTTCAAACAATAGTATCAGAGTCAAAGTTGACAAAGATTCCATACCTTCACTTATTGGTCGTGGAGGTTCAACAATCAATGAACTTGAAAAAAACCTAGGCATACATATCAACGTAGAACCAAGAACGAAAATGAGTGAAAACGATGAATGGTTTGAAATGTCAGAATCTGGCAACAATGTAATATTAGAAGTAGACGAAAACAAATCTGGAATGAGTGCAGATGTTTATGTCAAGGACAAACACTTGGTATCAACAAGAGTAGGAAAGAGAGGCAGAATAATCATAGCCAAAAGATCAAGTATGGGAAAGAGAATAATTAATGCGATAATGTCAAAAGATGACATAAAGATAGTGACACGCGACTAACTACTGGAAATCTTCCAAGATTTTTGGATTTTCTCTTAGAAATACTATGAATTTTCTAAGCTGCTTTATAGTTTGTGGATTTAGATGATGTTCAATTCCCTCGGTATCTTGATTTGCTATCTCGTGATTTATGCCAAGCATTTTAAAAAACTCGAGCAGAATTCCATGTTTTTGCCTTATCGCAGATGCAACTGCGCTGCCTTTTGCCGTCAGGTTTATTCCCTTGTATTTTTCATATTCTAGGTAGCCATTTTCATCAAGTCTTTGGAGCATTTTTGTAACAGAAGGAGCACTGACGTTTAGATATCTTGAAATATCAATTGTATTTGCATGCCCTTTTAGTTCAACAAGCTCTGATATTACTTCCAGATAATCCTCCACTCTTGAGTAATCACCCTTGGTTGATTTATGTGCCTCCTTGATAGATTCAAGCCTTTCACTGTGTTTTTCCTTCATAGTATAGGTCAAGGATTATACTTAAAGCGATATAACCTAATCCTTTGATCAGAAATCTTTACCTTATTGTGATTGATCTTTTGCATGGAATCTTAACTAGATATATCATAATTTGAGACAAATGAGCGAGGGACTTAAAAAGCGTATTCATAAAATTAAAAAAATGAATGATTCCATCAAAAGACGGGCCGAGATTTACTCTACATTAGGAACTCTGGATGACAAAGGTACTGCCAGAGCGCTGGGTTCCCTACAACGTGCGCCTGCGCCTGGCAAGAAGATTCAAAAAATAGGCTTCATTTTATGCTTGTCTCCAGAGCCATTCACCACTGTTGCCGGTGTTCCGATGATCATAGCCGGAAAGTATTTAGACAAAGTTTACAATGGCGCCACCATATCAGACATAGGTCACGAAGCAAAGAACTTTGCAAGAAATGTATCAGACATCAAGGATAAAATGAGATAGTCCAAGTTTTTAGCGCGTTTTTTACATTAGTATTTAACTAGATATATCTCCACAATTTTCATGGCAACAAGAGGTCAGATACTTATTCCAATAGCCATCACAGCTGTGATAATCGGCATCGTTGGAGTATTAACAATTCCTGCAGACTCCAAATTTGCCGAGGTTAAATTTCCAAGAGGTACTGTAAAGATTGACAATGTGACTCTAGATGTACAGATAGCAGAAACAGATACCCAGAGAGCTAGGGGCTTGATGTTTCAAGATCAGCTACCCTATGACCAGGGAATGATCTTTGTGATGGATCATGAACAGATAATTCCCATATGGATGCAAAATATGCAATTCCCTCTTGATGTAATTTGGTTTGATAGTAACGGAGATGTAGTTCACATAGCAAAATATGTACAACCATGTAAATCAGCTCTTGAGACCGCAACATGTACTGTGGACAATGGGGGAGGCAAACTGGCAAAATACGTACTAGAAACGGCCGCTGGATTTGTTAGCAAGTTCAACATAACGGCAAGTTCTAAACTACAGATAATCTCTATTTAACTTGATTTCCTTGAATAGTTTTCCTTAGTTCATTGAATGTAGCCCGAACCTCGTCTACAGCAGCTTCATCTTCTAATGTACTTATGTCACCAATGGTTTCATTGTTTGCCACAGCCTTTAGTAATCTTCGCATTATCTTTCCGCTCCTTGTCTTTGGCAGTTTGGAAACAATATACAGTTGATCAGGGGTTGCAATTGGACCCACTGCCTTTCGTATGTGTTGGATGAGTTCATCCTCTAATTGTTTACTTGAAGTTATGCCTTCCTTCAATACCAGAAATACAATTATTGATTCGCCTTTTACTTCATGTGGAATTCCACACACAGCTGCCTCCGCTATTGATTTATGAGATACAAATCCGCTTTCAATCTCAGCAGTCCCAAGCCTATGACCTGCCACCTTTAGAACGTCATCTGCTCTGCCTAGCATCCAAAAGTAACCATCTTTGTCCTTAATTGCATAATCTCCTGGATAGTACATGGTCTTGTACTTTGACCAGTATACGGTTTTGTATTTCTCGTCGTCGGTCCAAAGTGAAAGAAGCATTCCAGGCCAGGGATTCTTGACTACTAGGTAGCCTTTTGTTTCTGACGGAAGAGTATTTCCATTTTCATCAACTACGTCAACACTTATTCCTGGCAACGGTCTAGTTGCAGAGCCAGGTTTGAGCAATATTGTTTCTAGCCCTGGAACTGGCGAGATCATAATCCCACCAGTTTCGGTCTGCCACCAAGTATCTACTATTGGACAGTGCATTTTCCCAATTACTTGAAAATACCATTTCCATACTTCTGGATTTATTGGCTCGCCTACTGTACCAAGTAGTCTCAAACTAGACAGATCTTTCGAATTTGGTAGTGAGTCGCCATATTTCATAAACATGCGCAGTGCAGTAGGTGTCGTATAAAGTATTGTGACTTTGTGTCTTTCAATTAGATCCCAAATTCTTGTAGGCGTTGGAAAGACTAGTGCCCCTTCGTACATAACTTGAGTTGCACCATGCATTAAAGGCCCATATACGATATAGCTATGGCCTGTAACCCATCCAATATCAGCAGTACAAAAATAAATGTCAGATTCCCTGATATCAAAAACCCACTTGAATGTGCTGTAAAGATGCACCAAGTAACCTCCTGTTCCGTGTAGAACACCCTTTGGCTTTCCCGTAGTTCCTGAAGTATACAGAATGTAAAGCGGATGGGCGCTGTCAAGTTTTTCAGGTTCACAATATTCTGATGCGCTATTTATCAAGTCAGTCCACATCTTGTCTTTTTTTCCTAGTGTCATTGGAGTCTTGACATGTGCATATACCAATACATTTTCCACAAAATCAAAATCAGATATTGCCTCGTCTATAACTTGTTTTAGATGTACTACGGCTCCCCGTCTAAATCCTCCATCTGCTGTAATTATGACCTTTGATTTTGAGTCATAAACTCTATCTCTAATAGATTGCGAACTAAAGCCGGAAAAGATGACAGTGTGAATTGCGCCTATTCTTGCACATGCAAGCAAAGAAACTACCAACTCCGGAATCATTGGCAGATATACCGTAACGCGGTCCCCCTTTTTTACCCCAAGGGACTTGAGAGAGTTTGCCACTTTACACACATAGTTCAATAGTTCGCCATATGTGAGAGTTCGTGTCTCGCCATTTTCGCCTTCCCAGAGTATGGCATTCTTCTGAGGGGTTTTTTGAACTACCGCATCAAGTGCGTTATAAGATGCATTAATTTTACCATTTACAAACCATTTTGCAAAAGGCGGATTCCATTCTAGTGTTGTACCCCATTTTTCAAACCAATGAAGTTTTCTTGCTTCTTCTTCCCAGAATTTTATATAATCTTGATTTGCTCTTTTTCTTGTTAGAGTATCGTTATTTCCAAGACCTATTGAATATGTCACATCCAACAAGTATGTGTCGTATCTATCTTAAAAAAAAGGTTCCCTTAAAAGGAGGCAGGAGCGAATCTTCCCATCCCATCAGACATTCTCAAGAAGATGATATTCTCTTAAGCCAATCTGAGTCTTGAGGTTCTTCCTCACCATCGGCGCCAATAGCAACTGGTTTTGGGGTTGATGTTTGGGAATCAGTATTGCCAACCACCATTTCAGTAGATATTGGTGTCTTTGGTTGAGGAGAGGGAGAAGTTTCCGCCTTACCAAGGTAGGAAACGGCAGCTGAATGAACATCCTGTTTTGGACTTTCGGTTCGCTCCACAGTATCAACTGAAAGATCGTTGATGCGACGTTGAATGTTTACTATCTCTGCCTTCTCGTGTTCGATGTGTTCGATGATTTCAACCGTGTGAGCCTTGACTGATTCATACTTGGCATCAGAGATCTCATTACTTTTGTTTTGTAATTTGGCATCAAATCTCAGCATTCTGATTGATTTGAGCTGATTGTCAAGATCTGACAGCCTATGCCCTAGCTTTTCTTTGATTTGTTTTTCTGTCTCATCCAGAGTTAGTAACTTCATTTTATATTTCTCGTGGATCAATTCAGCATCCTCCTTCATGTCGTCGTTTTCAGATACGATGTCTATCAACGCGCGAATTCGGCGCAATGTAAGACCCTTTTCTCGCAACAATCTCTGGGCGTCTAATCTCCATCTAGGAATGAATATTACGAACTGTCCCTGAACGACTAGTTGCTCAAATGGAACTTGTTTCAGCCCTTCAGAACCACAATCGACACCTACGGTTTGTACACTTCCATCTATGTCGGTTATAGTTCCTATGACCTTACCAATGTAAGTGCCATACATGTCCTTAACTTGCTTGCCGATAAACTCGACATCTTCTTTGCTCATTGGGCACATGTCATATTTTGGATATAATCAGCAAAGTGTTAACAAGGTTTTCAGTTTTGGTAAGATCATTTTAGCTAAGTTTTTTGGCTTTTTGAAGATTTAGTAATTTTAAAATCATGTGTATTGTAATGGTCCAACAATGATTACAAAGGAAGAGATGGACCAGGTCCTGCATTTTGTTGCAAAACGATGGATAGACATGAGCCGTGAGCAAAATCATAAAGCCTTTGAAAATATGCCGACCGACTTTTGGATGAACTCCATGGGAGGAACTGCAGGAGAAGGAAGATGGGTGACGACTTTGATGTATACAGAAGATCCATCAGAAGCAGATTCATTTAAGGAAGTACTGCTCAGATGGCAATCAAGACGTAATACATTGGAGACGGGATCCACTGACTTGATTCAGATTGGTAAAAAAAACCTGACATTAAGATAGTAGATTATTTATAATTGAACTGCTTTTCAATCGTGTTGTCAGAATTTTCTGAGTCTGAAAAAGAGATCTTGCTAAAACACTTTTCTAATGTAGATGATTCGGTTTTTGCAATCACAACACCGCGACAAGTAGATCGTGGGGCCCTGATGTCAAGATATAGCAGAACTGACAAGAGCATGCGTAAAGTATTTCTTGATGAATTTCTGCAAAATGAAAATCGTGGTGAGGAGTTTTACAACAAAGTCTTACTAGAATATGGAGACGACTCGGTAGCAGAGCTTGGTGAAGCCCAGATTGCAGTAGAAGGATTGTCCAACATAGCAGTAAAGAAAATAGAAGACCGTAGAATAGGACTATCATATCTTGAAAAATCTTCGCGATATGTGGCTTGGGATAAAAAGATCAACGGCGAATACAAATTTTTCAAAGACTCTGACATAATGAGTTCAAAGCATGCAGACAAATACCTGGAATCTTGTAATTTAGATTTTGATGTATATTCCAGAAACATCCAGCCCATGATATCATACATTCAAGAAAGAGAACCAATCGAAAAACAAAAATTCAAAAATTCGGCAGGGGATGATGTTCTGTTTTTGCAACTTAAAAACGAGGACGATGCCAAATCTGCCACACGTATTTACAATTCAACGATAAAAGCCAAAGCGTTAGATGTTCTGCGTGGCATACTGCCTGCCTCGACTCTCACAAATGTTGGAATCACAGGTAATGGTCGAGCGTTTGAATATCTTCTCACCATACTATATTCCTCAAATCTAAAGGAAGAAAGAGAAATTGGCAGAAAAATACACATGGAGCTAGATACCACTATCAAGTCATTTATCAAAAGATCTGACGACAAACACGGAAAACTCTTGCAAAACTATCTCTTAGAATTGAAATGTGCCGCAAAAACATTTGGTAAGAAACATCTCAAAGCTAAAAAATCAAAAGACTTTCTTGTTGAAATGATAGAATCTGAGCCAGAGAAAAAAGCAGAAGACTGGATAATTTCTGCATTGTTATACGAACAGTCTATCGGAATGTCATATGGAGAAATTTTAGCTCAAGTAAAGAAGATGAATACTGCTACACGAAAAAAAATTATTAAAACTTTTTCAAATTTACGAATGAATAGACGACAGAGACCACCAAGAGGATTTGAGATGACAGAATATACGTTTGATCTACTTACTAACTTTGGCATGTTCCGTGATTTTCACAGACATCGCATGCTAACTCTAGAAAGACAGTTGTTGACGGCAAACCATGGCTTTTCAGTTCCAGAAGAAATCTTGTCACTTGGAATAAGAAAAGATTTTGAAGATTGTATGTACAAATCAAAAGAGGTTTACAATTTGTTGGAAAAAAAGAATCCGGAGCAAGCACAATATGTTGTAAACTTTGCATACAAGTATCATTATTTTATGAAATTAAATCTGAGAGAAGCTGTTCATTTGATAGAACTTAGAACTGTCCCCCAGGGGCATTCTGATTATCGTAAAGTTGCACAAGAAATGTTCAGGTCGATTAAAAAAACGCACCCAAATCTTAGTCAGATAATAAAATATGCTGATCTTAAAAGTTACAGTCTTGAAAGGCTAGAATCTGAAAAAAGAATAGAAGAGAAGCGGAAGAGATTACACTAGAGTTTTGAATTTTATTTTAATTGAACCACTGTTCCAGATTGTGGCTTTTCTTTTCTATTGATTTTTTCAATCTATTCAATGACGCTCCCACTCTTTCAATGGAAAAATTTCTCTCATTTGTAAGATAGTTTGTCATGCCTGCATAGTCAACATTTCCAAACTTCAGATCCGAAATGCTTGCTACTTTTGGATTCAAAAATATATCTCTTATTTGCTTGTAGTAAGTTTTGTCTAGTTTTTCTTGAATTTGTGGTATTTCCTCTAGTCTCCCATATTGTTTTATGGCTTTCAATGCAGTCTTTGGCCCTATCCTCTCAAATCCGTCTGGATTGAAATCAGTACCTATCAATATCCCAATATCTACCAATTGCTCCCGTGTTATGCCTAGATTATCCAAGGTTTTTATTAGATCTATAATTTCAGGTTCCACCTCTATTGTGGTGTTTCTGTTAGGCAGTTTTCTTTTACCACTATTTGTAAAGTTTCGTACAAGCTTCTTTGCTCCAAATAAGAGCGAGTCAAAATCTTGACTTGCAGATACATGAGCCTGTCCAGTGATGGTCATGTGAGCTGCCGTGGCTTCTCCTTCAGATGGGGCATTAACAAAAGGAATTCCAAATAGTTCCAACAATCTTTTAGAATCTTCAACCATCTCGTCCTTTAGAATTGATGTTTGTTGTGCATATTTTTTTGCTTCTTCATATCTTCCTTGGCTAACTGCGTTTTCGTACTTTATGGTTGCTTCTTTTTTGATCTGCTTTCTTCTTTCAATCTCGGCTGATTTTAGTGAGGGTGGTTTTCCATCAAACACGTAAACTGGTTTTATACCAAGAGATAGGAAATTGATATTTCTGTAAAACAAGCCAGTGATGTGACTAGTGATTTTTCCACTGTAATCAGTTAAAGGCAATCCATCAGGTCCACGGATAATTGATAAGAATTGATAAATTGCGTTGTAGGCATCTATTGCAACAATTTTGGATGCAAAAGATTCTAGGTTGGTCTTTTCTCTGACACACAGCGTTTTGAGATCTAAACCCATAAGTTTAGTTTAAAACAATGGTGATTTTTGCTTTTCCTATTTTTTCTTGGTACCAGATTTATACTCCCAACCTCTTTCGATTATCTCTTCGTAAATGTTTGAGAGTTTGGGTATGACTTCACCTTTTTCTGCTGCCATCTTGACCTTTTCACGGTAATAATTTTCAATCTCTTTTGCAGTATTACCATCAATAGTAATGGATACACGGGTCTTTGTCAAAATACCTTACCTAATGAGTGATTAGCATATATCAATAATAAACTATCTATTATCAATTATTACAAATTATGAAATCAGGACAAAACCATCGTGCGTGGCCTGTAATTTTATCACACTATCTTTTGGCAACCCAAGATAAACTAGAAGATCCTCAACCGTAGAATCATCCGAAAGAACGTGTTTTTTTCCTTGAAACTCGATGGATACAGTTTTCTTAGTTATTGTTTCCATTCGATATTCTTATGATAGATTGTCTACTTTATATCCTTTATTATATACTTGATCATCTGATCATTTATTCTCATTGTATTTATTTACCCAAAACCGAGTCTTCACAGGTTGCCAGGTTAGCCAAGCGGTACGGCGACCGCCTCGAGATCATATACAGGGCAGCGGTTGTGCATCAGCACTCAGGGGTTCGAATCCCTTACCTGGCGCTTATTATCATTATGGAATCCCACTATGAACAAATTTTACACCTTAAATTGATGGGTCGATCTCGATATGATGGACCATCTCGACATTCACAATTCAAAGAAAAGGATCGAGTATGCGAGCTGGTCTTCATAGAAAGTTTTCTGCCGAGAATGCAGATACAGCATGCAAGTTCCTGGACAGATTGATGATTGAGCGCAGATCACTTGTGTGGGCTTATTTTGGGCCCACTTTTGTAGAAAAATTATCTTTTATTTTCTTTCAACCCAAGAATTACAATGTTATTTGATTAATCCATCTGATAATCTTGAGTAAACTTGTCTCTGTTAATTCCACAATCATCTAGAATTTGTTTTGTCAATCTAGTTCCCAACTCTTCGTTTTTAGACGGTGCAGATATGAATCTACGTGTATTATCACTGCACAATGATACATGCCGGTCCTTTTTATCATCTGATCATTGTACGAGCCATCTTGACGTATCTGGATGGCTTCATGGTATCATGAAGTGATACTGTCAGATATAGATCTGTCCATAGAATCTGGTCTACAATTTTGTTAAAAATCGATGGCTTCTACACGTCTGGTGTAATTTAGTAATTCTTAACTTTAAAGACATCTTTTGCATATTGATGATCATTCAAAATGTCATCTGATGTTAAAAACCACAAGTTAGACAAGATTGATCTTGCTTATGCAACCGTACTTGGATTGACAGTTGTGTTATCAGCTTGGTGCGGATATCAACATGAATTATGGGGTAGTGCATTGACATTTGAATTAAAGGCGACAAACACAGCACACCGTGAATTTACAACAGCCGAATTAAAAGAAAGACAGGCTATGGTAATTGATGTAGTTGCGTTTACTGGATATCTTGACGCAGTATCCAATCATGATCAAAAATTAAGTGATTATTACAAGAACAATTTTCGGCCTGAAATGAAGACTGCCTTTGATGCATGGATCCAGACCGACCCTTTCAACAATACTGGTGCGAAGACCAGCCCATTTGACACACCTGAATATCAACTTGTAATGAATTCTGATAACGTGACCAGATTTTTACAGCTAGCCGATGAAAAATCCCAAAATGCAGATAAAATGAGTACGAATGCGTCAAACTATGTTTTCTTTACAACCATTTATGCTAGCGTTTCTTTTCTGGAAGGAATTGGCAGAGTTTTTGCGTCTAAAAAAATGCAAATCATATTTCTTGTCATGGGTGGTGTAGTTTTTTCTGCCACTACTATAGTTTTGTTTTCTACAATGCCTATTAGTCCAGTAAATATTTCTCTTTGATTGTACCACGAATTTTCTCCATAACAAAGGAAAACTAAACTAATTGAATAAAACTCAAAAGATCATGTATTTTTAGTCATGTTTTGGGCCAAGCATTTCATCACTTTTTACATTCTGATCCCATCTGCCCTTAATACCTTTGAAAATAACGTACGCCCCCCCTCCGATGATACCTAATGCTAGACCAAGATAGAGGAGTGCATCTTGTTCTTTTTGAGCACAGTTGACATGTACTGCCGTTCCAGAAGAATAGTCATAACAATCATCAAATTGGTTTTCCTGTATGGAAATCTGATTGTATTGCGAGCCTGCCATACCAGCAATATAAAAGCCTGCGAAGATAATTAGAGATCCTATCAGTATTAGCCTGATATCGCTCACAGTAATACTTCCTTATGCATAATATTTAACGTTGTAAGATCCTACCTTCAGTGATATCATGGTCTTTGGTTTTGGAAAGAAAAAAACGGTAGAAAATCCAGTCAGTCCCGTTCAGCACCAAAAAGAAGCATCCCTGCAAGAGATCCCATCAATCATCAAAGAACTTGAAGGTCCGCGCATATCAAATATGCTCCAAGAGGTCAAACGGTTAAAAACAGAGATCGAACTCAACAAGAAGAACATACGAGACATAATTCTTCATTTAGAATCAGACGACCTAAAACTTGATGATGTGGACAGAAATCTAAAGACAGTAGGAAAAAGAGGTAAAGATGCAGTGGTATCTACCATCAAGAAGGAAACTAGCGTCAAATTAACCAATATTGAAAGATATGAGGATGTGATAGCTGTCAATAATGAAGTCAATCAAACACTCAAGAGAATTGGAGACATTTTGGGAGTACATACGAGAGTGATGCATGTTTTTGCAAGAAAATATGCAGATAAACTCAAAGAAGAGATTACAAAGATTGCTCAAAATAGAAATGACCTACAGACGTTGATAAATGAGCAGGAAAATTTCAAATCTGACTCTGCATCTATACTTGATCTCATTAAGAAAATAGATAATTTAAAAATTGAAGAAAGACAAAAAAACCATAGATTAATTGAGATTAGAAATGAAAAAAACGATACGACACATGCCGTTACAAGACTTGAGCTAGAAATATCAGGGTTAAGAGCAAAACCTGAATATCGAAAATTCTTGGAAGTACGAAAAAAAATCGGTTTGTTATCTAGTGAAAAGCGCGAAATAAGGGAAAAAATAGATGCACAGTTTACCAAGATTTCAAGACCACTCAATAAGTACAGTTATGTTTCCTCATTTGATAAGCCAATGAAAAAATTGATGGAGGAATTTATTTCCGATCCCTATGAAGTTATTTCAAGCCATAACAAAGAAGCACTAATTGCGATTTTACAGGCAACTGCAAAGTCAGTTGTGGTAGGAAATGTTTCAGTAAAGGATTCGGACAAGTCAATAGAACTGATCGAAGAAACAATAGATAGACTAGATGAATTTTTAGAACTAAAAACTGCTTTTGCAAAGAAGATTTCGGATCTGGAAGCTAGTCTAAATGTATTTGATGTAATAGTACTAGAAGCAAAAGAAAAAGAACTGGAAAAGGAAAGATCAAACATAACTGACTTGGAAACATCTAGTGAAAAAATAGAAAAAGAGATCAAAGAGAACGAGTCAGAGCGTAGTACTATAAAATCAGAGATAGAAGCGAAGATGACCCACCTAAATAATGGAAAAGTCATCATTAAAACATAGAATTTGAAATCTCGATTTTCTAAGGTTAATTAGTTTCTATGTAAAGTGTATACTGTGATATTTAAGAGAACACAACGGATACGTAGAACTGTAACTATAACTAAACAAATCCGAGATGGCATCCTTACTTACTGCAAAATGAACCACCCCAACGAGGGAATTCTCATTTTACGAGGCAAATACAAGAAAGGCGTGGTCTTTGTCGACGGCCTAGTTATACCACCATTTTCGCACACTGGACCTACATTTGCAGGTTTTCCACATTCATTTCTGCCTTTAGATGCCAGTTATGTTGGCACCGTTCACTCTCACCCAAGCGGGGCAGCAAAGCCTTCTGTCACTGATCTGCACAATTTTTTTGGTTTTGTTTCAATAATTGTGCAGTCCCCATATGATGATAATGACGTATTTGCGTACGATCGTGATGGAAATCTACTTGAAATAACAATAAGTTTGGACAAAACATGACAAAAATTTATAAGCTTTTTGCTATAACAGGTAATGTTGATAAATTACAAAACTTACCTCATTTTCCTTTTTGGATCACTTGCAGTAAGCATAGGATTACAGATGCTTTTACCATGGCCATATGGTTTGATAGCAGCACTAGCGATTTTCATAGTATTTCCCCTCTTCTTGAGGAACAGAGCACTCAAAAGAATGGGAGGAATGGGAACAGATACTGGTAGCGGCGGAGGTGGATTCTTTGGTCAAGGCCAGGGAGTCAAGTACATCTGCCTTGCATGCAATAATAGATTCAAGGGTGGCACCTGCCCAAGATGTGGCTCTAAGATGAAAAGGGCAGACTTCTAAAATTAGAAAATGACCCTTGAGGATCTTAGAAAGAAAGCGTTATTCCAAAATACAATAGATACTTGGATAATGCTTTGTGAGGAAAAAGATGCAGATTGGTATTCTCCAGAAAATTACAAAAAATTCATGGCGCATCTATTCCAAAATGGGCTCAAACTGCAAAAATTCCCGCTATGCATAAAAGAGTCTGGCGGAATGTACCAAAGAGGAAAAGACAAGACACAATTTGCTGAAACATTGGCTCAGTCTACAGACCCTAATGCTGCTGCATATACTATAAGGCTTAATGACGAAACAATAAAGATAATTCGTCAGTTCAATCCTAACGTCGTAGCCTAGGATTAACTATTGTGTCCATCGCATGACCAATAAAGACAAAGGCAAGACCAGTTATTGCAATCATAATTCCCGGAGGAAGTATCCACCACCAGAGCCCTCTTTCTGCAGCTCCGTAGACGCTAGCATCATGCAGTATCTGACCCCATGTAGGAAAAGTCGGATCACCTAGCCCCAAGAAGCTAAGCCCCGCCTCCGTAGTTATTGCCGCTGGAACCGAGATTGCGATGCTTGCAAACGTGTAAGGAAGAAGCTGTGGCAATACATGTTTGAATATTATCTTAAAGTCTTTTTGTCCCATGAGTTTTGAGGCCTCGATGTATTGCAATGTCTTAATCTGCATAGCCATGCTTCTTGATACCTTGGCTATTCCTACCCAACCAAATATTACCAAAAACCCCACAATGAGAAATATGCTGTTTCCAATCGTCACTGCCAAAATAATTAAGAGTGGAAGTGCTGGCATAGCATATATGATATCATTGAAACGCATCATTGCCTCATCAGTGGTCTTCCCCTTAAAACCAGCAAATACCCCATAGACGAGCCCAAATATCACAGAACCTATCGAGACAGTGATTCCAATAAAGAGTGTCAAGGGGGTTCCCCACAAAATTCCAACTGCCAGGTCACGCCTCAGTTCGTCTGTACCCATGAGCCCATATGCTTTACCACCTAGAATGAATGTTGATTGATCAGGTGTAATAGTACCATCTACATCATAGATCTTTGCCTTGAAGACATACTGTCCCTTTAGGGCATTGTTTTGGTCACGGTCTGAAAAAACAAGATTCTGTGAAGGAGTGGCAGTAACAGGAAATGAGAACAAAATATTGTTTTCAAGGTTCTTTTTGATTGAATCATCTGTAGAAAACAGCATGCCGCTAAACGTTGTTTCGTTGTAAGATTTGGGCAATGATACAGATGTGAGAATAGAGCTTAGACCATCTGGTCGTGTTACCGATAGTTGCACTAATGGTGCTCCAGTATACCTAACAGAATATTGATAGACAAAATCGCTTGGAAATGAGTCATACTCATAGTCTACTGCAAAGACATCAGTCACAACAGATACATTGTTAGATTTTTGATAAGATTCCTGAGGTTTCAAAATCATGTGTTCAGGAATCTTGTGTGATAGAAAATAGTTCACCCAGACAGGAAGTGCGGATTTTGGATATGTAAGCCAACTTGCAGGATCATTCCACTCTTTAAAAGTCTCAGCAGGAATGACGATAAAGGCAGCTATTGACATGCAAAACAGTATCACCAAAATTCCCACTCCCGCCATACCTATACCATTGCTTGAGAATTCTTTCCAAATTTCTTTTGTAGAAAAACTCATTGTCTTCTTACCCTTGGATCGAAATACCCATACAATATATCTGCCAAAAATATGCTAACAAGAAAGAACACTGTCAAGACATAAGTTGCGCCAATTATAACAGGTAGATCAAGAACACTTATTGCTTCATAATATAGCCTTCCCATGCCAGGCCAGTCAAACACAGCTTCTGTTATTATTGCACCCCCAAGAGAACCAGAAAGACTTAGGGCAAGGACAGTAATAATTGGAGGAGCTGCATTCTTCAATGCGTGGCGATACAAGATTTTTTTCTTGTCAATTCCAGCGGCTCGCTTTGCCATAATGAAATCTTCTTGCAAGACACCGACCAGGAAGTTTCGAACTAGGTAGGCCCAAGATCCAAATCCAATCAAAACAAGAGTGATTAACGGTAGTGTCATGTGATACAGCAAAGATACAATGTATCCAGGGTCGGTCATAGGAATCGTGGGGGTTGCTCTTGCAGGAAATATAGGATAGATAAATGCAAACAAAAAAATCATGATAAGACCTACCCACCAAACAGGAAAACTGCTACTCACTATGGCAAAACCGGATGTTATCTTATCGATTTTAGAGTTGACTTTGCTTGCAGCAATCGCGCCCAGCAGTATACCAAGTAGTGATACTATTGCAGTAGCAGTTGTAAAGAGAAGAATGGTGTTTGGAAGTCTTTCAAGTATTATATCCTTGACATCAGAAGAACCTGTGTTACTTGTAAGAAATTTTGCATGACCAAAATCTAATGTTAAAATTTTGTACATGGCAAGCCCAAGTCTTTGTGGGGTATACCATGGTTGATCAAGACCCAGTGCCACTATTCGTTGCTTGATCTGATTTTGGACATATGAATCCAGTTGATCGGCAGTCTTGAAGCTTGAGACTAGGTTTTTATTGTTTGTTACCTGTTGCCTAATCTCTAGTGCCACGCTCTGCTTCAATATTGCATCCATGTTAGAGCCAACAAGTGCAATTGTTATCAGGAGTGTAGCCATCAGTACACCAAACATCGTGATTGCACGTTTTGCGAGATATTTCTTGAATCCCATCATGTTACAACTCCTGTTTTGAAGTTTGCTTTTTCCTCCTCTTCTTATAGACAAAAACGATTATCACGCATACCATTATCAAAGGAATAATCACGACATTGTTCTGATCATTAGTCGCCTTCTGTATCACAACAGTAGTGTTCTCAGATGGAATTTCATATCCTTTTTCCATAGCAAGAAAACTAGTGCTAAATGTATCTGGCCTGTATGCAGAGTCCGATACAGTAAAGATTTTCAAGTTATTTGCACCAACAGTGAAATTCATTGTCTTTGTTGCTGGAATCACTATACTGAAATTTCCATTGCTTGAATTTTGCATTCCGCTATAGACTAGATTGCCCTGCGCGTTAATGAAATAATAATAAACATCAGAACCCGGCGTGACTGAAACTGGAATATTTAGATCCTGTCCAATTGTAACAACTGTTGGCACATTTACCTTTTCTATTTTTGGAAGTTGTACTTGTTCAAATTTTTTCCAATACCCAACGCCAAATGGGTACGTAGGATCATTAAACGATTTTATAGATATAGTTCTTGCTTCTGGTAAATATCTGTCAAGATAGAACGGGCCATTACTTATCATTGCGTTGTTGTGTTTATCTATCCATGACATTGAAGAATTGTATCTCAGATCACAATAACTTGAGTTAGCAAAACCCATCAATGCTTTTGGCACGACGTTGTCTTTCTCAAACTCTTGAAGATTAGATTTTACAATATTGGCATCTTTTGGGACAATTAATGATAACCAGTCAACATTCTTACTTATTGCATCCGACTTTGAGAATGCAAGCTTTCCACCTGTGACTGATTTTTCCATCGCATACATTAATTCCCATGGCATGACAGGCCAGACCTGAGCAGAATCCGCTATCTCACGATCGTCAAAATGCCAATAATTCTGGTACACCTCAATAGTATCATTATCAATAACTCTAACTCCTATCAGTGTCTTTGCAGCTTGATTTGCCTTTGGGGAGTATTCAGAATCAAATGTCTCAGTTTGAGATGCTTGATCCCATCCCCACTGATAAAGAAAATAAATCCCGTAAAGCACATCATTCATGTCCATAGGACGACCGTCATGCCAGTTGCTAAATTTCATGTGGTATGTTATCTTACTTGTAGACTTTATACCCGGTCCAACTTGAATCCATTTTTGTTGTGCTGGATCCCAACGAATTGCATCATTTGGAACATCAAGTTTCCCTAGCGGGCCCGCTGTCTTGACATTCCATGTTGTTCGCACAGGAATTGTAATCCCAGTATACGGATTTTTAAAGTCGCCAGGATCCATTATAGGCGCAGACATTTCTTGACTGTATGAATCAGTAAATCCCGCTATTGGATTCCACGCACCTTGATAGATTTTTTCTACGCCAATTTTTATCGTATCAGAGTTATCCCGTAAATTTATTGGAGTAAGTCTACTTGTAATGCCAGCACCAAAATCATTTATTATTCCTTGAACTTTCTTGTCAGCAACGTATTGGTCTACTTTAGCTGCAAGAAAAATTCTCACTGATTCTTGTATGCCGTCAACAGCTCCGTCATTTATCAATTCAGCTCTAGTTGCAGAAGAGGTAAAATTTCCTACAAAGATTGCCTTGGATATGGAATCCAAAGAATTGTTTTCATAATTCCAATATTCAGGATTATTAAATCCCGGCATATTTGAAAACCAAGGAGAATACATTTGGGCAATAATTACAGAATCATATCGTACAAATCCGCCAACAGTGTATGCTTCGGTGTATATGTTCCACTCCATGTCTGCCGGATTTGACCCATATACAACTGAGAACGCCTTTGATAGATCCCCATAATCAGGCTTTACTACAAATCCAATCTTTTGTAGTTGTGATGAAAGGATTTCCCCTATAGACTTTCGTACTTGATCATCATTTCTGATAAAAATAGTAATCTCAATTGGTTTTGAGTGATAGTACCACTTTCCATCTACTTTTTGTGCTCCTGCTTTTGTGAGTGCAGCTGAAATCATCTGATCTGCAAGTGACGGATTATATTGAAAGTTAAATGATTGAAGTTTTCCCAGAATTAAAAGATAATCTGGATCATATGGCTTGTATGCAGATATCATCGGTGAGCCGTAACCATTTAGTATTTCATCTACGATCATGTTTCTGTCCACCAAGTAGTTTAATGCATAACGAACTTCTCTTATTGAAAATGGGTTGAATTTTTCAGACGGAGCTGGATTTACAAGTAGGCTATACTCGGTCCCTGTAGATTGAAATACATTTAGATCCTGTCTTAGCTGCGGATCTATTCTATCTGAGGGTATGGATGAATAGTAAATGTCCAAGTTACCATTTTTTATTTCCTCTATTGCAGTGTTTGGGTCAGAATATTGTATGAACTCTATTTTGTCGGCATAAGTTCCCTTTTCACCAAAGGAAACCTTCGATCCTAGAATAAAGAGTGCTAGTATAACAACTAGCATTAATTTCATGATTTGCTTTGATTTGAACTGTATATAACCATCCCCTATTTATTTTAGAAAACAAATAACATGGAACAAAAATTTTTAATGCTATTCGTTGTTATACCCTGATCTTTATTTGTGGTGAATAATATTTCAAAAACAAGGGGATAAATGAGTTCTATTGAATCTACAGATGCTTGCCAAGGGAATTAAGGGAATAGTACCTGGAGGAATATCAGTAAAGGATTTTGCAATGGCTACTAATACTAGCGAAGAGATGGCAGTTGAGATATTGGATAACTTCATGCAGAATGGAATAGGAACGTATGAGAACAGCATCATACATTTTGAAGAAAATGACAGGCTAAAGACAGGCATCATGGCAATTAGTATGGGTGCTCCAATTGATGAAGTTTCCACATTACTTGAATGGCAAGATTTCGAATCCCTTACTGCCGAGATACTTGAGAAGCGAGATTTTGAGATCATGCGTAATGTAATATTGAGAAAACCTAAAATGCAAATTGACGTCATTGGCATAAAGTCAGGAATTGCAATTTTGATAGACTGCAAACATTGGAAAAGAATGAGTCAGTCTGCTCTTGAAAAGGCAGTGAAAAAACAAGTTGAGCGCACCAAGCACTTTTTGGCAAAGGAAAAAATACAAGTTGCAGTACCAGCCATAGTTACATTATACCAACATGAACCAAGATTTATTGAAAGAGTCCCCGTAATACCTATCTATCAGCTAGATGCATTCTGCGATGAATTTTATGGTAATGTAGATGAATTTCGTTCCTAAATCAGGGTGTAAAAGAAAAACGCAGTTGTTACAACAAGGAACCCTTGCGTTATACGCATTGCTCTGTCTAGAGATTTTGAATAATCTTCGAACTGCTTGTCACCCATAACTTTTACAGTTGTTTCTTGTGCAAGTAATTCAAACGATGAAGAGGAAATGTTTTGTTCAGCTTTTTTAGCAAGCTGTAAAAACCATGATGTTGCATCATCAGATTTTGACAAGCTTCCAAACTCGAAATATCCGTGTTTGTTCCTAGCGTTTCTTGACTTGTAATGAGTATCTGAGGTACAGATCTCAAGTAGATTATATCCGTTTTTCGAGAAATGATTTGTAATTTCTTCTCTTAAACCATTCTGCATGTTATTAGCATCTGCCCAGCCTAAGAAGAATTTTTCATCACCTATTTTCATACACATGATAGCTACCTTTCCCGGGCCAAGATCATCTGTCTCAATTTTGAGATGTTCCGCATTTGCAAATCCAATCTCTATTGGCATTGTTTCTTTTGTTATTAGAGTATCCAGGTTTGATTTGGATGCTTTTAGAAGATCATCTGCATCTAATTTTGATATTTCTTCACCCATCGCATTGTGGCTATCAACAATCAACACTCGTTCAAAGCCTCTATTTTTTCCATATTGTTCAAGCTCTGTTTTTACATATGTTGGGACATCTTCCATTCCATGTGGAGAAAGGGACAAGATCAAAACCGCGGTTTTATCAAACAACAATCCCACCGATCTGGCTTTGTTTACCTGAACTGTTACTGGCTTTGTACAGTTAAATCCTTGTTGTATAGTTGAGCTCTTTTGTAAACTAGCAATATATTGTTCAACTTGAGATTTAGAAGGAAGGTTGAGTGAATGATTCGATACACTATGCATAACCATTGCAGATGAATTAAGAGTCTTGTAAATGAGATAAGTGATGTTGCTTCCGCCTATTGGATGAAATGGTCCTGGATGAACATCGGGCAGAACAAGCCTGCATTCATTATTTTTTGTTTTAAATAAAATTTGAAATGTTGAAACCTTGGAAGGTTGGGAGCGCGCCTCCATCATTTTTTCCATATCTGAGGCGTCATTTCTTGTGGATGCTGCAATGTATGCCTGCAGAAACTTGTGAGCGTTTGTAACCTTGCCTGCAGCTCTATCGGTAAGTATTGTCCATGCAGTACCAAGAAAAATGAAGACCAACCCAAAAACAACACCCCTAGGATCAGAAAGTATTGGGATCCATTGGACAGGCGGGACAAATGCCAGAAACATTGCAAGTGGTTGTATCAGACATATTGCCAAGGCACTCTTGACTTTGGCTCCAATTACTGATGTGAATAACCCTATTCTAAAACTTGCAAAGAGAAGCATGCCCTCAGATATGTAAACTTGTGATAAGTGTGGTTTTGAAAAAACGTAAACAGAGAGTAAACCACCAATTATTGTGACAAGCCAAAGAAGATTTCCAAAAGCAGACATGTGTAAAGATTTAGAATAATTGGTTTTCAACAACCTAGAATCTATGAACTGAGTTGCAACTAATGCTGTTATAATTAGCAACATGCTAAAGACAAGACTATCACTTGACTTGAAGTAATAAAGATCAGACAGAGAAACTATTACGCATGCAATAACAATCGAAATTGCAAGTGAGACATATGGTGAAGTAGGAGTAAATGTTGTAAGTGTGTACCTTTTGTGTATACGTGATACATTATCAGAACTTGCTGTCATGGTGTGAAGAATATTTTCAAAATCCACGATATCGCGATGAGGGCACTTGGAATGGCTATCACAACCTCTGGTTTCAACTTGTATCCTTTAGTTTCATCCTCAAAGAATCTCAGAAGACCCGCGCTTGATGCAGGTAGTGGTGCTGACTTCTTGCTGCTCATGTCATTATATGGCGCCTTTGTTTAAATAAATACTTTTGTGACTAGATCTTTTTGAGCCTCTCCTTAATTGCGATTATATCGTTGATCGACCTAAGGATTTGTTGCTGCTTTGTATGATCCTTTTCCTGATATAGTTCATCTGTTAGATCTTTTAGCTTTTGATCAAGTTTGTCAGATGCAGAAGATGTTCTCATCTCATCTTTTGATTTTTCTTCTTGTAAAACGTTTTTGTCTTTTCCTTCCCTGCCACAGTTTACACAAAATGCATTACCTTCCTTTATTATTCTTACACCTTTACAATATGGACATGGATCGCTTACCAGTGTGCCCCCCTTCAGAAGCATTTCCACAGCTTTTTTTGTGAGCTCTTTTGACACATATTGAATCAATCAAATCTACATAAAAAAGATACATATGAACAAGGCTTAATAGTAGGATTCCAGATTTTTATTTTGAATGGCGGTAATCTGCAATACTTGCGGACTTCCCAACGATTTATGTGCCTGCGGTGAACTCGAAAAAGATCAAACCCAAATCGTGGTTAGAATTGAAGAGCGACGTTTTAGAAAGAAAGGTACTATGATTGAGGGGGTCAATCCAAAGATGAACGATCTTGGAAAGGTGGTTAGAGAGTTAAAGGCAAGGTATGCTTGCGGTGGAACAGTTAAAGACGGATATATTTTCCTACAAGGGGATCATCGCGATACAATAAAAGATACATTAGTAAAACTTGGATTTCTAGAATCTAGCATAGAAGTTCATTGAATCCGACTTGCTACACATAGATAAGATAAGCAGGGTTCTTTCCATTCCTTATTCTGCATTCGTATCTGTGATTTTTGGAATAATGATCTTATCGTTTCCCTTAGGAGCATACATTGTCTTTAACTCAAATATAGGAAATGATATAAACTTCCAATATCCAGTAGATGGATTAAATTTCTTCATAGGGGGAATTAGCTACAAGTTACCAATTTCGTTTCAACTCGGAGATGTTTTCATCATAGCATGGTCAATTTACTTGATACTATTTTCTATTTCATTTGTTGGTCCTAAAGGAAGTTTAACAAGCACGTTATCTAGTGTTATGGCAGAAGGTTGGAGAGGTCTAAAAGACAATGGACTTACAAACATGATAACATGGTTTACAATACTGATCTTATTTTCAGTTGCAATAGATTTCGTTCAAGAAAGTTTTGGAGTAAAGATTGAATCACCACATTCTCAAAATAACCTGATCCAGTTTTTCCAGATTACGGTTGCACCTCTGACAGAAGAATCTGGTTTTAGAGTATTATTAATAGGGATTCCTCTATTTCTCATCTTCTCACACCGTCCATCATGGAAATTTTTCTTTAAATCGCTATGGAGACCATCTGAATACCTTCACATCACAGATTACAGAAAAGTCATGGCAATAATAATCACCGTTGGCATATTTTTTGGTGCAGCCCACATAATTTCTGGCACTCCCTGGAGTCCAGGAAAATTTACTCAAGCTGCAGTAGCTGGAATAATAATCGGATGGGTCTATGTAAGATATGGACTTGGTCCTGCCATTCTTATTCACTGGAGTACAAACTATTTCATTTACTCATACCTATTTTTCATATCAGCCATAGGTCAAATTCCCATTTCAGATGAAACCGCAAATCCTTTTTCCAATACACTAGAACAATTACTAATAGTCACAGGCGCGATAGCCGTATCAATCAAGATTCTCAACTACGTAAGATCTAGACAAGAATCAACTACAATCAACCGACTCTGAAACATGAAATTCTAAACGGATAAAAAAACTATCAAGTTATAGCACTGCTAAGAGATTTGGATATTGGCATATTATAACTCATTATTAAATTTAGATCAGATTGGTCATCTACATCTAACATGATTCTCCTAATAAGTACAAGTGATGGCGTAGCATTTCTTTTCTCTGCAGTATCTAGATGTATTTTATAACTATCCTCATCATAATGAGTTTCCATAACATCAAGCGGCGTCCTAAACAATGCGTTGGTTCCATCAAATTTCCTCGATGGCACCACAAGTACACATCTATTTTTAATCCTAAAATTCAATAATGCGTCAATATCCTCGACTTGAATTAACGGTATGTCTTGAGGAAAAACCACGGTAGAATCAAATCCCTCCCTTAGCAAATAATCATCTGCAAGCTTTACTGCAGTATTAACTCCAAGCTCTTCTGGATCATAGATTTGTGCAGCACCAAATTTTTTTCCAATTCCAAGAGCAGTTTCATCATTACTTACAATAACAACCCTTTCAATAATTTCAGATTGTAAAAGCGTACCTAATACAGACTCTAACATTATTCTACAGATGTTTTCTGTCTTTTCAGAAGACATACTAAGACGTGTCTTTGCTCTTGAAAATGTCTTTACAGGCACTATCGCGCCTATGCGTAGATTAGGCAACATGCATTTGTTTTAGAATGAAAGATGCAAGAGCTTCTTCGTCTTTCTTTTCCTTCATCTTTATCTTTGTTTCATACACTTTCATGTCCAGATTCTCAATCTTTCTTGTGTAAAGTCTATCAGCAGAATCGATTACCATGTGTGACGCTACCTCTGAATACATCTTAGCAAGACCATACACAGAAACTTCTATTCCTGCAGCTTCCATATACTTTGCAGCAGGTCCGCTTATTGCAGTATTTCCTACCAGTGGACTTACCACTACAACCTTTTTCTTTGACTTGGCTAATTCTTTTCTTATTCCCTTAATGGAAAGTATAGGACCAATACTAGTTAATGGATTACCTGGCGCAATTATCACCAGCTTTGAATCATGAATGGCGTTTACTGCAGCTGGATTTGCTCGTGCCTTATCTGCTCCCAGATATTTTATTCCATCCACCTTGTCTTGACCTTTGTATTTTACCCAGAATTCTTGCAGGTGAAGTTCTCCTTTGTTTGTCACAATCCTAGTTTCAACGCTATTGTCCGTCACTGGAATTATCTTTGTGTCAACAGCAAATTTTTGACACATCCATTCAGTAATATCAGATAGATTCTTCCCGTTCTTGAGCATGTTGGTTCTTAGAAGGTGTATGGCCGCATCTCTATCGCCTATTTTAAACCAAGTTTCTTCCCCGAGCATTTCCATCTGGCGCAAAAATCCAAATGTGTCTTTCTTTATTCCCCATCCTCTTTCAGTATCAAGAATATCCCCAAGTCCATAAAGCATTGTATCGATATCAGGACAAATGTAAAGACCATATAGCCAGTAATTATCACCAACATTAGAGATTACAGAGAGATCACGCGTTTGTGAGACTATTCCTCGTACAAGTTTTACAGAACCAGTTCCCCCCGCAAGAATCGTTATCATTTTTCAGTATCCCTATGAAGATACTAAGAGATACCAATACCATATTACTCTTGCCAATAAAAATTCGGAGATAATTATTGAGAAAAAAATAATGCTAAGATTTATTACTGACTTTGAGTTCACGTGGAATGTGACCATGAGATTTTTAGTTGCCCCAGTGATAACAGGTTTGATACTTTTTGGTGCAATTTCTCCAAGTTTTGCAACAGTTAACTTTAGTGCTACTTTACCCATTGCAGGTAATCCCATTAATCCTACCTATGACTTTGAAAAGAGTTTCTACATAGATTATCCCTCAGGTAGCAAGCTACAGAGTATACTTCAAGGCAAAAACATGACAATAACATTTACTGACAACTCCACCAACGATCCTGCTCTCAAAACGTTCATGGAGCAAATCAACACAGATATTGCTTCAAATGAACATAGCACCGCAATTATGACTGATTTGACTGTTAACTATCAAATGTTAGTGAACGGATATTCAGATCATGCTTCTTTTGATTACAAAGTCATACTCACTCCCACCATAACAGGCTATGTTTTGAACAAAGCTAGCGGCGACATACCAGCAACGTTTGATGCGTCTTGGATCGCATTCAATGCCAGCGCACCTGTCACTTTAACCACCAGTCAGTATGGACCCATAGAAATCAACTATCCAATAGATTCCATCCAAAGTCAACTGCCTGATCTTTACAACGCACTCAAGGGTACTGACGCCTATGGCGTATTCGCACATCCAAACTTGATAGATGCAACAGGACTCTTTAGCCAACAGCCACTTAACAAATGGGATAGCCTTTTCGATCCGTCATATACTCTAAGTGAAACAGCGGGATATGGATACAAAGGACAAAAGTTAGCAGTTACTACACTTTCCTCAGGACAGAGTGAGCTTGGTGCAGGTTCATTGCAAGTACACAACATCGACGAGGACTTTACTGGTTCTGACGGCGTCAAATATCACATATCAACAAAAGAACAGACAGATGCTGGAACCATTAACGTAGAAGGCCACGCAAATCCAAACAAAGTTCAAGGAGGATGGACTTTGGCAACAACCGTCAATGCAGCTGCTGGAGTTACAAATACTACAGCAGCTGGAACATCAACTATGCTAGTATACGGATTGGCCGGCGGTGCGGCAATAATAGCGGTAGGAATATTCTGGTTTAGCAATAAAATGACGAAACGCAATAAGGACAGAAAGCCTGCTGAGGCATGGGGGCCTGTACAATACGAAGAAAGACACCACTGGGCAGACAAGTTTGACGACGACATAAAAACAACTACTACAGCTACCACTACCGCCCCTGCAGCAACAGAAGAGCCCGACTGGCTATGCTTCAAGTGTGGTCATTACATACCTAAGATTCACGACCACTGCTCCAATTGCGGAGCTGCCAGACCCGCTTAGACAAGAACAATCACACAAAGATCAGACATCTACAAACCCAAACAATACACAAATGTGACAAAAATAACTTTAGATCAAACTATTCAATCTATTGTGGTGACAAACCAGACACAAGTAGAAAAAAGTGCGTGCCGGCTGTAACCCTCCTTCTGTTTTACGAGATTTCGCTATGCGGCCTACCTAAACAAAGTGCAGCGCTTATTGTTTGATTTGGCCTTGCTCCATGTGGGACAGCTTTTTCATTCCTTACTGGGAACCTCAGGCATCACCATCACAGTACACCCCAAATAGGATAATTTTCTGTTCTGTTGCCAGCCATCTCTGGCTAACCGTCTCCGGATCACATTTGCTGCATGGAGGGAGGAGTTTCCTCTGCCGTAGCAGTGCCTCATTCACCGGCTCGCACCCTATCTAAGATTATGAAAGATTCTATTTTAGTATTGGCAAGACTACATTTTAGGTGCAAAATAGTCTTCTTGAGTAGTTGCTTTTTTTCTTGATTTTACAAGACCATACATAATACGATACAACCTGTAGACGAACCTGTTTTCCTTGAGTCTTGGAGCAATTACATGCCAAAAGTGTCTTGCTCGTATCTCTGAAAATCTAGAGTTACGTATTACAAAGACACTATATCTTGATTTTTCAACAATCTCCATTGTCTTCGGGCTAAATGCCTGTTCAGGTTGATTTCCAGCTCCAACAATCACTATTTCAGGTTCTTGATTTAGATTTTGCAACAGATCCTTAGTAATGTCCATACCTGCAGGATAGATTCTTTCAACAGGAATTTTTTTCAAATCAAGATCGAACATTTTCTCGTTGATTCTGCTCAAAATATCACGTTCCTCTTCAGGAGATTCTACTACACCTCTTACAATGCGTATCTTGCTGTTCAGAGAACTGGAAAATGATGTGGCGATCTCAAGACCGAGATCGGAGTGTCTTCCTTTATCATATGCTACTACTATATGAGAAAGTTCTTTTTCAAATTCTTTCTTTATATTTACTCCCACAATATCACACGTCGTAAGAGAAAGTAATTTGCGGTTATTACGAAGATCGTAGAAATCCATTACGAGTAGATTTATCCCCTGTTCTTCCGCAGTAGCAAGAATTGCTTCTGTTGTGTCATGTGATAGTCTAACAAGATATCGATACTCTGAGAAACCAGGTTTCTTCTTCAAGTCGTCAAAGGATTTCATGACTGGTTCAGCAAATCCATGTGCCATGGAAAGAGGGATCTGAAGCGGGATTGTTGCCACATTTAGAAGTGAGATTTCTCCGTCTTTGTACTTTGCAATAGATGAAGCAATAGTTACAAGTTTTTCAACTGTTTTTTTGTTGAATACAACCATAATACGATAGTCTTTTCTCTGTTGAGGGCCAATGTTTGCAACTAGGGGGGCATAATGTTCTATCTCTTTTTTTGAAATATACAATTTATAGATAGAAAAGCCAATAAGTATCCAGACAATTGCTATGGCCCAACTTAGCGGATTATATATCAAAAGAAAGATAGCAAGACCTACCTTGGCAAATATCCCAATTAATGGCATAATAGGAAATAGTGGAATCTTGAATCCATAGTCAAGTTTATGCCCATACAGTCTACGGATTTGAATTGCAGCCCAATTTACTTGTGTAAACAAAAATAGAAACATCACACCAGCAGCAATAGCAAGTTGTTCAATTGGAAGCCAAACCGCCATGACCAACATTATAAAGCCAGACACGGCTATCGCAAAATGTGGTGTATGATATCTAGTATGCACCGAGCTGAAAATGTAAGGAAGATTATATTGCCTGCCCATTGCAAATGAAACCCTACTTGAGGAAAAGGTAGTGGCACTAAGACCTGCAACAGTTGATATCATACCACCTGTCAATGCGATCAGAGTCCCAAAAGGTAAAAGGAATTGTGCAGCCTTTGGAATACCAAGTTCTTGATTATCCCCTATGAATTTCCACGCCTCACTTCCTAACTTTGACGGATCCAGCCCTACAAGGAATGAAAAAGTAAAAACTATGTAAATAGTTGTAACAATTCCAAGCGTTATGAAGATTGCCTTTGGAATATTTTTCTTTGGATTTTTTACCTCTTCTCCTGTTTGAACAATTATTTCGTACCCTTCAAATGCGATAAAGGTAATACCCAATCCAAGCATCAGACCTCCAAAACCCTTTGGCATGACATTTTGAAAATTTAAGGACCAATTGTGATTTACAAAACCCCAAGCAAAAATGCCCGCAACAATAAAAGAAACGATTATTGCAAGTTGTGTGAATGTAAGTACATTTCCAACCTTCCCTGTAAGAGAGGCCCCTCTGTAATTTACATAGGTAAAAATTATCACCACGGTTCCCCCGATAATGATCTGAAGTGGTATTCCTGCATAGTTTGATGAAACCCCTACACTTTCAAGCAGACTCCCAAAAAATGAGCCAAAAGACACTGCGTATAGACTTCCTGCAATCATATGAGCAAACCAGGCGATCCATCCGCTGATAAAGGCATTCGGTCTTGGCAACCCTTCTTTGACCCATCTATAACCACCTCCTGCTTCTGGGAATGCAGAACCAAGCTCAGCATAGGTTAATGCGGTGAAGAAACTAATTATTCCACTTAATGCAAACGCTATGAGTAGGGAAGGACCAGCTTCATGCATGGCAGGCCCAATCAAATTGAAGATAGAGCCAGCAATCATGGCGGCAATTCCTACCATAGTTATGTCTAACAGAGATAAACTACGAACTAATCCCGAATGTGATTCAGATGCCATGCAAACCTATCCGTGTGGAAAAAACTCTCGCATAAATCTTTACCCACATAGAAAAACCATCACGAATGAAGGCTAATGCCTTGGAAAGATGTATAACTTGGGCTTCTTTTTCACTCAAATTCCAAGTGAATTTATGGAACCATATTTATTCCAGAGATGTTTTAGGCGTTATGCCATAGTCATTTGATATCTCAACCGTTTTTTCTTGCGTATCTGCGTTTGAATAGTCTTTTAAGAGATCTTGATTGAGAACAAAAAATGTATGCCCCCATTTGAATTTGTTCAATATGGCATGGGCCTGATCGTCAAATCCCATAATGAAAAGAGTTGCTGCAATAGCTTCTGCGGTGGTGAGCTTTCCTATTTTGGCATAGTTCACAGGATTTCCAGCAAGTAATGGCGGCAGTCTGCGAGAAAAGTCTGAGAAATTTCTGGTAAATGTTTTTTTTACCAACTCCCAAGAACAGTCAATAGCTGTAATAGAGTCAACAACATGTCCATCAGTTTTCAAAACTATCTTTGCTGCAAAAGGATCTAAAATCATGGTAGTCCGTATCATTCTTCTTATTTGTTTTGCCAATCCAAACTTTACCAATTTTGCAGCAGTACATTTTGCAGGGTCGTCTTGTCGCAACATAAAAACCTGAACTTCCATTTTATCACTATAATCCATTGTAAAATAAATTATGCTGCATTTTAGATATAGTTTTCATCAAGTAATTATTTTGTTAGATAAGTTACTTGGTAATAGAATCTAGAGATTTGATCATTTTTTATTATCTGTATGTTCCACTGACCAACTTGTAGAGTACCGTTTGCGTTAGCTGGGAGAAGACTGAATTGCTGTATTCTCTGATCAGAGCCAGAAAATCCCACCAAAAGGCTTTCATTTCCAATGTTTACAGTCTGGTAAAGCGAACTTCCTTGAACTGTTGATTGTGATACCTCACAGCCTGGACTCGAACCAATTATGCAAGTACCGTTAGGTGAGATCACCTTAAGGCTGACTGCATTTTCGTCACTTGGATTTACACGAAGCAATCCATCCATCTCCCTTGGATAATAAGTTTGATTACCATTGATCTTTTCATTTAGATTTATGGGTATGAGCGAACTTGATATCATGTTCTCCTTGTCTACAATCATAGATTGTGTGGTTCTCTTTTGTGTCGGTCCTACGCTTGTTGGCATCATAGTTGGTTCTTGGGTGGAATTTGTAGATGATGGTGTCACTTTAGTAGTGTTTGCAAGTGGAGGCGTTGCTTGTGTGGTATTTGTTTGTGATGTGGAGTTTGCTTGAGGTAAGTGATTAACTACTTGATATGTTGCATTAAAGAATCCAAACGGTACCTGAGCTACTGCAGTGTAAGTTCCAACAGGGATAGATTTTGGAATTACATAATTATAACTAAAGGAACTATACTGATCAAAAGATGCCGTACCATGTTGTAACGTGTAACCTCTTTGTGATACAGCTTGGCCTTCACTAATCACAGTATCGTTTGCTAATCCGAATGTAAGATAGACACTGTTAATTGATATGATGTAACTGGTCCTGCCAGTAATTAGAACTGTTTGGCCAGGAAGATATTGGTTATGATCTGTCGTCATGAAAAGTTTTAGAGTCCCAGAACCAATGGTAAATGGATCTGTTACTTGAAATGTTGTCTTACCATTGTAGGCAAGATATTGTGCATAAACTTTGTAAGTTCCTGTGGTCCACACGCCAGGCTGCATTGGTACTGATACATGGAATTGTCCACCTTGATTCAGAGAGGCAAAATATCTGTAAATTTCTTGTCCAGTTTGAGTATAGATCGATATTTGAACTTGGTTGTTAATAGATTGAGATGCAGTATTTGATTGTGGTAATGTTTGTCCTGAAACAATCAATACGTCAGTGCTCAAGTATGACGCCTTGTCAGTCTCTACAGTAAATGGAGATATGGCAGTTTGGTTTTGCGGATTTGGCGATACTTGGAAGAATAACTGCGAATTTCCATTGTCAGAATTGATGGTTACACTATAGATTCCATACAGGCTGGTCTGCGAGGTTGCGCTAGATGATGCTGCTCTGTTGGTGGTAAGTGCAGAAGCAGTGTTAAACGTCGCTTGGCTTGGGATTGTATAATTCCACGAGAAAAGCCCATTATTCAATGCTAAATTGGTGGCAATTATTTTTCCATCTGGTTGTAGGAGGTTCAGCGTATATACAGAAGTTCCCGTTAGGCTCGATATTTTTCCAGCTAGATGTACGGTATCGCCTACTCCATACACTTGTTTATCAAGATTAGCCACAATAGGACCTTGGCTGCCTGTGTTAAGTGGGTTGTACACTGAAAAGATAGTCGACACCTGAAGGTTACCATATGAAGCTTTTAGAGTATACATACCAGCAGCAAATATACTAGGAGTAATAGATTGCGTGACAACAAAGTTTCCACTACTATCTGGATACGCAAAAAACGCCAACGGTGTAGATTGGCTGATAGCCGAACCACTGATAAACGAAGTTTGAGAATATAATTGGCCTCCTGTGGAATTGAAAACTGAAATCTGAATTTGAGATCCCTGAATTATCATGTTTGGTTGTACTCGGCCCGAAATGACAATTGGATCTCCATATGCATATAGTGTCTTGTCAGTAGTCATAATGAATGGACCTGTTTGTGTTGTAGGTTGGTAAGTACTTGGGTTTGCTGCAACTACAAAATCAGCTTCTGCTTGCACAGACGATGTTGACAATATAGCCCTGTAATTTCCAAGTCTAACCGACTCGCTTGGAATGACAAAATTATATGTGAATGTATTGTCTGGTTGTATATTGACAAATGTTTTAACATCGAGAGTTTGTGGCACGATTCCTTGAATTGCAGATGCTGCAGATGATTGTATTATTTCCAAAGACGGAGAGAGTCCAGAATTCTGCAGCCCGGCCAGTTGAGTGCTCCCACTTATCTTTACCGTCTCCCCAAGACCATATACTTGTTTGTTGGTTGATACTATTAGCGGTGTGGTTTGTGCTTGTTGAGATATCAATGTAAAGGAAGTAGTTGCTTTTGCAGTACCATAGCTTGCAGTAACTGTATATTTTCCATAAATTGGAGTAATACTGTTTATCATAATTCCAGATGCACTTGAATGAGACTGATATTGACTATATGTAGTAAAATTACCTTTGGAATCAGGAAAAAGATTTCCTTGATATATCATGGTACCGTTTGGCGTATAGACTTTGTAAACCACTGGAGTCAGTGGCATAACTTGAGAAACAGTGCCACTAAGTGTAATCGGTTGCGATATAGTATAACTTGACTGGTCTGTTGACACGTACATGGTAATTGAAGCGGCCTGGGTTGGAGGAGTAAATGGCGTTGAGCCAAGCATGAAGACAGATGATGCTGCAAGGCGTCCATATGATGCTGAGACTGTGTAATTTCCTTCCGGAAATCCCAGTACCTGACCAGTTGTCATCGATGTACTAAATTGCAGATTATTGTTTGGATATAAAGTGAATGTTTTTTGAAAACCAGATGGTCCAGACACTACCAAGTTAACCGACAGAGGATATCCTAAAACAGGATCAGTTAGAAGTGCTGAAACTTTTCCGCTCATTGTTACAGTGTCTCCAAAGATATAGCTAGTTTTGTCAGTAGTGATGCTCATAGTGTTTTGAGTAGCAGTGGAAATAGTAGTGAGTTGACCGTTAGATGATCCTGGGGTGACCGTTTTGTAAACCCAATCGCTTGAAGAACCGGTATCATAACCATCAGTTAGTCTTTGCCATGAATTACCGCCCCCTTGAAAATCAGACAACGGTGGAGTTTGATCAATTATTGTATTACTAGCGCTTTTTAGTTGAATAACTGCACCAGCGTGTGGAAACCACATGGGACCATATGTGAAGAGCAGGAATTGTTTGCTCTGAATTATCGTATTACTTGGTATCGTGTAGGTTTGATGCAGTCCAGTTGTTGCGCCAATGGTCCAGCCACTAATATTTACGGGACTGGAAGTCGGATTATAGAGTTCCACCCAGTCTATTGGATATTTGGTGTCGTCTCCAACTGGATTTATATCAGCTTCATTTATCACCACGTGATTTGCTATAGGGGCTTCCTGACCTAACGCAGAATAAGTTTGTCCAATTAGAATTAGAATTAAAAAGCTGACAATAGTGTAGGATCTCAAGTATCTCATCTATGTTACCATTTCATCACAGAGATTACAATTTTAGGTGTTGATTGTGGAAAAGTTGAGCTACTTGTTAATCCCCAATATGCCTTTAACTGCATTAGGTAAACTTAGACTAGAATTCATTATAAGTCGTTCGTAGAATTTGTCATCTGGATATGAGATCTGAATATTAACCAGCCTTTGGTTCATCACAGTTTGGGCACTTGTTCTGGATTATCCCAGAGCCACAGATTGCACACACCCCTTCCCCTATTGCTTTTTGAATCTGTTTCTTTCGCCTTCCAACAAATACTCTAATCCCAAAGTATGCAATAACCGCAATTATTATTGCATATACCGGAGACAAGAATGGCAGCAATCCTATCATCAGAAACAAAACTCCTAGGATCAGCAAGATTTCACGTTTTTCAAATCCCAAGATATAGTATTTGGGTAAAAAAATTCAATAAATAGGTATGCCAGTACTCAGAGTCACTGAATTCACACTCATCTTTTAATCATGTCTCTAACTCTTCTTCATCGCCTGACCCATCAGAGTGTGTGAAAGTCAGATAATAACTAATTGAAATGGTTTTGTTTTTAACGATATAAAATACAAGAGATGGGATCGGCCGGATTTGAACCGACGACCTCAGGTACCCAAAACCCGAATCATACCAAGCTAGACCACGATCCCGATGTTGAATGCACAAAAAAGTCCCCAATTTAAGCTTCCCATATGATATGATGATTTTAAATAACAAATCTATTCAATGTTAAACTAATGCAGGTTCAAGACTACATTAATGCAGGAAAAATCGCAGCTGAAGTTAGAGAAGGCGCTAGGAAAAAATATCATGTTGGTTCAACGCTGCTTGAAGTTTGTGAATCACTTGAAAAAGAGATAGAGCAAAAAGGAGGCAAATGTGCTTTTCCTGTAAATGTCAGCCTAAATGAAATAGCAGCACATTACACTGCAGAACCAAATGATAGCATAGTTGTCAAAGAAACTGATCTACTTAAGATTGATTTGGGGGTGCAGATAAACGGATACATTGCAGACACTGCTGTAACAGTGTGCTATGATCCAAATTACGATTATCTTGTTCAAGCTGCAGAAGCTGCCCTAAGAGAAGCAATCTCCATCATTCGGGTCGGTACAAAATCAAGTGATGTTGGAAAAATTATAGAAAATACAGCAAAACAAATGGGTGGCATGCCAATTGCAAATCTTAGTGGTCATTCTCTTGAACGATTCACCATACATGCCGGAAAATCTGTGCCAAACATATGGTCCATTGGATCATTTTCCTTCCAGTCAACAGAAGCATATGCATGTGAACCATTTGTCACTACACGAGATGGTTCAGGATTTGTACGAGAGGGAAAGACAAGGAATATTTTTTCACTAGCCACAAGAAAGCGTGCAAAAGATGATGATGCAAACAAGCTAATTGATTTTATCTGGCAAAAATTCAACATGTTACCATTTGCATTGAGATGGTTAATATCAGAATGGGATGAAAAAACTTCTAGGAGGCTTCTAGACAAGTTGATTCAGAATAAAATTGTCAGATCATATCCCATTTTGGTAGAAGCAAATAATCAAAGAGTGGCTCAAGCTGAGCACACATTCATACCTCAAGAAAATGGGGTTACTGTAACAACTATTTGACACTGCATTAACAATCTCTTTTTTATACAAGTTCACCAGTCTTGATAATCTCTCCTGGCATAAATTGAAACCACTGGTGTGAGAATTGTTCACACCTTTTTGGTTTCAACGCATCTCTTTTTTCTAGTAATTAAAAGAGTTTTCATTTCTAATCATTCCTTGAATTAACAGAGAAGTGCTTTTCTAATGACTGTTCATAAAATGAAACCTTCACCGTATAATTTCCTGCTTGGCTGATGATAACTGGTCCTCCAAGATCAGAGAGCAGGTTGTATGTTCTGTCAACGTAATATGACTGACCAAAGGGCGCTGAGATGCATAGTTGAGTAGACTCGGTGCCACGCCATACCACGTTTTGGTTAGAGTCAAGTATGATGACATGTGGTTGGCTACAGGATTCGCGCACCAGTCCTTTGAAATTAATTGTAAGATCTATTTTTTCTCCTGGCGCATAGATATTTTTTGGCATCAATATTAAGAGAATGTTCTGTGCCCATCCTCTTGACACTAGTTTTTCTGCATTATCTGGCAGTACACAAGCCGGGGAATTGTTTTCTGCTTTTAATATCAATTGAAAGCCTTGTTCGCACTTGACATCTTGTGGTGACACTCCTGACTTGAACTGCTCAAGCGGTGAGACTTCAAATGAAAAGGTCGTGCAGCAAAAGTTGATTGTCGGCATTGTTTGATTGATAGAGTTTACAATTACGTCTATTCGTTCTTGCTCAAGGCCGCCGGTTGCCATGACTTGCCAAATGCTTGTTGTCGCGTCTTTTGGTATTGCAAGACCTGCAGTAAAGACACCATACTTGTCAGCAGTTACCTGCGCCGATGTTACAAGAAATCCGTGATTGTCAATTAGAGAAACCAATGTCGTAAAGTTTGCCGTTGAAGTTCCTGTGACTGTGATCGTGTCTCCTGCAAAATAGCTTCCCTCCGATAGACGCATTGAGACGGGGTTGTTTGGTGTTGAAGCGCTTGGGGATAGTGATTGTGCAGATGCATAGTTTGTACTAAAAATGGCTGCAATAGTAATTACAATTATTGAGATGTATAGAATTTTCATTTTGCGGTTCTAGTCCTGTAAAATATGATCATGGATACAATACCAATTAACAAAACTGGAACTGCAGATGGAAATTCAGGTATGGCCTGGTCTTCTCTTAGGATAATTGCATTTTCAAATGTATTGCCGCCATCGCTGCTTGTACGGAAGAAAACATCGTTATTTCCCTCGTAGTTGTTCATCCATCCGATATACACATTATTTCCAGATGCAATCATCTGAGGCCTATCAAAGTTAACCCATGTACTGCCAGTTTCATTTTTAATCACGCTATCCAGATCTTCGCTTAGATCAACTGTATTTCCAAAAGATTCTCCATTATCGGAGCTCATTCTAAAGAATATCTCGCTGTTGCCAGGATTACGTTTCTCCCAAGTTACGTAAACATTGTTGCCAGAAGATGCAACCTGTTTGTACAGGTAATAGTTGTCTGAGGGAAAATTGTTGTTGCTAAGATTAACTGGATTTGAAAATGTGGTTCCACCGTCTATACTATGCGCAAACATTATGTCTTTTGTATTGTTGCCACCTGTCTGCCAGAAGAGGTAGACATTACCTCCATTTGTCAGGACAGCAGGATATCCTTCTTGCCCGTTATTGTTAAGGTAGGTAACATTTCCAAACGTAGCCGCGTCGTTGTTGCTTTTTGCAAACAATATCTTGCCAATGCCATAACCATTGTATTGCCATGTTACATAGACATTGTCTCCATATATGACAGCCCTTGCATCAGTTGCAAATCCCCCGGCTGTTCCATTTATTATTGGATTTGTACTGCTCCACGTATTGCCATAGTCATCGCTTTTACTTACAAACGGTGAAGGATAGCATACTTGCTTGGTTCCTGATGAAATAATGCAGCCGCCTTCCATGAAGAGATAGAGATGGTTGTCTGATGCAAAGATCTTGGGATCACCTAACCGCTTGGTGCTGTTACCAAGATCCATGATTGATGAAAACGTGGCACCGTTGTTATCACTTTTGATCAAATGTGTAAATCCAGAAAAGTCCATCCATACGACATAGACGTGCTTTCCAGACGTAGCAAGATCCAAAGAAAGAAAATCAAGAGAGGAATCCCTGTATAAGGTGACGGTGTTGCCAAAGCTGGCTCCGTTGTCCATGCTCTGCCTGAAATCAAGATACGTCCCATTTCGGTCAAAATAATTCCATGCCAGGTACACGTTGTTGTTTGACACTGTCATCTGCGGTTCAACTGATCGTGATCCTGTCATGTTGATGACCATGACCGGACTTTCAAACGTGGCTCCTCCATCTGTACTCTTTTGAAAGAAGAATTTTTCGCCATTTTCCCACAAAAGATACACATTGTTTCCAGAAGAAAGAACCTGTGTGAGCAGTACGTTGGGAATCCGTGGCTGACCACCTAGCGTATTAACTCCTAGAGCAAAAACTACTGGCAGTGAAGAGGCTAGGCCAATTGTGATTATCAAGATCATTGCAAGATGCAGAGTTTTCATTTTTTCACTATTGAATGATCCTAAGGGAGCGCCACTTCCTTGTAGCTCATGCCAGATATCTCAACTGCTGTGAGTCCGTATGGAGATAAAAAACAAGAATGAATTTGTTGATCAATGTATGAAAAATCTGAATAATTTACCTGGTCTGCAGTATGTCCTACTGCTAGTGGATAAGGATAAACTCCACATGAAAGCCTTGGAATGGAATAATCATAGAAACCTGTGGCGTTTGGTAGTGACTTTATGATATAGGTTACTGTATAGTTTGAGCCAATTGGAAAATTTGCAAGATCAACTGTCTGCGGTACAACCGTAATCTGAAATGAGTGTGTATAGTCTTTTCCAGTAGATACGCTAAATAGGTTACCGTGCTTTTCATAGTGAAAATTGCCTATGGAAAGAGTGGAATTCAGTCTTAATACTTCTTGACAAGTTTGACCATTACAATCCTTATAATTTGAAGCGATTGTAAAAGTAAGATTGGCGCAGGCAGTCGAGTTTGAATTCATCAGAAGAACCGGTACTGCATTAGAGTTGTGTTGATTTTCTGGTGCAGTATGGAATTGTCCGCAACTATTTTCTGACGAGATAGAGGATTCAGAAAATGTTGGATTGTCTGCGCTTACAAGCAGCTTGACCCTGTCATGGGATATTGTAATGCCTGCCTGCGGTCTCATGTGGTTGCTAAGGACTGTAGTCGAGTTTACAGCAAGATGAGGCCCATACGGTGTAGGAACAAGGATTCCTCCAAATTCATTTGCAGCATGTGTACCATAGATTTCTTCAAAACCATCTGAAAACTTTACATCAAGCATGACAAATGCACCTCCAGGGGTAATCATGGTTCCTTCTGGAAAAGTAAATGTGACATTTTGGAATTGTATTGGCGTTGCCTTTGGCAAATTGTCAGCAGAAAAATCCAGCGTGGTCTGATAGTATGTTTGATTGTTGATCGATACTGTCGCGTTACCCTCTTTATCTATTCCCACATAATTGTAATCGTTCAATGTTATTTTGGGCTTGACATGTGCATCATGGTAGTAGAATGCTTGCCTTGCCCAGCCGCGTTCTACAAGGGTGGCTACATTCTCCGGTCTTACGCATGCAGGTGAACCGTCTTCTGCTTTTATGACTAGCTGCAATTCCTGATTGCATGTGATATTTTTAGCCAAAACTCCTGATTTTAATTGGTTCAACGGTGACAACGTTTCCAAATCCGAAACTTCGTACATTTTTGTTCCTATGATTTTTACGTACATTTCACCTTGCATGTCTGCGATCTGGCTATACGATGGGATCTTGATTTCTAGTGTCCTTGAGGTTTGGCTAGTCTGCGTCTCGTTGAAGTTTGCCTTTGACATTAGTTTTTGCACGGAATTTTCTCCTGCAAGCACGGTGAAATCATAGTCTGTTCCATTTGCAAACGTAGAATCAATTAGATTTCTAGGCATGCTTATCTGGAAGATGCTTCCAATCGGGGCATCTGAGAGATGAATTAAAAGCGAATCTTCACCTGTGTTCACACCCATGGTATCCACATCTGCAATGGTCCTGTAGTTTATTGGAAATGCATGATCCCCATCCTGCAAGATGTAAGGTGATGCAATGATTTTGATATATTCCCTGTCACACCAGCCTTGGTTGCATGCAGCTAGGACGTATTGTCCGGAGTCATTGAAGTTGCCATTGATTTTCAAGCTAAACTTGTTGCTTGCATTTACGGCTGCATTATATGTCTTGATAAGGATGTTCTGCGGACTGTATAGTTGAATTGGAATTGTGGTGCCATTGTTACTTGAATAAAGTATGCCATTGACTGTGATTGTATCATTTTTCTCATAAGATGCATTATCTGTCCATATTTCTACTGTCACACCAGGCGGAGGGCCACAACTTGACACACCCATTAGGCAAGGGGCATAGGCATTGTGGAAAAAGATCCCAGCGAAAATAATTCCTGATATCGCAATTACTGAAAACGCTAGAGTTTTCATCTTCATATAATCTCCGTTGCAGCAATTTCTATTTTCTTGACGCCGCTATGAAATGGAATTGTAATGATCATGCTTTGATTGGACCAGTGTTCTGCATACTTGACCTCTTGTCCATCATCAAGTACAATAGGTAAATTTTCATTTTTGCCATGTTCTACAAGATTTACAAGGTATGGGACAAGGGTTACGGTGAGGTTGCCATCTTCGGTAGTATGTGTTGACAAGGTGATTGTGTTGTTATCAAGTGTAGCGCCTAACAATTTGTTGTGGCCTGTAATGCGGTAATCAGATGAAAATCCTGTATGTGTTCCATTTGGATAGATTAACGGAATTGTACCTGGCCCTTCTTGGGAGACAACATTGAACCCCTGCTCAGTCATGTTGGAATCGTACTCTACCTGTACGGTATAGGTACCGGTTTGATTGAGATAAAACGGGCCACCCAAGGAATCTAAATCATATTCTTCAGAAAGTCGCACCATTGGAAATGGGCAAGAGACTGCACCTGGTTTGCTCTTCCAAACAATGCTTTCTCCATGTGTTACTGAAATGGAAGGAAAGCCACACGGGCCGTATCCCTGTATGTGTATCCCAAAGTCTACTGGCTCGCCTGCCAAATATTGCAAGTGAAGTCCTGTTATAGATATGTCGGCTTGCTGTTGCGGTACAGATGTATCAACGCCGAGAAATCTCAGTATTGCAAGATCGTCGGGATTTGAGCAGGAGCCGCCAAAGTTTGTTGAAAAGTTGCATGCTCTCGAATTGTGGATTATTCCATAATAATCAACGCCGTTACCTGTGAGTTTTTCAATGTAGATGTTAGCACCAAGCTTTTGGGCCGTGAAAGTGTGACTGTGATTGAGAGGGCATGGAATTGCAAATACCTCACAGGGATTTGGGATGTTGCTGTTGTCATTTAGCACGACTGTCTTGACTGCGTTTTGTGTCGAATTTGGCAACACCAGCACCGAACCGTGAAGCCATGGAAAAACCTTACCATGATATCCAAAATCACCTACTCTTGTGAAAGTAAAATTGGATGATTTTCCCGGGAAGATAGTGCTATCCGATGAATGTGTAAAATTCCCAAAGATAGGATCATCTTGGTTGTCAGCCTCTATGAAATTTGCCACGAGTGCATCATTTACCCACCGAACGGTATTGTTCACCCCTAGAACAACCACCAGAAATTTTGGTTCGCAGTCCTTGCCAGAGGTTGCGTCCTCAGAGCCTTTAGGAATTACTACTGTGGAGATGCCCTGTGTCATATTGTTGGTTTGGCTAGCAACTACAGGTACGTGGGATGTGTTTTGATCAAACGTGACTATTGCCAAGATGGCTGCTGCTACACCTATGCTTCCAATTATAATTGCAAGATGGATGGTTTTCATTTTTTAATTAATCCTGAACTTTATCCTGTAAAATATGATCAATGACGTAATGCTAACAAGTAAAACTGGAACTGCAAATGGAAACTCTGGCACTAGATATGTACCATAAATATACATGACATTTGTACCATTTTCAAAATCAATCTCAAGTGTTCTTGTGTTGTTACTTGTCTGCGATTCATGATACA